>NZ_JBGEHL010000012.1:0-78416 GCF_041403445.1 Aliiroseovarius conchicola
TGTTTCGAAGGCTGAAAGGATACCGGCGCATCTTCTCAAGGTTCGAAAAGCTGGACGTCATGTACCGCGCTTTCCTGAATTTCGCCCTAATCGTCGATATGATTAAGTGTTAACAGGCCCTAGCTTGTTGAGACGCGCAGTCCATGCCGCAACCCTGTCTGCCTCTTCACGTTCTGCCCGGCGTTTGGCCTCAGTTTCTGTGCGGGCGGCGACTATTCGGGCGGCAGAAATGATCCCCTCAGAAATGCGCGTGGCGTTTTCGGTCGCGGCACGGAGTTCGTCTTGGAAGAGCGCATCGCAATGCTCCCTAAAGGCGGCATTTTCCTCCTCGAATTTGCGACGCTCTGCATCCAAAGTAGCTCGCTCTTCTTCGATCGCTGCCAGGTTTGCCGCCTGTTCTTCTTCCAGATCTTCAAGATGTTGCTTCTTGTGTTTTGGGTCTGGGTACTGAGCTGGCTCAAATGAGGCAAGGGAGTATTCGAGGCCAAGCGGCTTCATTGCGTCGGCATAACACCGGCGTAGACGTTCGAAACTGTTGTATTGGCCGAGCACATTGTTGGACGACCAGCTTAGTGTCTTGGTGCCAATTTCATGTTCCCACTCTTCGCAACGTTGTGCGAATTCATCATCCGTTTCTTCTTTTTTCTTTCGATCCGGCTTTCGCGACTTTTTCAGGTAGGTTGGGCAGATCGCGAGGTGAACATGTGGTGTGGTCTCGTCCCCATTATAGATGGCGGAAACGAGATCATCTCCGAACGTTTCCACGATCCATGTCTTTGTCAGGTCTTTCCAAGCCGCAAGACGTTCGGGGTTTTCATCGCCGGGCGCTTCGCCATTCGGCCGGAAGTATTCCGGTGATGCGCCCAAGATGATGGTGCAGAAAGGGGAGCCGGAGCTGTTCTTGAAGGTCGGTTCAACCACATCTTTCATATAGGTATTTACATCATTCAGAATATGCGCGCCGCTGCCAATCCAGACCTCATTGAGATGTACGCGATCAAGATCGATTGCGGACCAACCATCAGGGTTGCGCTTTGTCTGATGCAGGGTAGCACCTTTTAGGTTGGCCCTTGAGGCCTGACGAAAATTGGTGACGATGGTACCTGTTCCAGCAAGTACGCGCTCCTTCTTCTGGCGGGGGACACGCGCTCCGCGTGGCTGTCTGGTACGTCTCGCCATGTTTCCAACCTCAACAAGAAAGTAGCAAATCAGGGTATCGGAGTTTATTGCTCATAATGAAACTCCGACCAAGTCAAAGTGTCAATGAGGATCATGGGGAACAGCTGCGCAGCCTCCCCCCGACACCCCCAAACAGCGGCAAACAAAGTTTGACTGCTGGTCAGGGCAGGCCCCGACACCTCTGCGTTTCGCGCCGATCCGTGCCAGATCGCAGTTGGCATATAGAGAATATGGAAGGCTAGAAACCACTCACGGTATGTGTCTGCCGGCTGTGAGTCGTTCACACTTCCACCACATAACTTGGATCAAACCCGGTTTCTTCCCCCGGATATCCTCGCTGGTTTATGACAAACCGGATCGACCCGTGATCACCATTGCCGGTCCAATTTTCACCTTCATGCGAATGACCGCAAACCCACGTGTAGATGTCGTAAGCCTTGATTTCCTCCCAAAGATCGCAAGCAAAGCCGTTGTTCATAGCCCGCTTTTGATCGCCGCCGATGGTGCGCCATGGCTCTATGAGCTGTCGCACTGGCAGGTGATGGGTCATGACAATTGTCGGGCCATCGTGGGGTATGCGCAAAGCCTCGATTATCGCGGCCTTGTCTAGGCGGTGGCGCTCCAGCATATCATCAACGGTAAACCGCGTCTTCGGCGCAGTACGGATCGCGCGATAGTCCTGCATGTAGGCAAACACCATTAACCGGGCGAGATACTCGAAGAGTGGATAGAGCGTCAGATCAGTCCAAAGCGTCGCACCGATGATGCGAGTGCCCGCGATTTCTGTCGTCGCGCCATGCAGCACGCGGATATCGAGTCCTTCCGGGCTAAAGGCCTCAAGCTGGCGTTCCTCATCTGCCATCAGCTCTGACCAGACCGAGCCATATGGCTCATGGTTGCCCCAGATCACGACGACAGGGCAGCCGTATTTCCGGGCCGCACATGCAGGAATTTCGAGATGTCGCCCCATCGTATGCGTGTCGCCCGCAATGAGAACCCCGTCCACCGGCGCGGGCAGATCGGGAAGATCAAAGCCTTCCCAGAATTCATCATGCAGGTCGCTCCAGACCAGAAAACGTGCCATGGCTCCTACTTTCGCATGATCGCTGGACAACGCTTTGGGTCGATCCATTGCTTGCCGTCTTTGGGCGCCCCCCACGGGTTGCCAAATTGCTTGTCGGCTGGGACATCATCAATTTCCAGATCACAGGCATTCACAGCACGCCTGGCGCGCTTGTGCTCGGCTTTCTTGAAGGCTTTGTCGCTTGCAGCGGTGGTCATTCCACAGATGGATGTCTTGCGATAGGATCGGGACATCTCAGAACTCCCTCGCATTATGTTCAACATCTGCCCAGTGCTTATTCTGGGGCAGCGATTTGGCCCGTCGTGCGAGATCCTCAAACCGCACGGGCATGTAATCCCAGACATCGACACCTGCGTTGACGCTGTTGCTGGATCCTTTCCAGTTCTTGTGCACATGGCCAAAGATCTGCAGCGCACCACGTCGGGCGCGGTTCCAGGTTATCATGGGATAGTGACACAGGGTGTGCATCTGGTTGTCAGGGCCATCTTTGACCTCGGCCATATGAGAGATGCTGTCCCATGGCAGGGCCAATGTTGGCTCAAGATCGTGATTGCCGACAATCAGGTGCTTCTCCGCGCCGGGCAGTTTGAAGAACAGTTTGGTCAGCCATTCGCGATCCTTTGCCTTCTGTCCAAAGGCGAAGTCACCAACGATCCACAGGGCATCCTTGGGGCCGACCATGGCCCATAGGTTCTGCATCAAAACCGCATCCATGTGGTTTGCTGAACGGAAGGGGCGGTCACAGAACTTGATGATGTTCTCGTGCCCGAAATGTGGGTCTGCGGTATACCAATTGGTCATGTCTTTAACTCCGTCATGTCCGCCCGTTGTGTTTGGTGGCGGCGGCGTCAGAGACAGTGCGAGGATGGGGGATCATCGCGTGGCGAACAGCTCAAAGCCGCCCGCCATTTTTTTGCGGGCGCTAAAATAGGGTGATATCTGCGCATACTTTGATCATGCGGTCCTCATACCGGCTTTGTGCCGGTCTGGCTACGCAAAATCACAGATCCATGTCCGAGGCTTCAACCTCCTCGTCGGTCAGCGCGTCCACAATCTGCCGATCCAATTCTTCGGTGTGCATCCGGCCGAGCTCGTAGTCTTCCAGAGAGAAGTTGATAGAGGTCATGCCGGGCTCGCCACGATAGCTGACCTTGAATATGGCAATGCAGCCCGGTTTGATCAGCTTGTCACGCGGATATTCAAACCGATACTCGACGGTGTTGCGATAGTGCTGAGCTGAGCCGCATAGCTCATATTCAGTGATCAGCTTGCCGCCTGAACGGGTCGTTTCCTCACGCCTGATCGGCCCAAGCGCATCGAGATCAGGAATGAATCCGTCTGTGCTCCAGGCATAGGTCAGCACCATGTCGCGCCCGTTGATCTCGACCCGAGAGGGCGGCCCGTAGGTCTCCTCGATCTGGGCTTTCAACTCCAGCGGTTCTGGCAGTTCATCACTCGGCTGGCGAATGCTGCGATAAATCGCCATGGGACGCTGCTCCATCACATCCGAGGACAGGCGGGCTGTCACCTGATCCTGCGCTGCTTTGGCTAGGCGTCCATTGATGCCGACATCGCCGATCCGGGTGAAGAGCTGATAGGTGAACTCAAACACCGCGCCATCAGGGGATTGAACCCGCAGAACTTCGCTCTCGCTGGTTGGGGCAACGTCGCTGCGTTCGGCGTAGACGGCAAGAACATCATCAAGAGGATCACCCGGCTGCAGACCAAGGATCGCGTAGGGATATGGGCGCTCAGCAGGTGCAGGCATGGCTGTCAGGGTGTCTTCTGCAAAAACAGCGGAAGCAAACGAAAGGCTAAAACCAAGCGCAAATGAAAAGCGGATCATGCAACGGACTTTCTAATATAGGAAAAGGATGAGGTGTCACCTTCAAAGGCTTCAAGGCGCAGGCCTTTCAGAGCCCACTGAACCTCAATGGTCAGTGCAAGCACTTCGGACAAAGCGACTTGCGCTTCGCGACAGCGGGCGTATCCCGGCTGGCCGGAATTGCAGGCCAACATGTAAGTGAAATGTACGACGTCACCATGTAGGATCTGTTCAGCCAATGCTTCGGAAACAGGGAGATCTGAGTGGAATACGGGAAGCGTGCCAAAGGCCTCACGTATCTCTGCAGATTCTACTGCACCGTGACGATGGCCGGTGATCAGGCCAATGATGTGTTCGGGGCAATCAAATTGTTCATTGATGCTCTGTGATGAGAAGCGCGCCTCTATCGAACCTGTTGCGGGCACGACAATCAGATCAGCCTTCGCAAGTGCCATCGAAAGGGCGCCTTCAGGATAGACCTGTGTATCTATGAGAACGATGTCAAAGCCGCGCGTTGCGGCAGCCGCCAGAGAATCTTCCACGCGCTCGTCTGTCGGGCATTCAACCAGCTCCAATTGAGGCGACCGAAACCGGCAAGCCTCCATTGCCGCAATCCATGTTTGCAGTGTGGAAGGGTCCTGACACTTGGGACCCCTACAGACTTGGCTGGTGCAATCCATCACCATCACACGCTGGCCCAAGGCCAGAAATCCCGACGCCAACGCCATAACCGCCGTTGTCCGCCCAGAGCCGCCCCTAGCTGCATGAATGGTGATGGTGTGCATACTGCATGTCCTCAGAGTTGTTTCCAAGGCCAGTATACCACCCCCATTTTGGGGGTAAACCCAAAATGGGGTTAGCGGTTCCGTTGAACCATCAGGCGGAACGAATATTGGCAGGAACTGTGCACACCATCGCCTACAAGCAATTGCTTTCTGAGCTTGTTTCAGCTCGCGCAAGCGTAGGTTTGTCTCAGGCCCAACTGGCTCGGCGCATAGGAAAGCCGGCTTCATATGTGGGTAAATATGAGCTTGGAGAACGGCGTCTCGATGTTATTGAGCTTTTGGTTATCTTGACCGCATTGGAAGTCGATCATAACACCTTCATTTGCAAGCTACGACCAAACTTGCCAGCCATGCTATGAATAGGCGTTTGTACTACTTGATGTTGCGAATGCTCGCGAAATCCAGGATCACAGTATTCGGTTGTCGGAGTTCGAAGCCTACCATGTCGGGGCTTGCATTCGTTTGATACAGGCTTGAAAGAGTTGCAGCATTCATCCGCGCACTGCTTGCTTGATCTGTGATCCGGAAGAATAGGCTCGCAGGTTGCAACCGGTCCAGTCAAGCACCAGAAACCAACAAATCCAATGGAAGATTTGAGGGGACGGCCCTTCTTCTCAACTGCTTGGGTTTTACTGGAAATGAGTGGTTTGAGCGCATTCGCATCGGCTGGAAAACTCCAAGTGTTAACCGTTTGCTTTTGCGTTTTGCCGTCGTGAATAAGGGTCTGAGGCTTGATCCGTCCTCGCATCGCCCAAAACCAGTTCGTGTAAGTGGTCACAAGCTTTGGCGCCACGGTCTCACCCGCCGCTTTTGGTAAGGTGGCCGTCACAGTGCGTAACCCCATTGATTTGCGACGATAATAGTCATACCGCGCACGCATATAGCTATAGGTGGTTGTACGGCGCTGTTCCTCACCCGAGCCGATCCCGCTGTAACGCGTGATCGCATCAACAAACTGTCGCACACCTGGCACCTTGTTGTCGGTGAACCGAGACGATGGCGTGTAGCTGATCCATGTCACACCACCAGACGGATCCTTGATAAGAGGCATCAAGGCAGGATCAGACTGTGGCCGCCTAAACGCAAACAGAAACCGAACCAGAGCCACCGTTGAGAATACCCGGGATCGAGCAAGTCCAGGTTCACGATGAATTTGGGATGGGCTTCGGAAAAGCACTACGTGCCTTTCTCAGGCAAGATCCAAATGTCATCATGGTGGGCGAAATTCGAGACGAGGAGACGGATGAGATCGCCTGCCGCGCTGCACTTGTTGGACGATTGGTGCTCTCTACCCTGCACACAAACTCGCCTGAAGACGCAGAAGCTCGTTTGGTGGATCTCGGCGTTCCGAAATACATTGTCGTGTCTGTTCTACGCGGCGTCCCGGGGCAACGACTTGACGTTGGCGAAGGCGGAGAACGCAGGCTTTCGGCCCGTTTGCATGTACCGGAGCTTTCCCAGAGCTTTCTCTGTATTCGGCACCTCTTGGCCCTTTTTTATCGATCTACTGGAAGGTGTATTGGCGTTTTGCGGGCGTTCTGTCAATTCGGCGAGGCCGAATTTGGTGAGGCGGGCGTCTGGTGGTGGCGCTCAAGAGTCCGACTGTCGATGGTTGTGATTGTTCTTGTTTGCCGCCGGGGTGTATCCATAGACTTTGCCGTTGTTGTTCCACGCGTCTTTGACCAGCATTGTTTAACGTTTACGTAATCAACCTATTCTGTTCCATGGATGCTGATGGCAGACCGGCCATTTTGGACTGGCCGGGTTCCAACAGGCGTAAGCCGGTAGTCTAAGGATTGGGCAAAGTCGTTGAACGTTCGATAATCTTATGTGGTAGAAAGATAGTAGACTTCGTCACTTGGCCGCCCATAAGCGCCAACAACACCTCCATTGCTTTCACGCCGATCGCATACCGAGCCTGGTGCACCGTCGTCAGTTCCGGGCTGAAAATGTGCGAGAAGGAAACATTGTCGAACCCTATCACGGAATAGTCACGAGGGACGTTGTAACCCGCCCCCTCAAGCCCGCGTATCACGCCCATGGCGGATTCGTCATTGGCGCAAAACACGGCTGTCGGCTTGGTGGGTTGGCGCATCAATGCTGTGGCGGCTTCTTTACCGTCCTGAAACTCGAAGCCACCCTGAATTTCACACATATTGCCAGACAACCTGGCGTCCCGCATGGCTCTTTCATATCCTGCACGACGATCATTGGTCAGTTGATTGCCCTCGGGCCCAGTCACATGCGCAATCGAGCTGTGGCCAAGCGAGATCAGATGCTGAGTGGAATCGTAAGCTGCGGCTTCGTTGTCTGTTCCGACATGGGGCAAAGTATACCCGGCAATGCGTTCAGATATCGTCACCATTGGCGTATGTTCGGGCAGCATATCCGCAGGTGGGGCGACGCCGTTCAACAACAGTGCCCCATCCGCGCGCCCATTGCGCAGGTTTTCAAGAATGTTTGTAAACCGTTCGGGCTCATTATTGGTGTTTCCAATCAGAATCGTCAGTTTTTCGTGTGTTGCGATTTTCTCGATTCCAGACAGGATTTCCGAGAAGAACGGGTTAGAGATGTCGGGCAGTATAACCAGCACTGTACCTGACCTGTTTCGACGCAACATTTGGGCGGCTGTGTTGACGCTATAGCCCGTCTGTGTAACCGCGTCGAACACCGCCT
Organism: Aliiroseovarius conchicola; assembly: GCF_041403445.1. Lineage (NCBI taxonomy): Bacteria > Pseudomonadati > Pseudomonadota > Alphaproteobacteria > Rhodobacterales > Paracoccaceae > Aliiroseovarius > Aliiroseovarius conchicola. The sequence goes on from NZ_JBGEHL010000012.1 coordinate 7,550, forward strand.
TTCTTGTGTTTTCTGTAACAAGTTCAGGTGATTGCAGCGCGCGACTAACAGTTGCCGTCGACACTTTGGCAACGCGGGCAACATCCCTGATGGTCGGTCTTTTGCGAGAAGTTTTTTCCATGGTGCACGGATCGTAGCAGGAGTTTGAGAAATATGTAATGCTTTACATGATCAATGAAAACGATTACAAAAGCCCTCACGCAAATATTCAACGCGTGACCGGGGAGAACTATGAAGCTAGGCGTTAACCTGCTTTGTGTTGGTGGCATGATTGATGGGCAACAGCTCCAAGCCTGCCAGATAGCCGTAGATCATGGCTATGATGGTGTGGAGATACCTGTTCTTGAGGGCACCCCCGACGACTATGGTCAACTGGCAAAAAAGCTTGACGATCTGGCCCTGCAACGGACCTGTACAGCTATTATCCCGCGCGCGGATGCCGATCCGACAAGTGCCGACCGGGAAATTCGTGCACGCGGGATCACGCATCTGAACTGGATTGTGGATTGCGCCTCAGCGCTTGGCGCGGAAATCATCGGGGGCCCGTTTCATGCGCCGATCGGCCGCTTTACCGGCACGGGGCCGACCGAAGATGAATGGCAACGTGGGGCCGAGGCGCATCATAAAATGGCGGAACGCGCGGCCAAACAAGGTATGCGCTTGGCGCTTGAGCCGCTGAACCGCTTCGAAACCCACTTCCTGAACACCGCCGCGCAAGCCCTTCGGTATATCCAGATGATCGACCATCCTGCGTTCGGGATCATGTATGACACTTTCCACGCGCATATCGAAGAAAAGAGCCAACCAGAGGCGATCAATGCGCTGTCAGGGCATATCAATGTGCTTCACGTTTCTGAAAATGATCGGGGCATTCCCGGAACCGGCCAGATTGATTTTGATGCGATTTTCCGCGCGGCAAAGCAGACGGGCTTTGATGGTTGGGTTGTGATGGAGGCGTTTGGCGCAGGTGTTCCCGAACTTGCTGCTGCAATGCGGATTTGGCGACCCATGTTTGAAAGCCATGAAAAACTGTTTCGCGACAGCGCAGCGTTCATCCGAGAAAAATGGGCACGCGCATGACCGAAGAAATCGTTTTTGAGATGCGGGACATCTCCAAAGCATTCCCGGGCATCAAAGCACTAGACTCCGTCAGTTTTGCCGCCCGAGCCGGTGAGGTTCATGCGCTGGTCGGAGAGAACGGTGCCGGCAAGTCAACACTGATGAAGGTGCTATCGGGCGTTTATCAGGCCGATCAGGGCGAGACATTTCTGTTCGGCAAGAAAGTCAAGTTTTCGCACCCGCTTGAAAGTCTCGCCCATGGGGTCGGCGTGATCTATCAGGAGTTCTCCTTGCTACCGGATCGAACCGTGGCAGAGAACATTTTCCTGGGGCGCGAGCCAACGCTGCGTTGGGGCGTGTTGGACTCAAATCGCATGCGACGAGAGACGCAGGATGTGCTCGCCTTGTTTGGCGACCGGCACCAGTTCGAACCAGATACACTGGTCGGCGAACTTGACGTGGCTCAGCAACAGACGGTTGAGATCGCCAAAGCACTATCATTGAATGCGCGCGTTATTGTCATGGATGAACCAACAGCAGCGTTGAACGATACGGAATGCGCGCTGTTATTTCAGTTGGTCGATGATCTGCGCGTGCAAGGCCGGTCCATCGTTTACATCACCCACCGCATGCGCGAGATTCGCAGGCTGGCGGATCGGGTCACGGTCATTAAAGACGGTAAGGTCGCGGCCTCGTTCGATGAGGTGCCTGAAACCGGGAAAATCGTCGAGGCGATGGTGGGGCGAGATATTGGGCACTTTTACCCTGAGCCAGCGAACCCTGACGAGGTGGGTGAAGTGATGTTGGCCGTACGCAACGGTGAAAACGACCGGTTGTTCGACATCAACCTCGACCTGCGTGCAGGCCACATCACCGGATTTGCAGGCGTGCAGGGTGCGGGTCGGACGGCCCTGGCGTTCGCCCTGTTCGGCGCAGAGCCCTTTGTCCGTGGCGATGTTACGATTGACGGGCAGCCTGCCACATTGACCAGCCCTCGGCAGGCGGCAAAAGCTGGTATCGCCATGTTGCCGGGAGATCGGAAAGCGGATGGGTTGGTATTGATGCAGTCGGTGCGTGACAACGGCATGTTGTCTGCGCGCGCGTTTTCGCCCGCGCTTGGGCACCCGGACGAAACGCCGATTTCATCGCTTGATCAGATGGACCGTGCCTTTGATGCGTTTGATCTGCGCGCCGCAAGTTACGACGCCGAAATTCAATCCCTGTCGGGGGGCAATCAGCAAAAAGCCATCGTGGCGCGCTGGCTTTCGCTGAAACCAAAAGTTCTGATTTTTGTCGAGCCAACTCGTGGGATCGACGTCAATACCAAGGCTGGAATTTACGCCCAAATGCGCGAACTCGCGCAAGCGGGTGCTGCTGTCATGGCAATTTCATCGGACCTGCCCGAGGTTCTGGGCATCTCAGATCGTGTGCTGGTGATGAGCGATGGGAAAATCGTTGCGGAATTCGGGCACGGCGCCAGCGAAGCCGAAGTCATGCACGCTGCGACTGAAGCACATTTGGAGCTGGAGGCCTCATGAAGCGCTTTGGACACAAAAACCTGTCGGCTCTTGCGCCATTCCTGTTGTTGTTGGTCGCGATTGCGATCTACGTCACAGTGGCAATCATCACCGATCAAACCCAATACCTGACGGCTGAAAACCTTCTGGGGTTGCTGGGTCGGTCAATTGCCCTGGGGATCACCGCAGTCGGCCAAACCTTCGCCATTTTGATCGCATCAATTGACCTGAGTGTGGCAAATCTGATCTCGGTCTCGGCGGTTTTGGCGTCTGCAATAATGTCCGGCGATCCGGCAATGATGCTGCCTGCTGTTGCCACGGTACTAGTGGTTGGCGTCGTCGTCGGCCTGATCAATGGGCTTGTGATTACCCAGTTCGAGGTCAATCCCCTGATCGCCACCTTGGGAATGGCTTTGGTGTTGCAGGGCCTGCTCAGCGCGGCGTTCAACAACTTTGCCGGTGCCGTTCCCAATGAGTTTCAGACCTTTGCCTATGGGCAGGTCGGCGGCCTGTCAGTCAGCCTGCTGTTCCTTCTTGGTCTGACGATTGCGGCATGGGTTTTCCTGCGATTCACGAAGCCCGGATCGAACATTTATTCCGTTGGCGGCAATCCTGAAGCCGCAAAGCTTGCGGGTATGCGGACAACGCGAGTGGTGATCACGGCACACATCATCTGTTCAGTTTGCGCAACGATTGCCGGGCTCTATCTGGCAAGCCGATTGCAATCCGGCGCCCCTTGGATTGGTCGGGATGGCGTTTACGATCTTGAATCCATCGCGGTGGTGGTGATTGGCGGAACAGCCCTTTCCGGCGGGCGAGGGGGCGTCTGGGGCACGTTGATGGGCGTGATGATTTTCTCGCTGATCGATTCGATTTTCAACCTTGCGGGCGTTGACGCCTTCGCGAAGCAAATCTTGCGCGGGGTTATCATCGTTGCAGCAGTCGCGATCTATGCGATGCGCAGCCGGAGGATCGAAGCGTGATGAACCGGCTTAAACATATAAACCCGGTCTTTCTTGTGTTGTTACTGCTTTTTGTCGCTATCGCGATATTGTCGCCTTATTTCCTGCAACCCGCCGGCTACATGAACTTTTTTAAACGTGCGGCCCCGATAGCGATACTGGCGGTCGGTCAGCTCTATGTCATCAATTCTGGCGGTTTCGATCTGTCGGCGGGCGCTTTGGTAACGCTTACCGTAATTGGCAGTTCGATCCTTCTTGACGGAGATGCCAGTGCGACCTGGTGGGTGATCCTGGTTGTGCTTTCCGCAGGTGTCGTGGTCGGGACAGTAAACGCTCTGGTCGTGTCATGGCTGAAAGTGCCATCAATCATCGCCACACTGGGGATGATGATCACGTTGGGAGGGATCGCCCTAACTTGGTCTGGCGGCGCGCCACGAGGTTACTTGCCCGAAAACTTCCGTTTCTTTGGTCGCTACCTGATAAAAGATCTGCCAGTCATCAAAATATTGCCCGTCGCGGTCATCGTGATGGTGGTGATCTGTGCCGGAATGTGGTGGCTGCTGCACCGCACGAATTATGGCAAGCGACTGGTCGCAATGGGGGACAACCCGAAAGCCGCGATGTTGGCCGGGGTTCCCCTGACGCAAACACGGATCATTGCTTTTGTCATGTCATCGGTTTCTGCCGTTATCGCGGGGATATTGCTTGGCGGCTTTGCAGGCGTCTCGACGGATGTTGGCGTCGGACTTGAGCTGCAAGCCATCACAGCGGCCGTGATCGGTGGCGCTCAGCTGTTGGGAGGGCGCGGGACGGTCGGCGCCACGATTGCGGGCGCACTTGTATTACAAGCCATGTTCACGTTGCTCAATATTCTGGGTTTTCCGAAGCCCATCCGCGATGTGGTGCAGGGGCTAATTCTGATCTCGGCGGTGGTGATCGCCGGATATCGACGACGCCGGTCCGGGGGATAGGCGCCCAAACACACTACAGAGGAGGAAACGAAATGTTTAACAAATTTTCTGCGACAGCCCTAGCGGCGCTAGCGGTGGCACTGCCCGTCCAAGCGCAGAATTTCGACGACCCGGTCGAGTTCGCAAAACAAAACGACATGTTGGCGGCCACTGCCAACGGAGCCGCTGAAACGCCTTGGTTGCAACACTATGGCGACGTCATGGCGGATACGTCCGCGTTCAAGAAAGACGGTCCGCACACGATCTGTTTTTCGAACGCTGGCGTAAACAACCCGTGGCGTGTTGTAGGATGGAACACCATGCAGGCCGAAGTGGATTTGCACGACAACATCGCCGACTTCGTGGTCACCGATGCAGAGGGATCGGACGACAAGCAGATTGCTGACATTGAAGACCTGCTGGCAGGTGGCACATGCGACGCATTGATTGTATCTCCAAACACTACCGCCGCTTTGACGCCAGCCGTTGAAAAGGCCTGCGAGCAACTGCCCGTTATCGTATTCGACCGTGGTGTGAATACCGATTGCCCAGTGACGTTCATCAAACCGGTCGGTGGCTATGGCTTCGGCATTCAATCTGGCGAGTTCATTGCAGCAAACGCGCCCGCTGGTTCGGACGTATTAATGCTGCGGATCTTGCCCGGTGTCGACGTGTTGGAGACCCGCTATTCGGCAGCCAAGCGCATCTTGGAAGAAGCTGGCCTAAACATCGTTGGTGCCGAGTTCACCGACGGCGACCGTGCCAAAACCAAGGCCATTGTCGAAGACTATATTCAACGCGGAAGCCAGTTGGGCGCGGTCTGGATGGACGCGGGCGCAACGTCAGTCGCCGCAATCGAAGCCTTCGAGGATATGGGACTAGATGTGCCGATCGTCACCGGCGAAGATCAGCAGGACTTCTTGCAGAAATGGCAAGAGATCGGGATGAACACCATTGCGCCAACCTACCCGACTTATCAGTGGCGCACGCCAATTCTGGCCGCGCTGAAAATTCTGGACGGCGAAGCGATCCCAGGGCCTGAGTGGAACCTGCCACAACCCGCCATCACAAACGACAATCTTGCAGATTTCGTGAACCCCGCGATGCCACCGCTGCATTACGCAGCGTGCGGCTGTGAAAACATGCCGGACTATCCGGCACGTTGGGGCGGCAAGTAATCGTCTGAACTTGTCGGGGCGTTCTCTGAAGGCCCCGATAAATCACACTTTCATGGGAGAACCATATGCCGGGTGCAATCAAAGGGCCTGCTATTTTCTTGGCGCAGTTCGCTAGCGACGAGGCACCGTTCAACTCTCTTGGTGCGATAACGAAATGGGCAAGCGATCTTGGCTATGAAGGGGTGCAAATCCCTGCGTGGGATGCGCGTTTGTTTGACTTGGACCGCGCAGCCGAAAGCCGCCACTATTGCGATGAGATTTCCGGTATCTGCGCGGACAACAATGTCCAGATCACCGAATTGGCAACCCATCTTCTTGGGCAACTGGTCGCTGTACATCCCGCATATGACAGTCAGTTCGATGCGTTTGCTCCAAAATCTGTTGCAGGAAACCCGGCGGCACGTCAGCAATGGGCGGTCGATCAGATGCTCAAGGCTGCCAAAGCCTCGCGAAATCTGGGATTGGATGTGTCAGCTTCGTTTTCAGGGTCACTGGCTTTCCCCTTTCTGTATCCTTGGCCACAACGCCCCGCCGGTTTGATTGAAGAAGCGTTCACCGAGCTTGCCAAACGATGGCGCCCGATACTCGACCATTACGACGAGCATGGCGTTGATGTCGCGTTCGAGCTTCACCCCGGCGAAGATGTGTTCGATGGTGCGACATTCGAATTGTTCCTGAACGCGTTGAATGATCACAAACGCTGCACCATCAATTACGATCCATCCCATTTTTTGCTGCAGCAGATGGATTATCTGGGGTTCATAGACTTGTACCACGAACGGATCTCCGCCTTTCACGTGAAAGACGCCGAGTTCAATCCAGATGCTCGGCAGGGCGTGTATTCGGGATATCAACCTTGGCTGAACCGGGCAGGCCGCTTCCGTTCCCTAGGCGACGGACAGGTCGATTTCCGAGGCATTTTCTCGCGCCTCGCAACATATGGTTATCAGGGTTGGGCGGTGTTGGAATGGGAATGCTGTCTGAAGCATCCGGAAACCGGAGCTGCCGAAGGCGCGCCTTTCATTCGCGACCACATCATTCACGTCACGGACAAAGCCTTTGACGATTTTGCAGGCGGTGACAACGACCCGGCGCAGTTGAAATCTATGTTGGGAATTTCGCGATGACTGGCGGATATCGTCCCCCCATTCGTTGGGGCATGGTCGGCGGTGGCGAGGGGGCCTTTATTGGTGGCGTGCACCGCATTGCCGCGCGACTGGACGGACAATTCAATCTCGTGGCCGGGGCTTTTTCGTCAGAATCTGAACGAGCAAAAAGATCAGGGGCGGCGCTGGGCGTCGCCGAGGACAGAAACTATGGAAGCTTTGAAGAAATGGCTCGCAAGGAAGCATCCCGTTCCGACGGCATCCAAGCCGTTTCAATCGTTACCCCGAACCATATGCACCTTCCTGTCGCCAGCGCTTTCCTTCGTGCAGGTATCCACGTGATTTGTGACAAACCGCTGACGACCTCAGTCCACGCAGCGCGTGAATTTCAAGACAAACACAAACACGCTGATGCCCTATTCGTGCTGACCCATAACTATCCCGGCACGCCGATGGTGCGGCAGGCCCGCGAAATGGTATCGCAAGGAGCGCTTGGCACGCTGCGCCATGTACAGGTGGAATATGCACAAGACTGGCTGACAGAGCCAGCGAACAGCGACAACAAACAGGCTGCATGGCGCACCGATACCTCTAAATCCGGGGCGGCAGGTGCGTTGGGGGATATTGGAACACACGCCTATCAGCTGGCCTGCTTTGTCACCGGACAGCGCGCCAATCAGGTGGCGGCTGATCTGACCTCATTCGTGCCGGACCGACCTGTCGATGATAATGCCTCGGTCCTTCTGAGGTTTGATAGCGGTGCGAAAGGCATTCTTTGGGCAAGCCAGGTTGCTCCGGGCAACGAAAACGCCCTGTCGATCCGTGTGTATGGTGACAAAGGTGGATTGGAATGGCGTCAGGAAGATCCAAACCGACTGTACTTCACGCCCTTCGGTGAGCCCAAACAAGTTTTGACACGGGGCGGAGGCGGAGCAACCGTTGCCGCAACCTCGGCAACCCGTCTGCCGGGTGGCCATCCAGAAGGCTATCTTGAGGCATTTGCGACGATCTATTCCGATATTGCCGATGAAATACGGCTGCATCGCAGCGGCCCAAGTCTGAGCGAACACTCGTTGCTTGTTAGTCTAGAGGAAGGCGTGCATGGGATGGCGTTTGTGGATGCTTGTTTGCGGTCCCCCACCACAAGCGGCTTGTGGGTCAAAGTCTAGTTGTCCGTTAAGCCGTTCAACGATGCGGTCCGCAAGCTCTCAGGAGTGGTGTTCAAGCGGCGAAGATATGGAATGTCTACACCCGTAAACTAGGGCTTGAATTCTTGCCGTGTACCAACGAATGGCCGCTTTCGAAGCAGCAGTGCGTGGTTCGACAGCCGATCCCCTAACTTCGTAACGAACCAATGGTCGGAATGCTTGGTCACCATAGAACCGTCACCAGGTCGATAGTGAAATGCGCGGATAGGCTCCTTGCACGACATCGGGTGAAAACGGTATCTGCACACCATTGATCTGATTGAAAGACCTGAAAACCTCGTGCCATGCTCGTAGCTAGACGCCAGATTCACCACTGGCCAATCACTGCCAAACAGAACACGGCTGGGGCCAAATTGCCTACAAACATGCGCGAGATACGGCTTCAAGTCTTCGGGCGCCCATCCCTCGCGGGCTTCCGTGGCCAGTCCTGACATCTTACAAAACACGTTTGGAAAGTCGGCAAGCTCAATCATTTGCGAGGCCCAGGGCTCGAACGCATCGTTACGGATCTCTGGTTTGGCGCAGTGGTCAATTACAACCCTCAGTTCGGGATAGCGGGTCAGGAATGCTTTCAGGTGATGAAGATGGCGCGGTGTGACCAGCGCATCGAAAGTCAAATCATTGGCGACCATGGCGTCAATCGCAGGACGCAATGTGTCGCGCAACATCCAAGCTTCGTCCTCGATGTCCTGAATCATTGGCCGCAGACCGACAAGTTTGGGGTGCCGCGCCAATCTCTCGATACTGGCGACAGCGGATTGCGCTTCCAGATCGACCCAACCGACGACGCTGACAATCCATTCATAACGATCCGCAAGTGTCAGCAGATAGTCGGTCTCGGCTTCGCTATCGGCCGCTTGAACGGCGATTGTTGCGTCAATGCCGCAAGCCTTCAGTATGGGTTCAAGGTCTTCTGGCAGGAAATCTCGATAGAGTGGCGTAAGGTCCGGTGTTAACCAGCCATAGTCACCACGATCAAGTTTCCAGAAATGTTGGTGGGTGTCGATCATCATGAGGTGACCTCGACAAAAGGGACTGTGGATGGAACCGGGGCATCGGGATGCAGCAGGTTCCGGTTCTTAAGCTCGTGCCAGAACTCTGTAGGAATGGTTTGCGTGACCCAGTTTATCGTGTCTGCAAGCTCTTTCAGGTTGCGTAATCCCGGGATGACGGAACAGACCTGTTCGTGCCCCAATGGAAACTGAAGCGCAGCCGCGGGAAGTGGGACGTCAAAGCTCTTGCAGATGTCCGAAAGCTCTCGGACGCGTTTCAGTATATGGTTAGGGACCGCGCCATAGTTCCAGGTGTCGCCGCCGACCAAACCGTTCTGACTCTTGCTGGGAGAACAAAAACTTAATGCCGCCACACAAATTCGGCTGTGCCTCCACAAGATGATCTTTGGAAGTTGCGCACTTTGCCAATTCGCTTTCCGCCTCAGGTTGTTGACAATTGTGACCACATCATGCCCCATGATCTCATCAACTATTTTGGCCGTATTTTGACGGTAGTGGAGGTTAACATGGAACAATTGATTGCTCAGATCGTAGGTGGTGCTATTGGCGGATCCGGGGGCGGAAAACTCGTCTCCGGCTCTAACATGGGTGGTCTTGGCAACCTTTTGGCCGGTGCGGTCGGAGGTGTCGGAGGCGGCCAGCTTTTGGGGGGCCTTTTGGGCGCAGCTGGAGGTGATGCGTCAACCGGAATGGATCTGGGCGCGATTGCCGGAAATCTTGTCGGCGGCGGCGTGGCTGGCATGGTCGTTCAGGTTGTCGTTGGAATGGTGGTGAAGAAGCTTCGTGGCTGAGTTTCACGTCTTGAAGGTCGCCATCAACTCGCGCAGGTTGGCGACCTTCATACGCTGATAAGCCTTCTTTCTGTGTGTGATCACGGTTGTTTCCGCAATGCCAAGCCGCGCGGCGATTTCATTGGCAGTGCGCCCCTTGATCGTCATCGCGGCGACCTCGCGTTCGCGATCTGTCAGTTCGGGATAGTTCAGCGCCAGCCGGACCTGAACATCATTTTCCTTCCACACCGTTTCTTTCAAGGTAAAGGCCACATGGCGTTCGGTCGCGCTGAGCATGAGGCCGAGCAACGCGGCCAGGCGGTCATATGAGCTTTCGGAAAATGGCTGGTTTTCTACCGCGCGATATAGGCTTACAGACAGGCCGTAGTCTGGTCGTCGCCGGATCAGCGAGAGGCGGGCGGCAATGCCCGGCTGTTCGTAGCAATCGCGCCGATATGGGAACGAGGTGATGCTGTCCGCAGTTTGTGCCGTCAAAAAATCCCCGGGATTTTCGGGCGAGGTCAACAAGGTCGCATTGCGGTCGGACGCAACGTGGCGCTCGTAATTCTTCGCCGCAAGTTCGGCCCGGCGGTTTCCCAACACGGACGCGGTTCCGATCAGCAAAGGCGTATCACGGTCCCCCATGCAGAAGACGGAAATCAGATCCGCATCTGCGGTGGATTTTCCGAACGCCATAAGAGCATCCAAAAAATCCTGATGACCGATGCAATCCAGCAGCGTCACAACCGCCGAGGTTGGAATCTCGGTGGTTGACACAGCATTGGTGATCTCTTTTTCCATCAACATGCGTTCAGTTTAACGTCAAACATGTCCGGGTTTCACTCGGCAAATGCCTTCTCAATGACGAACTGTCCCGGTTCGGAGTTTGATCCTTCGACAAAGCCGCGATCCTCGCAACAGGATTTCAACATTTGCAGCATTGCCATTGAACCACATATCATCACCCGATCCGTGTCGGGTGTCAGATCGCCACCGGCAAATTCCGCAAATCGCCCGTCTTTGATCCAATCGGTGATCCGGCCCGTGTTCGCAAACGGTTCACGCGTTGCAGAGGGCAGATGGTGTAGTTTGTTCAGCGCCATTTCGCCCAGAAATTCATGGTCATGAACCGATTGCACAAGATCAATTCCATATTGTAGTTCTGCAACTTCCCGGCAGGTGTGAAGCAGGAAAACCTCGTCGAACTTCTCATAAACCTCGGGATCACGGATGATGCTGGCGAAAGGGGCGATCCCTGTGCCGGTTGAGAGCAGAAAGAGCCTCTTTGCAGGCAGCAACGCATCAAACACAAGTGTGCCAACTGGTTTAGAACGCATCAGAATATGATCGCCAACCTTGATGTTCTGAAGGCGCGAGGTGAGCGGGCCGTCAGGCACTTTTATCGAATAGAATTCCAGATGATCCTCCCAGTTTGGCGAAGCGATGGAATAGGCGCGGACGAGCGGTTTTCCATCGACACGCAGGCCTATCATCACAAATTCTCCTGAGCGGAAACGGAATGAAGCCGGGCGCTCGGTTTTGAATGAGAAAAGCCTGTCTGTATAGTGCTTTACCTCTGTCACTTTGACTGCGTTAAAGCCTTTGGGTGGGTTCTGTGGATCAAGGTCCAACCCCGATAAATCATTCATTTTAAGTTTCCATTTTTACATCACGCGCTTTCACAATGAGCGATGAAGTTGTTTTCTCAATCCTCACCAATGAGGAATGCTAGCTGTTGCGAGAATCCTTAACCTCTGGGTGGAAAAGGAGACTCAGATGGTCGAAGAATTATTCCAGGATGTGATCCGCAAGCGCAGAAGCGTACGCAAATTCGAAGCCGGCAAGGTCGTTGATCGAAGCGCACTTGAACGCATCGTCGATTGCGGACGCTGGGCGCCTTCGGGGGCAAATACTCAGTGCTTTGAATTCCTTGTGATCGACAAGCCCGAATTGCGCGATAGTGTCACTGAGGTTTTTCTGCGTCAGGCTCAACGATTGGTGGACCACGCAAAAGGTTTCCCGGCTGTCAAAAAAACCTATCTGGCGAACACGGTTGCCATTGTGATTGTCTTGGGTGATCCGCGCTGGAAAGTTTGTTTTCCCCAACCTACCTCCGATGGCTGGGAAGAAGAATATCGCGACAACAACGAAGCCATCTACCTTTGTTCACTAGGGGCAGCCATTCAGAACATCCAGCTTGGCGTTGCAGCAGAAGGGCTGACCTCTGCTTGGCTCTCGGGTGGAGGTGAAGACATCACCAACAAAGAGCTCTCGGACCTGTTGGGGTACCCTGAGTGGATGAAAGCCTATGGGACCATCCCAATTGGAGTGCCCGCGGCCAGTCAGGACCGCCGTTATCGCCGTCCCTTATCGCAATGCCTGCACTGGAACGGCTATCAGCCCAGTCAGTTCCGGACGCATGAACAGGTAGATTTCTTCGAAAGTACATTGCGGCCTTTTGTCATGTACCGCGATCAGGAACGCCTTCAGGACTGGGACGACCGTGCCGAAAAACTTGGGGATTGGGATGCCGCGTTCACAAGTGGTGCACCAAACCCGACAGGAACACTTCAGCCAGAGGCTAACTTTTCCAAACCGCGCACGGTTGGTCAGGCGACAAAACGAAGACAACAAGACTAAGGAGATCGCGCATGTTTGCACGTGAGAATATCGAGTATGAACCGGTCGATCTGCCCGACCGGGTGTCGTTGACAGATGAAGAGATGCTGATTGAGGCGCAGGCCTTTTATGACAAGATGAAGCGCCGTCACACGGTGCGCGATTACACCGACCGGCCGATCGCGCGCGAGGTGATTGAAGACTGCATCCGAACCGCCGGAACTGCGCCCTCCGGCGCCAATCACCAGCCATGGCACTTCGTCGCGGTCTCGGACCCGGCCTTCAAGAAACGCATCCGGGATGCAGCCGAAGAAGAGGAGCGTCGGTTCTATGATGGTGGTGCCGGGGACGAATGGCTGAAGGCGCTGGAGCCGATTGGCACCAACGATCACAAGCCACATTTGGAAGATGCTCCATGGTTAATCGTGGTTTTTGCTCAGAAATGGGGAGAGTTTGATGATGGTGCCCGCTTTAAGAACTATTATGTCCCGGAAAGCACCGGGATAGCTTGTGGGTTTTTGTTAGCTGCGCTGCATCACGCTGGACTGGTATCGCTTACGCATACACCCAACCCGATGAAGTTTCTCAATGAAATGCTCGGTCGCCCTGCCTCGGAGAAGCCAATTATGATCGTGGCCGTAGGGCACCCGTCAGAGGACGCAAAAGTTCCTGCCGTCGCGAAAATAAAGAAGCCGTTGTCCGAAATACTGACGGTGGCTGAATAGATCCTCCTGATGTGTTTCGGGCTGGTTCCGAATCACATCACAGCCCTGGCCATTTGTGCACAACTTTGTTTCGGAGGATGCGTCTTCCTGGCCAGGGCACCTAATCTACGATTGGAAACTCTGTGACCTATGTGGTGACCGACAATTGCATTGCCTGCAAATACACAGACTGTGTGGAGGTCTGCCCAGTGGATTGTTTCTATGAAGGCGAAACGATGCTGGTCATTCACCCGGACGAATGTATTGATTGTGGCGTGTGTGAACCCGAATGCCCCGCCGACGCGATCCGCGCTGACACAGAACCAGGGACGGAAGAATGGGTGGAACGCAACCGGAATTTTGCCGAAAGCTGGCCCGTGATCACTCAACGTATCGACCCTTTGCCAAATGCAAAACAGATGGACGGCGTTCAGAACAAATTCGAAACCTTCATGACCGAGAAGGCGTAGATTTCTGTAGTGTGATAAGACGAATACGATAAAAATGATCGAGCACCGCGTCATGAACCGGAGAGCAATCGCCTGTCACAAACGCGAAGACTGGCCGGGGAAATAAGCCAAGGAGTGATGGGATGTCTGACAATCACTTAAAAGTTGCAGCGGCGCAGATTGCACCGGTTTGGCTGCAACGTGACGCCACGCTGGCAAAAGTTACAGACTGGGTCAAGAAAGCAGCAGCAGAAGGCTGTGCGCTGGTTGTTTTCGGAGAGGCACTTGTCCCTGGATACCCCTTTTGGATCGAACACACCGACGGCGCGCGATTTAACTCTGATCACCAAAAAGACATCTTTGCGCATTACCTTGATCAGGGCGTGCAGATTGAAGCTGGCCATCTTGAACCAATTTGTAAGATCGCGCAGGATCAAGATATCTCGGTCATATTAGGTATTGTCGAGCGACCCGCCGATCGCGGGGGTCACAGCCTCTACTGTTCCCGCGTCCACATCACAGCCGCAGGTCAAATCGCGTCGGTTCATCGTAAGCTGATGCCCACCTATGAAGAGCGTTTGGTCTGGGCGCCCGGCGATGGCCATGGATTACAGGTCCACGGAGTCGGGGCGTTTACGGTTGGCAGTCTGAACTGCTATGAAAACTGGATGCCCCTGCCGCGTACCGCCCTTTACGCCCAAGGCGAGGATCTGCACGTCGCCCTTTGGCCCGGCGGGCTGCACAACACCGGCGACATCACGCAGTTTTTAGCCAAAGAGGGGCGCAGCTACGTCATCTCGGTCTCAGGCATGCTGCAAAAATCAGACATCCCGCGAGATAATCCCGCCGCTGCGATGCTGAAGAATTGCCCCGACGTTCTAGCGAATGGCGGATCAGCAATTGTCGGGCCCGATGGAGCTTGGATTGTTGAGCCCGTCACCGATCAAGAAGACCTTTTGATCGCGACCCTCGACCACGCGAACGTGCGCCGCGAACGGCAAAACTTCGACTTGTCGGGACATTATTCTAGGCCTGATGTCACGAAGTTGAGTGTGGACACGCGAAGACAATACATACTGCAGAGTGAAGAATAGAGGCGTATCATTTGAGGCTATCAGGCGAACGGTTCGTCAAGCTAGGGCGAGCAGCATGTCGGGTCTCCGCTGAAACTTAGATATCTTGATAACATATCACGTTGCGGGTCTGGCGCTAACTGTGACTGCTACCTCGCCTCATTGGCAGGATGAGTTTGTGGTCGGCAGCACAGTCAATTGCGCTTTCATAGCCTGCATCCGCATGTCGAATGACCCCGGTCGCCGGATCATTCCATAGGGTTCGTGCGATCATCTCGTCGGCTTCAGCGCTACCATCGGCGAGAAGTGCAATACCCGAATGCTGCGAAAAGCCCATGCCCATGCCGCCGCCGTGATGAAACGAAACCCAGGTCGCGCCGTTGGCGGAATTCAGCAGCGCATTCAGGATCGGCCAATCAGAAATGGCATCGGAACCATCCTTCATCCCTTCAGTTTCACGGTTCGGGCTCGCAACTGAGCCGCTGTCCATATGATCGCGGCCGATGACAACCGGCGCGCTCAATTCGCCCGTCCGCACCATCTCGTTGAAGGCAAGTCCCAGCCGGTCTCGATCCCCCAGCCCAACCCAGCAAATACGCGACGGCAGCCCCTGGAATTTGATATGTTTGTGCGCCTTGTCGAGCCAGAGGTGCAGAAATTTGTCATCGGGCATCAACTCGCGCACCTTGGCGTCGGTTTTGTAGATATCTTCCGGCTCCCCCGAAAGCGCGACCCAGCGGAACGGCCCCTTTCCCTTGCAAAAGAGTGGGCGCACATAGGCTTCGACAAAGCCTGGAAAGCCAAACGCATTCTCGGCCCCTGCCTCTTTGGCCATCGCGCGCAGGTTATTGCCATATTCCAGAACGATCGAACCACGATCCTGAAAGCCCACCATCAGCGCGACATGCTCGGCGATTGTGTCTTTGGCTGCATTGGTAACAATCACTGGGTCGGAAACCTGAAGCGTCTCCCATTGCGCTATTGTCCAACCGCGCGGCAGGTATCCGTGCACCGGATCATGGGCCGATGTCTGATCGGTCAGTACATCCGGCACCAGTTCGCGCGCCTTCATCTCTTCCAGAACATCCACCACATTGCCAAGTAGCCCGACGGACAGAGCGTTGCCTTTCTTATTGGCCGCTTCAATCATTGTCAGCGCGTCGTCCAGCGTATCGGCGCTGGTGTCGAGGTAACCCGACCGCAGGCGAAACTCGATCTTCGAAGGCTGGCACTCAACTACAATTGCGTTGAACCCGGCCATGGTTGCGGCAAGCGGCTGTGCGCCGCCCATGCCGCCTAGACCGCCCGTGACAACAAGGCGGCCCGCGGTTTCACCCCCAAAATGGCGGCGGCCGATTTCTGAAAATGTTTCAAACGTGCCCTGAACAATGCCCTGACTGCCGATGTATAGCCATGATCCGGCAGTCATCTGGCCATACATCGTGAGGCCAAGCCGGTCGAGCTCGTTGAATTTTTCCCAAGTCGCCCATCGCGGGACCAGATTGCCATTGGCGATCAGTACGCGCGGTGCTCGTCGGTGCGTGCGCAACACCCCCACAGGTTTGCCCGACTGGACAAGCAGTGTTTCATCATTTTCAAGTACTTTCAATTGTCGAACGATCTCATCGAAGCATTCCCAGTTTCGCGCTGCGCGGCCGATACCACCATAAACCACGAGATCTTGCGGACGCTCGGCCACATCCGGGTCGAGGTTGTTCATCAAAAGACGCAGCGGTGCCTCGGTTTGCCAACTTTTGGCGTTGAGTTCGGTTCCGATTGGCGACCGGATGACCCGTGTATTCTTCATTTCGGTGTTCATACTCTCTCCGATCAGATGATTCCGGCTTCCTTCAGCTCCTCAGTTTCCGCTTCATCAAGGGCCAGAAGGGAGTGAAGAACCTCTTCTGTATGCTCTCCCAATGTGGGGACAAACCCACCGCCGTCATGCGAGATTCCGTCGAATTTCACCGGCTGTGGCACCAGTGGGACGTCGCCGAATTTCGTGTGTCGACCGGAAGTCACCAGCGCGCGACTGGCCGCATGGTCCGAGTGCGTTACATCCTCTAGCGACCATACTGGCCCTGCGGGGATACCAGCGGATTGCAGTGTCTCGACAAGACGATCCCGCTCCTGCGACGCAACCCAGTTGGCAATCAGATTGCGCAGTTCATCCTCATTCTGGTTGCGAGCGTCGTTGGTTTTGAAACGCGGATCGTCGGCAAGCTCGGGTTGCTCCATCAGTTCAGCCAGCGCAGCAAAGGCCGCTTGTGAAAAACAAACCATCACGATATCGCCGTCGCGTGTGGAAAAACTGTCTACTGGATAGGTGACAGGATGGCGATTGCCGACGGGTTTCGGTGTGTCCCCGGAATAAAGCTGCCGCGACAAACCGGTCAGTTGCATGGCCAGCATTGAATCGAGCATGGCCACGTCGATGCTGCCTGCTTTGCCGCTACGTTCGCGCTCAAAAAGCGCCGATACGATACCAAAGGCCGCAAACATACCAGTGCAAACATCCGCTATGGATTCGCCTACGGCGGTGGCGGGGCCACCTTTTGGGCCGGTGAGGCTCATCAGCCCGCTCATTGCCTGAATTACCAGATCAAAAGCCGGCCAATTCTTCAGCGGACTGTCCTGCCCGAAGCCAGATATGCTTGCATAGATAATGTTGGGGTTGAGCGCACGCACCACCTCCACCCCGAGTCCAAGTCGATCCATCACTCCGGGGCGGAAATTTTCGACGATCACGTCGCATACGGGGACAAGCCCCCTGACGATATCCTGTCCGCGCGGATCTTTCATGTCGACTGTCACACTCTTCTTCGAGCGGTTCAGCATCATGAAATAGGTGCTTTCATCCTCCTGATAAGGACCGAAATGCCGGGCCTCATCTCCAACACGGGGCATTTCGATTTTGATCACTTCGGCACCGAGATCGGCAAGCATCGACGTGCAGTAAGGCCCTGACATGACTCGCGTCAGATCCAGTATGCGTATGCCGTGCAGCGGGCCTGATCCGTTCACTTGAATACGCCTCTCATCTACAGACAAAGTACGATCTTGCCGACCGTCTTTCGATTTTCGAGATCATTGAGCGCGCGCGGAAGGTCAGCTAGGCTATAGTCAGCGTTCACGACTGGATTGATTTTACCAGCTATAAGCAGTGTGGTGAGCCGGTCGGTCATAGATGCGATCATCGCAGGATCCTTGTCATGATCCCATAGAACACCGGTCGCGCTCGCGCTTTTCAACAATAGT
The DNA here is from genome assembly GCF_041403445.1 of Aliiroseovarius conchicola. Taxonomy (NCBI): domain Bacteria; kingdom Pseudomonadati; phylum Pseudomonadota; class Alphaproteobacteria; order Rhodobacterales; family Paracoccaceae; genus Aliiroseovarius; species Aliiroseovarius conchicola. The sequence goes on from NZ_JBGEHL010000012.1 coordinate 25,416, forward strand.
TGGTTTGTGGGCAATTCCGCGATGTCCCCAGAGGCGAAGCCGACAATCAGCAAGGTGCCGTAGCGTGCGATGCAACGCATACTTTGCCTTGCCACGTCCCCGCCGACTGGATCGACGATGATCGTAGCCCCGTTGTCATTTGTCAGGGACTTGACCCGGTCTTTCCAATCGGCTTCAGTGTAATTAATTGCATGATCGGCACCATGCTTTCGTGCCAACTCGCGTTTGAAGTGACTACTTGCTGTTGCGATGACAGTAGCCCCCGCGGCATGGGCAATTTCGACCGCGGCAAGGCCAACACCACCAGCCGCAGCATGAACAAGCACCGTATCGTCTTCACTTACCGAAACGCTATGATGTAGGGCCACCATTGAAGTTGTGTAAACCACTGGCAATGCGGCGGCATGCTGTAACTGCATACCGGAAGGGACCGGAATCGCCATATCTTCCCGTACCTCTGCATATTCTGCGAACCCGCCCCAATAAACTTTTGTTGTTATGCGATCCCCGACCTTCCAGCGTGATCCTTCATCAACTCGAACCACTACACCGGCGACTTCCTGCCCTGGAACAAATGGTCGCGGAGGCCGGACCTGATAAGCGCTGTTGATCATTAGAATATCGGAGAAGTTAAGCGCAGCAGCGACAACCTTGATTATCATCCTGCCAGGGCTTGCGCAGGGGACAGGGCGGGATGTGAGTTTCAAATTCGCCACACCAGGGGCGTCCTCGGCAACCCAGCACTGCATGATCTTTGGGTGGTCCGTCATTGCTGGTCACCGTTCAATATTCCGGACACCGTACGGGTGGTAATAGAGATTCTGTTGGCGATATCGTCTACCACATCTGACGTCGCCCGGTGCTGAGGCAAGGCAACAGCGATGCTTCCGATTACGATATCAGCAGGGCCAAGGATGGGGGCGGCGATACCAATCGTGCCCTCGTATGTCTCTGCGTCTGACAGAGCATAGCCACGTGCACGGATCTGCAAGATATCGTCTGAAAGCGCTGCTGGCGTGGTCAGCGTGTTAGCAGTGAAACGTTCCAGAACACCTTGAATACAATTGATACGAAGGTCTTCCGGCAAAAACGCAAGTATCGCCTTCGGCCCCGCCCCGGCATGCAGAGGGAAGGTCGATCCGATTCTTTCAAAGACCCGCAACCCTTCTCTTCGCCCTTCGATCTGATCTATGCATGTGGCGACCATCTTGCCTGTATCAAGCGCGCTTAGCACCACGGTTTCATTTACTTCGGCAGCAAGCTCTTCCATCGCTGGCTGACAAATGGCGCGCAGATCGAACCCGGCATTGGCGCGGTTGCCGAGTTCGATCGCGCTTAGCCCCAGAGAATACCGACCAGATTGTGCCATCTGAGTCAAATAACCCTGTACGGCAAGGAAGCGCACTAAACGGTTCACAGTAGAACGATTCAATCCTGTCGCCCGAATGATCTCGGCCTGAGACCAAGTGCGACTATCGGGCTGAAATAGGTCCAAGATCTGGAAAGCTTTAGCGACCAGAGCAACACCTGCTTGAGAATCTGTCTTGACTTCCATCATCTACTGCCCGTTATATGTGCATCATGCCCACAATATGAAATACTATAAATCAGGGCAGGTCAATCGGTTCGTAACAAAAGATCGGGGCTTATCCGAACACCCATCCGGAACGTTTAGGCTTCTAAAGGGAGGATCAGATGAACAAATATATTAGGACCACACTGACGTCGCTGGCGCTTGCTATCGCGTCCACCGCTGCCATTGCACAGGTCGAAAACAAATCCGTCGCAATATCAACGATCGTCGAGGTGCCAGCGTTGACCGAAACGCGAGACGGCATCCTTTCCGCACTGGCGGATCGTGGATACGTCGAGGGTGAAAACCTGACGGTGGACTATCAGAACGCCAACGGGAACATGCCGACCCAACAGCAAATCGCAAAAAAATTCGTGGGTGCTGCACCGGACGTAATCATCCCGATCACAACGCCGACCTCGCAGGCGATGGTTGCAGCCACCTCGGAGATCCCGATTGTTTTTGCAACGGTGACTGACCCCGTCGCCGCAAGCCTGATCGCGCAATATGAGCAACCCGGCGCGAATGTAACCGGCGTGTCCGATGCGGCACCGATCGGTGCCCAATTGGATATGTTTCAGGAAATCATTCCCGGGCTGGCAACGCTTGGCTTTATCTACAACCCCGGATTGGACAATGCAGTCGCAACACTTGGCTGGGTCAAGGAAGAAGGCGCCAAGCGTGGGATCACAGTGGTGGAAAGCCCGGCACCAACAACCAACGAAGTGATCCTTGCCTCGCGCAAGTTGGTTGGCGAGGTGGACGCGATCTATGTTCCCAATGACACAACGATTGTCGCCGCGCTGGAGGCTATTGTGAAGATCGGACAGGATGTTGATCTGCCCGTCTTTGCGGGGGAAACCGGCGCTGTGGAACGTGGCGTGATCGCGTCAGTCGGGCTTGACTATGTTGGCGTTGGCCGTGTGGCTGGCGATATGGCTGCCGACGTTCTGGATGGCAAGCCTGTCGGAGAGATCGACGCTGTCATCGCCTATGAAGTGCTTGACGAGTTCAAGGTTGTGGTCAATCCGGGCGCGGCCGAACGCATGGGCATCTCGCTGCCCGACTCGGTCATGGCGCGGGCGACCGAAGTTATTGAGTAAAGCCATTGGCACTGCCCGCTTGTGGTGGGCGGTATCACTTCGGTGCCTTGCAGGAGAAGCAAAATGCCAGCCTTCGTTGTCTCGCGCGTTGACATCAATGACGCCGAACTGATGACCAGCTATATGGAGGCCGCGCCGGAAACGGTGGCCCAATATGGCGGGCGGTATGTTGTTCGCACTGGCGACATAGAAGTGCTGGAAGGCACTGCGACTTGCGACCGCGTCGTGATCCTAGAGTTTCCAGACAAGGCACAGGCGCTATCGTGGTATAATTCTTCGGAATATGCGGCGCTGCGTGGACAGCGTTGGCGCGCTGCGGATGCCAGCATTCTGCTTGTCAAACCTGATCCGCAGAACTCCGCTTGACCTATCTGACTTTCCTCTCAACGGCGACCAAAGCCCAATTACACGAATGCTCCCCTCATGTCTCTTTATGAAATCCTTGGAACTCTCGAAACCGGTTTCATCTTCGGTATCGTCGCGCTTGGTGCTTATCTCACGTTTCAAATCCTCGACTTTCCCGATCTGACGGTTGAGGGCAGCTTTCCTCTTGGTGCCGCCGTTGCAGCGACGCTGATTGTCGCGGCCAGCTGGAACCCCTGGCTTGCAACGCTTGCCGCTGGTGCCGCCGGGTTTATCGCCGGGTTTGCCACCGCGCTGCTCAATGTCCGGTTCCGGATTCTGCATATTCTGGCCGGTATCCTTTTGGCGATCTCGCTTTATTCGATCAACCTCAGGATCATGGGCGGCCCGAACAAGCCGCTTTTGATGGTGGACACCGTATTTACTTCTTTCGAAGGGTTCGGGCTGCCCGGCTATGTTATCAACCCGATTTTCCTAGGGATCTTTGTGTTCATGGTGAAGCTTGTCCTAGATGCGTTTCTGGCGACAGGCTGGGGCATTTCTATGCGCGCCGCGGGTGCCAACCCGGCGATGGCTGAAGCCAATGGCGTGAATGTCGGCAATATGAAGCTTTATGGGGTTGGGGTTGCCAATGCACTGACTGGGATCGCAGGTGCATTGTTTGCGCAGATATTCGGTGCCGCTGATGCCTATATGGGGATTGGTGTGATCATCGTCGGGTTAGCATCGGTGATTGTTGGTATGTCGATACTGCCTTCGCGTACGATCTTTCTGGCAACCTTTGCCTGCCTCGTCGGGGCGGTTCTTTACCGGCTTGCAGTGGCGCTCGCGCTCAATGCGGATTTCCTTGGGTTTCAGGCATCTGACGTGCAGATGGTCACGGCACTTCTTGTTGCTATTGCCCTGATCGCGCAGCAGAGCGGCTCCCTTAGATCGGCGCGCCGCAAGGGAGGTAAAAAATGATCGAGCTGTCTGAGGTTCATGTCACCTTCAACAAAGACACACCACTGGAAACCCGTGCTTTGCGAGGGGTCGATCTGAAGGTTCCGAAGGGTGAGTTCCTGACGATCATCGGCTCCAACGGTGCGGGAAAGTCCACCTGTCTGAATGTTATTGCCGGGCTGACGCCGATCGAAATGGGCCATGTCACCGTCGATGGGCAGGATGTAACGAAATGGCCCGTCTACAAACGCTCCAAGATGCTGAGCCGGGTGTTTCAGGACCCCAAGATGGGCACCTGCGAAGACCTGTCGATTCTCGAAAACTTCGCGCTGGCGCATGGGCGCACCAACCCGCGTGGGTTACGTTTTGCCGTCGGACCGAACATGCGTGAGAAAACTGCTGAGCAGATTAAAGTGCTTGGTCTCGGATTAGAAAGCCGGCTTGATGACAAAGTGGGTCTGTTGTCCGGCGGCCAGCGTCAGGCGGTTTCGTTGCTCATGGCGGCGACTGGCGACACAAAGGTCCTTTTGTTGGATGAACATACCGCAGCGCTCGACCCCAAAACAGCCGAATTCGTACTCGATCTCACCAAGAAGATTGTTGATGAGCTTAAGCTAACGGCTGTGATGGTTACCCATTCGATGGCGCAAGCGCTTCACACCGGTGAACGGACAATTATGTTCCACCGGGGTAATATTGTGTTCGACGCAGACGGTGCTGAGCGCAGCGCAATGGAAGTTGCCGACCTGCTCGAACTGTTCAGGCGCGAACAGGGTGAAGAGTTGGCCGACGACTCGCTGCTTCTGGGATAGGCAATATGAACAACCAAACGGTGCCAAACATCGAAGTTATCCCGGGTGGGCTCACGCTCGCCGATCTGCGCCGGGTTTACGAGGGACGTATCTCGATCTGCTTCGGACTGGGTGCCGCAGAACGTGTTCGAGCGTGCCAAAAATCAGTCATGGAAATCCTGAATAAAGGAAAGCCAGTTTACGGTGTCAATACGGGCTTTGGCAAACTGGCGCATGTGCGGATCGAAGCGGATCAAATCACCGAATTGCAACGCCGGTTGATCATGTCCCATTCGGTTGGGACGGGGCCGTTGCTTGAGGATGACATTGTGCGGCTCATCCTTGTGCTGAAGGCCAACGCGCTGGGGCAGGGGCATTCAGGCATTCGGTGGTCTGTCATCGAACTGATGCTTGAAATGGCACAAAACGATGTGCTGCCTGCCATTCCATCCAAGGGCTCGGTCGGTGCCTCCGGCGATCTGGCGCCGCTTTCGCATATGGCTGCAGCGATGATGGGCGAAGGAGAGATGCGGGTCAGGGGTACACCTATGCCCGCCGCCGAAGCGCTGGCAACCCTTGGCCGTGAACCCATTACACTTGGGCCCAAAGAGGGCGTCGCCCTGATAAATGGCACGCAGGTATCAACCGCGCTCGCACTTGCAGGGCTTTTCGCCGCCGAAGATCTTCTGCGCTCTACCCTTGTGACCGGTGCGTTGAGTGTTGACGCCTGCAAAGGTTCCACTACGCCGTTTGACGCTCGCATTCACGCGTTACGCCGCCAGGAGGGGCAGAAAACCGTGTCTGCTGTCTATCGACGGCTGCTTGATGGCAGCGAGGTGCGGGCCTCTCATCTGAATTGCGAAAAGGTCCAGGACCCTTATTGCCTGCGCTGCCAGCCGCAGGTGATGGGCGCGTGTCTTGACCAGCTTGACTTCGCGGCACAAGTGATCACGCGTGAGGCCAATTCTGTCAGCGACAATCCCCTTGTTTTTGCCGATACAGGAGAGATCCTGTCGGGTGGCAATTTCCACGCAGAGCCGATCGCAATGGCGGCGGACAATATCGCGCTGGCGCTTGCAGAAATCGGTTCGATCTCGGAACGCAGGCAGGCGATGATGGTCGATGCATCGTTGTCCGGTTTGCCCGCCTTTCTGGCACCGGAGAGCGGGCTGAACTCTGGCTTCATGATGGCGCAGGTTACTTCTGCAGCGCTGGTTTCAGAAAACAAGGCGCTGGCCCATCCTTCAAGCGTTGACAGCATCCCGACCTCAGCCAATCAGGAGGACCATGTCTCGATGGCGACCTATGCCGCACGCCGTCTGGGCGATATGGCCGAAAACTGCCGGAGCATCGTTGCGATTGAGTGGATGACAGCAGCGCAGGGGCTAGAGTTCCACGCACCTCTGAAAACGACGCCAGTGTTGCAAGCTGCCATACGCAGGCTGCGTGAAAAGATACCCTCTTTCGAACAGGATCGCTTCATGGCTCCTGATATCGAAAGAGCCACAAAGCTTCTCAAAGCCAATGCGCTAAGCACGCTCATCTCAGAGCCCATCGGGGCCAGTTATCAGACAGAACAGGAAAACCAAAATGGCATGGATTGAAACGATCGCTTATGATGACGCCGACGGCAAATTGAAGATGCTTTACGACCGGGTCAAAGGCCCCGGCAATAATGTCGACAACATTATGATGACCCACAGCCTGCGACCCCACACGATGGAGGGGCATATGGCGATTTATAAATATGTGCTGCATCATACCGGAAATACCATCCCAAAGTGGTTTCTGGAAACTCTTGGTGTCTGGGTCAGCCGCCTGAATGATTGCGACTATTGCGTCGATCACCACTTTGCTGGGCTGAAACGGCTGTTGGGGGATGACACGAAGGCCGATGGCATCCGCGCGGCGATTGAGGCGCGCGACATTGCCTATGCCCCGCTGGATGAGGCGCAAAAACTGGCGATGGACTATGCGCGCCAATTGACCCGTGACCCCGGCGGCCTGGCCGAAGAGATCATCGGGCGGCTGCGCGCTGCCGGATATTCCGATGGCGAGATCCTCGAGATTAATCAGGTCTCGGCCTATTTCAACTACGCAAACCGCACGGTTCTCGGGTTGGGTTGTTCGACTAAGGGTGATATTCTTGGCCTGTCCCCTAACAAATCCGAAGACCCGGATGATTGGAACCACAGTTGACCGGAGCATCGAATGTCCATTCCTATCAAAAGGATTCGCGACATCACCTTCCCGTCGCCGCCAGCCATCGCCGAACCCGGCGGATGGCCACCAACCGGGGTGTCGCGGCTGAACCTGAACGAAACCTATTTGCCTCCGTCTCCCAGAGCTCTGGATGCAGCTCGGACAGCGCTGACCGAGGCAAATCGCTACCCCGATCACGGATGCACCGCACTGGCGGATGAAATCAGCCATCGGACCGGCATTTCAGTGGAGCGGATCAGTTTCGGCAATGGCAGCGACGAGATACTCGTGGCATTGGCGCTTCTGGCAATCGACGAAGGAAAGACGGCAGTGATGCCGACCCCGAGTTTTCCGACAATTGGTAAAGGCGTGCAGATCGCCGGCGGACGGCTGGTCGAGGTGCCGCTTCGCGCAGATGGTAGCAACGATGTGGCCGCGATGCTGGCCGCAATCACTCCCGACACCCGGCTTTTTTATCTGTGCACACCCAACAATCCGACCGGCGCAATGCTGGGAGCGGAGGATCTCGCCGTTGCCGCGCATGGGGTGCCAGAAGATATCTTGCTGGTCGTGGATGAAGCCTATCACGAATTCGCGCAGGCCGGTGGCGGGCCGGATGTGCTGACTGTCTTGGCTGACCGTGCGGGACCATGGGTCGTCACCCGGACCTTTTCCAAGGCCTATTGCCTTGCCGGGCTGCGGATCGGCTATGCGTTGACCAACGATGGGGCCGTTCACAATGCACTTTGGCGGTTGCGGCCCGGTTTTAATGTCAACCGCCCGGCCATCGCCGCCGCTACCGAAGCTATGCGTGATGATAGCTACCTGAGAAAGGTTCTGAAACAAGTCATCTCGGAACGGGCCAGTTTGGCGCTGCGGGTGCAGGCACTTGGCTTTCGCACACTACCCAGCTTTGCTAATTTCCTGACGATGCGTGGACCGTGGTATTCTGAGAAAGTAGTCGAAGCTTTGAACAGGCAGAATATCTCTGTGCAGCACATACCTTGGCCCGACGGCAAGGGTGCCTTGCGGATCACGGTTGGTTCGGTTAAGGACACCCACCGCCTGGTCGAGGCACTGACTTCATATACATCTCGCTGCGATAGGCTGGGCTTTAGTAACTAGCCAGTTTGGATCCAAAAGCACTAGCGTTAGGCAGCCCACACATCAAAATGGTCGACCTGTGTGAACGGATCAAGGTGCCAAGAGCGGGCGTCGGTGATCACCAAGGGTTGTTGGAAAAGCAAAGGCAGCCTAGCATCTCGGTGCAGATGTAGAAAGAGTAACTCCGACGGAAGAGAATTAAACGTATGCCAATCGAGATTTGGACAGCATATCTGCTAACGGTTCTGGCTTTAATGAGTACACCTGGGCCAAGCCAACTGCTAATGCTATCGAATAGCGGTGCACATGGGTTCAAGCGTTCGCTCGCAACCGCCATAGGCGATCTTTCCGCAAATACGCTTCAAATGCTGGCTGCTGGTTTGGGGCTCGCAGTGATTATTGCGGCTTCAGCAACGGCACTCTCTGTTATCAAATGGGCAGGTGTCGCATATCTGATCTGGCTGGGCATTCGGATGATCCGACACGCCAAACCAGATGAAACAGGTTACCAATCTTCCCGCGAGATACCATCGCTGAAAACCCTATGGCTTCAAGGTTTCCTGGCGTCTGCCGCGAACCCTAAAGCCGTGGTCTTCTTTGCCGCGCTCTTCCCACAATTCATCGCGGCGGATGCCGATTTCTGGTCTCAGTTTCTGATTTTGTCAGCGACTTACCTCATCGTGGATGGTCTGTTTTTAGTGGCCTATGGTCTCGGTTCGAGTTGGATTGTCGCACGATTCAGAGGAAATTCGCGCGTGTGGGTTGAGCGTATCGGCGGCGGTTTTATGATAGGCGCAGCCGTGCTTCTTGGTTTGAAATCAATTTCGCGCCAGTAGCGCGGGTAATCACATTCATATTTCTAAGCGCAGCGGTGGTTTTGTCGACAGCCCGAAGTTTGACCACCTGATAAATTTTGAATGGGTCTGAATACCCGCACTAAAAACCTTTGAGGATTTCGTTACGCCGTGTCGAAACATAGTGCTTGGCCGAAGCCGAAATACAGTCCACTAAACTCACCAGAGTCGGGTCCTTTTGGCGTTCAGACAGGACATAGATACCGACCTCGTTCCTGTCCGGCTCATCTTCCAATAGCAGCGGGACTAGGCCAAGTTCTTCGAGCTTGGCGGCCATGTCCAGAGGAAAGACAATGTAGCCTTGAGTCTGTCGGACCATGTCCGCACAGGTCAGAAGGGAATTGGATGAGTATGTGGGACAACCTGACAAATTGGAGATACGTTCGTACTTGTTGTCCTCGCTCACTGTCAGGATTTCGCTGTACTGCCGGTCCGTCGGCACACTGTTGATCCAGTAGAGTCCAGCCAAATCATCAATAGTGCAATTTCGGGCAAGAAGGGGGTGACCCTTGGCGACGAAATGACCTTCTGTCACACGAAAAAGCGATGTGAACTCAGCACCTACGCCGGGGGCAAGGTTTGGAATGCGATGCCCCACAGATAGCATTACCTCACCCGCAAGAAGCTTCCACATGCAATGGAGGTTGCTGCCGTTTTCCACGCTCACCGATATACTCGGCATGTCATTGGACAAGTTTTCGACCGCCTCACGAACAAACAACGGCCACCAGGCATGCCCACATCCAATCCCGATGAGTTGCCCCGCGCCAAGGCGGCGATTCTCGATCTCTCTTGACGCCTGCGCCTCCAAGCGCGCCATGATCCGGGTTTTTTCAAACAGGATCGATCCGAACGGTGTCAGAACCATGCCACGCGGATTACGTTCAAACAGCGGTACTTGATACTTTTCCTCGAGGTTACGGATATTCACTGTAATTGTAGGCTGGGTTACGTTCAGTCGTTTTGCTGCGGCCGAAATACTACCCGTCTCTGCAACGGCGAAAAATTGATGTAGTCCGCGCTCCATAAACACCGGCCTGCTGTTAGGTATAGATTTTCTCTATACGATAGCCGGAAATTCGTATTTTTCAAGCATAGTGGACTGAAATAGCGTTGGCATGAGCTTGGAAGTTGCAGCCGGTGCAAGAAAGAAAATAGGGAGTATAATAATGGCCAGTTTTACGCGAACCGCCGCTTTAAGGATCACTACCGCCGCCGCCGTTGCTGTGATTGGCGTCACGGCAAGTCTTGCAGATGAAATCACATACGTTTCAGGTGCCACAGGTGCGGCAGTCGACAATTTTAAGGCGCTTGTCGCCCCGTGGGAACAGGCCACCGGCCACAAAGTGACCCTGGTTCCGATGCCGTCATCCACTACCGATCAGTTCGGCCAATACCGTCTGTGGCTGGCCGCGGGCAATGGTGATGTGGACCTCTATCAGACTGATGTGATCTGGGCTCCTCAATTGGCCGACCACTTCGTTGATATGACTGCGGCGGCGGGTGATCTGATGAAATCACATTTCCCATCAATCGTCGAATCACAGACCGTCGATGGCAAGCTGGTGGCTCTGCCGATCTTTACTGATGCTCCCGCATTGTACTATCGGACCGATCTGCTGGCGAAACACGGATATGACGCCCCGCCCAGCACCTGGGAGGAACTGACCGAGATGGCTCAGGCGATTCAGGATGCCGAACGTGCCTCAGGTGATGACGATCTTTGGGGCTTTGTCTGGCAGGGCAATGCCTACGAAGGTCTGACCTGTGACGCGCTGGAATGGGTAAAATCCTTTGGGGGCGGACAGATCATCGAAGCCGATGGCACCATCTCTATCAATAACGAAAACGCCATCGCCGCGATCGACTTGGCCGCAACTTGGCCGGGCACAATCTCGCCCGAGGGCGTCCTAGCCTATCAGGAAGAAGAGGCCCGCGGAGTCTGGCAAACCGGCAATGCTGTATTCATGCGTAATTGGCCTTATGCATACGGTCTTGGCAATGGTGAGGATTCAGCAGTCAAAGGATTGTTTGACGTGACCACCTTGCCGACTGGTCAGGGTCATGACACATCCGCCGCCACATTGGGTGGTTGGAACGTGGCCGTCTCCAAATACTCTGACAATCAGGACGCTGCGATTTCTCTGGCCATGTACCTGGCTGGCCCGGAAGCACAGAAGCAGCGAGCGATTAATGAATCAGCCCTGCCGACGATAGTAAGTCTCTATGAGGATGCAGAGATCGCCGAGGCACAGCCGATCATTCCAGAGTGGAAAGATGTGTTCCTGCAGGCCGTGCCACGACCATCAGCGCCGACGCGTCAGGATTATAACGAAGTTTCGACCTTGTTCTTCACAGCGGTGCATTCTGTTCTTTCTGGCGAAGCAGCGGCTGCTGACGCACTGGCCGATCTGGAAGTTGACCTGGAAGACGTGTTGGAAAACTGATCTTTGTTAAAACTGCGATGCCGGACGGATAATCCGCCCGGCATTTATTTGGCCATTCCGGTTCATGCAAGTAAAATGTGAGGGGCATATGTCGACGTCAGACGCTGGTGGCAGAAGTCGGAGCAGAGACCTGAACCTGCAACAGCAACGAGTTCGCGCCGCCTATATGTTCCTTCTCCCGATGGTAATCATGCTGGCGCTCGTCGCCGCCTGGCCATTGTTCCGTTCGATCAGCTTTTCCTTTACCGATGCCACAGCAAACACAATATTCAACGGACAATCAGAATGGATCGGATTTGAAAATTATCTAGAGCGTCGCGTGCGGTCCAATGGAGAGATCCGCTGGCGTGGTGTTCTCGTCGATGAAGGCTGGTGGAATGCGGTGTGGAACACCGTTCGGTTTTCAGCAATTTCGGTCGCGCTGGAGACTTTCTTCGGCCTACTAATTGCTTTGATCCTGAACATGGAATTCAAGGGCCGCGGACTGGTTCGAGCGGCAATTCTTATTCCTTGGGCAATTCCGACTGTTGTCTCAGCCCGGATGTGGGGTTGGATGCTTAACGACCAGTTCGGAATCATCAACCATATAATGATGGGCGTCGGCTTGATCAGCGAGCCGATCGCTTGGACGGCGTCCTCCGATACTGCGATGCTGGCGGTTCTGATTGTGGATGTCTGGAAAACGACGCCCTTTATGGCGCTATTGATTCTGGCTGGCTTGCAATTGATTCCGCGCGACATGTACGAGGCCGCAAAGCTGGATGGTGTCCATCCGATCCGGGTTTTCTTCAAAATCACTTTGCCACTGCTTCGGCCTGCGATCATGGTCGCGGTGATCTTCCGCACATTGGATGCGTTGCGTATCTTCGATCTGATTTATTTGCTGACTCCACAATCGGAAGCGACCGTCACTATATCGGTGCTCAGCTACCGTGAAATTCAACAGTTCGGCGACTATGGTGAGGGATCAGCCATGTCGACGCTTTTGTTCCTGATTATCACCCTGTTCGTCCTGCTTTACATCAAGCTCAGCAAACTTGATCTGAGCGGGGAGAAAAACTAATGCAACGCACGTTTTTGCAAAGTGTCCTTTTTTACGCCGGTATCATTCTGATTGTCGTGATTGCAATTTTCCCGTTCTACTATGCTGTGATGACCAGTTTTGAGACGGGCACGGCGATCTTCTGTCCGAACCTGCTGCCCGAAACTTTCTCACTTGGAAACTACGAGTCCGTGCTGAGTAAACGCAGTTTTCTGCGATCTGTCGGAAACTCTGTCCTCATCGCGTCGACCACAGTTGGGTTCGCGCTTTTGTTAGCGGTCACAGCATCTTATGCGCTGGCACGTGTCCGGTTCCGCGGGCGGGGGCTGCTGCTGATGACGATACTCGGGGTTTCGATGTTTCCGCAAATTGCGGTGCTTTCAGGGCTATATGAGTTGGTGAATATACTGGGTCTTTATAACCGGCCTTGGTCGCTGATCTTGTCCTATACCATCTTTACCCTACCGTTCACGGTCTGGGTGCTGACCACTTTCATGCGTGATCTGCCTGTCGAGATTGAAGAGGCCGCGATAGTCGATGGTGCCACACCTTGGGTGATCATAACCCGGGTCTTTATGCCGCTCTTATGGCCAGCGCTTGTCACCACCGGATTGCTCGCCTTCATTGGGGCCTGGAACGAGTTTCTCTTTGCTCTGACATTCACAATCTCGGAATCACAACGCACTGTACCCGTGGCTATTGCGTTACTTTCCGGGGCCACGGTGCAGGAAATCCCGTGGGGACCTATCATGGCAGCAAGCGTCATCGTGACGGTGCCTCTGATCATATTGGTCCTGATATTCCAAAGAAAAATCGTCGCGGGCCTAACAGCCGGCGGTGTCAAAGGCTGACCGGAGAGACCTTATGGCAAATATCGAACTCAAAGCTGTGCGCAAGTCCTTTGGCGCGGTTGAAGTCATCAAAGGCGTCGACCTGGAGATCAAAAAGGGCGAATTCATGGTCTTTGTCGGCCCCTCGGGTTGTGGCAAATCCACACTTTTGCGCCTGATTGCGGGCCTGGAACAGATCACAAGTGGGGATCTGACATTCGATGGTGAGTTAATCAACAACATGCTGCCGTCTAGGCGCGGAATCGCCATGGTGTTCCAGAGCTACGCACTTTACCCGCATATGAATGTCTATGACAACATGGCCTTTGGAATGCAGTTGGCCAAGACGTCCAAACAAGAGCAGGACGAACGTGTACGCAAAGCGGCGGCGTTGCTACAGATCGAACATCTTCTGGACCGACGCCCCAAACAGTTATCTGGTGGGCAGCGTCAGCGAGTCGCCATCGGGCGGGCCATCGTTCGTGACCCTCGAGTCTTCCTTTTTGATGAACCCTTGTCGAATCTGGACGCCGCGTTGCGTGTCCAGACGAGGTTGGAAATCGCAAAACTGCATCAGGACATGGATGAAGCAACAATGGTCTATGTGACGCATGATCAGGTGGAAGCCATGACATTGGCAGACCGCATCTGTGTACTGCGCGACGGTATGGTGGAGCAGGTTGGAACTCCAGCGGAGCTTTATGACGCGCCTAACTCCGTCTTTGTCGCTGGGTTTATCGGCTCTCCGAAAATGAACTTCCTGAAGGGGAAGTTTGCGGCAGCCTTCGATTGCACCACTTTGGGCATACGTTCTGAACATCTGGAGATTGTCGACGATGGGAACGGTCTTTGGGCCGGAAAAGTCATCCACGCCGAGGATCTCGGGTCCGACCATTTTCTGTTCATTGATATAGGTGCTGAAGAGCCGGTCATCGTGCGCCAATCTGGGAAAAACCCGGGAAGATTGGGCCAGAATGTCTCACTGGCCCCGATTGACGACCATATCCATAGATTTGGGCCAAATGAAAAACCGCTCTCCTGAATAGAGCGCAATCAACACAATAGCGTGCCCGGCGCGGTGCCGGGTAAAATGGAGTTTGCCAATGAAGATTGTACTTGTCGGTGCAGGTAGCCTGCAGTTCGGGGCTGGGATGCTAGGGGATGTGTTCCAATCATCCTATCTGACCGAAGCCGAGATCATCCTCAATGACATCAACGAAGCTGCTGCCAGGCAGACCGCTGAGGTCGCCAACACCTTCATTTCCGAAAACAATCTGAAGCAGAATGTTAGCGTCGAAAGCGATCTTGCCAAAGCGCTGCGAGGGGCTGATTTCGTTGTCATCTCGATCGAAGTCGGTGATCGTTTCGCGCTTTGGGATATGGATTGGAAAATCCCGCAGCAATATGGCATCGGTCAGGTCTATGGTGAAAATGGTGGGCCGGGTGGGTTGTTCCATTCGCTGCGCATCATTCCCCCGATTCTTGAGATTTGTGGCAAGGTGATGGAGCATGCGCCCGAGGCTACCGTCTTCAACTACTCCAACCCGATGAGCCGGATTACCACCACGGTGCATCGTGCCTTTCCGGGCATCAAATTCATCGGAATGTGCCACGAAATTGCATCGCTTGAGCGCCATCTGCCGCCGATGCTAGAGCAGCCACGCGAGAACATCCACTACCGCGCCGGGGGCCTTAATCACTTCTCGGTAATGACTGAAGTAACCTATCTCGACAGCGGTAAATCGGCCTATAATGACGTACTGGAAAAGGCTGAAAAGTATTTCAGCAAGCTGCCAGGATATTCAGAAATCCTTGCAGCCAGTCGTAAGACCGGCAAGGCACTGGATACGGAAGGTTGGATGGAGCTTGATTTGTCTCACCTCACCGAGGTGCGCCCGTGGTCGGACCGCTGGCTTTTCAAAGTCATTCTTGACCAGTTCAAAACGCTCCCGATCACCTCGGACAGCCATTTCGGAGAGTATATCCAGTGGGCACATGATTGTTCTGATCATCGCGGGATTCTCGATTTTTACACCTATTACCGGAGTTATCTGGGCAACGTAGCGCCTCGGATTGAAACTGAACTGTATGAAAGGGTTGTGCCGATCATGGATGGTCTGGTTAGCGGAAACGCATATGAAGAGGCCGCTGTGAACATTCCCAATGAAGGTTTCATCGCCGATTTGCCCGACTGGATCGCTGTTGAGGTTCCCGCGAGTGTGGATGCTGATGGTGTGCACGGCATCGCCGTCGATCTACCGGTCGGCATACGTGGCTTGCTAACCAATCAGGTAGGTGTGCATAACCTCTCTGCCGAGGCGATCCTCCAAAAGAAGAAAGAGCTTGTGATACAAGCGCTTTTGGTTGATCCGGTCGTGACCGTATCCAAAGGCATCCCTGCACTCGTCGACCACATGATCGCTGAGCAAAGCCCGTGGCTCGATTACCTGCGTTAACCTGTCAGCCGGCCTCCGTCAGGGAAGCTGGCGGAGGCAATTTATCAGGAATGAGCTAAACGGTGTCGATCAAAAAACGGGGCAATGACACGTCGAGTGTAGCGTCGGTTGTATCCTCGACCCGTGCATTCGGCTGACAGGCCTTGCAGCGGAGAGCTTGAACGGATGGTTTTCACGCCAAGCGGTGAGAAAATCTAAGGGCTGCCTTGGGCTCAAGGCAGGTTTCGCGCACTAGTCACGAGGGTTGGTATTCTATCACCCAAGAATTCTGCTTCGCCCTACACCAGAGCCCTACGCGCCTCCCCAAGCAGGATCAGACCAGTTAAAGGTAGTGGACTTACCCTGAACTACTGAAACAGCACTTGAAGTGCGGAATCTATATCATCGCAAACACGTTGCATAATCGATTAAATCAAATGGGTTGTAAGCGCAGCTTAGACCCCACCTTCCGGTGACGTCCGTATTCTGCGATTCCGTGGTCCATGGATTTGAGGGAGTTTCTCCATGGATGGTACGATTGAGTTTCTCACAGATGCAGGCGTTGGTCGTCGGAGATGTCCGCGTTGGCCTCAGGATGTGAAGGCGCGGATCGTGGCGGAGACGCTGGTTGATGGCGCGACTGTGAACGCAGTTGCGCGGCGGTATGGGATGCGGCCCAATCATTTGTCGGAATGGCGTCGTATGGCGCGTGAGGGCAAGTTGATTTTGCCGAACCTGGATGGTGTTTACTTTGTGCCGGTGGCTATTGAGGAACCTGCCGTCACGCTGCCAGACATGATTGAGGCTGAGGTAGGCGTAATCGATGTGTTGAAGGGCGATGTGACGATCCGTTTGGCAGCGGATACGCCAGCGCAGCGTATTGCCGATATCACGGCAGCACTGTGGTCCACCCGTCGCACGGTGTGCAAATATTTGTGGCAACCAAACCGGTGGATTTCCGGAAAGGCCACGATGGTTTGGCGGCATTGGTGCAAAATCACCGGAAGAAGAAGCCCTTTGACGGGGCCGTTTACGTGTTCCGTGCTAACCGCGCTGACCGGCTCAAGATGATCTGGTGGGATGGGACCGGTCTGGTGATGGCGTACAAGCGACTTGAGCAGAACGCGTTTAAATGGCCAGCCATCAGGGATGGTGTTTTGCGGCTCGACGCCGCACAATTTGAGGCGCTGTTTGCGGGTCTCGACTGGCGTCGCGTGACCGCTTTGGAGGCCCGTCCACCGGCTGCGGCAGAATGACTCGGATGACGTTTTGCAAGGGCGGATCACCCCTGATTTTGATAACTCACGGGCATGACTTCAGCTTCTGATCTTCCTACCCATGTTGCTACTTTGCAGGCCGTTTTGATGACCTCAGAAGAGCGCAATGTGCGCAAAGAAGATCGCATCATCCGGCTTGAGAAGCTGCTGGCTGACTTCAAACGTGCGCTCTATGGCGCGAAGTCCGAGAAGGGGCACCCGGATCAGTATCACCTTGCCCTGGAAGATATCGAGACGGCCATGGCCGTTGTCCGTGCTGAAGATGAAGCGATTGGTCCCCCTGAGACGGCCGCCCCAAAGTCTCGTGCAGGACGTGGCGTCTTGCCAAAGCACCTGCCGCGCATCGAATAGGTTATTGCACCCGATGTCACCTGTGGCTGCGGTACTGACCGTCACATCATTGGCGAAGATGTAAGCGAACGACTGGATATCGTGCCCGCCCAATTCCGCGTCATCGTCACCCGCCGCCGCAAGTATGCATGCCGGTCTTGCGAGGGCGGGATTACCCAAGCACCCGCCAAACCGCGTTTGATCGAAGGTGGTATGCCAACGGAAGCAACCATCGCCAGCGTCATCGTATCGAAGTATGCAGACCGTCTGCCGCTATATCGTCAATCCCAAATTTATGCGCGTCAGGGCGTCGATATTGATCGTTCGACCTTGGCATTCTGGGTCGGCAAGGCCGCCCATGAGTTAAAGCCTGTCCATGACGCGCTGCTGGTGCATCTCAAAACATCGTCCAAGCCGTTCATGGACGAGACCCCGGCACCGGTGCTTGATCCTGCGCGCGGCAAGACAAAAAAGGGATATTTCTGGGCACTTGCCCGCGATGATCGCACATGGAACGGGCCGGAACCACCGGGTGTTGCCTTCACCTATGCGCCAGGGCGTTCCGGTAAATACGCATCAAAGATATTGCAGGGCATCTCAGGCATTCTGCAGGTGGACGGTTATGCCGGGTACAATCGCCTGCTTGATTTGCGGGATAATCAACCGATTGGTCTGGCCTATTGCTGGGCGCATGCGCGTCGCAAGCTGTACGAGCTGACCCACAACAATCTGGCTCCTATTGCTGAGGAAGGGCTCAAGCAGATCGCAGCCCTGTACCGGATCGAAGCGCAAGCGCGTGGCGCATCTGCCCAAGAACGCCTGGCAATCCGGCAACAAAAGTCCGCACCCAAAATCGCGGCGTTCAAAAGCTGGCTGGATCAGGCCAGATCGCAGGTATCCGCGAAATCCCCAACCGGCGAAGCCCTCAAATATATCGCCAAATACTGGGACGGGCTGATCCTGTTCCTGACCGATGGCCGCATCGAGATGGACAGCAACGCCGTCGAGCGCACAATCCGCCCCATCGCACTACAAAGAAAGAACGCGCTCTTCGCCGGACACAATGCTGACGCTCAAAACTGGGCAATGCTCGCGTCGCTTATCGAAACCTGCAAACTGAACCAGATCGAACCGCACAGCTACCTCACAGGTGTCCTCTCAGCCATCGTCAATGGCCATAAGCAGAAGGACATCGACGAACTGCTACCCTGGAACTTCAAAGCCTGAAGCAACGCTTACAATGGGTTGAACCCTATCATAGTTTCAGTCGTCATTGGTACCACCCTGACGACGGCCAGCTTCTACTCTATATGCATCCATTCGCCGAGCGTCCTTTTGACGTTATCCGGCCAAGGAATAGATGTGTGCTTGTCAAGATCCGAGGCAGCGAGAATCTGTGTGCTGGTCCAGCGCCCTTCTCCTTCACAACTAATTTCATGTTTGAACGTAACAGAGGATTTGCCTACGCGGACAACTCGTAGCTCAAAGGTCAGCGTTTGACCAAACAGTGACGGGATAGAGAAATCGCAGGTTAGATGGACAGTCGGCGTACCCCATCGGTCTGTCCAGATGATGTGATGCCATGGATAACCGATGTGGCTCCAGAATTCTTCGTTTACGCCGTTAAGGATATCCAGATAGGCTGGAAAATAGGCGGTGCCGGATATGTCGCAATCACCGAAGCGAAGTTCGCGTTGAGTTTTAAAAGTCTTGGTCATATTCTGGCTCTCTTGTCTCACAGAAAAAGGTGCCTACGGATGTATTCCGATTCTGGATGGCGCGAAAATAGCATTCATCGGCGTTGTTGGATTCACCTGGTCAAGCTTCACCCGGCAATGTCACTTCTAACATCTCGAAGTCCTGAGAACAGCCGCTGAATCCGGTATCAAACCCGTGGGGCACAACGAAGGCATCACCAGCCTCGATCGGATGTGACGACCGTCCCTCTGCTTCGAGAATGAAGAAGAAATTGATGTCGGTTTCATGTGTAAGTTTTGTCGGTGCTCCACCATGGGGTCAAATGCCGGACGGGGCAGAATCCTACGCTAAGAGCATAGCGGCCTTTCACGCTCAGCGCAGAGAAGGGCCGGAAAGAGCCCATACTGTGAATTGCGATTTCTCGCTGCGCGCGCTCGCGGCACCGAATATTCTGCGCAGGCGAAAAAATCAGCGCCGCCGTGCAGCGGCGATTTCGGCCATTCGTGAATCGCGCAGCATTTTTTGAGGGGTGAAATTACGGATCGCGGGACTTTGCCGCCGTTGCCCTTCCAGGTGTTTGCTGACGCAGCATCTCCTCGCAGGTGCAGCACACTCACCGCTGCGTTGCAGCCGATTTCGCCAGAGCAGTCATTGAACCCCACCACGAGACACCGCATCCAAATCGCCCTTTCGCAGCGGTTCGTTCCAACAATCCCAACACAGTTCAAACCGGATTTGTGCGACTGCTGCACTGCTTGAATTTGATTTGCACCGTGCACGAGATCCCACTCGTTTGGATCACACAGTGGCTGTGTCTTCGTCTACATTCTCTGCAAGTAGAACGGCCAAGAACCGTGTCTCATCGAAAGCTCCAAGCACGATTGCGATAATTGACGTTAGGGGAACCGCCAAGATTGCACCTGCGACACCCCATAGGCCGCTGAACACGGACAGGCTCAGCAAAACAATAAGTGGAGACATGTTGAGTTGCTTACCGATCAAACGCGGCTCCAGAAAATTGCCGACCCAAAGCTGGGCCGCCAAAAGCAACGCAAGCACTAGAGCGCTTGCCTGCAGGGATCCAAACTGTGCAACGCTCAAGACCACAGGAACCGCGACTCCAAGCATGGACCCGACATAGGGGATGTAGTTGAGAAGGGCGATCAAGATTGCCCAGAACAAGGCAAAGTCGACGCCAAGTGCGAACAGGATCACAAAGGATATTAAACCCAGGATGACGTTGATCGCCGTCTTAGTCGCGAGGTAGTTTGCAATTTGGTCGTTGATCTCGGACACGACACCGATCACTTTCTCGGCTTGCTCTGTGCTGGTTGTTGCGGCGTAGATTTTTTTAACAAAATTCCCCCGCTCGCTCATCAAAAAGAGAGCGTAAATCAAGATTAGAAAAATGCTCCCTCCGGCTGAGGTCAGCGACGACAGGAATGAAAGCACAATGTTTCTGAGATTAATTTGACCCACAGTCGCCTCGTAGATTCCCTCCCAGTTGATGTCGCCGGAGCGCCCGAGAATAGCAAAAGCTTGCTGGATCAGGGTTTCGACATTGCTCTGGTATGCCGGAAGTCGTCTCAGCAGTTCTTGCGCGGTTGAGACCACCACACCAAAGAAGACAACGACGATCACGGCAAAGATGACCAATATCATCAACCGCAATGACCAAACCGGACACCACCGCAATCCTGGAACATGGGACAGGCGATTGGCCGCGTGAACCAACACATAGGCTACGATCGCAGCAATAAAGATCGGGACAACAATCCCCTTGGCAACAACGAAAATTGAGCCAAGAAGGACCGTTAGGAAAACCGCATAGGTCAGCGTCGTGAGGGTGTTTGATTGCATGATCCAGCTTCCGGTTTTGTTTGCCCTCAGTTCAAATGCGCCCCACTCAAAGCAAGGCGGAATAGAATTATGAAGGTTGTTGGTCTTACGCTTGAGGCCCCTACAAGATCGCGTCATGAACCTAGGCTCCCTAGGTCTTAGTCATGTGATCCATTTCAAGCAAAACTTTTTCGTCATCGCCTAAGAAACGGCACGTTCCGTGGTGGGTAAAAAACACGACTAGCTCGCTCTTGGCGGTGATCTTGTCATACTCACCGTTCTCTTCGCGCACGTAGTCGCCACGTTGAAACGCTGTTCCATCGGCAAAGGTACCATTGCCACGCACCACAAAGACCTCGCACATCCCGTCGTGCTGGCGTTTGGGTAGGCAAGCACCGGATTCAATGCGCATGACGGCGGACCAAATCGGCGTGTCTTCCTTAATGTTCATCGGTTTAAGGCCAATGCCGGGGAGGTTCGCAAGTGGCAGGTAAGGCCGATTTTCCGTCGGCACCATAAAGTTTGTCGCTACAGTCATTGGCTTACTTCTTTCCTTTGAATAGGGTCCAAACCGTGATGAAGAAGAAACGTTTCAGCGCCCTTCTGAACGGGCTGAGTTCCATTTGCGATTTCATATATTTTCCGTCGCTGACATACAGCGTATCACCGGATGGCTTGGTAAAGACGCCGGGACCATAGCTGGTCATGTAGAGCACAATATCATCTTCGGCATGCACAGGGCTGTGCACCGCATCTTGTGGCTCATAGGCGTAAGTGCCGGGTTCAAAATCCCCAGCCTCTTTGTGTGTGCCCTGGCCTTCGATAATGTAGAATTCGGAGGCTCCAACATGCTTGTGCGGGGGCAACGTGCTGCCCGCATGCATGAAAATCTTCACAGTCCAGACACCGCTTTTTTCGTCAGCGTGAAAGATTTGCATTTCAATTCCCGGCGCAAGCGGCGTCCACGGGGTTTCGCGATTTCTGCGTATGATAGGCGCGTTCATGGCTATTTTTCCTGAAAAATGCGAAGGAGAAAGTGACACGGCCCCAGCAACGTTACATGTTGATGGGGCCGCCTTGATCACCCCTGCAATGGGGCGTTATTGATCGCGCTGACATCTTCCATGATGTCAAAGATATGATCAGCTGTCACCGTGATCCCAATCCCTTCAAGACGCTTTACATGCATTGCCTTGTAGGTTTCGAGGTATTCGCGATTGCGGAAAAGGTAGGTGGAACCAAAATGGGTGGTGCCTTCCTCGGCCGTCCAGATTTTCCAGATCACACCGGGTTCTTGCGCGATACTCACGGCCAGTTCCTTTGTGCCTGCCAGAAATTCATCGGTGATAGGGCCATCGTATGTCATGTGAAGGTCCCAGATTTTCAAAGTGCTCATTTTAGTCTCCAGCTTTGATATCAGTTTTTAATTGTAGAAGGGTTAGCGATTCTTGCCGAGTTGCACGAAGCTGAGGACAGCCAACAACGCAAAGAAGATTGGATCAGACCAGCCAAAGCCGGTGAAGATGCCAGTGAAACAGGCGTAAAGCGTGATGATCACACCCAGAATGTTGGTCCACATCAGGCCTGTAAGGATTTTACGCGCTGTATCACTGCCGTGATCGGCATCACGAAACAACAGGCTGATGATGCCGATCCCGCCCAGAAAGATGCTGTTATGCTGCGATAGGAACACGGCATATTCGTCGTTCAATTGCAGTCCGTAGTTCGGCCACAGGATTGTCGGAATGAAGAAAAGTGCGGCGGCAAAGAAGGCGTAAATTATACTGTGGGCGGTCAGGAAGGTGCGGTTGGTCATTGTTCAATCTTTCTTGGATTGCGGAAGCTTTTTGCGAAGCCTGTTGAGTGTTGAAATGGTTTGGCGCTTTTCTTCGCTGGTCAGTTGACCGAAGATTTTGTCCAGCGCCTCGTTGTGCACCGGCATGAAGGTATCAACCTTCGCCCTTCCGGCCTCTGTGAGGCGAAGAACGCGCGCGCGGCGGTCTTGTTCGTCCACGGCCTTTTCGACCAGTCCTGCTTGGATCAGGTTCTTAATCACCACGTCCAGATTGCCCGAGGTGCTTAGGGTCAAACCCATAAGATCATTGATCGACAACGCGCCTTTATGGCTTAGCGTTTCCAGCGCATCCCATTGCGAGGCTGTCAGACCTGCGGCCCGAAACACCGGTCCCATGGCACGCATGAACAGTTGCTGGCTTCGCAGCAATGCCAGGACAAGAGTTTGGTTTTTCCGGTTTTGATTCTCAAAGTTCATACGAGACATATATCCCTAACTAGGGATATATACAAGGTGGCGGTTTCATGTTTTCTTTCTATGTTCATCGAAGGAACGAAACTTGTGCTGATGCCGACCGCGTCATTGTGTGTGTTTGCGGCACCCGAACCACTGTAAACTACCTGATTGACTGCTTTCGCATCCGCAACACAACAACAGATAAGCGGCGGTGCCATGGGCTATCGTGCTGCGAGCGCGCGCAGCGAGATTTTGTCACTTCCGTTATGGGCTCTTTCCGGCCCTTCTCTGCGCTGAGCGTGAAAGGCCGCTATGCTCTTAGCGTAGGATTCTGCCCCGTCCGGCATTCGACCCCACCATCGAAACGCACTACTTTGATGCTGGCCACACCTTTTGTCCCCTCCTCGACGCCTGTGTCGCGGCAGGAGAAGGCGGCCATACGGTAGGATTGCCAAATAGCTTTGGCCATTCTGTGGTGGACAAACTTCTGCCCCCGCCATTCGCGGTCGCCCTTGCCCCTCGGCTGCGTCATCTCATGATCGATGGTTGTGACATGCTGGGCAGGAACGCCGATCTCTATCACCTCTATATCCGGTGACGCATGACACACCTGTGGCGGATTTCAGGGGGTTGGATCATACAATCGCCAGCCGTCAGTTGCAACATATCGCCTTGATCCTCGTAAAGCACGTCAACCCAGCCCCGGTAGCAATAAATCAGCTGAAACCCCACTGTGTGGTAGTGTACCGTGTCGGGAACCGGTCCACCGTCAGGAATGCGGATATGACTCGCGATGATCGAGCCTCCGTGGCGCGAAGGGATCAGGTCACGGTAATACATACCCGCGCGCTCGATGGTCGATGGGGCTTGGTCCCGCAATCGGCGTACCATAAACTCATGCTGGGTGGCGCGCTGTATCAATCGAGGTGTTAACGGCGCAAAGCGAATACGTGTCCCATTCGAAGCGAAAATTTCGGTCCCGCCATCTGAAAGCTGGCTGGGATTGTCCGTTAAAACTTGCAGGCGGGGGGCGGGCCCTCTGCCTTGCGATCCAGACAAAGCCGAAACCCGTGGCCCATTAGAATAGCATGTGTAGGATCGTCGGCAGGAAAAATGGACTCCAAGTGCATGCCAAGCGTCTTAGAAAAGAAATCCAAGTCCTCGCTTAAGTCATTTGTCGGAAGCACGACTTCGATTTTGCTTTTATCATTTAGCACTTGTGGTGCCTTTCACTTTTCCGAAATCAAATAAGGGTGCCCGCGCATAGATTGCGTTTTCGAGAAACTGCCGATGGTCCTAATCGCTCCTTCTAGTGCGGTGCCGGCCTCATCCTGTAAAGCAGCTTCGCGTAGACGTCGCACCCACTCTGCCGCGTCTCTCCGTCCCGCGAGAAGAGGAAGTGCTCCAATCACTTTATCAAATTTGGTGAGCCCGCGTGCATGCGTGTCAGAGTATCCTTTTATGAGGCGTCTGCATCGAAGAACTTCGACGCCAAGGGCATAATCCGTTTGTGCTGTTTCCGCTGCAAGAGCAAGCCAGCGATTCAGATGCTCCTGTTCAATTGTATGTCGATAGGTGTGTCGGCGGTATCGTTGTAGTCCCCCGAGCAAGTGCAGCAGTAGAAAAGGTAGAAACCGGTCGATACGTAATCTGCGGCCCTTAGAAAACAAGTGACCCAACAACGACAGAGCTCGTGGGCTTCTTGACAGCCGGCCTCCTATACCTGATGGCATGATGCCAACAATCTCTTCAACCCGAGGTCGCAGAAAATCCGTGATACGGAGGAGTTGCTCCTCTTCGGCTCCCATTTCACCTGCAATCCGCACTACTCGGGCGGCTCGCGTTTTCAAATCTGCGACCCGGATCACATCGTCATATGCCATTGCGTTCGCAATGTGCTTTGCCGCTTCGGTGGTCAGGTCAAATTGGAGCCGCTCGCTGTCCAGAGCAGCGAATACTGCCACCCGATCAAGATACTCCGCGCCATAGTCGCAATCCATGAAGTCGATAGTTTTGTGTAATCCCGCTTTAGCCATACACCGTACAGATTCCGGTAAAGTGCTGACCTGGGCATTCAGTTTTTCGAACTCAGCGGTTGACTTTGATTGGGTCCGTTCTGAATACCCCTCATTCTCGGGGGCCGTTCTGTCGACTAGTTCCAATCTTACTGATGCGTTGGTTTGCTCATAGGCGGACTGAAAAGCGCTCAGGCTCGCTTCAACTCCTTTGTTACCTATCCTAATAGCGTCTTCAAAAGCTGACTTGGTAAATGGTAGCTTTCCCGAGGCAGCCAAAGCGCCGAACAGTGTTGCGGAAACGACCGATCCGTGTTGCGCAGCAAGCGCGTCCATGTCGAAGCTTATCAGTCGGTCAGACATCAACTCGGCGGCGCTTTGCACGCCTGTCGGGTCGGATATTCCGTCTCCCGGCCTCATCTTTTCCGACATTGCCAGTGCTCGGTGAGTGGAGGCGATCAACGTCGTGCGATCTGGTGTTACAAACCCTCGTTGGATGGCCCGTCCTGCCTCCATCCATTCTGCTGCGATTAGGAGATCCACATCGCCTGCGGCCGGTGCTAGAGAGAAAATCGGTAGTTTCTTAGTCAGAGGGGCCATTTCGATATAGTAGATCGTGGCCCCGGTCCGTTGTGCAACACCCGCCACAGAGGTAGCCTGACATACGTAGCCTTGGGTTCGGGCAAGAGTTTCAATCCAGTTGGTCAGTACACCACCGCCCTGACCACCAACTGCCATGATGGCAAGTTTGATGATCTGTCCTGAATTACTTAAGTTCTGTTTCTGAGTTTGTTTCCCGGATTCACTCATTTTCACCCTGTAGTTTCTATTCGACGACGTTGGCGTCGTGATTGAAGCCACCGGATCATCATGGATCGCTGCTTTGCACACCAACGTTCAAAACGAGAGGGATTGTGGACAACATCTGCTCGGTAAAAACTGGGGCATAGAGTGGCCGCATCAGCAACTTCGCCGCAATTTCCGCAACCAACACAGGTCTGGTCAATATGGGCGACAGGGTCGTCTCGTAGCGGGTCATCCAACTTTCTGAGCGACAGCGAAGGACAGCCAGACAGACGGATACAGGCATGATCACCTGTGCAGATCGCTTCATCCACGCCAAAACGGGGCACCTCAACGCGACGCCCATCTTGCAAAGCACTGGCTTGCAGTGGTTTTTCCCGGCGTTGCCTATTCAGCATACATTCAGATGAGGCGATGATAACCTTGGGGCCGTTGTATGCAGTTGTCAGCGCCTCACGAAAGACCTCCGCCATGCGTGGCACATCATAGGTCCGATCGATCTCACGCACCCAACCCACCCCAATTCCATACACAGCCTTGGCGATCGGATTGTTGGTGGCCTTGGTCGGATTGCTGGCCCGACTAGAGAGGAGATCTTGCCCACCTGTCGCCGCGGAGTAATAGTTATCCACGATCACCGCCACGCCATCAGATTTGTTGAACACCATGTTCCCAATCGAGGAACTTAGTCCATTGTGCCAAAAACCTCCATCGCCAAGGATCGAAATAGGGCGACGCTTTCCGCCGCCGTCGAAGGCGGCATTTGATGCGGGACCGAGGCCGTAGCCCATTGTGGCGCCACCAATCTCGAAGGGAGGCAGGCTCGCAAAGAGGTGACAACCAATGTCGGCACTGATTTGATGTTCACCCAGCTCTTGCTGAACCAGTTTCAAAGCTGCGAAAATGGGTCGTTCTGGGCACCCGGTGCAAAATCCAGGTGGTCGTATTGGGACCGACTGTGAAAGATCGGGTATCGCGGGCGGGTTTTGGTTCGGTGCGCGAACCTTGCTAGGCAAAAGATCAGGTGCAGTTTCATGTAGAAAAGCAGTGATCCCGTCCAGCATCACCTGGCCGGTATATTCCCCACCCATCGGTAACACGTTCTTGCCCATTAGTCGCGTCTTCGCGTCGGCCTTGAATAGGTAGGCACTAATTGCCTGCTCGATGAAATCCGGCTGACCCTCTTCGATGACAAGTAATGCCTCTTTGCTTTGGGCGAACTGCAATACTTCGGACCGGACCAACGGGTAGGTCACGTTCAGGACATAGAGAGGCACGTCGGTTTTCCCATAGAGGTCGGCCAAACCGAGCCGCTGGAGCGCACGGATAACTCCGTTATACATGCCGCCCTGCATAACAATGCCGATCATACCATGATCTGGCCCAAAAAACTCGTTGAGCTTTCTGTCGAGGATGAACGCCTCGGCCGTGGGCCAGCGGTTTTTGATCTTGTCTTGCTCATGCGCAAAGGACATCGGGGGCAAAACAACGCGGTTGAAATCCTTGCGTGGCGCACTCAGTGCGTCGTGAACCGTGAGCGGCGGCGATTGGTTGTCTCGCGTCTGAAACTGGCCTGTCACATGGCAGGACCGGATTCGGAGCATCAGCATGACAGGGGTGTTGGATGCTTCGGATAGCTCAAATCCGTCCTTTACCGCCTGTGTCATCGACGGCAAATTTGGCCGCGGATCTAGGAGCCAGAATTGCGATTTCATTGCGAAAGCATGGCTGCGCTCCTGCATGATCGATGAGCCTTCGCCGTAATCCTCACCCACGACCACAAGGGCGCCACCATTGACACCTGATGATGACAGGTTTGCTAAAGCATCAGAGGCGACATTGACGCCGACCGGACCTTTGAATGTCACTGCCCCCCGGATCGGGTAGTGAACCGAAGCTGCCAACATGGCGGCGGCGGCGGCCTCAGAGGCATTGGCCTCAAAGCGCACGCCAAGCTCTTCCAGAATATCCTGAGCATCGGCCAACACGTCCATCAAATGACTAATAGGAGCACCCTGATAGCCGCCCACATACCCGACACCGCTCTCCAAAAGCGCTTTGGTGATGGCTAGAATGCCCTCACCGGTGAAAATTTCACCCTCTCCAAGCCGTAGGTACTCGACCTCGCTTTTGAAGGACCGTTCTGCCATGATGCTCTAGCCTTTCGGCACTAGCGCTAATGCCCTGATAGGCGAGCCCGTCCCGCTCTCGATCTTGAGCGGCGCAGCCATCAAGATCGCCCCCTTTGGCGGCAGCTGATCGAGATTGACAAGAGAAGCCAGCCCAAAGCAATTGTCGCGGTGCAAGTAGTTATGCGCAGGGTAAGGTGGACTCATCTTACCAGCCATACCCGCATCGGTCCCGATACACTGGCTGCCCCAGCCAACAATACCCTTGGATAGAAGGTAGTCGACACATTCGGTGGTGGGACCAGGGCTATGCGATCCATCCTCATGCGGGTCAGGGTCCATGTTCAGAAACAGCTCTTCATCATGTGACCGCTTGTCCCAGTCCGTGCGCATGACGACCCATTCACCGGGACTAATCTCCCCATGTTCAACCTCCCATGCCTTCACATGGTCCGCCGTCAAAAGGAAATCCGGGTTTTCCGCTGCTTCCTTTGAACAATCAATCACATTGACCGGCGCGACCAAGCGCTGCACGTCCAGCGTGTCGGTGTACCCATCCTCGAAATCCTTGCCGGTGATCCAGTGATGTGGCGCATCGAAATGGGTACCGGAGTGTTCGCCCAATTTCAACCAATTCCATGCAAAGAATGGCCCATTGACATCATACTCACTGATCCGGTGAATCTCGACCTTTGGTGTGTTCGTCGCAAAATCTTCAGGCAGGCGCAGGATAGGTGTATCAGGGCCCAAAGTAGCGGTACAATCCACCACTTTGATCTGACCGGACATGAGCATCGCGCCGAAATTGGCAAGCACATCGTTGGAAGACATGGACATTCCTTTCGTGTTTGAAACGGGCGCAGATACACCTGGGTAGCGGCGGCGGCGGCGTGCGAGAACCTCTCCGGTGATGTCGAACACCGTATCGATGGTTTCTTCTTTGGTCACATTTCCCGGCGACAAGCGTACCAATGATCCGCGAAAGTCGACGGAGTAGCCCTCGACGCCCAATGCACCAACCACCGCCGCCGCTTCAGGTTTGTCGGGAAAGCGCAGCATTACAGATCCGCCCCGTTGAGTTGCCTCGCGCGGCGAGTGCAGTGGCAGATCAAGTGCATCAGCTCGCACAATGATCTGGTCCACTAGCTTCCGATTCCATGCTGCAAATTCCGCATGGTTTTGGTTGGCGTGCCAGCGCAGTGCGGGCAAAGATGCCAATGCGGGCACCACCGCCGGAGTGCCACCATCAAATCTGCGGATGTCTGGTGCGTACTCGAATTTTCCCAAGTCCCAGGAAAACGGGTTGTTTTGCGAAAACCAGCCACGCCCTTCTGGTACCAGATCTGGAATACGATCCTTATCAATGTAAAGTATACCGGCACCCGGTGTCCCACACATCCATTTGAGACTGGTTGACAGTACGAAGTCGACTTGGGGGTTCATCGCGTCGAAGGGAATCAACCCAGCAGCTTGAGTGATATCGACCCCAATCATGCTGCCCATCTCTCGCCCATGGGCAACAAGCGGTGCAAGATCCACACGTGCCGAGGCTGTAGACGTAACCCATGTCAGCAAAGACAATCCAACATCACGACCCCAATGCGCGATAAAGTCTTCAGTCTCGACCCAAGTTTTGCCGTCGCTCATGGGAACCGTGTCCAGAGTGAAACCCATCTTAGGGGCGAGCCCCGCCAACAGAAAGTGTATCGAAGGGAAGCAATCGGCCGAAACCAGCACCCGCTTACCTTTGAGTTGGCCCTCTGGCAACGAGCGCATAAGCTTGTGCATCCCGTCGGTCACGCTTTCACATGTTGTAGTTGAGCCTTTGGGGACATTGATAATACGACGCCAGAAATCGATAAAATCCTGCCGCTTCAAAAGTATATAGCCCCACTGTTTATCATTCGGAGCCGCCCAAACATTTGCAAACTCGCTCATGGCATTGGAGAGTTCCTCGTCTTTACTGGGATAAAGCCCGATGGAATGATAGAGAAAGTAGCCAGCGTTCTTTGAGTTTGACAGCATTTTAGGTTTTCCGAATCTAGTGTTGATAGGCGCGCTGCGCGCGTTTTTCGAGCCAACCTGTCAGCCTCACGAGCGGCAGGAGAATAACGATGTAGAGGATTGCCGCGCCGATGAGTGGAGTGGGGTTGGCGAAAAGCGCCTGCGCATCAGTTGCTTGCTTGAGAAGATCGGACATCGCCACTACCGAGGCGAGTGCTGTGTCTTTGATGACGGAAACACAATTCGAGGCGTGGGGTGGAATAACAATTCGAATTGCCTGTGGAACGACAACCTTTCGCATGGCCACCCAAAAACCGAGGCCAAGCGCCGCCGCCGCTTCAAACTGGCCTTTCGGAATGGCCTGAAGCCCCGCCCTCATCACCTCAGCAGTGAACGCTGCGAGAACCATGGTGAGAGCCGCTGCAGCCGCTGTGAAAGAGTTTAGTGTCAGCCCTGCAAAGGGTAAAGCATAGTAGATGAGGATTAGCAGGACAAGAACTGGAATGGCCCGGATGAGATCGATATAAACAATGGCCATGTAGCGAAATGGTTTTGGCGAATAGAGCCGCGTCATGGCTAAAAGCAAGCCTAGTACTGAACCAAACACGATCGCGGTAACGCCCAGAAGAAAGGTATTTCCGAGCCCCCTAACGAGCATCGGAAAGGCGCGCCTCAGCACATCGAGATTAAAGAAGATATCTAACGCGTCCATTACTCTGCTCGATTACGAAAAAGATGGCCCGGGCGTGCTGAAAAAGCACACCCGGGAATTTTGGGTATTGGTTACTCAGTCGCCGAAGTCGGGATCGGGAGGGGTGTCACGGTCAGGCTCCCTTCGGCAGGTGGCGTGCCTAGCCAGCGCTCATAGAGTTTGGCCATAGTTCCATCGGATTTCATTTCCCCAATAGTGGCATTCACCTCTTCAAGCAGTGGGGAATCCTTGGGCATCATCATCGCAAATCGCTCGCCAGTGACAATTTCATCTGCAACCTCCAACCCTTCGCTTTGCGTGAAGGCGTAGCGCAATCCGACGACATCATTTACCACAGCATCTACTCGTCCAGCGCGTAAATCTGTCAGCATGTTTGCGACGGTGTCATAGCTGTTAAGAGCACTATACCCTATCTCGCCCTCCCGTTCTTTTAGCCAACCTTCTCCGAATGAAGTTGCTATCGCACCCACGCGCTTCCCGGCCAATCCGCTTAGGCTCTTAATGTCTGAGCCCGATTTTACTCCGACACCGAGGGCACCTTCGATGTAAGGTTGTGTAAAAGACTGGTTTTCGAGACGCTCGTCGGTGATGGTGAGAGAAGAAATCACCATATCAACCCGGCCAGATGCGGTTGCCACGAACAGAGCACGGAAATCGTAGCCTGCGATATCAGCTTCGCGTCCCATGCGAGATGCGATTTCGTTAACGATATCGACTTCGAAACCCTCAAAGCTTCCGTCTTCCATCTTGTTTTGCCATGGTGGATTGGCGGGATACGCACCAACACGCAGTGGCTCGTTCGCCCGTACTGCTGTGGCGGCAAAGGCAATTGTTAGACCCACCATGGTCGCTAAGATACTACGACGTTGAAACAGCATATTTATCTCCCTTTTCTGACTACCTCGGATTGTGAAAGCAGCGTGATTTTGGTGTTGATACGCAAAACCAGATATCAGCATGATCCTACCGGCCCTCTGCTCCAAATTGGCTCTTAGCTTTGATTAAAGTATACAGTTCGTCAACAAAATATTCCGTAAACCCTATAAAAAATGCCATCGCAAGCTCTTAGCGCCCCAAAACAGTATACTGTTTTAATCTTGTGATGTAGGTGATCGCAGGTGTAAATGGGAAAGGAGATTGGACCATGGCAAAGACAAGTTATCGCGAACAGATCTACGAAGATTATCGCGGACGCATTCAACGTGGAGAAATTGATCAAAGCACTCGATTGGTCGACAAAAACATTGCAGATCAGCTCGGGGTTTCTCGTATGCCGGTCCGTGAGGCTCTGATGCAATTGGCGCACGAAGGCTATCTAGAAGGTACGTCAAGAGGATTCGCACTACCAAATCTCTCCGATCGACAAGTGTTGGAGGTTTTTGAGTTGAGAAGGCTTTTGGAGCCTTATGCCGCTGGTATGGCGGCTCAGACAATCACAGATCAGAGTATTTCGCGCCTTCGCGATGCAGTGACCGACACAATGCGCGCATTAGAAGCGGACGACGTCAGTTTATTGTTTAAGGCTATCGAACTGTTTCGAAATACATGGCTTGGTAGCGTTCCGAACACTGAGTTAAAGAACACGATTCATCGCTATCATGCACAGGTTCGAACAGTACGTGTTGCTACGATGCAGGATCCTGAAATTCGCAACGTTCTGGTAAAAGGACAGTTTGATCTTTACGAGGCTTTTACCCGCAGGGACTCAATGTTAGCCATGAACCAAATGCAGGTTTTTGTCCAACATGGCAAAGAGAGCTACTTGCGATGCATGAGCCAGGTACCTGACTCCACCGACTGCGGTTGAAATGCCACGGAGCAGAACAACGGTATTAGCGTCGCTGGTTGGCAAGCCTTAAATCTTGATCGACGTCCTTTCTCAGGAAAAACCAGATTGTGTGATACTGAAGCGTCCACGGGTTTTGATGGTACAGCTGACCTTTCATCGTGTTACACAAGCTTAGGTCCACTTTGAATATCTCGCTGATCGCTCTCAATAGATCCCATTCACTCTCAGCCTCGGATGTTATCGGAAGTTTCTTTGGAGTTAATGCATATCGATAACCAAAAGTCAGTGTTCGGTGGGCTAGTCCTGCACGATAAATGCGGTCGCCTCGATCTCCAAAAGTGAGCCACCCCATTTGAGTGGGCCCACCGTTAAGATTAGGAAACGGAGGATCAGAGAATGGCAAACAAGCGACCGAAGCCGGAAGAGATTGTCTCGAAGTTACGGCAGGTTGAAGTTCTGATGGGGCTCCGCAGCGGGCAGCCATTGAAGCGGCCTTCCCGGAGGCACTTGTGACGGGTTACGAGGTGTTCGAAGATAAGCTCGACCTTCCTGATCCGAATGACAACCATGTGCTCGCTGCCGCGATTTCCACATCGGCTTCGGTGATCGTGACGGACAACCTCGTTGATTTCCCAATCGATGCTCTCGCTCCACACGCCATCGACGCGATATCTGCGGATGATTTCATCGCGGACACGATCGAGCTAGACCGGATCGGAAACAAAGGCTGGTGTCGGAAAGTGGATCGAGTTCTACAACCGAAAGCGTCCTCATTCCGCCCCTGGCGGCAAACTGGTTTGTAAACTTCCGGCGCTTTGCCTTTCTCGTATCACTTCAAAGGTTCGGGTGCACCTTGACCAACAGCGGACCGCTTCACTTGACAGCACCAGCTAAGCATTCCTCGAACCAAAATTTACCATTTGCTCAGCTCCAGAATACCAACCAAGCCATATTGGCTTCGACATATCAAAGTCGTTCGTTCACAAATGTTCTGACATTTGGCCGAATTTGCGGTCGGATCCGTGGGCAAACTACCTAAAGGGTTACTGCCCTTGACACATCAGGTTAAAGTAGAGTTAGGTGTTTTGTGTCGGAGCCATATCAATCTGCGACACACCAATCATATAATCGTGGAGTCATTATTATGAGTACAAAAGAACTGAAATTGGCAATTGCGTTTTCTGCGCTGGCAGTTCCAGCCGTTGCGAGCTCACCCTCGCTCGATGCAGAGGGGCAGTCCTTGGAACAAGACTACCTAACTACTTCGCATCAAGTTAACGGGCTTGAGGCTCCAGATATTTCTTCTGATGCACCAACAGAGCCAGATTTGGGTATATTGCTGCTTGCCGCAGATATCTAACCCACGCTTGGGGCGGATTCACTAGCGGGATTCGCCCTAGGACCCAAGATGCGTATCTGGTTCAATGTTACTATGAATAGTGCTGCTCAACCTCCGTTTCCACCACTACTAAAAGATGCATTGTCCCGCGCCTCAAAAATTGATTTTTATCAAGATTTTTGGGGGGGTAAAGCACCCTCCGAAGATGAGATTTGTTGGGACTGGTTTGTGGATTTACCATTCCTCAATAAGCAAAATCTGAATTCTTTCTATCAACAAGTATGCCGGGTAAATGATGTCGCTCAAATTATTCATACAGGGGGCACCAGTGGACAACTTGGATTTCGTGCACAGTCAAACATTGAACTGGAAGAATATCACGCGTTCTTCAACAGAGTCTCTGTTCTACAATCCAAGCGGCACTCTGATCAAAGCAAAAAGCCACTAGCTTTGGTCGTTGATGGAGCAACTCATGCATCTAGTCGAAACGCCACGGGAAAATTAGCAATAAATTGCGCAGGAAGTACTTGGTGGACAGCCAAAACGATCGCAAATTTTTTGCTTTCACAACAGTCAATTAATGGATTTTCATCAAGAGTCGAACACTTGTATATTAATGCGGGTTTTCTGTTGGTTTTGACAGAATACTTGATGTCTCACGGCTATTCGCCACGCAAAGATACGGGTGTAAACTTCATGGTTCTAAGTGGCGAATATGTAAATGAGCACATCAAGTATATTGTTGAACATGTTTGGGGAGCGACCTATTTGGATAGATATGGACTCTCGGAGTGTTTAGCTGGCGCTACTCAATCGTCACGAAATAATGGATTTGTTTTTGATCCTGGATTGCATGCGGAACTAGTGCCGCTAGAAAATCGCAATTCGATCTATCAAGAAGCTGTTGGCGAGATGGCGTTGACGGAGCTATTGCCTGTTCAGATGCTTCAGCCCCTAGTGCGATACAACACGGGAGACTTGTTTTCGGTAATTAGTCGAGACGCGGGTGGTCTTAAGTGGCGGTACCACGGTCGAGCATGCGATGCGATAAAGGATGTAACTGGAGACTATCTTCTTTTTAGTACCGACGTATCAGATGCATTGTCTGGGGTGCCGGAGCTCAAGCGTTTGCCCCGAAAATCTGGTGGAGAAACTGGGGTTTTCTCTGATTGCGGGAAGATAGCTGGAGCTGTTCGGCTCGAAACTGGTGAAGGTCAGACATTTGTTGAGTTCTCTTTGGTCCCAAAGTTTTCGGCAAATCTTTTCCCTGAGGCAGCACAGACCCTTAGAAAAAAAATTCTTCGGAATCTATTTAATTGCTCCTCCCGACTTCTGGCAGCCAATCGGAGCGGAGCAGTGAAGTGTAAAATAGTCTTCATCGACCAAGAGAGCCAACAGAACACTCTTGCGGTAAGATAGTTGTTAGAGGAGTGGTAATGAAAATCGTAATAATTGGTGGGGGAGGCAATGCTGCCGAAGCCACAGGCGGCTTCCTACTTGCGAAGGGCTATGAAGTTTCATTCTTTCGTTTCTCAACGCGTATTTTAGTCCCGGGCACACCAGTTCGAACAACGAGATTACGGTCGAGACTTGACCGAATCGAGGTAAAGGGAACCGGAGATTTTTCTGCATATACTTTTAATGGAAAAGTTAATTGGGCTAATGAGGACGATCTTAGACGTGCTGATGTTTTCATATATGCGATGCCCAGCTATTTGGTCGAAAAGGTGGGCGAACATCTAGGTAAGTTTATTGATGGAAAGGTCTTGATCAATCTCTCTGACAGATCTCTCGGAACTTACAACCTTGTTAAGTCTATGAAGAGGTATTCATACGAAGCTGGTCCGCGACTAGCCATTGCCTTCAATGGCGTTCCAATAATGTCGCAGAAACACCATCGAGAAGGGGACAACTCACTATTCTTCGTAAAACCAAAGCTCTCCTTTTCCGTCAACAAATCAGAATTAAAGCATGAGGCGATTCAGTTACTCTGTGACATTTTTTCCCTTCGCGCGTCGGCCCTAAAGTACTATGATTCCTTCCTTCGACTTTGCATGGAAAACGTACATAGCATTGAGCATGCAGTTGCTGACATTGTTAACCTCAGATACGGCAACTATGATCAGCCCGGACGTTTGTATTCCAGTGTCAACTATACTCAGGCTATTTGCCGCCGGATTTCCAATATTGCTTCCGAGCGTGATCGAATATCACTCTGCTTATTCGGTCAAAGCTTCGTCTCATTGGGGGCGTACGATGAGGTTGTTTTTCCCAGTAAGTTTGAGGAAGTTGCCGCTCTATCCGGAAGCAACAAATACAGGAATGAGCACGAGATCCTAAAATGGGCACCGTCGCCAGACAGAATTTCAGCTTTTGGATACGAGGATGTTGGCTGGGCTATGGTTCCACTCGAGCAAATTGGGTTGCTACTAGGAGTGGAGTCCCCTGCATTAGCAGCGTTGATAGATGATTGGACAACCTTCTGCGGAACAGACTTCAGAGCACACGGTCGGAAAGTCACTCGGACAGATCTCTGTCACTTTGGTGTTTTAGGGCCACAAGTAAGTGCGTGAGTCACCAACATCTATGCAAAATAATCTGAGGCGCAGAGCGTTCGTTGAGTATATTACTCAAACTCGCAATGACAAAGAACTCGGCAGACCCATTGACTTCGGCGAGGTTCGAGATGCCTGTAATACTTTCGCGAACATAATTGAGGAAAAACGAGAATCAATCTATAGTTACTATGATGGCTATGCAACTAGACCAGCTATCGACGATGAGATTTTTCGCTCGCTCGATCTGCTTAGTAGCATTTCTGAAAACCGCAAGTACTTCCAATTTCTTGTCGGCGACGTGTTCTCGATCCTGCCTAGGAACCAACCTCTGTATTCTTTAGTATATCAAGGAGTTATCCCTTCCCTGATGAGTGAAAGAACGCTGTTGAGGCCCCCTCAAGCGGCGAGACGGATAATCAACGATCTCACTAGAAATCTTCAAGTATACAAGTATTTTCCAAACCTAGAAATCAGCTACACCACTTATTCAGAGTTTACTGGGCTAGCAAATACTAGGTGTGCTGACGCGATGTTATTCGCGGGAACTTGGGAGACTGCCCAGAAAGTTCGGGCCAGAATACCCAATAATTGCCTGATGACGGTTAGCGGAGCGGGACACAATCCGGTTATTGTTTGGGGAGACGCGCCGCTTGAATTGTCGTTGCGGAGTGTAGTCAATTTATGCCTGCTAAACCAAGGGCAAGATTGTGCCGCACCCAATATCGTGTTCGTGTACGAGGAAATCATTGATGAGTTTGCCGACTTACTTGAAAAGGAAATCAAATCCATAATGGTCGGTTACTGCTCCCAAAAAAGTTTTGAACACATTATCGGGTCAAATACCGATGCAGCTCAGGTGAAATACGTCTCCAGACTTCTACGCAGCTATGATAGGCCTCAGATTTTTGGAGGAGAAGTAGATTTTGATACCAACACTATTTTTCCTGCAATTATCTACGCAAGCAAGAAGGACTCGATTTGCTACGAAGAACTCTTCGCACCGATAGTTAAACTAA
The DNA here is from genome assembly GCF_041403445.1 of Aliiroseovarius conchicola. Taxonomy (NCBI): domain Bacteria; kingdom Pseudomonadati; phylum Pseudomonadota; class Alphaproteobacteria; order Rhodobacterales; family Paracoccaceae; genus Aliiroseovarius; species Aliiroseovarius conchicola. Next base: position 62,863 of record NZ_JBGEHL010000012.1, read on the forward strand.
GGCGGTTTCGCAATAGCTCCGATCTGGAGCGATATTTTTCAAATACGCTGTACCAGAGAAGGGCAATGTATCTCACGCATTGGGGGAAGCCAAAACCTGATTTTTCTATCGATCCAAGCTTACACCCGACCGAAACCATCTTGTGTAACACTGATCTGCATTCTAAAGAACGCGGAGTTTTACCATATGGGGGGTACGGGGTGGAGGCTTCGGCAGTGTGTTGTGGTCAATCCACGCTAGCTACCCCTATCTTACCTCAAAGAGAGATCTTTACGTTTCTAGTTGAGCCACATCTAAGAGAGGAAGCTCGAAAAATGCAAAACTGCGGCGAGAGCCCCGAGACAGGAAGCGTGAAAAGTCAGAGGATAGAAAAGCTGACTCGATTGCGCGAAGCCGGACGTAATCCGTATCCTTTAAATTATCAGGTTACGGCAAAGGCTGATGCTCTTCAAAAAAAGTACTCAGATTTGCTGAATGATGGTAGGACGGATGATGTGGTTTCTATAGCTGGTAGAATTGTGGCCAGCAGGAATTCCGGTATGTTCAAAGATATTTTGGACGGCACAGGAAAAATACAGGTCTTTTCGCACAAGAACAATACTCCTCAACAGTATCTCGATCTTGATGAGTTCCTAGACATCGGTGATTTTATTGGTGTTCGCGGAAAAGTTCGCAGGACGCGCGCAGGTGAGCTAACTGTGGATGCAGAGTATGTTGAGGTACTCAGCAAATCACTTCGACCGTTGCCTGATAAGTTTCATGGCGTGACTGACATAGAATTGCGTCGCAGAGATCGCTCATTAGACCTCATTGCTAACGCAGAAAGTAGGGCGGTCTTTAGGGACCGTAGCAAGATAATCGCCTTCATCAGGAATTTGATGTTTAGCCGAGGGTTTCTCGAAGTGGAAACTCCCGTGCTTCACGAAATTTATGGTGGAGCTACAGCAGATCCGTTCGAAACTCACTTTAATGCAGTGCATCGAAACATGTATTTGCGAATTGCTCTGGAACTGCATTTAAAGCGCACTCTCATTGGGGGGGTTTCAGACAATATTTTCGAAATTGGCCGTGTTTTCCGTAACGAGGGGGTATCAACTCGCCATAATCCAGAGTTTACCATGATGGAAGCTTACGCAGCCTATGCGAGTGTAGAAGACCTAATGAAACTGGTTGAAGAGGTGTTTGGTCAAGCTTGTATTCATCTCCACGAAAGTACCTCGCTTACGTATGGTGATGTGACACTCGATTTCTCTGGTCCCTTTAAAAGGTTACCAATGTCGGAGGCCGTGCTGTCAGCAACGGGGGTGGATTTCTTGTCAATAACATCAGCTAGCGATGCAGCCACGAAAGCAAGAGAGTTGGGTGTAGAGATTGAAGAGGGGGCAGTTTGGGGCGAATGCTTGGAGGCAGTGTTTGGAGAGTTTGTTGAGCCTGATCTAATTCAACCTACGCACGTTACGCACTTCCCAAAAGATATTTCGCCTTTGGCGAAAGCCTCTGAGAGTGACAGGAGAATATCTGAACGCTTTGAAACGTATGTAAATGGTTGGGAGATTGCCAACGCATTTGCTGAACTGAATGATCCGATTGAGCAGAGAACTCGCCTAGTTGAACAAATGAATCTTGCCCATAAAAGGGGAGAAATCTCAAGAGAAGTTGACGAGGATTTCTTGGCTGCGATTGAGCTAGGGATGCCGCCTACGGGTGGACTCGGGATTGGTATCGATAGACTAGTAATGCTCTTAACCAACTCAAAAAGTATACGTGACGTGGTTTTGTTCCCAGCCTTACGAGCGAAATAGATGCTGTTGTCTGATGATCCTGATACACGAGTCTACGAACCTAGTAAATTGCTCCCTCTTGAAGTCATTCAAGCGGTTTTTGATGAGTTTAGGAGAGACGTTCCTGTTATCTTTGGTGAGAACCTTAGCTTTGGTTTCTGTATGGGGGGATTTGCGAAAGGTTATGCTGTTAATAATCAAGATGCTGATTTCTTTGTGTGCCTTCGACACAAACGCAGAGCTGAAGTGGAAGTTTTCCATAAATGGTACTTTGATCTTCACGAACGGTATGAACTTGTGCCGGATATAAAAGACCCGGGTGAGATAATGTCTGAACCTGAGCTGTTTGAGAAACTCAGTTTTGTCTCTTCTCGCGTACTACGTGATACTATCGAGAGTTATTTCGAATACGAAGCAATAGTCTGGGCGGATATTATTTCCGGAGCCAAGGCAGCAGTAATCGGTCATCTAGACAAGTTAAACGAGTATGAAGTAATGTGCGAATTGTTACCCCAGCGGTGGCGGATGGAGTTGTTCGAGATGATCGGAGATGATCTAGACATAGAAACTGCAAAGCTACCGATATCTAGATTGTTTAAGAGAGCGATAAACTACCAGAAAAAAGATATCCTTTTTAAAAACTTATAGGTTTTTCAGGCGCACTCCACGAGCGATTTGACCTGCCTGGACCTGTCGCGGTTTGATGCCGCCCCAAGTGCTCGTTTAGGCCACTTTCCGTTCGAATGCGACAGGGTGTCTGACGTCAGCGCTTATGGGTCCAAATAGCGTTATTTGATAAGAGAGTGTTCTTGGTTCATCGTCACCACTGAGGAGTGGACGATGAGAAAGGCAACGAAGAGTCCTGGCGAGAAGATCGTCAAAGATATCAAACGTGCAACGCGCAAGCACTATTCATCCGAAGAGAAGATCAGGATCGTGCTGGATGGCCTGCGCGGCGAGGACAGCATTGCTGAGCTGTGCCGGCGTGAAGGCATCTCTCAAGGCATCTATTACAAATGGTCGAAGGACTTCATGGAGGCTAGGAAGAAGCGGCTTGCGGGTGACACGGCACGTGCTGCGAACACTGACGAAGTGAAGGAACTGCGCCGTGAGGCAAAGGATCTCAAAGAGGTCGTCGCAGAACAGACGCTTGAGCTGCGTCTTCTCAAAAAAAGCATGTACGACGGTGGGGGCGACCACGAATGAGGTACCCTGCATCAGAAAAGTTGGAGATTATCCGGCTGGTCGAGGAAAGCCATCTGTCAGCGCGTCAGACGTTGGCCAAGTTGGGCATTCCGCGCACGACATTCTATCGCTGGTACGATCGGTATCTGCAGCGTGGTGAGGCTGGATTGCAGGATCAATCGCCTAAGCCAAAGCATGTCTGGAACCGTTTGCCTGATGAAGTAAAGCGTAAGGTTGTCGACTTCGCCTTGAAAGAGACGGAGCTGTCGCCCCGCGAGTTGGCGGTGACGTACACCGATCAGGAGAGGTATTTTGTGTCGGAATCCACAGTATATCGTGTGCTGAAAGCCCACGACCTGATCACCAGTCCCGCCTTCATCGTGCTCAAGGCGGCGAACGAGTTCAAAGACAAGACAACTGGGATCAACCAACTCTGGCAGACCTACTTCAGCTATATCAAGGTCCTGGGCTGGGGCTGGTTCTATCTCAGCACGGTTCTCGACGACTACAGTCGCTACATCGTCTCGTGGAAGCTCTGCACCAACATGCGAGCGGAGGACGTGACGGACACGCTGGACCTCGCATTGCAGGCATCCGGCTGCGATCAGGTTCATGTCGCTCACAAGCCGCGCCTGCTCAGTGATAACGGATCAAGCTATGTCTCTGGTGATTTGGCGGAATGGTTGAAAGGCAAGGGCATGAAGCACTCGCGCGGTGCGCCGTATCATCCCCAAACCCAAGGTAAGATTGAACGTTGGCATCAGACGTTGAAGAACCGCATCTTGCTGGAAAACTACTTCCTGCCCGGCGACCTCGAAGCTCAGATCGAAGCCTTCGTCGATCATTACAACCACCAGCGCTATCACGTGCAGATTCCAAAACCAGTCAGCATCCTTTGGAATTGAAGTTCGGCGCTGTTTGCAAACAACAATCAGCGCCGAACCAAAACGAAAGTTACGTTTGATATCTAGGCCTCATCAAACGACGCTTCCTTCTTTCGTCTAGAGCGACCTTTCAGCTTGATGTGGTACCGGTTGTGGGAAAGCCGATCGAGGACCGCGTCTGCGATGATAGGGTCGTCGATGAACGCGTGCCAATCATTGTACGGTCTCTGTCCGATGAAGATCGTCGATCGTGAATGCACACGATCTTCGACAATTGCCAGAAGGTCAGATTTACCCTGCTGCGTCATTGGTGTGACGCCAAAGTCGTCGAGCACCAACAACTCGTATTTCTCCAGCTTGGTTTTGAACTTTAGGTAGTTGCCATCTGCTCGCGCCAGAGCCATCTCATATAGAAGGTCGTCGACCTTATAATACTTGGATTTGATCGCGTTCCTGATTGCTGCCGTTGCGATGCAGCATCCGATCCAGGTTTTTCCCGTACCAGTTTCACCAGATATCAGGATGTTCCATCCGCGTTTTACCCACGAGCACTGAAGAAGCTCACGCATCTGCGCTGACTGAAAGCCCCTATCGACCGAATAATTCAGTTCTTCAGGCACGGCATTCAGTTTCAATCGCGCGTCTTTGGTCAGGCGTTCGAGCATGTTGTTGTGGCGTTTTTCCTTCTCTGACAACATCAGAGTCCCTAAACGTTCGGTGAACGAAAGCTCGTCATGGCTGGTATCTGATTGCTGTTGTTCCAATGCCTCGGCGAGGCCGGAAAGACGAAGCTCTCGCGCCAGTTCAAGTACTGTATGAAGCTGCATCAGTGATCTCCCTCGTCCGAGTAGTATTCAGCGCCTCGGATATTACCGCTCGGCTTTGAAGGTGACGGCAAATCTTCCTGGAAGTTAGTGCTCCCGCGTTCGAGAATACCATAGACCGCCAGGGCATTAATCTGACCACGCTCGAGGGCTTCTGTGATTGCATTTTCTACTGCCAGCCGGCCGTAATGATGAATCTTGCTCGACAGCTTTTTAACCATGTCGCCGGCTGCTTTGACATTTCTGTGCAGGTTCAGATGCTCTTGGACGAATGTCGCGACAATCGGACCTAAGCTTTCCGAGAATCGAAGTACCGCTTCCTTACGATAAGATGTCATTGCTTTGTGATGAGCAGGTAAGTGATTTGAGCTGGTCTTTCGCCCAGACAATTCATTTGATCGTTGATGAATGGCTATTGGAAACCCATTTGTGAAAATCTCAACCGAATTCGCAGTCGCCTTGATATTGACCTGAGCTCCAACGAAACGAGAGGGGACACTGTACCCAACACCGTCCACAAATACATGATAGTGGAGAGGGACAGTCAGCCCGACCTGCCAGCGTCCAAATTCATATCTGGTGGTTGGTAACGGGGCTAAACACGCGGCTTCCTGGTTTTTGAATATTTGCCATCGGGACATCCCCGCGTGCTTTGACATGGGGCGATGGTTGATTTCATCAAGCGCTTCTTTGAGCTTATCGTTCAGATCAGATAGCGAATAGCAATTCAGGTAACGTTCCTTGCCAAGAAAGCTCCGCTGAACTTCCTGAACCATTTTTTCAACCATACCCTTGTCGCGTGCTGCATAGGTTCGTGTCGGATCTGGGAAAAGACTGTAGTGATCCAGACATGCTTGGAAATTCAGGTTGATTCTTGCCGGCACACTCCCTCGACGGGGTTTGTCTACCGCTGCTTTGAAGTTATCAAAGACTGCATCATCCGGCACACCTCCGAAATACTCCAATGCCGCCACGAAAGCCTCAGTGCAGTGTGGCAGAGACTGACTTGCAATCGCCATTGCGAATGTAAGCCCGCTAAATGGCAAGACTGCAATTGCGAGCTCTGCCGAAATGACCTTCCCGCCGTTGTCAACGTACGTGGGCCTCTTTCCTGAAAAATCGAACTGCAGAGAGCCACCAGGGACATGTTCGTGGCGAAATTCTGGCCCGCGCGTCTTCTTGTGCTCTCTAACCCTTTGATAGAATAGACTTTCACTCATGGGCACCAAGTTGGGGTCGTTGAAGTTGTTTACCTCATCAACATATTGGCCGTGTAAGATTCTTAGAGTGACACCAGGCTTTTTTCTATTGATCAGAACCTGGTCCAGATCAGGCTCGTAGAAGCGTGATCGTACCCGTTTAGGTCCCTTGATTAACTGATCCAACTGGGCGTCATCTAGCGCATCCAGCTCCATCTTGTTCAAACCGGAGACCTGCATGTTCGCTCGATATTTGCGAATTGAATCTCGGTGCTTTCCAGTTTTTCGAGCGATTGATGTGTTTGTTTCATCGGGACACCACAAGAGGTCCACGATCCGTCTGGTCGTGCTTTTCATAAAGCTCTCCATTTAGCGATTTTCCCAAGCACAAAAACAGGTTCGGCGAACCCGGCTTCGGCTTGACATTTTGTGTGATTTTGGAGAGGCTGCACCCAAGAGTATGGAGGTGAATTGCCTCTGAGCCTCGAATTTGCGGCCAGGCAAATTTGAGGCTTTCTCATTTTTATGGGCTCACTGTTTTTCCTCCGATTTGTAGATCCTGTTTGGGAAAAGCTCGGCGACGGTAGTATCCAGAGCTTCTGCCAGCTCTTTTTCTACCCTGACCGACCTAGCATGGCCGCCAAGTACGCCTGACACCGTGGATGGCTGAAGGTTTAACCGACGAGCGATAACTGAAAGCGAAAGACCCTTTGTGCGGAGGCGGGCCTTTATCTCTTCCTTTTTTGAAATCTTTGCGCCGTTTTCCAATTTTTATCACCAACATTTGTTGGTTGAGGGTAATCGGAAATCGAACCCCGGGTCAACGTCTAAGCTATTGTTATTGTTAGGTTAAAAGTTAAAACTACCTTTGACGTTAGAGCTGTGAGCCTACCTGGTATTTATTTGAATTCATTGATCTTTAAGTAATGTCCAACTCTCAACACCCAGTCCAGTAGCCACACGGAACAAATTGTCGATCGAAATATTTTGCTCCGACCGTTCGACTGCACTCAAGTACGTGCGGTTCAAACCAGCTTCTTCAGCCAACCGTTCTTGTGACCAGCCTCGTTCCGCACGAAGCAGTCTCATATTGCGGGCGACGATGTCTCGCAGTGGGCTTTTGGGTGTTCTCTTCACACATTATTCTATTGAGGATCACCTGTTTTAGATCTACCTGTTTTAACATACATTCGTGCTCAGTAGCTGTTGAGGAAGAGAATTATGCGATGTCAGATTTCAGAGTCATCAGGGATGTTTGACAAGGCGTGTCGAGTGGCCAGACTGGCCTCTATGCCATTCTTGTTGGCCGCCGCACCATTTTCGGCATTTGCGGAAGACACGCTAACCCCGATGTCGCCAACGCTCCAAGTTACTAGCCACCCTTATATGGTGCTGGGAGTAGCCCCCGGTAACGCCAAATTGGAGGCTGCAGAAACACTTACCGAATATTTTGATCGCAATCTGGAAGATGAAGTCGTCGCTTTGAATGTGCAAAGTTCAAACGGGCGAACGTTTCGGCTCGAGTATGCACAGCGATTGGTCTCACCTTGGGTAACACCATTCGTTCGGATGGGCGGCGATCCCTATGAAGAGGTCAATGTTTCTCTTGCAACCGGTGTTCTCGATGGACGCGTCCTTGGGGTCGAGCGAGTGATTGTTGCAACCGGGACTGATCGGCCTTCTGCAGGATCGGTATTCAAGCAAATCGAGGATGCCTTTGGCACCCCGTCGTTGCAGCACTTCGATAATTACGAATCTGAGATGATCTATGCCCATGCTGGGGGAACTTTGGTTCGTGACCTGAAAGCAGCCGATCCGAATCCGAGCGCGGCTGGTGTTGGGTCTTCAGATTACCTGAGTGATGGCGCCCCGTGCAAAACGGCGATTGGTCGCTCGCCAATATATAAGTTCAGATCTCCAAGAGAAGAAGATTGGATTGGGACTTGTGATCTGGTTTTTCGGATCACGGTTCAGAATAGCGTTGCCAACACGACAATCCGTTTCAGCCTGATTGACTACGCCTTAACGCGGGCAAATCGAGATGAAACGGACCGGCAGATCAATGAGGCGCTGAAGGAAACAGCACCAGCCAGCGAGATCAAACTGTGACAGCAAGAAACCCCGCAGAACAATCATCAATCCAATCGACGTTTGCTCCTGTATTCGCGATAAAAGCGTCGGCTTCACAGCTCAGACCCGATAGCGGTCTCCTAACCTCACGCGAGAGACAACAGGCATGGGACCGCCTGCTGGTCGCCTTGCCTGCTGTCATGACGCAATGCTCTGGTTTCGGTAGTCATCCTGACGACCAAAGATATCCTGGACCAAAACTTATTTGGGATTTCCTAAATGGGCGCCTGCTGAAAATCAGCGTCAACAAGCGTGGCGGATATGATCTGGCGGTTGAAACGGAAAATTTGTGTAGGACCGAGACACAGCTCCCATTGGAGTTGCTCCTGTTGAAGTTGCTCGCGTTGGATTACACGCCGGAGGAATTTCGAAGGCTTATAGGCTGACTGAACTAAAAGATAAGATCATGACAATTTGCTACACAGCCGACACTCACTTCGGCCATGAAAACATCATACGTTTTTGCAAGCGCCCATTCGTTTCTGTCTCGCAGATGGATGCGGCGCTTTTAGAAAACATGTGGAAAGTCATTGGGCCCGAAGATCAACTGTGGATTTTGGGTGATTTTGCTTTTGGGGCCAAAGCGAAAGATGGTGCCTATGTCGAACGGATATTCACCCAACTGCCGGGTTCTGAACGACACCTCGTGATTGGAAACCATGACCTTGACCCAACGCTTGAGCTTCCCTGGGACTCCGTCTCCCATATCGCCGAGCTGCGTGATGGCCCGCAGAACCAGTTGAATACTCTATGTCACTACCCAATGATCACCTGGAATCATGCTCGCAAAGGGGCTTTGCAGTTCTTTGGCCACGTCCACAACAATTGGCAAGGCACACGAAACTCGGTGAATGTTGGTGTCGATGTCTGGAATTTTTCGCCGGTCACCTACGGAGACATCGTTCAGCGTGCAGGACAACTACCCGAGAATAAACACTGGAAAAATGTGGAACAGAGGCCAACAGATAACTAGCTGACAATTCTGCCGTCCCAGGAGTGCTTCAAGGTGAATGCAACTGTCGCACTGAAAAAGGCGATCCGAACCTGCCGATCTCACGGCCTCCAAACGCTTTAGCGTGGCTTCTAGTCCGAACATTCGCTGCGAGCGCAATATCTGGACTCATGCGAACTTAAACTCAAACAGAAACCGAACCAGAGCCTCCGTTACAAAACCGCTCAAGCATTCCGAAAAACTCTGACGACGGACAGTGCTTTGAACCGCGAATTTGACTATGGGACGACTGTTCTGATGTCAGTTGAAGATCATGACAATGAACGAAATAGTTGTGCCGAGGTTTGCTCAGATAGTGTTCCGATTTGTGTGGGCCTTATTCTCGTTTCACGCTCGGTAGGAACAACAGCAGGACAAAACTGTGCGTATCAACCAGCGAAGCAGTATACTGCAGACGAAGCTGTTTTTTGTTGTTGCCGTTGAACTAGAATTCATCGCACTTCATTGCAGAAGTTCCGTTGGGTGCGATGCACAACCTTCAGGTAATGGGTTTGCTCAGGAGCATTCTTTTACACCTGAAACGACTGTGACATTTTCATCCAGCTGTGACGCGGCAGACTTAATCCAGCATGAGTTATCATCGATGTGCCCTCCTGGTTTTCGCCATCCCCAAGCGTTGCAAAGCCCGTCGGAATGGCAGATCTCGGCGCAGTCCTCAGCTGAACTTACGTTCGGGACAGTTCTTAGGTTGTTGCCGGAGTAATTTACTCCAGAAGCAGGAGAAGACATGGTGCACGTTCTGACCTGTACGTCGTGCCTGACTCTTTCGAACCGTATGGATATCTTGTTTGTTCCTGGGCTTCTATACAAGTTCACTTGACTATTTAGCTCAAAGAAGTACACGTGATTGTTTCTCAGTTTGACCTTTTTCGGAATACTATCCAAGCCTATGCCAAACGGTCGCCCGAGAGGTTCGCCCTGATCTGAGTACTCTTCAAAGTCGCCATTTCCATCATTCGGTGTTGTCCCGGAGCGTTCGACGAAAATCTGAAACTCTATGCTCTCTCCTGTCACAAGTTTCGGGTCATAAGGTCTGTAAGTTCCGTTTACATAGTTGGTGCAGGATTGATTGGTTATGGAGCTGACATATGAATAGGCTTCTTGTGCTGAAACGATCTCGGCAGCTGTAGCGCAATTTGAACGAGGACCAGTAGTTAAGAGTCTGGGAAGGCCAATCGCTACCCTGTTTGGTGCGAACTTTTCGATGAAGTCGTTAGTCCCTGCTAATTCTTCGTCGACACTTTCTTGTGTCTGATCTTCGCTTTGAACGATCTCCTGTTTGCACTGCACGTTCAAGCTTTCGAGGATTGGCTTGATGCTTGTAATCGGCGTGACAAAAGTAAGGTTGTCGCTGGTGCTGTCAGCGCCTTTGACGATGGCGACAACGTTGCCGCGGTCGTTTAGGACCGGGCCGCCGCTCATAGTTGGGACAAGATCAAGGTCGGTTGGGATAAGACCGGCGCGCATGGCAGCCCCGACAACCTCGCCACGCGGTTGGATAACGCCTCCGAATTGATCTCCACCACCAACGAAGCCCAAAGCTCGCAGCTTTGTGTCGAGTGGGAGATCAGTGCATTCGACATCAAAGACTTGGTCTACGCTGGGGGGAATGGCTCCTGACGGTATCCTCACCGCGCAAGCATCGCGGTTCGCCATTGCGCATTGAATGTCCGTCTCGTCGATTGGCACAGGAAAGGTTGATTTGCTTGAGATCGACCCAATGATCCGCTCGCCTGTCACCAGCGATTCAATGACGTGTTTTGCTGTGAGCACAACTCCCTGGTCGCTCACCAAGAACCCACTGCCCAAGGGCCGCCAGTTGGTCGCTCCGGGGTTCTCGACGTCCTCGGCCCAGAAAAACACCATCGCAGACCGAGGCGTTGACTGTTGGGCGTGCGCTGGTGCGACTAGACAAAAGCCAACCACAAGACAAAGAATAGGTATTTTTGTCAGCACCTTAACTACTTCAAAATTACTCATCTGTGATCAACCTATACTCGCATTGGCCATTTCGTGCTAACCTCGAAATTATAGCACACAACCTTGAGGGCCATTATGTATATTAGTAAAAGAGAATTGATACGTCAGGGCGTAGCGTCAATCGGGTGTGCATGCATGCCGTCACTTCTTGCAGGTCAAACAAACACGGAAACACTAGAGCCACCTGCTGAAGATTTTGGCTGCACGACACTAGATACCTTTCCTGACAGTCTGGAAGTTACGGATTTTTCTCCTTCGCAGCGAGAGCTCCTCGATACACTGCAATTTACAGATTTCGGTACGTTTCTTTTTTCCAAGCGGTGGCGCAAGGTCGATGGCCTAACGCCAAATGGCGATAAAATTACGCTTGGATGTCACTTTTTCAACGGAAACCCATCACAACAGCAAACAGTGATTGATGCAGCAAGTGATTGGCTCACTGGAGAGCTTGGTAACTTTATTGATTTCAGGTTTGGCGTCGACCGCAACGAGTCGCAGATTCGTATTCAGTTAGGTGGAAATCGAAACAACTCCTACGTCGGGCGTGACAATAACTCTATTCCAAAAAACCGCCAAACCATGAACTTGGCAAACTTTAATAGCGCGGCAACAGTCAAGCATGAATTCGGTCATGCACTAGGTTTGCGACATGAGCACAGATTCCCCGGCGCAATTGAGTTCCGCGAAGATGTAGTGGTCTCCGAGATGCGGGATAAGCACGGTTGGACAACGGCACAAACCTATAGAAACATCCTGACGCCACTGGGTTCGTCGGCCAAGTGTATCGGGGACCCTGAGCTGAACGAGAAGTCCATTATGATGTATACGATTCCTCGTCGCTGGACGGTTGATGGTAAGAGATTCTCGCGTGCGGGTGTAATAACGGAAAGAGATCGAAACTGCTTGTGGGGGGTTTATTCCGCATGATGGAAATCATTGGGCGACGGTTCAGGTGGTGGCTATCGTTGCTGGTGATCTGCCAGAGTATCTTAAGCTCAGGGGTTTACGCACAAACGACCCAATCGACTTCTGCGATGGTGTTTTTTTGGGCCGAGGACGTGGAAAACCCCGGAGCGACCAACTGGCGGCCCTTGGGCAGTGGGTTTTTAGTCAGCGACCAGGGAGTTGTGCTCACAGCAAAACACGTGATTGCGACGATCGTGATTGGGGAGCGCGTGATAGCTTCAATCTCGGACAAATCCGCCTTCCCCGTACCTATCGACGAGACAGATATTCAATGCGCAATGGCAAACCGTGACGTCTGCGCAGTTCGAGTGCCACCTGGAGCTATCCCAAATCCAATTGATCGAATTTTCGCAGTCGAATGTGGCCTGCTAAACACTGGCATGGAATTGAGAGCACTGGGCTTCGTTGGTGGTGGAGATCAATTCGGAGGCGTTATCCAACCGCGTGGCGAGGTTGTCGGGGCTGCCATGCGCGCCGGTCTTATCCCAACCGACCTTGATCTTGTCCCAACTATGAGCGGCGGCCCGGTCCTAAACGACCGCGGCAACGTTGTCGCGATCGTCAAAGGCGCTGACAGCACCAGCGACAACCTCACTTTTGTCACGCCGGTTACAAGCATCAAGTCAGTTCTCGTAGGTCTGAACATTCAGTGTGAGCGAGCAGAAACAAACTCAGAAAGACGACTACGGCTGCAACAGGAGCTTGAGAAGCTGTCAGAGATCGCTGCAGAAATTGATTTTTCGATAAAGCATCAAAATCTCAGAGTTCTGCCTGCACTACGAGAGTATGTGCGTCAACCTTCACAAGCCAGCTGGGACGCAGTAGTGCATCGTGTCTCCGTTGTTCATCAAAGATTGGAACGAGCTATAGAGCTTGAAATAGAGTTCGCGGCATCTTTGGAGGGAAATAGCGGTAGTCAACAGGTAGAGGCGCTTCTTCAAGCTGTGGGTAGCGCAGATCGAAACTTGGAGAGTTTGGAAAGCAATAGATACAAGGTGTTCCTTGTCCAAGATTTGGCGCTTGGCCATAGTAGTCGATCTGCAGCCTATAGGATTTTGTCTGGCCCCCCGATTCACCCCGCTGAAGCTGAACGACACATGGAAAAACTCGAGCGGATAGCTTTGAATCTCGAAAACGTTTTGAATGCTGCAATTGAACACTACAAAGAAAAAATCAGGGAATTAGACTGATGAGAGTTGGAAGGCTATTTCTGTCGCTGAGCGTGATATGTGTTTTGTTCCCTTTGTCAGCGCACGCCCAACAGTCAACGCCTCGGTCTGCGATGGTGTTTTTCTGGGCCGAGGACGTCGAGAACCCCGGAGCGACCAACTGGCGGCCCTTGGGCAGTGGGTTCTTGGTGAGCGACCAGGGAGTTGTGCTCACAGCAAAACACGTCATTGAATCGCTGGTGACAGGCGAGCGGATCATTGGGTCGATCTCAAGCAAATCAACCTTTCCTGTGCCAATCGACGAGACGGACATTCAATGCGCAATGGCGAACCGCGATGCTTGCGCGGTGAGGATACCGTCAGGAGCCATTCCCCCCAGCGTAGACCAAGTCTTTGATGTCGAATGCACTGATCTCCCACTCGACACAAAGCTGCGAGCTTTGGGCTTCACCGGTGGCGGAGACCGTTTCGGCGGCATTATCCAACCGCGTGGCGAGGTTGTCGGGGCTGCCATGCGCGCCGGTCTTATCCCAACCGACCTTGATCTTGTCCCAACTATGAGCGGCGGCCCGGTCCTAAACGACCGCGGCAACGTTGTCGCCATCGTCAAAGGCGCTGACAGCATCAGCGACAACCTTACTTTTGTCACGCCGATTACAAGCATCAAGCCAATCCTCGAAAGCTTGAACGTGCAGTGCGATGAAGCGCAAAGACAGGGAAGCATACTCAAATGGGATTTCCCCTATGTTGAAAAGGGAGGAGTAACACTCGGTGTAATTAATGTTCGGGAAGGTGGTGCAGGAGTAGATATTAATTTCCGCCTACGAAACACTTCGGCAGAGACCCTATATGTAAAAGCTGGTTCTATGAGCTACACTGACGAAAGCGGGAATATTTGCTCCAAAGGTAGTCTTTCCACTTGGATTTCAGGAGATATCGCATGGCGCAGCAATCATGAACCGACCTCACTTCCTTCCGGTGTATCTATCCAATATTCTGGAGTAAATATTCGTTGCGACTCGAGCACGTTTGGCGAGTCTGGTGACATCATCGCTAAAGTTGCTATAGGGGAAACTCCTGATACACTTTCTTGGCTTAGCTACGAAATTTCGGGGGTACGACTTTTGAAGTAGTTGTGTTGGGGATCGTCCACTAAACCCGAATAGTTGTTTGCAGTTGAACGATGGGGATGTTCTTCACCAACGGCATTTGATCAAAAACGGTCGTTATCGCCTGTGACAGAAACGTGTGAGCTTTGTCCGAGAATGCTTAGTTCTGTAACTCGCTACTTGGGATACATGCTGGCAACACATCGCTTGTCAGATGCCGACAGTTCGGTGGCACCACCGAGATCTGCGCGGTCGAGTGTTACTTCAGGCGGTATGCTGAACATCATGATTGAACTCGGATCGAAGTCGCGGACACACGGATAGACTTCACTTCTTGCCAGAAGGTTGCGATCGACCCACTCGGCAGAATACCCAAACCGCTGAGTGAAGTACCTGTACGCTTGATCGATGTCCCATGCAATTTGGCTTCTCGGATTTTGGTGTTCGTGCACCATCCCCAACGCATGACCAAACTCGTGGATCACAGCCGCTAGCTCTGTCTCGTCGTAGTCTTCTCTCGCCACTAAGTGCATTGTTGGCTCGTCACTTGGTACGACTAGTGCATGCCGTCCAATGACTGACGTGTTGCGGTTGCTTGGCTGTATGCGGATCAATGCTGCAGACACATCGTCTGTTAACTCAAAGACAACATTCGCATGTTGCATCCACTCGGCTGTGGCAGTTTCAACTGCGGCGGCCAATTCACCTGGCGGCTCCTCCAAAAAAGCGTAGGTGAGTTTCTCTCCGTTATCGAACAGCAGTCTTCGGTCGACACGTCCGGGGCCTCCAGGCTGTGGACGTGATGCTCCAGGCCCTGTTCCCGGGTCCCTATTTTCGTAGTATTTTCTAATGCTTGCGACTGTCTCGACGTCTTGAACCAATTCGGTGTCGATCAAAAATTCAAGATTGCGCTGAACTTGCTCGGGTTCACCAATTTTGATCATCTCTAGTATACGTTCATGCTCAGCATCGCTTTCGGCCAATGCGATACTCCGTTTGTGCTCTGTGGCTGCCGCCGTTCGATCCAAGTACGAGCTGTAGTAGGTAACAAATGCATTCCCCAACGCCCCGACGGCTGCGGCAAAGATCGCGACGACTAGCGGTGATTTCCAAGCGTTCTTATGAGATTCGGATATATTGTGTTCCAGCTCTCGTTCTTTAACGCGAGCTTCTCGGTCAAGTATATCAAGCTTTTTGAGTATCCACGCCCTGGTTCCAACCCACCGACTTCCAGTCGGTTCTGCTTCAGCGTGAAAGAATCGTCTTATGATCATACCCTGTAGAAAATGAGCCGCAGCCGGGTCGTAGGCTCATT
>NZ_JBGEHL010000013.1:0-62187 GCF_041403445.1 Aliiroseovarius conchicola
CCAATGGTACTGCGTCTTAAGACGTGGGAGAGTAGGTCACCGCCAAACCTAGTAAGAAGCTAAATCTCTCTAAACGATATCAAATACAACAAAACGCCGTCAGCATAACGCTGGCGGCGTTTGTATGTGTGGGGGCTGGCCTCCTGCAAGAGCATAGCTCAGAAAGCCATAAACGTAAGGTATTCCTCACATATACATTATGTGGACAGCCGATAAGATACTCCCATCACCCCTAGCGCGTATCAAGTGGGGAGGACAGGAAGCCAGTTGTGATGAAACGTTTTAGTTTAAGATTTTGGAATCCACCTTGTTTGGGCGATTGCTCTATTGCAACTGCTATATGTGTTTGCGGGGCGACTAAGCAATGAGTGCTCAAGTTGCAAAAAAGGTATTCGTATTAACCGTGCTTCTACCGGTCATGGTCTGCTACTTATACCTGCGACTATATCCACCGAATGTACCAACAATATCGGGAGAGTTTATCCCTTACGATCATCTGGCAACTGAAGATACCGATCCGTTTCTTTCTGGTGGTAAAGCCCCGGTGAAAGGAAGCCGAATAATAGCGGTTGCAATGCGGCACAACAACGTCAGGGATTGCCTAAAGTATTCAGAACGAAAAGCTCAAATCCCCGATCTTAGACTGGTAGCTTGGTATCGAATACGTAGCGACGAAGTAGCTGATGTCTGTTTGTTTAGGGTCTTATCAAGCCTTGGCACGCCTGAAAGGGCTATGGTTTGGCTGTGGAGTCAGGGCTTGCCAGCGAGAGTAAGACTACACGATGAGCGAGGTGAAAGCTTCACCTCGATTTCTAGCGCAAACTATTTACGGAAAAGCGGTATGATGCTGGTTGGTGGCGGATATTTCGCACGCCAGATAACAAGTAATGTTTCTTATACAGAGAGTATAAGCGCAACTTGGAACGATCGAGGTGAGCTCATAGGTGCGTCTTATAGCCTTAACACCCTATGATAAGTATAAGCTCCCTTGATCATGGTCGAATACATTTAATTGATGTGCGGCAACGAAGGAAGTTTGTTAGAGCAGCGGCACATATCTTTGGATCACTCAATGCGCCTCTTCCTTCTCACCCTCCTGACAATGACGGCTTTCGCGGCAAACTCGCTGCTCAATCGGGCCGGGCTTGCGGGCGAGCACATAGGGCCCGCGGGGTTTGCCTTTGTCCGCGTTGTGGCGGGGGCGGTGATGTTGTGGGGTTTGATGTGGGTTGGACAGCGCAGGATCCCGGTGCGAACGCCTCCGGATTGGATCGCAGTGGCGGCGTTGGTGATCTACCTTGCGGGCTTTTCCTTTGCGTATGTTGCCCTGGATGCTGGGATCGGCGCGCTGATCCTTTTTGCCGTTGTTCAGGTGACCATGTTTGCGGGGGCTGTGCGCGCGGGCGATCAGATTCCGCTTTTGCGCTGGGGTGGGATGTTGGTGTCTCTTGCAGGTCTGACCTATCTGGTCTGGCCAAATGGCGACGTGCGATTTGACTCCACTGCCTTGTTTCTGATGACGCTCGCGGCTGTCGGCTGGGGCATCTATTCTCTTATGGGCCGCCGCGCGACCGAACCACTTGTCGCGACTGGCTGGAATTTCATTTATGCGGTGCCTCTTGTCGCGCTGATCAGCCTTCCGTTCGCGTTGAACGAGGTCTTCTCGCAAGTCGGCATCCTTTTGGCGATCACTTCTGGCGCATTAACTTCAGGTCTTGGTTACGCGTTGTGGTATCGTGTTCTGCCGCGGCTAGGTGCAAGTACAGGCGCACTGGTTCAGCTCTCGGTCCCGGTCATTGCTATGATCGCGGGGGTCGCGTTCTTGGGCGAGGTACTTGGTCTGCGGGCGATCGTCGCTTCGGTACTTGTGTTGGGAGGTATCGCGATCGGCCTTCTGGCACGCAAGTGAGCCTACAAAGGCTTGCGTGGGCGAAATGGGTCGTCTATACGCCCCCAGTGGTCTGTTTAGACCCAGAATCAATATCAAGAAAAGCCGTGTTTGGCCCCTCACGCTTCATGGGTCAGTTCCGGCAAGGAGAAGCGAAATGAAACTGAATGAACTGCGCGACAATCCAGGCGCAACAAAACCACGCAAACGCGTTGGCCGTGGCCCTGGTTCGGGCACCGGTAAAATGGGTGGCCGTGGTATCAAAGGTCAAAAATCACGCTCAGGTGTAGCGATCAACGGTTATGAAGGCGGCCAAATGCCTTTGTACCAACGTCTGCCAAAACGTGGTTTCAGCAAGCCGAACCGCAAAAAGTTCGCTGTGATCAACCTTGGCCTGATCCAGAAATTCATCGACGAGAAAAAGCTCGACGCGAAAGACATCACCGAAGATACACTGGTTGCTTCGGGTCTGGTGCGCCGTAAGCTGGACGGCGTCCGCGTGCTGGCAAAAGGCGAATTGACCGCCAAAGCTAACATTACTGTGACTGGCGCGTCGAAGTCGGCTGTTGAAGCTGTTGAGAAAGCTGGCGGAAAGTTGACCGTCGCAGCTCCGGCCGCAGCTGAATAAGACCTTGTGAGGGGCGGACTTGCCCCTTACATATCTTGCTACGTTTTCAAGCGCCGCCGGAGCCGGGAACGGTCCGGCGGCGTTTTACTTGATCAAGGGGGCCTTATGGCATCTGCAGCAGAACAAATGGCCGCAAACATGAGCTGGGGCGCCTTTGGTAAGGCAACCGAGCTTCGTCAGCGGATCCTTTTCACCATCGGGCTTTTGATTATCTACCGTCTGGGCACCTATATTCCAGTTCCCGGCATTGATGCAGGCGCGCTGCGTGAGTTTATGGAGCAGGCCCAGTCCGGCATCGCCGGCGTTCTGGGCATGTTTACGGGTGGGGCGCTTAGCCGAATGGGTGTCTTTGCCCTTGGTATCATGCCCTACATCTCCGCCTCGATCATCGTGCAACTGCTCAGCTCCATGTGGGAGCCGCTGAAACAGTTGAAGAAAGAAGGCGAGCAAGGCCGCAAAAAAATCAACCAATACACCCGATACGGCACGGTCCTTTTGGCCACCGGTCAGGCCTTTGCGCTGGCCAAAAGCCTCGAAGCGGGCGATTTGGTGACCAACCCTGGTGGCTTCTTTATCGCAGCCTGCGTGATCACTCTTGTTGGCGGCACAATGTTCCTGATGTGGCTGGGTGAACAAATCACCGCGCGCGGCATCGGCAACGGTATCTCGCTGATTATCTTCGTTGGCATCGTGGCCGAGATCCCCGCTGCCCTTGCGCAGTTCCTTGCTTCGGGTCGGTCGGGTGCGATTAGCCCAGCTGTCATTATCGGTGTGCTGGTGATGGTAGTAGCAGTGATTGGCTTCGTCGTGTTCATGGAGCGCGCTCTGCGAAAGATCCACATCCAATATCCCCGCCGTCAGGTGGGTATGAAGGTTTATGACGGTGGGTCCAGCCACCTACCGGTTAAAGTGAACCCGGCCGGCGTCATCCCGGCAATCTTCGCCTCGGCTTTGTTGCTGTTGCCGACAACGATCTCGACATTTTCGTCGGGACAAGCGGGACCAATCATGTCGACTGTGCTGGCCTATTTCGGCCCGGGTCAACCGCTTTATCTTCTGTTCTTCACTGCGATGATCGTGTTCTTCACTTTCTTCTACACAAAGGAAGTGTCGTTTAAGACGGACGAGGTCGCAGATAACCTGAAAAACCAAAATGGTTTCGTTCCCGGCATCCGCCCGGGTAAAAAGACCGCTGAATATCTTGATTACGTCGTGACCCGCTTGCTTGTGCTGGGGTCGGCCTATTTGGCTGCGGTGTGTCTGCTGCCGGAAGTCCTGCGCAGTCAATTCGCCATTCCCTTCTATTTTGGCGGTACTTCGGTCTTGATCGTCGTTTCTGTGACAATGGATACAATCCAGCAGGTGCAATCTCATCTTCTAGCCCACCAATACGAGGGTTTGATTGAGAAGTCGCAGCTCCGCGGCAAGAAACGAGCCAAGAAAGGACCTGCGCGTCGATGAACATTATTCTGCTTGGACCGCCGGGCGCCGGCAAAGGAACGCAAGCCGCCAAATTGGTGGAAGAACGGGGCATGATCCAATTGTCCACTGGTGACATGTTGCGCGAAGCAAAGTCATCGGGCTCGGAGATGGGCAAGAAAGTCGCGGCGATCATGGCTGCCGGCGAACTTGTTACGGATGAAATCGTTATCGGGCTGATCGAAGAGAAGCTCGAAGGCGACAATGGTGGCGGCTTCATCTTCGACGGCTTTCCTCGGACGCTCGGCCAAGCAGATGCGTTGGGCTCTTTGCTCGAAAAGCACGGTCAATCGCTCGACACAGTGATCGAGATGCAGGTGGATGATGACGTTCTTGTCGGTCGTATCGTTGGTCGGGCTGAAGAAGCTCGCAAGGCCGGTCAGCCCGTTCGTGCAGATGACAACGCGGAAAGCCTGAAAATCCGCTTGATGGAATACTACAAGAAGACGTCGCCACTAATCGGCTACTACTATGCCAAGGGCGATCTTCAATCGGTCAACGGTCTTGGAACCATCGACGAAGTACAGGCCGAGATCGCGGGTGTTCTGAACGCCTGATTGGCTGTCAGGCGATGCTTTCGGCGACACCCTGCAGCGCCGCATATGTCGGATATCCTACCATAGTGCTCAAGACGGGTTGACGCCTGCGGCAATCCCATCTAAGTCACCCCATCCCTGATGGGAATCACGATGTAGACGGGGTCGCCCCCCACATGCATCAGATCATAGATTTCAGCGCGGCCCGCAGGAAAAATCCGGCGGGCTTCCGTTGTGAAAAAAGGTTCCGGGGTTACGGAACCGCAACGAAAGGAAAGACTACGTGGCACGTATTGCTGGCGTGAACATCCCGACCCATAAACGGGTCCCGATCGCCCTAACTTACATCACTGGTATTGGTCACACTTCGGCCAAAGCCATTTGCGAATCCGTGAAGATCGACCCGACCCGTCGTGTGAACGAACTGTCGGACGCCGAGGTTCTTGCAATCCGCGAGCACATCGACGCGACTTACACCGTTGAAGGTGACCTGCGCCGTGAAGTTCAGATGAACATCAAGCGCCTGATGGATCTGGGGGCCTACCGCGGTCTTCGCCACCGTCGCAACCTTCCTGTACGCGGTCAGCGTACGCACACCAACGCTCGTACCCGCAAAGGCCCCGCAAAGGCCATCGCTGGTAAGAAGAAGTAAGGGAGGGTTTGACCAATGGCTCGCGATAAGACTCGTATCAAGCGTAAAGAGCGTAAGAACATCGCCTCTGGCGTTGCTCACGTGAATTCTTCGTTCAACAACACAAAAATCCTGATCTCGGACGTACAAGGCAATGCAATTGCTTGGTCTTCCGCCGGTACAATGGGTTTCAAAGGCTCGCGTAAATCGACACCCTACGCCGCTCAGATGGCTGCAGAAGATGCAGGCAAAAAGGCGCAGGATCATGGCGTTAAAACGCTGGAAGTCGAAGTTCAAGGCCCCGGTTCGGGTCGTGAATCGGCTCTGCGCGCTCTGGCTGCTATCGGTTTCAACATCACATCGATCCGTGACGTGACCCCGATCGCCCACAACGGCTGCCGCCCACCAAAGCGCCGCCGCGTCTAAGCAGATTTTTCGCCGGGCTGCGGTTGTCGCAGCCCGGTTTCCGTCATTTTAACCTCGGGCGTCCTGCCCTTTGGACATGGGGACAGGACAAGTATGGAGGGACGCATGATCCATAAAAACTGGGCAGAATTGATCAAGCCAACACAGCTGGACGTTAAGCCGGGTAATGACCCTGCACGTCAAGCGACGGTTGTTGCTGAACCGCTGGAACGCGGCTTTGGTCTGACACTGGGCAATGCCCTGCGCCGCGTGCTGATGAGCAGCTTGCAAGGTGCAGCTATCACATCGGTTCAAATCGACAACGTATTGCACGAGTTCAGCAGCGTGGCCGGTGTGCGTGAAGATGTCACCGACATCGTTCTGAACCTCAAAGGTGTTGCCATCAACATGGAAGTCGAAGGCCCCAAGCGCCTGTCGATCTCGGCCAAAGGCCCCATGGTAGTGACCGCTGGCGACATCTCGGAAACTGCTGGTATCGAGATCCTGAACAAAGAGCACGTGATCTGTCACCTGGATGACGGCGCGGACCTGTTCATGGAGCTGACCGTCAACACTGGCAAAGGCTATGTCGCTTCTGACAAGAACAAGCCGGAAGACGCGCCGATTGGCCTGATCCCGGTTGACGCGATTTACTCGCCCGTCAAGAAAGTCAGCTATGACGTTCAGCCGACCCGCGAAGGTCAGGTTCTGGACTATGACAAGCTGACACTGAAGCTGGAAACCGATGGTTCCGTCACTCCGGATGACGCCGTGGCCTTTGCTGCGCGCATCATTCAGGACCAGTTGTCGATCTTCGTGAACTTCGACGAGCCAGAAGCTGCTGGCCGTCAGGACGAAGACGATGGTCTCGAGTTCAACCCACTTCTTCTCAAGAAAGTGGACGAGCTGGAACTGTCTGTCCGTTCGGCAAATTGCCTGAAGAACGACAACATCGTTTACATTGGCGATCTGATCCAGAAAACCGAAGCCGAGATGCTCCGCACTCCGAACTTCGGCCGCAAGTCGCTGAACGAGATCAAAGAAGTGCTTTCGGGCATGGGTCTGCACCTCGGTATGGATGTCGAAGAATGGCCGCCAGAAAACATCGAAGAGCTTGCTAAGAAATTCGAAGATCAGTTCTGATCTTCTTAGGGGGCCGGGTATCTGGCCCCCAACATGCCCGCACCTGGCGGGGACCATCTGGGCGATCCTGCCCCAAGGAGAGGGACCGACACGCATCGGTTCACAGACAAAGCACCGCTCATACAAGAGCACCAAAGAAGGATTAAGAAAATGCGTCACGCTCGTGGTTACCGCCGCCTGAATCGCACACACGAACATCGTAAAGCGATGTTCGCTAACATGGCTGGTTCGCTGATCGAACATGAACAGATCAAAACGACCCTGCCGAAAGCTAAAGAACTGCGCCCGATTATCGAAAAGATGATCACGCTGGCGAAACGTGGTGACATCCACGCGCGCCGCCAAGCCGCATCGCGTCTGAAGCAGGACCAACATGTCGCCAAGCTTTTTGATGTTCTGGGCCCACGTTTTGCTGAACGTCAGGGCGGCTATGTGCGCGTTCTGAAAGCTGGCTTCCGCTATGGTGACATGGCGCCGATGGCGATCATCGAGTTCGTCGACCGCGACGTTGATGCCAAGGGTGCTGCTGACCGCGCCCGTCTGGAAGCTGAAGAAGCTGCGGCAGACGTCGAAGAATAAATCATCCACTACAGGATGAATTAAACCCCGTACAATTGTGCGGGGTTTTTCTTTGGCGCAACGTCAGCCTGAAAAAATGCGCAAACCCATGCCGAAAACGCAAAAAACAAGTCATGGTTGTTTGACTTCGGCGCGTATGCCTAAAAGGATACGCGCCGGGGACATAGGGACGCTTAGGATGACAAACGACTACGGTCTTGATCAGGGACTGGCCAGGCTCACGGATCTGGCGCCGAAAGGTTATGCGCTGGGGCTGCATATTCGTCATGCGTCGGCCCATGTCATGATCCAGACTTATGACCCGCGGTGGAGCCAGATTTATACCGAACGCGGCTACATGCTCGCGGATCCGATGGTGTTCTGGGGCTTTGGCAACGAAGGCACCATTCGCTGGAGCGAGATTAACTTGCCCGACCCACATGGCATCATGATGCAAGCCGCGGGATACGGGTTGAGATATGGGATTTGTGTCTCTCATGGCCCGACATCATCACGTTCCATCGGCGGTTTTGCCCGCGAAGACCGCGAGTTCAGCGATGATGATATCGACGAAATTCACACCCTGGTGCGGGAACTCCATGATAAATCCACGCCTCCGGAACATCTGACAACTGCCCAACGCATGGCGTTAAGATTGATCGCCAAAGGCAGTCGACACGCAGAGGCCGCCTCGATTTTGGGAATTTCAGAAAGTGCATTGAAGGCTCGTTTGCGCAGCGCCCGCGAGCGGCTTTTTGTACGAACAACCGCAGAAGCGATTCAACGCGCACAGGAATATAAACTGCTCTGACTCTAGTGCTGTGCTATTTCAGCTTTCCACTACCGCGCGCGCGCCTTAGATTTGCTTTATGGCCGATCTGTTCGACACCCCCTCAGACTCACTGTCCGCCGGCAACGACGTCCAGCGCCCGCTTGCAGACCGCTTGCGCCCCCAATCACTGGTCGAGGTCATTGGGCAAGAGCAGGTCCTTGGCCCGGACGCGCCCCTTGGGACCATGCTGGCAGCCGGCAGCTTGGGATCATTGATTTTTTGGGGTCCGCCGGGCGTTGGCAAAACCACCATCGCCCGCCTATTGGCGAAAGAAACCGATCTGCATTTTGTGCAGATCAGTGCGATTTTCACAGGCGTGCCAGAGCTGCGCAAAGTGTTCGAAGCGGCGCGGCTTAGGCGGACAAACGGGCAGGGGACGTTGTTGTTTGTGGATGAAATCCATCGCTTCAACAAAGCCCAGCAGGACGGTTTTCTGCCGCATATGGAAGATGGCACCATCCTATTGGTGGGTGCCACCACCGAAAATCCTTCGTTTGAACTAAACGCGGCGGTCTTGTCGCGGTCGCAGGTGTTGGTCTTGACCCGACTATCGCTCGCCGATTTGGAACGCTTGGCTCAACGTGCCGAGCAAGAGCTGGGCCGCCCTTTGCCCCTGATAGGCGAGGCGCGCGAGGCGTTGCTGGAGATGGCTGACGGAGATGGGCGTGCCCTTCTGAATTTGGCAGAGCAGGTTTTTGCCTGGAAAGTCGACGGAAAGCTGGATGTCGAAGGATTGTCCTCGCGCTTGATGAAGCGCGCCGCGGTTTATGACAAATCTGGCGACGAGCATTACAACCTAATTTCGGCTTTGCATAAATCGGTACGGGGTTCGGACCCAGATGCGGCCCTGTACTGGCTTGCGCGGATGCTGACGGGCGGTGAAGACCCGCGATATCTGGCGCGGCGCATCACCCGCATGGCGGTCGAGGATATCGGCCTTGCCGACCCCCAAGCCCACCGCGTGTGTTTGGATGCGTGGGAAACCTATGAACGACTGGGCAGCCCTGAAGGTGAACTGGCACTGGCGCAGGCTGTATCCTACCTTTCGCTCGCGCCGAAATCGAACGCGGCATATGTGGCCTACAAGGCCGCAATGAAAGCTGCGAAGAAAACTGGGTCGGAACCTCCTCCCAAGCACATCCTGAACGCCCCCACACAATTGATGGAGGATCAGGGCTATGGTGCGGGGTACGCCTATGACCACGACGCGCCTGACGGGTTTTCAGGGCAGAATTATTTCCCGGACGGAATGAAGAGGGGCGTCTATTATGTCCCAGTAGAGCGCGGGTTTGAGCGCGAGCTTAAGAAGCGCGTCGACTATTTCTCGCGCTTGCGTACCAAGCGCGATACCTGACGCCGCAATAAAAGGAGCCACCATGGAACAGCCAACCGAACGCCGTCTGATCTGGGATATTGTCACGCGTCTGTTTCATTGGTCACTGGTTCTTGCTGTGGTCACCGGTTGGTCGCTTGGGCGGTTCGGGCCTTCCATTATGACCTATCACTTCTACATCGGATACGCGGTCGCGGCGCTTTTGGTGATCCGGGTATATTGGGGATTTCGGGGCCCCAAACCCGTCCGTTTTCGGTCGTTCATCTATGGTCCTAAAAAGACGCTTGGTTATGTCAGCGGTATGGCCAAACGAGTGCCCAGCAACTGGCCGGGTCATAACCCTGTGGGGGCATTGTCGGTGTTTGCGATGCTGGTTGTCTTGATTGCGCAGGTCGTGACCGGACTAATCGCAGACCCGGATGATTTCGTGAATGTTGGACCTTTGGCTGGTTGGGTCGAGTTTGACACAGCACGATGGGCGGCCAGCACGCATCGGCTGCTGTCAAAACTGCTTCTTGTCCTCGTGGGCCTGCACATCGCAGCCATCTTGTATTACCGGTTTTGGAAGCGCGAAGATCTGGTGGGTCCCATGATCACAGGCTGGAAAGAGGTGCGCAAAGACCACCCGGACGCTTGACAAGCGGGGCGCGGGGCCTCAGTCAGGCGGCATGATGACACCCCTTCTACAAGTTGCGCTTGGCGGAGCCATTGGCGCGTCCGCCCGCTATCTGACCAACACCGGAGTCATCCGAATGTTGGGACACGGATTTCCTGCAGGTACAATGGTTGTAAACATCGTTGGTTCGCTTCTGATGGGCGCGTTGACGGTGGTGTTGGCACGCAAAGGCGGCTTGCATCTTGCACCGTTCCTGATGACCGGTGTGCTCGGCGGGTTCACCACCTTCTCAGCCTTCTCGCTGGATGCGGTCACGCTGATCGAACGCGGGGATTGGTCGTCGGCCAGCTTCTACATCATTGGTTCGGTTCTGCTGTCGTTGTTGGCTTTGTTCGCCGGCATCCACATTGCCCGCATGGTGCTGGCATGAGTGGGGTTCAGTTGATCACGATTGGGCCGGACGAAGCCGAGCAGCGCTTGGACCGTTGGGTCAAACGAATGTTCCCGCATGCGGGCCAAGGTCGGATCGAACGAGGCTGCCGTAAGGGCGAGTTTCGTGTGAACGGCGCTAAGGTCAAAACCTCGACGCGCGTTGGGCCCGGGGACGAGGTGCGGGTGCCGCCCTTGCCTGTCACCGACGCGGGTTCACGCCCCACGCCGACGAAATCGCGGGTGTCAGACGCTGATGCAAAGCTGATTCAGTCCTGTGTTATCTACCGCGACGACCACATCATTGCGCTAAACAAGCCGCCGGGCTTGCCCACACAGGGCGGATCGAAGCAGACCCGTCATGTCGATGGGCTGGCCGAGGCGCTTAAGTTCGACCGAGATGAAAAACCCCGTCTTGTGCACCGGCTTGATAAAGACACATCCGGCGTGTTGCTTTTGGCACGCACGCAGGCGGCCGCTTCGGCCCTAACTGCCGCGATGCGCCACAAGGAAACCCGTAAGATTTATTGGGCTGTCGTGGCCGGGGTACCAGTACCCTATCTGGGTGAGATTCGTTTTGGGCTGGTGAAAGCCGGTGGCGGCGGAAAAGGCGCAGGCGAGAAAATGATTTGCGTGCATCCGCGTGAAATGAACCAGACCCCTGGCGCAAAACGGGCGCATACGCTCTATGCCACGCTTTACCGCGTCGCTTCGCGCGCGGCATGGGTGGCGATGGAGCCGATCACCGGTCGCACCCACCAACTGCGCGCCCATATGGCCGAGATCGGGCATCCGATCATTGGTGACGGGAAATATGGCGGCTCCAGTCAGGATAACATGGGCGACGGCTGGGGGGCGATGATTGGTGGAGACATCTCACGCAAATTGCACCTGCACGCCCGCTCGATGACGTTTCAGCATCCGGTAACAGGTAAGCCTGTCACTGTGACCGCCGAATTGCCCGAGCATATGGCCGATACATTCAAGACATTCGACTGGACCGAAGATCTTGCCGCGGATGACCCGTTCGAGGCGCTCTCATGACCACGTTGAAATTGGCCGTCTTTGATATGGACGGCACTCTGATCGACAGTCAGGACTTCATCGTCGAAGCCATGAATCGCGCTTTTGGCGAGATGGGTGTAACTCTTCCAACGCGTGAAGAGGTGCTTTCGATTGTTGGGTTGTCGCTTCACGATGCCATTGAAGTTCTGGTGCCGAGCCTCACCCAGTCCGAGGTCGCCGAGGCGACCCAGCAATACAAAGATATGTTCATCAAGTTGCGCGCCGAAAAGGGGGGCGAGGCAGCGGCTCCGATGTATCCGGGTGCGCGTGATGCGTTGAACCACCTGTATGGCAAGGACGAGGTGCTCTTGGGCGTTGCAACGGGCAAAGCGCGCCGTGGGTTGGATCACGCATATGATGCGCATGATCTTGGCCATTTTTTCGTGACAAGTCAGACTGCGGATAATCATCCGTCCAAGCCAAACCCATCAATGCTGCATGCCGCCCTGGCTGAAACCGGCGTAGAGGCAACGAACGCAGTGATGATTGGTGACACATCGTTCGATTTGGACATGGGGCGGGCGGCCGGGTATCGCACGATCGGCGTGACGTGGGGTTATCATCCGCGCGCGCGCCTTGAAGCTGCTCGGGCTGATATCTTGATCGACAGCTATGCTGATCTCTCAGCTGCGCTGGACGAATTGTGGGGGCGTGCATGAGCAATTGGGCACCAAAACGGTTCTGGACCGAGGCCAAGGCCATACAGGTTGACGGAGGTCACACAGTCCAACTTGATGGGCGTTCGATCAAAACGCCGGCGAAGACACTGTTGAAGGTCCCAACTGCGGCGCTGGCCCAGGCCATAGCGGCCGAGTGGGATGCCCAGGTCGACGAGGTTGATCCGGCCACTATGCCAGTGACGCGGATGGCCAATTCAGCGCTGGATAAGGTTGCCCACCAGTTCTCTGAAGTTGCCGAGATGCTGGCTGCATATGGTGACAGCGACCTTTTATGTTATCGCGCCACCCACCCGGATGCGCTCATCGCACGACAGGCTGAACATTGGGACCCTCTGTTGGAGTGGGCGGCGGATACTTACGGCGCACGGCTCGTCCCGGTTGCGGGAATCATGCACCAACCGCAAGACAGCGAAGCGGTCGCCCGGCTCTCGGAACAGGTGTATTCGCTCAACCATTTCGAGATCGCAGCCTTCCACGATTTGGTTGCCATAAGCGGTTCACTGGTGTTGGCGTTATCCGTTACCGCAAACAGGCTGTCTATAGACGAAGCATGGTCCCTGTCGCGTCTTGACGAAGAGTGGCAGATCGAGCAGTGGGGTGAAGACGAGGAAGCCTCGGAACTTGCTCAGAAAAAACGTCTCGATATTGTGAACGCGGCGTGGTTCTTGCAAGCAAGTCGCAACGAAACATAACGCAACCAATACCTTAGATTGGCTAATATTCTTGCTTTCCCCTAGGTTAAGTATCGCTATTCGCGATGTAGCTCTTGACGATAGTTGATCAATTCTTTCAAACTCTTTCCCATGTTGAAGGGGGTCTATCCCCTCGCAGACATGTCTGCGGTCACAATGATCGCGAAATAGCCCGAAACTGCGGGCAACTATCAGGAAGAGGTAAACATGAAAAAAACCGTTTTTCTTGGCGCACTGACCGTCGCTGGCTTGGCTGCTAGCGCCGCAGCTGCTTCAACCCTTGACGACGTCAAGGCGCGCGGCAAGCTGAACTGTGGTGTGACCACCGGGCTTGTCGGCTTCGCCGCACCCGACGCAAACGGCAACTGGGAAGGTTTCGACGTTGGCTTGTGCCGCGCTGTAGCCGCAGCTGTACTTGGCGACGCCAACGCTGTTGAATTTGTGCCGACCACGGGTAAAACCCGTTTCACCGCCCTTGCTTCGGGCGAGGTCGACATGCTGGCACGTAACACCACATGGACACTGTCGCGCGACGCCGACCTTAAGTTCGAATTCACCGGTGTGAACTATTATGACGGTCAAGGCTTCCTTGTCCCGAAAGAAATGGGCGTGACTTCGGCGAAAGATCTGGACGGTGCGACCGTCTGTATCCAGACCGGTACCACAACCGAGCTGAACCTCGCGGACTTCTTCCGCGCTAACAACATCAGCTACGAGCCGGTTCCGATCGAAACCAACGCTGAAGGTCAGCAACAGTACCTTGCCGGTGCTTGCGACACCTACACCACAGACGCTTCGGGTCTGGCTGCAACACGCGCCACCTTCGAAGATCCGTCGGCACACGTTGTTCTGCCCGAAATCATCTCGAAAGAGCCGCTGGGCCCGCTGGTCCGTCACGGTGACAACGAATGGGGCGACATTGTACGCTGGACGCTGAACTCGCTGATCTCGGCTGAAGAGCTTGGTATCACATCGGCAAATATCGGTGAGCTGTCGGCATCTGCTGGCGACAACCCGGAAGTAAACCGTATCCTCGGCACCGAAGGCAACCTGGGCGAAATGCTCGGCCTTGACGGTGACTGGGCTAAGCGCGCCATCATGGCGGGCGGCAACTACGGTGAACTGTTTGCCAAAAACATCGGCGAAGACACACCGATCGCTCTGTCGCGCGGTCTGAATGCTCAGTGGAAAGATGGCGGCCTGATCTACTCGCCTCCCTTCCGCTAAGAACTTCAAAGGAAAGGGCGTGGTTCTGCCACGCCCTTTTCGTATCTATCTGAACGCACCTTGGCACCGCGGCACAAGCCGCGCTTTCAACAAACAAAGCCAAGGGCAACGGGGACGTCTTCTATGACAACACTTACCGACCCTCCTCAGGGCCAGTTCCGGCTATCCATGCTTTTGTATGATAGTCGCTACCGCTCGATGACCATCCAGATTATCGCTTTGATCGGCTTCTTGATGCTGATCGGCTGGCTTCTTTCAAACACCGCACAAAACCTGGCAGACCTTGGGAAAGAACCCAGCTTTGGCTTCATGGCTGAGCCTGCCGGGTATGATATTAACCAACGCTTGCTGGACTACAATTCTCGGGACACACACCTGCGCGCCTCTCTGGTAGGGCTTCTGAATACGCTACTGGTGGCCGTGCTGGGCTGTGTAACAGCGACTGTCATCGGCGTAATCGTTGGCGTTCTGCGCCTGTCGCCCAACTGGATCGTCTCACGATTGTCAGCCGTTTATGTCGAAGGGTTCCGCAACGTACCGGTCTTGCTTTGGATCGTGTTCACGATGGCTATCCTGATCGAAACGCTGCCAAAGCCCCGAGCATTCAAGACTGGCGAAGCGTCGATGTCCTGGTGGGATAGCGTCGCAGTAACGAACCGCGGTATCTATATTCCCGAAGCTTTGTTTTCTCGTAGCCTCGGTGATGTTCACATGTTTGGCGCTTCACCAATTCGCTTCGATATCAGCCTTGACCTTCTTGCGTTAATGGCGGTGTTGATTGGCGGAGTTTTGATCTCTGTGTTGTTCAAGCGCCGTGCTGACGCGATACAAGAGGCAACGGGTGACCGTCCACGGACGTGGCACTGGCGCCTTGGCGTTATTGTTGTGCCATTCCTTTTGGTGCTTTGGATCCTGGGCTTCCACCTGGGGTATCCTGAATTGAAGGGCTTTAACTTCAAGGGCGGAACGCATCTGCGTAACTCTCTTATTGCCTTGTGGTTGGCGCTTTCGCTCTATACCGGGGCCTTTATCGCCGAGATTGTGCGTGCCGGTATCCTTGCCGTCTCGAAAGGCCAATCTGAAGCCGCCGGAGCCTTGGGTCTTCGCCCAAATCGCACGATGAGCTTGGTTATCCTACCGCAAGCATTGCGGGTGATCATACCGCCGCTCATTTCGAACTACCTGAACCTAACCAAGAACAGCTCTTTGGCTATTGCCGTGGGTTATATGGATATTACGGGTACTTTGGGTGGTATCACGATGAACCAGACCGGTCGCGAGCTTGAGACGGTTCTGCTGTTGATGCTTGTTTACCTGACCATCTCCCTGACAATTTCAGGTGTGATGAACTGGTACAACGAATCTGTGAAGCTGAGGGAGCGCTGATATGTCTGAACCTACAGATATGCCTGAAATGGCTTACGTTCGTTCCGAGATTCTTCCGGAACGAGCCCCACCCGCAACCTCGGTCGGCATTGTCGGCTGGGCACGTGCCAACCTGTTCAACGGGATCGGTAACTCGATCCTTACTGTTCTGGCGTTAATTCTGCTGTGGTATGTCTTGGCATTCTTGGTGCCGTGGATCCTTTCACCAACTTGGAACAGCGGATCACTAAATGAATGCCGCGAGATTCTGGGTACCGGTCACGGCCACAGTGGCGCCTGTTGGGGCGTCATCAATGAACGCTGGCAACAGCTTCTGTTCGGCTTCTACCCGAATGGATCAGCAGAAGGCACAATGGACCAACGCTGGCGCCCAGTGGTTGCCTTTGCATTGCTGTTCGTTGCGTTGATTCCGATCTTGTTCAACATGATCTCGCGCCGGATGAATTGGGTACTGCTTCTTGCAGTATTGGGTTTGACCGGACTGTATCTTGGTGGGGCATTTGGCGTCATTCTGGGCCTGCTTCTTTTGGCCGCTTCTGCTTTTGTGGGCTTCAAAGCGTTTTCGACTTCGAAAGAAGATCGGGCCGCCGAGATCGCACAGGGCGCTAAGCGTTTGCCCAATCCGCTGATCTTTACAGCGATCTATCCCTTCCTGGCCCCGTGGCTGCTTTGGGGTGGATCGATCTGGCTTCCGATTAGTGCTGCGTTGGGTTTTGTTGTCGGGTACTTGGCGTATCGCTTCCTGACACCAATAGTGGGAAGCCTCGTTGGCTTGATCATTGCAGTTGTGGCCTCCGTCGTGTGGTGGCTGGCGCTGACCAGCGGGTTTGCAAATCTTTTACACAGCATCATTCCGATCGGTTTGGATCCGGTGGACAGCCGCAACTTCGGTGGCTTTATGTTGTCGGTGACTATTGGCGTTGTTGCCATTGCGTGTTCGTTGCCGATTGGCGTTGTTCTCGCTTTGGGTCGTCAATCAGATTTGTTGATCGTCAGGGCATTGTGTGTGGGCTTTATCGAGTTCATTCGTGGTGTACCGTTGATCACGCTTCTGTTCGTCGCCTCGACGCTTCTGAACATCTTCATGCCACCCGGCACTAACTTTGATATCATCCTTCGGGTGTTGATCATGGTGACGTTGTTTGCCGCGGCTTATATGGCCGAGGTGATCCGGGGTGGTCTTGCTGCGCTTCCAACCGGCCAATACGAGGCTGCCGACGCACTTGGGCTGGACTATTGGAAAGCACAACGTCTGATCATTATGCCGCAAGCTCTGAAGATATCGATCCCTGGGATCGTTTCGACATTCATCGGCGTGTTCAAAGACACGGTTCTGGTGTCGATCATCGGCTTGCTCGACCCGCTGGGACTAACAAATGGTATCCGTGGCGACCAAAACTGGAACGGTATTGTGTGGGAGCTTTATGGCTTCATCGCCCTAATGTTCTTCATATTCTGTTTCTCGATGTCGCGTTATTCGATGTATCTCGAACGTCGACTTCGCACGGACCACCGTTAAAGGAGAGACCTATGTCTTCTATTACTCTCGACCAACACGCCGATCGCTCAAAGATGGCGGTTTCGGATGAACTTGCCATCGAAATTCGAGGCATGAACAAATGGTACGGTGCATTCCACGTACTGCGCGATATCGACCTGACCGTTTATCAGGGCGAGCGGATCGTCATCGCGGGGCCTTCGGGGTCCGGGAAATCGACACTGATCCGATGCATCAACCGTCTGGAAGAACACCAGGAAGGTCAGATCATCGTTGACGGGACCGAGCTTACCTCGGACCTGAAAAACGTCGATAAAGTGCGGTCGGAAGTGGGGATGGTGTTTCAACACTTCAACCTCTTCCCACACCTGACCATTCTGGAAAACTGCACGCTGGCGCCCATCTGGGTGCGTAAAACGCCGCGTAAAGAGGCGGAAGAAACGGCGATGCATTTCCTTGAAAAAGTGAAAATCCCAGAACAGGCCCACAAGTACCCGGGCATGTTGTCGGGTGGTCAGCAGCAGCGTGTGGCGATTGCCCGCTCGCTGTGCATGATGCCGCGTATCATGCTTTTCGATGAACCCACGTCGGCGCTTGATCCAGAGATGATCAAGGAAGTGCTGGAGACCATGGTGGAGCTTGCCGAAGAAGGCATGACCATGCTCTGCGTGACCCACGAAATGGGATTCGCGAAAGAGGTCGCCAACCGTGTGATCTTCATGGATGCCGGTCAGATTGTGGAGCAGAACGAACCTAACGAGTTCTTCAACAATCCGCAGAACGAGCGTACTAAACTGTTCCTGAGCCAGATCCTCTGATCCGGGTTACATTGAACGAAACGAGAAAGCTCCGCCGCTTGTCGGGGCTTTCTTTTTGCTTCAGGTGTCACCCCTAAAACAGCGACGCACCGCAGGTTTCCGGCACAGATCTGTCAAGGTTATGAAGAGTTTGCCGGATTGTAACATCTAAAGCAGCACGATCACTCAATCAGGTTCACCAACATCCTCTGGATTGTGCCAGTTCAACGTCCTGTGATCAAAGCCGTGGACGATCGTCGGTTTTACAACGCGAAAGTAAGGGGACAAATCGAAGTCTCGCGGGGCGAACAAAGAATGGTGACGAATATGCAAAACCTCTTCTGCGCGCGGGCCGACTTTGGTGCTGGGCAATATAGGGTAGCCGATTTTTTGATAGGCCTCTGCAATCAGGGTTGAGCAGATCGCACGGGTTGGATCGCCGGATCCAAGGGCCAGCATACGCCTGCGAAACCGCTCTGGAACAGGTGGCTGTGGTAAGAGATATCGCGCCAGATCCCAGATGTTTTTCAGGTCATATATCCGCCCAAGGCTTTCTTTCACGCAATCGACAACCTGCCCGGTTTCTTCATCCGACAATCCGACGGGCCGGCAAATACGGGTATTGAAGTCATCATACTTTGAAAGCGGGACACGGATGACGCCGTTTTCCAGATGGGCCTCAATCAACTCGCCATCAGGGTGGTGGTCGCCTACGTAGAATGCCGAATGTGACCACGTCGACTGGGTCAAGTATTTGATTGCGGTGGACACCCGCGTGTTGCCCTCAACAAGCAGGATGTCTCCAGGCTGAAGAGTACTGCACAACAAGTCCTTCGACGTGACAGCGAAGGGGACATAGTTCGGCCTTGGCGCTTCTAGATAGCGC
Source organism: Aliiroseovarius conchicola (assembly GCF_041403445.1). Taxonomy (NCBI): domain Bacteria; kingdom Pseudomonadati; phylum Pseudomonadota; class Alphaproteobacteria; order Rhodobacterales; family Paracoccaceae; genus Aliiroseovarius; species Aliiroseovarius conchicola. The sequence continues at coordinate 18,710 of NZ_JBGEHL010000013.1, forward strand.
GCGATTTGCTTGCCAATGCGGGTCCTAAGATTGTCCATGCAGACATCGTAGCGCGCAATTATTGAAATGTGTTTCACTTGCGCGTGGGCGCAATCAGAGGCTCGGCTGTATCAAGCGTCGAAATGGCGAGCAGGACTAGAGGTGGCTAGCTGACCCCCAGCTTTCAGATGCTTACATCCAGTTTATTGTGGCGCCGCTTTGTGGGCTCAAATCAACTCACGTGGCACCACGAAGTCCACGACGCGACCGATACCCCAATCCAACGCCTCCCATTTTTCTACATCAAACTCGATCACAGTGGTCGCGCCCGAGGGATAGTGCAGAAATTTGCGATGTGGGTGCAGTTCGCGTGCCAACCGACGTGCCATATATGCCGAGCCGGGGTTGTGGGCGACAATCATACTGGTCGGGGCTGTTGATTTGCGGATCACATTCAGCATTTCTTCTGGTTCCGCCAAATATAACGCGCGGGTGTATTGAGCGTTGGGTGCTCCGACGAATTTGTCGGCAATAAGCGCCCAGGTTTCACGCGTCCTTACAGCATCTGAACAAAAGACCGATCCTGGCTCATAGCCGTTGCTGGTCAACCATCGGCCGATCGCCTTGGCGGATGCACGCCCACGTTTGCTTAACGGTCGTGCGTGATCTTCCAGTTCAGGGCTGCCCCAGGCCGATTTTGCATGGCGCGTCAGAATGAGGGTTAGTGTCATGTCGGGTTGAACGCCTTCATATGAAATGCAGATTGAGCAGCCAGCCTGCCATAGGATTGACTGACGGGGCAAGAGCGGCGAGCCGCGCATCCCGAGCCCATACAATCTGCACTGTCTGTATCGTTTAGATGGCCCTTGCAGGCTGCTACGTCATAGCCTTCAGGGCCAAGGGCCGATACTGGGCAGGCACGAAGGCAGGGGGCGTTACAATCTGCGCAGGGATTGGGCGCTGAACTGGGCAGGGGGAGTTCTTTGGGGATGCGAATGGCCCCTCGGTAACTGACCAACAAACCAGCGTTCGAATGAACCAACATGCCCACTGGGCTGTCCCACGCATGACCAGATGCCCGCGCCCAAGCAAGAAATGGAGGATAAGGCGGACCATCCGAGGGGAAGATTGCCTCTCCTCCCCAACGACAAGAAAGCTCAGTGATTACGCGCTTGGACCAACGATCCAATGGATCAGGCGAGCCATCGCGATACTCTGGGCTTTTGGTGAACGCAGGCCAGAAGCCAGGCTCATGCGGCCCCAACAATACAATCGTGTCGCCACGCTCGTGCAGCATCCCCAGCACTTCAAGGTGCATCTCTTCAGCGGCGGGTTCGTAGGTCATTTCCGTTGAAACGGAAGCATCAGGCTCCAACCCAGTTTTGAAGGATCGTCGTTTTGCCATTCCAGCCCAATCGTCATGTCGTCATGCCCATCGCGGGGCTGATCTGTGTAGGTCCCAAATATACGATCCCAGATCGAAAGGCAGAAGCCATAATTGCTGTCCGTTTCGTCGTGATGGACAGAATGATGTACCCGGTGCATATCCGGCGTTACGACGATTTGGCGTAACACGCGATCCAACCCAAGAGGCAGACGAATATTCGCGTGGTTGAACATGGCTGATCCGTTCAGAATGACTTCGAACAGGATCACGCCCAACGCAGGTGCACCCAACAGATAGACGGCGCCAATCTTTATGATCATCGACGCCGCGATCTCGATGGGATGGAACCGCAGTGCAGTTGTTACGTCGAAATCCCTGTCTGCGTGATGCACCCGGTGCAAACGCCACAAAATGGGAACCTTATGGAAGATCAAATGCTGAACCCAGATCGCGAGATCCAGAATGACGATGGTGGCTAGAACCTCGATCCATACGGGAAGGGCCACCATATTGAACAGCCCCCAACCTAACGAAGCTGCATCAAGCGCTGCACCGACCGCCAGTAGCGGCACCAAAATATTCATCAGTCGCAGCGTCAGCGTATCAATAGCGATAATGGACAGGTTGGTTGTCCAGCGGGTTTGGCGGGGTTGCGCGCGTTTGCGTCGCGGCATGACGGCCTCGACAATAGCCAAGACGGCAAAAAGCCCGACAAAGGTGCCAAGACGGATCAGTAGTTCATTTTCCATGAGCTGACATTATGACCTGCGAGCGGGCGTGCAAGTCACAAGACCGCGACAGCCCACGTCGTTAAGCGCGGATAAGGGAACCCGCACCATGATCGGTGTAAAGCTCTAGAAGACAAGCATTGGGCGCGCGACCATCCATGATGACCACCGCGCGGACGCCGCCGTCGATAGCGGCCAATGCAGTTTCGGTCTTGGGGATCATGCCGCCGGCAATGACGCCGGCCTCTGTCAAGTCGCGTATCTGTGCAGGCGACAGTTCGGTCAACACCTCGCCCTCGTCATTCTTGACGCCCTCGACGTCCGTGAGCAGCAGCAGGCGATCGGCCTTGAGCCCGGCAGCAATCGCCCCGGCCATTGTGTCGCCGTTGATATTGTAGGTCTCTCCGTTGCGGCCTGCACCCAAAGGGGCGATGACCGGGATCGTTTCCGTCGCAGCCAGATCGTGCAACACGTCTACGTCAACCTCGACCGGCGTGCCGACAAACCCTAGGTCCGGGTCGGTTTGTTCGCAGGTCACAAGCCCAGCATCTTTGCCAGACAAACCAACAGCCTTGCCGCCTTCGGCGTTGATGGCATGTACGATGCGCTTGTTGACGCGGCCTGACAACACCATCTCGACCACTTCGACAGTGGCGGCATCGGTGACCCGTTTGCCCTTTACGAACGAACTTTCGATCTGCAGCCGATCCAGCATCGCGTTGATCATCGGACCACCGCCATGAACCACCACCGGCTTGACGCCGACTTGACGCATCAAGACGATATCGCGGGCAAAGCTTGCCATTGCCTCGTCGTCGCCCATGGCATTGCCGCCAAATTTAATGACAACTGTTGCGCCAGTATAGCGTTGCAAATAGGGCAGGGCTTGGGACAGGGTGCGGGCGGTGGCGATCCAATCGCGGTTCATCTTTTGCGTCTTCATTCTTTGTTCCTCGTACCATCCCGTGTTAGTGCGTTGGCAACCTTCTGCCAAGAGGCATTGCAGCCCGCGTTTTGACTGATAGGGTGCAGCCAACCGGAGGTGACCAATGAGTGACGACCGCAAGACGCTTCTTCTGACCGGTGCAAGCCGCGGGATCGGGCATGCAACAGTGCGCAAGTTCAGCCGCGAAGGCTGGCGCGTGATCACCTGCTCTCGGCAACCCTTTCCTGACGAATGCCCGTGGGGTGGCGGGTCGGAAAACCATGTTGTGCTGGACCTTTCAGACCCTGCCGACACGATCAATGCAGTTGGGCTTATTCAAGAGAAACTAGAGGGTCGATTGGACGCCTTGGTCAACAATGCAGGGATTTCTCCGAAAGGCCCGGGGGGCGAGCGGCTGAATACACTCACCACAGATTTGATGGACTGGGGTAAGGTCTTTCACGTTAATTTCTTTGCCTCTGTGGTGCTGGCACGGGGATTGAAGGACGAGCTTGCGGCGTCGAAGGGTGCCGTCGTCAACGTGACTTCCATCGCCGGAGCGCGGGTCCATCCGTTTGCGGGTGCAGCCTATGCGACATCAAAAGCGGCGCTCGCCGCACTGACCCGAGAAATGGCTCACGATTTCGGGCCCCTTGGGGTGCGTGTGAACGCAATTGCGCCGGGAGAGGTCGAAACCGCTATCCTGTCACCGGGCACCGAGAAAATCGTCCGAAAATTGCCGATGCAGCGGTTGGGTCAACCCGAAGAGGTCGCTGATGCGATCTACTTCCTTTGCTCAGACGAAAGCTCGTACATTTCGGGGGCCGAGATTGAAGTGAACGGCGCGCAACACGTTTGATCTCAAGATTACTCCCCGTGAAAAGCGGGGGCTAATCTAATTCGGCGATGATCGCACGAAGTATCTCTATTCCGTCGCCTTTTTCAGACGATGTCAGGATCATTTCGGGGTAGGCAGCGGGGTGTTTCGACAACGCCTTGCGTACCTGATCCAGCACTTTCGCTCGATCCTTTTCCTTTACCTTGTCGGCTTTCGTCATGACCACTTGGAAGGTCACAGCTGACTTATCCAACAGCGTCATGATTTCGTCGTCCACGGATTTCACACCGTGGCGCGCGTCGATCAGAACGAAGGCGCGTCGCAGATTTTGGCGACCGGACAGATAGGCTTTCAACAGCCGTTGCCATTTCTCGACCACCTTCACTGGCGCGTTTGCATAACCATAGCCGGGCAGATCGACCAAATATGGTCCATTGGTGGTTGTGAAGAAGTTAATCTCTTGTGTTCGTCCTGGTGTGTTCGATGCGCGGGCAAGGCCCTTCCGTCCTGTCAATGCGTTGATAAGGCTTGACTTTCCTACGTTTGATCGTCCGGCGAAACACACCTCAATCCGGTCAGGAGTAGGCAGGCCATCCATCGCCACCACGCCTTTCAGAAAGTCCGTATTTCCGGCGAACAGCAGACGACCAGCTTCGCGTTCGTCTGTGTCGGGCGCGTCGGCCAAAGGAAATGGGAGCGAGCTCATGCGATCACCTCAATCGTGTCGTCACGTCTGACGATGCCTGGTTGGGTGACTACGGCGTAAACGCCACAATCCTGATGCCCCCAATGGGTGTTCAGCGTACCGAGAGTGTCCGCATCACGCTGACCAGTCCGCGTGCTTGCGGTTGTCGCCATGCAGCGGGTCACGTGCTCGCGCACTTCAAATTCGGCTTCGCCGATCCGCAAGCACTTGCCAATCCAGTTCCGCTCTTCCCACGGGGCGAAACCTTCAACCAAGAAGTTCCCGCGCCACCGATTGGCCGAGATCTGACGTCCCAATTTCTCTTCTACTGCGCGGTGCGACGCGAGATTGATGAAGGAAATGCTTTCAAACGTTGTGTCTGTCATCCCACGCCCGACGCTGACAATCTGGTTGGGTTGCGCTCGGTCTGTTGGAGACAAGGGTTTGACCCAACTGAGAAACGCCTGTTGGTCGTTCTGATCGTCTGGGTTGATGGTGATTGCGGGCTGCGCTGGGTGTGTCAGTGTTATCGTGTTGGCTGCCTCGTCAACGCTGGCCGAAATCGCCATAAGCCCCGGGGCCTTTGCCCCGCGTGAGAAATTGTTGCACGGCACCCAGTTGGTGCCGTCGCCCAGTTTTGCGGCTTCGTGTGCTACGGCCCAGTGGCGATCAAAAGGCAGACAGCGACCAGCGCTTACAGTTACCTGTGCCAACGCCTCTCGGCCATGCGACTTAATCGGATGTCGCCAGATTTCAGCGACATGCGCCATCAGCCTGCGTCTTTCGGCTTGCGCTTGAAGCTTTTTAGGACATTGCCGAGGACATCGGGTTTATGCCCGTGTTTGCGCATGATCGAGTACTGTTGCACGAAAGTAATCGTGTTGTTCGCAATCCAGTACAGAACCAAACCAGATGCGAATTGTCCCAGCATGAACATGAATACCCAAGGCATCCATGCAAAGATCATCGCCTGTGTTGCATCAGTGGGCGCGGGGTTAAGTTTTTGCTGCAACCACATCGAGATACCAAGCACGATTGGCAGGATGCCAAGTGAGACGATCGCGAGCAGGCTGTCGGGGCCCGGTGTGGCGTAAGGGAGCAGGCCAAACAGGTTCAAGATGGAACTGGGGTCAGGTGCTGAGAGGTCCTTGATCCAACCAATCCAGGGCGCGTGTCGCAACTCCAGAGTGACGAAGATCACCTTGTAGAGCGAGAAGAAGATCGGGATTTGCAGCAGGATGGGCAAACAGCCAGAGGCCGGATTGACCTTCTCGCGTTTATAAAGCTCCATCATCTCTTTCTGCATTCTTGCGCGGTCGTCCCCGATCCGCTCCTTTAACTTCTCCATCTCAGGCTGAAGTTCTTTCATCTTTGCCATCGAGACGTAGGATTTGTATGCCAGCGGTAGCAGGATGGCCTTGATCACCAGCGTCAGAGCGATGATCGCCCAACCCATGTTGCCGATCACGCCGTTCAGCCAGTGCAGGACGGCAAAAATTGGTTTCGTGAGGAAGAAGAACCAACCCCAGTCGATGGAATCGACGAATTTGTAGATATGATCTTCGTTCTGATAGGCGCGGATGGTTTCCCATTCCTTGGCGCCTGCAAACAACCGAGTTTTCACGCTGAGTTTAGCGCCTGGAGCAACATCCTCTGCGCGCATGCGAATCTGCGTCTGATATATGTCGGCTTTGTCCGCATACCGAACCACAGACGTGAAAGCTTCGCCGGGTTCGGGGATCAAGGTGGTCATCCAATAGTGATCGGTGAAACCAATCCACCCATTGCCGTTGACCTGCGCTACATCAGCCCGCGCACCTTCTCTGTCGTCGTAGCTTAGATCAACAACGTCGGAATAGTCGATTTCTTCCAGCTCTTCATCAAGTTGGCGAATAATGCCTTCGTGCAGAATGAAGAACCCTTTGAGTTCGGATGGCTCACCGTGGCGAGCCAAAACGCCATAGGGCGCCATCCGGAATGATTTTTCGCTCGTGTTTTCAACGGACTGGTCAATTGAAAACATGAAGTTCTTGTCAACAGAGATTGTACGGCGGAAGATCAACCCGCTGGCACTGTCCCAGCGTAGAGTAACTGGCGTATCCGGTGTTAGTACTGTGCCTTGTTCAAGCGACCAAACGGTTGTTGGGCCCGGGACATCTTCCAGCGCGGTCTGTCCGCCGGGCGTCCAGCCATAAAGCGCATAGTAGGCCTCTGGCTCGCCGGTCGGGCGCATCAGGGTAACGATGTCGCTCTCTTTCGAGACGGTGACGTGATAGTCCTTGAGCTTGAGATCATCCAGACGCCCGCCCAGCAACGAGATTGAGCCCAACAGTTCTGGCGTGTCGATGTCGACGCGGCCCACATTCTCAGCCGAGACAGCGACATCTGCGGCCGTGACAGCTGTGGTCACCTCGCCATCAAGCTTCGGTGCGATCGTCGCTTGCTCCGCGGCTTGTTCAGCGACGCTTTGCTCGGTGCTTTGGACAGGTTCTGCCGGTGGAAACATGATCAACCAGCCAGTGATGACGAGAAAACTCAGCACTGTTGCAAGGATCAGATTCTTATTCTGGTCGTCCATCGGGGCCCACCACTCATAGATTTCGGTCAAAGTGGTTCAACAGGGCAGGGCACGAAAGGTCAAGCAGTTTTAGGCTCAGTACCTTTAAACGTGAGGCTGTCGGGCTTATGCCAGCCTAGGCATGCTCTGGTTTTTGCGGGTTTTTGGATCGTATAAACGCGCCCAGTTAAGAAAGCCCTCAGCAGACATCGGTTTGGCGATGGAATATCCTTGGGCATGATCACATCCCAGCTTGGCAAGCTTTTCGTACTCTCCGTGGGTTTCAACGCCCTCGGCCAGTGTTTCCACATTCAACTGGTTTGCAATTGTAAGGATGGCCGAGATCATATTTTGCTGATCTTGATCGGTATCGACATGCGTTATGAAGGATCTGTCAATTTTGATACGGTTGACGCTGAAGCGCTTGATGCTGGCAATAGAGGCGTTGCCGGTGCCAAAATCATCAAGGTCGATTTTGCAGCCAAGCTTTGTCAACTCGTTGATGTTATGACGTGCTACGTCGTCCTCGGTTTGGGCGAAAACGTTTTCGAGGATTTCGATCATCAGACGCTCAGGGGGCGTACCAAATCGATCCAGCTCCCACCGGATTTTTTCTGTCAGGTTGGGGTTATTCAGTTCCTCCGCCGAAATGTTGATCGCAGCTGAGGGTAAATCCAACCCCTGACGTTCCCAGTCTTGTACGGCCGAGAGCGTTCCATACAGCATGACTTCACCCAAACGCTCTAACAGGCCCGCCTTGGTAATGGCGGGTAAGAAGGCACCAGGAGCGATCAGGCCGATAGTAGGGTGTTGCCAACGCGCCAAGGCTTCACAACCACTCAGCTGCCCAGTTTTCATGCAGACCTGTGGTTGGAACCAAGGTCGAATCTGTCCGGAATCCAGCGCGTTTGCCAAGTCTTCCCGATTGTGTTCAACGCGCCCAACCCGCGTCGCCATGCCGTTGGAAAAGGCACGAATGGATCCGGGACCAGCCAACAAGGCGACGGCCAGCGCGCTTTCGGCGGCGGATAACAGCGCCTCGCCCGTGGCCTCAGGTGCCCGACCGGGCATCGCGAAGCCGATACAGGAGGACAGTAGAACGCGAGTCTGATTGATTGAAATCGGTTCGCTAATGGTCGATTGCAAACGAGAGGCCAGTTGCAGGGTGGCTTCAAGATCGGCGCGTTGCCGTTTGTCGATAGAGATACCAAATCGCCCGTCGCCAATCGCGCACACAAGATCGCATTCTCGTAAGGCGGATCGAATCCGATCAGCAACCTTGGAAAGGATCTGGCGGCTGTCGTCATCCCCCATTTGGGAACGAAGTTTCTGAAAGTCGTCAATTTCAAGCACAATGCAGGACTTCTCGAACTCTACCGCATTGGCAAACCCGACATCCAGTTGTTGGAGCAACTTTTGCCGAAGCGGCAGGCCCGTCGTATCGTCCCTTGATCCAAGCGTTTGGGGCGCGGTGCGTGTCAGGATGCCGCCAATTGCAAGTAGGCCTGGGAATACTATAGCGACAAGGATCATCAGATGTTCGCCACCTGCCCAATATGCCAAAATCATGGTGGCCGGCAGAAAAGCTGCAAGATGTGGCGCTGTCAAAGAGCTGCGTAGACGTTGTTTCCAATGCCGAGAGCCCGGTAAATCTGCCATCGTGTTTCCCTTTGCCGCAGCTGTCGTGGCCCAGCCGCCGCGATATTGCGGGCAGGCCGGTCAAGGACAAATTAGGAACACTTAGTCAATCAGACGTTAATGCAGATCGCCAAATTACAGCGAATTTTCACGATTTTCCTTCGTGCTGCGGACAAGGTCTTTGAAGTCAAAGAGTTCGGGATCCAGAAGATGGCTTGGGCGCGTGTTCATCAGGGCCCGAAACATGATTTTCCGCCGACCGGGAAAGTTTGCCTCCCACCCGTCGATGATCTTCTTGACCTGCTGGCGTTGCAGCCCGTCTTGTGATCCGCAAAGGTCACAGGGAATAATCGGATAGTTCATCTGGGTTGCGAACTTTTCGCAATCCTCCTCGGCCACATGGGCGAGGGGACGATATACGAACAGGTCACCTTCCTCGTTCACCAGTTTGGGCGGCATGGTGGCAAGGCGTCCGCCATGGAACAGATTCATAAAGAATGTCTCGAGAATATCATCGCGGTGATGGCCTAGAACAACAGCCGAACACCCCTCTTCGCGGGCGATCCGATAGAGATTGCCGCGGCGCAGGCGCGAACAGAGCGAGCAAAAGGTCCGGCCCTGCGGGATTTTATCCATCACGATCGAATAGGTGTCCTCATACTCGATCCGATGAGGCACTTGCATCTTTTCAAGAAACTCGGGCAGGACCGTGGCGGGAAAGCCGGGCTGGCCTTGATCGAGATTGCAGGCAAGCAGCTCCACCGGCAGGACGCCGCGCCATTGTAGTTCATGAAGCGCGGCAAGCATGGTGTAACTGTCCTTGCCGCCTGATAGGCAGACAAGCCATTTCGTCCCGCGTTCGACCATCCCGTATTGGTCCAAAGCCTCGCGCACATTGCGCATAATGCGCTTGCGCAGCTTCTTGAACTCGGTGGTTGAGGGCGCGCCGTGAAACAGCGGGTGGATGTCATCTAGGTCGTCAAGCATGGGCGCGGCATAGGGGAAATTGCCTAGCCGGGCAAGGGGGGCAAGGGCATGACGTACTGCATGCCCTTGCCTTCGCATTACAGAAAGTGCTGTCTTTGTGACGGCAATTCCTGAGGTGCCGCTGGCAGGCTCAAGTCCCTCTGTAACGCAGGACTGACATCCTCGGGACGTAGTTTGCTGGACGGTCGTGCAAACAAAGCCGCACGTACAACACGCCAGCGGCCATGCCGTTCAACCAAACCCAGAAGTGTGGCTTGCAATCGGTTGGGACGACGGCTGCGAGGTGGAAGTGCTAGTGTGTAGGTCATATCGGTGTCTCCGTTCGCGAATTGTGTTCACTGTCGGACCTCAAGTCGACTTGAGGTCAAGAGGTTTTTGAAGGTGCCCCACAGCTTTTGCTGCGGGGCCCCTGATCACAGTCGCGGCTCGCGAAAAGCTGGTGGAGGGTGGCTAGGCGGCAGCCCGACATCGCGACGCAGATGGTCGGTCAGTTGGGCGGCATCGGGTCGCCTATGTGCCCGCAGCAGCAGGTTCGCGGCCAAAACCCTTACGACGCGCCATGCGCCGTGGCGGGTGACCAGGTCGTCGATCAGGTCGGTGAGCCGTAGTGGCTCGGAATGAAAATTAGAGTCCATCATGGGTTGGATACCGGCACGGGGCCGGCCCTCTTTGATTGGGTTTAGTTTATGAGACTCTCTGACGAGAACACGCTTGAAGACACAGTGACGGTGTCAGGGCGCGTATCTACCAGAGATGTCAGGAATGCCCGCTATGGGCGCTTCGTCGGGGCCGTTAGGCGCGTGATGCAAAGATCACGAGGCTTTGGTGCCCCATGGTCCGGTAACGCGGCAGGCAAGATGAAGTGCGTAGGTCATAGTCATGTAACGCCTCCTTCTGTTCGTGTGCGTTGCGGATGGCGCTTTTGTAGCGCGGGCGGGGGATATCTCAAGAACTGCGTCGGAGAAATCGGGAGGTGTGGCGATCAAGTCACGATTGTATCAATCTTGCTTGCTACAATCATGATCTGTACCGGGCACGGGGTCGTATCCACAAGACCCCCAAGGATTGCATCGAGCAATGCGCTTTGCTGCGAGCCATCCACCCTTGATAGCGCCGTGTTCTTGCAATGCCTCTAACGCATAGGCACTGCAAGTTGGTTGATAGCGACAGTTGAACCCGACCCATGGGCTGAAGATCAGGCGGTAGGCACGGATCGGCAGGGAAAGGATGAAGGCTAAGGGGCTCATGACTTCTTGCGTGGCGTGTGGATCTGTTGAATGGCGCGGACTAGGTCCGCCTTCAGATCTACATAGTCACGACTCGCGGTTTTTTCAGCGCGACCGATCAGCACGTAGTCCCAACCGGGTTTGCCGAGACCGGGCAGCACCTCGTGCGCGATGGCGCGCAGACGGCGTTTTGCCCGATTGCGGGCGACGGCATTCCCAACCTTTTTCGAGCAGGTGTATCCAACGCGGATTTGTACGGCCGAGGCTTTCTCATCGTCTTTTCGCTTGCGGGCTTGTAATAAAAACGCGGGTGCAGGTGCGCGGCGGGCACGGGCGGCGGCAAGAAAGTCCTTCCGCTCGGTCAAGGTCGTAACCTTTGGATCACCCACGCAAACGGAAACCGCCGCAGACCCTTCGGTCCCGGCGGTTTTCGATGTGTCAGCTTTGGGCGCAGACATGACTGCGACCCCGCGTCTTACGCGCTCAGCGACTTCCGACCGTGCGCACGGCGCGCGTTCAGAATCTTGCGGCCAGCTTTAGTGGCCATGCGCGCACGAAAGCCGTGGCGGCGTTTGCGAACCAGGTTCGAAGGTTGGTAGGTGCGTTTCATCGCCCGTCTCCGTCATGTGCGTCCAATCCCGGTGGATTCGGCGCGTGTGTTATTCGAAGCCCGGTCTATAGGCGGCATTCCAGGGCAAGTCAAATGCCAGATGAATTATTTTCGCGCCTTTTGTTACAGGCAGCAACGATTTCTTCACCCCTGTTCAAGCAAGCGTGAGGTGGGTGGGCAAGCGGCACTTTTGGCCTCATCTTGCAGCCAACAACAAGCGGCTTGCTCCGCCTATATGAAAACGCTGGAAAGAACCATGATGATGACCGAACCCGATCTCGATACCCCCGCGAAGGCCGCAAACCCAATATTGCGCCGCTTGCCTTTGATCGCGATATTAAGCGTCGCGGTCATCGGAGCGTTCACTTTGCGAGATTATCTCAGCTTTGAGACACTAGCGCAAAACCGCGAAGCGCTTTTGGCGTTTCGCGATGCCAATTACCTGATCACGGTGCTTGCCTTTGTCGCCGCATATGTCGTCATCGTTGGTTTCTCGCTGCCCGGCGCGACGATTGCAACGCTAACCGGGGGGTTCTTGTTCTCGACCTTTCCGGGCGTTCTGTTCAACGTCACGGGGGCGACGATTGGGGCCACATTGATCTTCCTTGCTGCAAGCTGGGGGTTGGGTGAGCGTTTGGCCGCCAAGATGGAGGGCAGCGACGGGGCCGTGAAATCCATCAAGGACGGGATCGACGAAAACCAATGGTCCGTGCTGTTTCTGATCCGCCTTGTGCCCGCCGTCCCTTTCTTTGTGGCCAATCTGATCCCCGCATTGGTTGGCGTTCCGTTGCACCGGTTCGTGATCTCGACCTTCCTTGGGATTATTCCGGGGGCGTTGGTTTATACTTCGGTTGGTGCGGGTCTGGGCGAGGTCTTTGCCCGCGGAGAGACACCAAATCTGGGGATCATTTTTGAGCCTCACATCTTGTTCCCCATGCTGGGTCTGGCCGCGTTGGCCGCCTTGCCCATGGCCCTGAAATTTTTCAAGAAGGACGCCTGACATGGCTGAACGTATCAAGGTTGATGTCTGCGTGATCGGTGGCGGCTCTGGCGGGCTGTCGGTTGCGGCTGGGGCCGTCCAGATGGGCGCGTCGGTGGTCCTGCTGGAAGGTCATAAAATGGGTGGCGACTGCCTGAACTATGGCTGCGTGCCATCCAAGGCTCTGCTACATGCGGGCAAGTCCGGCATGGGATGGGACGAGGCACATGACCATGTGCGCGCGACCATCGCCACCATCGAACCCCACGATTCCGTCGAACGGTTCGAAGGGCTGGGCGTGCGCGTCATCACTGAATACGGCCAGTTCATCTCGGATAAAGAGGTGCAGGCAGGCGATTATGTGATCGAAGCACGCCGGTTTGTGATCTCGACCGGGTCTTCGCCTTTCGTCCCACCGATTCCGGGGATCGAAAACGTGCCATATGAAACAAACGAGACGATCTTTGATCTGAAAGAGCAGCCCGAGCACCTGTTGGTTGTCGGCGGTGGCCCAATCGGGATGGAAATGGCGCAAGCGCACCGCCGTCTTGGTTGTGAAGTCACTGTGATTGAAGGCATGAAGGCGCTGGGCCGGGATGATCCTGAGATGGCAGCACAAGTGTTGGACGCTCTGCGCGACGAAGGCATCGCTATTGAAGAGGACGCGCTGGCGGCCGAAATCCGTGGCAAAGCTGGGGCGATTGAGGTCGAGGCCAAGGACGGACGCATTTTCAAAGGCACGCACCTGCTGATGGCCGTAGGACGCAAGCCGAACACCGACAAGCTGAACCTTAAGGCTGCTGGCATCGAACCCACCCGCGCGGGCATTCAGGTGGATGACAGCCTGCGTACGACCAACAAAAAAGTCTATGCGATCGGAGACGTCGCGGGTGGGTTACAGTTTACCCATGTTGCCGGCTACCACGCTGGCGTGATCATCCGTTCGATGTTGTTCGGCCTGCCCTCAAAACAACGTACGGACCACATCCCATGGGCCACATATACTTCGCCTGAAATGGCACAAATCGGGTTGACCGAAGCACAAGCGTATGAGGCGCATGGCGATAAGATGGAAGTCGCGCGGTTTGACTTTGCGGGCAACGACCGCGCCATCGCCACCCAGCAAACCAACGGTCTGATTAAGGTGATGATTGTGAAAGGTCGCCCTGTGGGCGTCTCGATCGTTGGTCCCAATGCGGGCGAAATGATCAACCTTTGGGCACTGGCGTTGGCGAACCGCTTGAAGATGGGTCAAATCGCAGCCATGGTCGCGCCATACCCGACGATGGGGGAAATCAGCAAACGTGCAGCTGGGGCCTATTTCTCGCCGCGACTGTTTGATAATCCTTGGGTTAAGCGGATCGTAGGCTTTGTACAGAAAGTTCTTCCGTGAGGTGAATGTAAGAAGGCGCGCAACGTGTTTAACACCCTTTCAGGCCGTTTGCTGATCCTGACGACGCTGTTCGTCATGCTGGCCGAGGTATTGATCTTCGTGCCGTCAGTCGCGCGTTTTCGCGAAGATTACCTGTTGGGGCGTCTGGAGCGTGCTCAGATCGCATCTCTGGTGCTTCTGGCCGACGATATGATCGCGCCGGAACTCGAGGCCGAGCTTTTGCAGAACGCTGAGGTCTATAATGTCGTCCTAAGCCGCGACGAAGTACGCGAGCTGATGTTGTCCTCTCCAATGCCGCAAACGGTGGAAAAAACCTACGACCTGCGCGATGCGGGCGCTTTTAGCCTGATCCGCGATGCCATGATGCGATTGTTTACACCGGAACCCGAGGTGATCCGCGTGATCGGGGACCCTGTGCGTGAGGCTGGATTGGTGATCGAGATCACGATGATGACCGGAAAACTGCGGGCTGCGATGTTCGAGTACGGAAAGAACGTGGCGCTGTTGTCGGCGGTTATTTCGGTCATCACGGCAGGCTTGCTGTTTCTGGCCGTGCGCTCTTTGATGGTGCGTCCTATCAAGCGCGTGGTTGGGAATATGAAGGACTATGCAGCCAATCCCGAAGATGCGCGGCGGATCATTCAGCCCGGTATGAACGTGACCGAACTGCGCGAGGCCGAGCTTGCATTGAAAAGCCTGCAAACTGATCTGACCGGTGCGTTGAAACAAAAAGAGCGGCTGGCGCAGTTGGGCGGTGCCGTGGCGCGGATCAGCCATGATTTGCGCAATGTCCTAACCACTGCACAATTGTTCGCCGACCGGATGGAAAGCAGTGAAGACCCTTTGGTTAAACGCGTTGGGCCGAAACTTGTGAATTCAATCAGTCGGGCGGTCAGCCTGTGTGAAAATACACTGACATTCGGCAAGGCCGAGGAACCCGCACCAACCCTTGGCTGGATCACTTTGGCCGACCTGGCGGGCGATGTCTTTGAAAGTGAACGGGTCGCATCCGGCGATCACGACATCTCATTCGCCGAAGACATCCCTATGGGAATGACGCTGCGGGCCGATCCTGAACAGCTTTATCGCGTGCTGTCCAACTTGGTGCGTAACGCACGTCAGGCGATTGTCGCCGCGGGGCAACCCGGAGAAGTGGCCGTCCAAGCCGTGGAAAACGCAACAGATTGGGAAATCCGCGTGATTGATACCGGTCCCGGCTTGCCTCGTATGGCGCAAGAACACCTGTTTCAGCCATTTGCCGGCACCAATCGCAAAGGCGGTTCGGGACTTGGCATGGCGATCGCCGCAGAGCTTGTCCGGGGGCACGGTGGCAAACTTGAGCTTGAGCGAACGGACGAAGAGGGTACCGCGTTTCTGATCACGTTGCCGAAAGAAGTCGGAGCACAGGGCTAACACCTCGCGCATCAGGTGATGAGATATGGCGCTTTAAATCCTGCTGCCGTGGACCATCTTTACAGACGCCAAGCTGGGATCAAAGCCTTCAAGACACCGCGTGTTTATCGCCCATCCTTCAAATGCGGCCATGCCATTCCGTATCTCTTGCTTCGTGGGTGCGCTGGGACGACGAAATGGTAGGATGCCGCAGGTCGGGCAGAAATAGCCCGCGCCTGTATGCGTTCCCCAAGTGTAAATCGTCATGTCGTCCAGTGGTGTGAGAAGGCGGTGACTGCGCTCAGCCCCGCGCCAAAAACCCACCCACAACGCTGCGAAACAGTTTCGGTTGCTCCAAGTTCACCAGATGCGCGCAGCCAGTGAAGCGTTCGATGAGGGCATTTGGAATGGCTTGGGCGATCTCTTCGCAGCGGTTCTGTACATGCGGGAAGTCCAGATCGCCGTAGATTACAAGGGTCGGTGCCGCGATGTCGGACAATCGCTCAACGGCGCTCGGTGGCTCCTGTTCGCGCTCTAGATCAGGGTGCAGCAACGCCTGCTTGTTCATATCGAGGAATAGTTCGCGCGCCGCACCAGCAACCCGACCGGCCGGGCTGGTTGGCCCGTCCAGCCAAAGATGTGCCTCCGCATCGTTGATGGCATCAATGTCATCGTCCTCTTCCGCTTGGTCCAACGTGTCAATCGCGCTTTGAATGCCCGGCTCGAATTGATCAGGCGCATTGTCGCCGGACAAGGCGGGGGCGACGAGCACCAGTGATGTCACTCGATCAGGATAGGTTAACGCAAAATCTATTGCGATCCGCCCGCCTTGCGAGCAGCCAACCAGACCAGCCTGCTTAGCACCGATGTGGTCCAGAACTAAGCGCAGATCATCTACATGACTGAACACCTCGTCCGGGCTCTCGGTGCGCCCAAATTCGCGCCGGTCGTAGGCGACGGTGTGAAACGCGCCGGACAGGTGTTCGAGTTCACCCTTCCACATCCGGCTGTCCGCGACACCCGCATGCAAGAAGATCACTGGCTGGCCCGCACCTTGCGACACGACGTACAGGGACGCGCCGCCAACATGAATGTTCTTTGATCCGTCCTGCATAGACCCAAACCTGATAGCATTAAGGGTGTAACGCGTTCACTATAACTGATCGGGATCGACACGCAAAAACGGTGCGGTTACAGGTCGATTTCAATCTCTCCATCTGGGTCTGCGGCGCGGCTTTGACACAAGATCATCGTTGTTTCGCGCTGGGCATTTGACAGGACAAAATCGCGGTGTTCAACCTTGCCAGCGGTCACGCCGCATTTGCACACCCCGCAAATCCCGTCCGAACATTTCACATCCACATGGATCCCCGCCGCGTTCAGCGCGTCTGCGGCGGTTTGATCGGCAGGGACCGCGATCTGACGCCCGTCTCTGAGCGAGATGGTAAAGGGGTGGTTCTCGTATTCCGGCTGTTCTGGCGGGTTGAAATACTCCAAATGGCGGGCTTCCTCGGGGATGTTTTGCCGTTCAGCGGCATCCATGACGGCTGTCATGTAGCGGTCTGCCCCGCAACAATAGACATGAGTACCGTCCGGTGCTTGTGACAAGATCGTATCAAAATCCGCCCGTGTCCCTTCATCCGAGAAATGCAGATGAACCCGGTCGGCCCACGGCATCTTGGCCAGATCATTCAAAAAGCCGGCATCTTGCCGACGGCTGGCCGAGTAGTGAAGCGCGAAATCCGCACCGATGGAATGAAGCCTGTGTGCGAACGCGATCATCGGTGTCACGCCAATCCCGCCGCCCATCAGGAAGGTTTTCGAGGCTGACTCATCCAGTTCAAAGTGATTGATCGGCTTGGCCACAAAGACTTTACGACCCTCGGTGAATATACGGTGCAAAAGCGCCGATCCCCCGCGCCCATTTTCTTCGCGCAAGACACCGATTTGATAACTCATCCGATTGCCTGGATCGCCGGACAGCGAATACTGGCGTAGGAAATCAGGGGAAACGAGGACATCCAGATGTGCGCCTGCGGTCCATTCGGGCAACGGTGCATCGTCAAGCGAAGTAAGTTCATATTTCGTAACCCTGTCGGCCATCTGGTCGACATTCGAGATTTGCAGCTGCAAAACCGGGGCGTCTGTCGGCTCTTGATAACGGTGGACCATGGAAAAGTCGCCGTCTGCCTGCCGCGCGCGATACTCGGCAGCCGGGATCATGGCTTGGTAGGCGGCGATCCCGGCTTCGCGATCCATCGGAAACGGGTAGGGGTAGGGCGGCGGGGCTAGAGGGGCAGGATAGACCGCGAGCGTCTGATCTTCGTATTTCAGATCCAGTTCAGGGCTCAGGGCGCGGCGATTGGTCGGCTCGTCGGTCGGATGATACCCACCGTCCTCGCCCAATTTCAGGTCCCACCACCATTTCTTGGTGTCGTTTAGGCTTCCATTGCCGACCGCGTCATCCATCTTTGCCAGAACCGGCGCCGCTCCGGGCACATTTGACGCGGCCCATCGGAACGGAGATTGGGCGAACAGCCCTTCAAGATTCCAAGGGCAGGTTTTCATGCAGCGGCCACACATGGCCCCACCGGGTTGTGTCACCCTGTATGTGGTGCATTTCTGGCTGTCGGATTTCCAGATTTCATAGCCGTTGAACATCAGCTTGGGACCTGCCGTGATCGCACCCGATGGGCATTCACGGGCACATTTGTTGCAAGACTCGCAGAACCGTTGCAGCCCGAAATCGATCGGCTTGTCATGGGAGATTGGCATATCGGTGGTCACCACGCCCGATTTCAGCCGGGGGCCGAGATAGGGGTTCAGGATAACCTCGCCAATACGGCTGACTTCGCCCAATCCGGCAAGCAGCAACAGCGGCGGTTGAAGCACTGCGCCGTCCATCACGGTATGGGCTTTGGCGGAGTAACCGAGATTGCGGATTTGCTGCGCCATCACACCGCCCAAAAGGGAGAACCGCAGATAGGCGCGCATGGATTGACTGACGGCGATCCAGTCGTCGCCCGAAGCGCCCTCCATTGTTTCAAACCCCTGATCGACGATCATCGAAACGGCTTGCTCGTGTGGTGGCGTGATCTCTGCGCCTGTGGCGTCGTGGCTGTACCACGTCCATTCAGGGCAACGGCTGGTGCCGACAGCGTCAATGCCAAGGAAATAGCTCGCGGCTTTGATCGCTTTGGCGTTTCGCTCGGCGTCAGTTGGCAAGTTTGAAACGGGTGTAACCGGGCCGTCCTGCAAGGGGGTCAACAATCCGAGCGCTCGGCGCTGGGCATAGCTTGGGGCGGCTTTGCGTACATACGCCCCGCCCGAGGAATGTTCCTGCAAATGCTTACCCATGTCGCCGAACTGCGCGCGGGCGAACATATCGGCGCGTTTGGGAACGCGCGCCACATTGGGTTCATCGATATACGTAGTAGGCGTGTCCACCCGCTTGAGCCGCTCAAACGGATGCGCCCCCATCGCATAATCGCGCTTGGCATATGGGTCGCGGTTCAGGGCAGATTTTACGGTTTGGGTGCCCAGCCACCACGCGGGACCATGAGTTTTATGCCAAGGTTGCTGAGACATCGGCGCAAGCGGTAGGTCCGCCCGCAACTCCATGTCGGTTGTCACGGCCGCCAGTCCAAAACGGCTCCCGATCCACGGGGCCACGAGGGTTCCGCCCTCCGATGTTGCAAGGCCCGCAGCCACCGCCAGACGATTCAGATCAACGTCACTTGCGGTCCCCGTGTGTGCTTTCGCATCAAAACCTAGCAACCTAAGATAATTCGCGATGACGACGGCTGTTTCAGCCCCGAGCAAGCAGGCGCGCTGGTCCTGTGCGTCCAATATCCAGTCTACTCCCGGCTCATCGGGGCGTGGATCGCGGTGATGTTCATAAAGGAACACTATGGCGTGACGGTGGGTGTTGAGGGAACGGGGCGCGGCTGTAAGGCCTTCGCGCAGCTCGGCCATTAACGTGTCGATCCCGGCGGCCAAGGTACGCACCTCGCGGGTGGCCAGAGACGCCACCAGAGCCTCTATCCCTCCATTCTGTGTCGGTTCAGCCAACAGGTCTTGGGGTGTCAAACCCCCAATGCCAACCATCGACGCGTCCGAGAAATAGCCGAACGCCTTTAGATGCTGGCTGCGTTCTGTAAGGTCATCTGGAATGGTGGAACGTGTCGGGTTCACGTCGCCGTCGCGGATCGCATCCAAAGCGGCCTGATAAGGTGCCATCGCGTTTACGATGCTTTCAGGCGTGTGCGAACGGTCGAATGATACTGTGCTTGGTGTTGGCAGGCCGGACAGGTCGGCTTGACCTGAAAGCCTGTTCAGTCGTTCCAGCGG
The DNA here is from genome assembly GCF_041403445.1 of Aliiroseovarius conchicola. Classification (NCBI taxonomy): domain Bacteria; kingdom Pseudomonadati; phylum Pseudomonadota; class Alphaproteobacteria; order Rhodobacterales; family Paracoccaceae; genus Aliiroseovarius; species Aliiroseovarius conchicola. The sequence continues at coordinate 38,384 of NZ_JBGEHL010000013.1, forward strand.
ATATGGTCCCAGATGAACTGGACGGTTCTTGGTCGAAAAGAAGCGCATATCAGCTCGGGTCCACGGGGGTTGATTTGCCAGAATAGGCGGTCAGGAATTCCTCTGGGATGTCTTCGTCGCCGAACAGACCCAGCAGAACGCCGACGCGACCTGACCCGCCCTTGCGACGCGCTTCGATTTGCGCGTCGGAGATCGTCGTGCGTTGTGACTGCCGTCGCGCCCATTCAAAGAGCTTGCCATAGAGATCGGTGATGATGTCGGCATGATCCCCGGACCCACCAAGGTCTTCCAACTCGTCAGGGTCGTTGTGCAGGTCAAACAGCATGGGGCGGAACCCGCCCTCAGCGTGCATCATCTTCCAGCGATCTGTCGCGACCATGAACAGTCGGCAATCTTTCGGATCAAGCCCAAGTTTCTTTGCGGCACCTGAGGTTGAGTAGTCGTACTCGCTGATGGCAAAGTCGCGCCATTCGGCATCGCGCCCTTCTAAAAGGGGCAACAGAGACCGGCCTTCGAGGATGTGGCGAGGTATGTCACCGCCGGCCATCTCGACAAAAGTTGCGGCAAGGTCAATTTGTTCAACCAGTTTGTCACAGACGGACCCTCGGGTCGCGTTTGCAGACGGGCGTGGGTCAGAGACGATCAACGGTACGCGCACTGATGGGTCGTGAAACAGGTCCTTTTCACCCATCCAGTGATCTCCCATGTAATCGCCATGATCCGATGTCAGCACGATCACTGTGTTGTCCGTCTGACCGCTTTCATCGAGGTAGTCCAGAAGCCTTCCCAGCTGGTCGTCACATTGCTTGATCAAACCCATATAGGCGGGGATCACAGTCTCTCGTACTTCGTCGCGGGAAAAGGCGGTGCCGATGCCACCCTCCATATAAGCGCCGTAAACCGGGTGGGGATCGCGGCGTTCATCTTCGGACCGAACCACGGGCTTGATGTGATTGTGACCGTACATATTGTGGTAGGGCGCGGGCACGATGTAGGGCCAGTGCGGTTTGATAAAGCTGACATGCGCGCACCACGGAGCTTGGTCCTTTTGGGCTTCGATAAAGTCGATGGTGCGACCGGTTAGCCATGGCGTTTCGCTGTCTTCCTCGCGAATGTTGGCGGGTTTGTCGGCATGCATCATCAGGAAACCAGACGCGACATCACCGTCGTCCGAGACGCCAGCATTTGCGTTGTCGTGCCATGGGTTGTCTGCAGAATAACCCTGCGCTTTCAGATATTCGTTATAGGGCGAGCGTTTCTGATCATAAAACCCGTCCGGTCCTTCGGCCCACAATCCGTCATCCCTGAGCCAGACATCAAAGCCGCATTCCTCGATCCGTGCGCCGATAGTGCTGTCGGGTGACAGTCCCAGTCGCGCCATGCCTTCTGCGTCGGCCTTCATGTGGGTCTTGCCGATCAGCCAGCAATCCATACCGGCCTTGCGCAAATGGTCCCCCATTGTGATCTCACCGACTTTCAGGGGGAAGTTGTTGAAAGACGCGCCGTGCGAGGAAACGTAGCGGCCCGTATAAGTGCTCATGCGGCTGGCCCCACATACAGGCGACTGGCAGTAGGCGCGATCAAATCGCACGCCGCGCGCGGCAACGCGGTCGAAATTTGGCGTCTCCAAGGTCGGGTGGCCGGCACAGCTGAGGTAATCAAACCTGAGCTGATCATACATGATGAATAGGATATTTGGCGTCTTCATCCGACCCCTTTCAGCATTTCGTTCTGTTCGCAACGGAATCAGTTGAGCACGGGTTGGGATAGGGCGCTAGTCCAGATTGGATTCAATATCCATTTCTTGACCGAAATCGCTCAATCTCAGCCAATGTTGGCGTCTGTCCAGTGAACAGTTCAACATAAGCGGGAACACGGTCTATTCGGCCCACCGGGTCCTCTTCGATTTCCATCGAGATATAGCCAACCTGTGTATAGAGGATCGCCATCGTGCGGACCTCTGCGTCCGCTTCGGAATATCCATGGCGCAGAAACATCCCTGAAATCGCGGATTTTCGACGTGCATCGGCCTCATCCAGACGGTGTTTCAACGCTGTATCATTGCGCGCCCAATGCCGCACCGCATTGTCCAACGGGGCATCGAAAAGGGATCGGTCGATCCAGCAATCCTGAAGGTTAAACATCGCCTCGCAGATGGTTTCAGCATATGCCTCGCACCGTGCAACCAAATTTCCGGTGTTTTTTGCCTCCCATCTGGCGATCATGGCGTCCAATAGCGCTTCGCGGTCTCGAAAGTGATGATAGAAACCGGTGCGCGTCAGGCCCAGTGTCTTAGCAAGCGGCATGACTTTCACGGCGTCGACACCTGCGTCGATTAGCAGATTTAAAGCTGCATCCAGCCACATTTTCTCGGACGCGCGTGGGCGCAAGGGAAGCAATTCATTCATGGGGTCATTCTATGCTTCTTGACACAAGTGTCAAATATGATGACAGCTATGTCAGTAGTGACTCGTAACTGGGAGGATGCGATGAGCGAGACAGTAGCCAGAAAACGCCGTAGTCGGGGTAAGCGCGAGGTGCGCGATGGTGCGCCGGGGCAAAATCCGCATCTTGAACGTCCCTATATCAAACGGAATATCCCCACCTATGATATTCTCGGCGATGCGGCTCTAGCGCAAATCGAAGCCACCGCCGACCGGATCATGGCCGAGATTGGGATTGAGTTTCGCGATGACCCCGACACGGTCGAGATGTTTCGCGCGGCGGGGGCCGAGGTCACCCAAAAGGATCCCACCCGCTGGACGTTGAAATTCAAGAACGGCATGATCCGCGAGATCCTGCAGACCGCGCCCGCCCAGTTCACGCAACATGCCCGCAACCCTGCCAATAATGTGGTAATCGGTGGCGACAACGTGGTGTTCGCGCCGTCCTATGGCAGCCCCTTCGTGATGGATCTGGACAAAGGTCGGCGCTATGGCACGATTGAGGATTTCGAGAATTTCGTGAAGCTGGGGCAAATGAGCCCTTGGTTGCACCATTCTGGCGGGACGGTGTGTGAACCCACCGACGTCGCGGTGAACAAACGCCATCTTGATATGGTCTATGCGCATATGCGCTATTCGGATCGTGCCTTTTTGGGGTCAGTGACCGCACCCGAGCGGGCGGCCGACAGCGTCGAGATGTGCCGCATCCTGTTTGGCGCTGATTTTGTCGATCAGAACTGCGTGATTATGGGAAATTTCAACACGACCAGCCCCCTGGTGATTGACGGCGTAACATCGCAAGGTATTCGCGAGTATGCGAAGGCGGGGCAGGGGTCCATCCACCTTCCATTCCTGCTGGGTGGCGCAGTATCCCCCCTGACCCTTGCCGGGTCCGCCGCGCAATGCCTTGCCGAAAGCATGGTATCCTGCGCAATCACGCAGTTGGAACGTCCGGGTTCCCCTGCTGTTCTGGCGAGCTTTATCAGTTCAATGTCGCTTCGTTCGGGGTCGCCAACATTTGGAACCGCCGAGCCTGCGCTGGGCAGTTTGGTCTTTGGACAGCTCGCACGACGTTTGAACATGCCGCTGCGATGTGCCGGTAACTTCTCGACCTCGAAATTGCCGGACGCGCAGGCGATGCAGCAAAGCATGATGTCGATGATGTCTGCGGTTCAGTGCGGGGCGAATTACCTGCTGCATTCCGCGGGCTTTCTTGATGGGCTTTTGTCCATGTCTTACGAGAAATTCATGCTTGATCTCGATCTGTGTGGGGCGCTGCATTCCTATATGGACGGGGTCACAGTGAACGAAGACACGTTAGGTTTCGACGCGTTGGCCGAACAAGGGCCGGGGGAGCATCTGTTTTCGACCCAGCACACACTGCGCCATTACAAAACGGCCTATTACGACAGCGCGCTTGACGACAACCAGCCGTGGGAAACGTGGGACGAGCAGGGTGAGGTTGATATGGCCACCCGTGCAAATCGGCGCTGGAAAGACCAACTGGCGGCCTATCAGGCGCCCGCGATCGACCCCGCGAAGGACTTGGCTTTGAGAGAGTTTGTAGCGGGCAAAAAGGCCTCGATGGAAGACATGTGGTACTGACGGAGAAGACGATGTCGAACGATCCCCTTTTGCAACCCTACCAGCTGGGTCATCTGACACTGAGAAACCGGATTATGACCACGAGCCATGAGCCGGCCTATCCTGAAGATGGGATGCCAAAAGAACGATATGCGGCGTATCACGCCGAGCGCGCCAAGGCTGGTGTGGCAATGGCGATGACCGCGGGGTCTGCGGCTGTGTCAAAGAACAGTCCGCCTGTCTTCAACAACATCCTCGCCTATAAGGACGAGGTCGTGCCGTGGATCAAGAACCTCACCGACGCGGTGCATGAACATGGTGCGGCTTGCATGATCCAGTTGACCCATTTGGGGCGCCGCACCGGGTGGAACAAAGGCGACTGGCTGCCGCCGGTCTGCTCCACGCCGCATCGTGAGCCTGCCCACCGTGCCTTTCCGAAATTGGCAGAGGATTGGGATATTTCCCGGATCATTTCCGATTTTGCCGACGCGGCAGAGCGGATGAAAGCGGGCGGTATGGATGGGGTCGAGATTATGACCCATGGGCATTTGCTGGATCAGTTTATCTCGCCTCTGACCAATCATCTCGATGGATCCTATGGCGGTGATCTAACCGGGCGGATGAAGCTGACGATGGATGTTATTGATGCCGTACGAGAGCGTGTCGGAGATGAATTTATCCTGGGTGTGCGCTTTGCACCGGACGAGGTTGAGGACGGCGGCATTGACCCGGAAATGGGTATGGAAATTGCCAAGATGCTGCGCGATAGCGGACAGGTGCAGTATCTGAATATCAACCGTGGGCGCATTCATACGGACCCGGCGATGACGGACATGATCCCGATTCAAGGTGCACCATCTTCTCCACATTTGGACTTCGCTGGGCGCGTGCGCGCAGAAGTTGGAATGCCGACTTTTCACGCCGCCCGTATTCCTGATGTCGCCACTGCGCGCCACGCAATTTCCTCGGGTCAATTGGATATGGTGGGCATGACCAGGGCCCATATGGCTGACCCACATGTTGTGAAGAAAATCATTGAAGGACGAGAAGATGACATCCGTCCCTGCGTCGGCGCGACCTATTGTCTGGACCGTATCTATCAGGCGGGTGATGCGCTTTGCATACACAATGCGGCCACGGGACGCGAGCTGACCATGCCGCATGTGGCTGAACCCGCTGATACGAAAAGAAAGGTCGTCATCGTCGGCGCCGGACCTGCGGGCCTGGAAGCTGCGCGCGTCGCGGCAGAACGAGGCCACGATGTGACAGTGTTCGAAGCTCAACCCGATCCCGGAGGACAGGTGCGCCTGACGGCACGGACCCCAAGACGTCGAGAGATGATCGGCATTATCGACTGGCGCATGGCGCAATGTGCCGCGCGTGACGTCACCTTCCACTTCAACACATGGGCGGAAACCTCGGATGTCATGGCGCTGAGCCCAGACGTGGTGATCATCGCAACAGGCGGTATGCCCAATATGGAGTTGTTTGATACGCGAGGGGAGCAGGATCTGGCAGTCAGCGCTTGGGATGTGATCGCGGGCGATGTGAAATGTGTGGGCGACGTGTTGATCTATGATGAAAGCGGCGACCATCCTGCATTGCAAGCGGCCGAGTTTGTAGCCGAGGCGGGGGCGAATGTCGAGGTCATGACACCGGACCGCGTTTTTGCGCCCGATATCATGGCGATGAATCTGGTGCCGTATATGCGCAGCCTTCAGCCGAAAGATGTGAGATTTACGGTGACCGAGCGGTTGCTGGGGATCGAGCGTGACGGGAATCGGTTGAAGGTCAAGATTGGTACCGACTACTCAGACCTAAGCCGAACTCAGACCTATGATCAGGTCGTGCTGAACTATGGAACGTTGCCGATGGACGATCTGTATTTCGAGCTGAAAGAGCATTCCACCAATCGGGGCGAAGTGGATACGGATGCACTGATCGCCGGGCAGACCCAGAAGATTTGCACCAACCCGGATGGACGCTTTCAATTGTTCCGAATTGGGGATGCGGTATCGGCACGCAATACCCATGCGGCGATCTATGATGCCTTGCGCTTGATGAAAGACATCTAGGTGCTGATGCGGGGTGGTTAGGTACCCTGTGTGACCCGCTCGATATAGGCGCGCAGCTCGCCTGCTTCTTGCCGGGCGTCGCGCAGACCATCCATCGCGGCGCTTAACTCGGCCTCGGTTTGCTGCAGCTGGTTGGACATTTCTGCTTCGCGTTCGCGCAGATATGTCATCGCTTGATCGCGGGTTTCTTCTGCTTCGTGAAGCGCTTGGGCCATCTTGTCCAATTCGCCCATTTCATCGCCAGAGACCTGAACGAAACGGTGTATCAGCCAATGGGCAAACCATCCGAGGGCGAAGGCCACGAACAGGATGATGGCGGTGACGATGATAAACTCGGTTCTGTTCATCGGCTTGGTCCTTGGTTGGGTCTAGCGTTCTGGGCGCGGCTGCGGCCGGGCGTCGTCGGGTTTCGGAGTGAAGACATCGACGCCGCTGAAGGGAAGATCTTCGGTTTCTGAACCATCTACGGCCGCCGTCTCGTCGTTGGTGGGCACGGCGCCGGCTTGGTCTTCTGAGGCTGCCGCCGCTGTCTCAGCCCCGCCAGACGACGCATCGGTAGCATCACCGCCACCACCATCGACTGCCGTGTCGGCTTCCGTTTCTGTTTCGACATCTGTTGTCGGGGCGTCCAGCAGGCGGAACTCAATCCGGCGGTTGGCTTCGCGTCCGGCGTCGTTGCCGTTATCGGCAATCGGATCAGCCTCACCATAGCCCTGAGCCGTTAGATTTGTGGTCAGGATGCGTCGGGTCAGAAGCGCGTTCAGAACGGCCTGCGCGCGGTTTTGCGACAGGGCAAGGTTCATCTCTTCACGCCCTTGGCTGTCGGTATAACCTGCGATCTCCATTCTGACGTCCGAGCATTCTCTCATGATCTCGGCGATGGCGTCGATTGTGTCGCGCGCGGTAGCCTCGATATTCGCAGAGCCGGGTGCAAAGGTAATCTTTGCTTTGGCCAATATGGCGTTGATGTCCGCTGCGCACTGCTCGGGGCTTGGCAGATTGTGGCGCGGGTCAAGTTCTTCTTGATATGTCACATTGACCTGAAAGTTCTCAGATGCGCCCAGTTTTTCGCTCAACACGCGCGAGACTTGTGCACTGGCGTCTGGGTCGCCCGTCAGACCGCGAATATCGACTACGTCGGGTTGAACCACGACGGCCCCGCTGGATACAAACGAGAGCGCCTCGAGCGCGGCAAGCACGCGGGTTGGCCAATCTGGTGGCAAGTCTTGATCCAGCCGGGTGGCCGGGTAAACATTGGACGATCCGAAACGCGCCCGTGCATAGCTTTCAGACGCATCGCGCAAGACCTCGTCATTCAGGCGGCCACGCAGTTGGACAAGCCCTTCGGGGCTGCGCGTCGCAACAAACTCGGGTGGACCTCCGCCTTCGCCGCTGCCGTCGATCTTGACGGCTTCAGGTAGGACCGAGTGAAGGGAGTAAAGGTCGGGCAAGTCGCCTTCCAGCTCTCCGACAATGCGGTCAAATGTGGTCTGAGGCGTTGTGTCCGGTGCAACCAATGTCACATCGGCATCCGAAAAGGTGATTGACCCACCGCCAAGTTCGCGAACGGCGCGGATACCCTTTTCAACAGCGTCCGGCCAGTCTGGCGAGGGTACACCAAGGCCGATGGTGCAGTTGGTGATGCCCTCCAGCCCGGCTTCGGTTGCAGCTGAAATTATGCGCGCACGGCCAACGGTCGTGTGGGCAGAGCAGGCGTCGAAGCGCGCGCCGCCCTCATCAATAAGGAAACGCAGGGTAAAGGGTGTGATAACTGGACGGGGGGCCGAGATGTCGATGGCCAGCAGCGCCGATCTTGGGGCGGCGCGTTTCAAGTCGCGAGCCCAATCAGCCTTCTGTTCTTCGCTATCGGCCAGCGCAGTGATTGACACCTTGCCGGCATCCATCGAGATCTTGGATCGCGGCAAGGTTTCCAGCGCATAGACAACAAAGGCCAGCGCCTCGTCCCAATTGGCGGGCACCGGATAATCGGCGGTTTCAAGAAGATCGGTCACGTTGTCGCCGCGGGCAATACTCTTTACGTCCTCGTTCAGGCTTTCGCGGTCCGTGTCGGCCGGTATCAAACCGATCATCGAGATACCGGCGTCATTGCGCAAAATTTCGATCGAGAAACGGGGCGGGGTGACGGCCTTGGCGGCTTGAATAGTCACATTGTCGATGACACGCGCCGAATCGACCACGTTGCCGGCAGCAGCCAGCGCCCGAAAGCGCGCGGTTTCACTGGGGGCGGTCCCTGACAGGACAACTTGCAGCCCGTCCGCTTCAGCGCTGGCCCATTCATGACCTTGCAAAAACAACTCGGTCTCGACCGAATCGCGCGACGTCGTCTCGATACCCGTCACTGCAAGGTTTGCTGCAATAAGAGCAATAACCGCTGCCACAAAGAACGATATGGGAACCAGAAAAACTTGCGAAAGGCGCATGCGATAAAGCGTCCGTTATCTTGATAATCTTAAGCTTCATAAGGGGTGGTGCGCCCCGGTGCAATCACAGCAGTAAGGCGATGGCAAGAAACAGCACGGGAATCAGTCCAGCGCCGCGGTTCGATCTGAACAGGCGCATGCACGCTTCGGGATCGTCTGTTTTCAGCTGTCTTAGTTGCCACATCAAATGCCAGCCAAAAAACCAGATGCCCCCAAGGCCCACGGTCAAAACCAGTGCGTTCCCTGTGGGAATCAGTGCCTGTATGACCGCTAGGGATAGCAAAACTACGGTTGCCACTTGAAATCCCAAGAGCCATTTGCGGCTGTTGTCACCGAACAAACGCGCGGTTGATTTGATGCCAATCAGCGCGTCATCTTCTGTGTCCTGATGGGCATAAATGGTGTCGTAAAACAGCGTCCACGCGATGCCTGCGACATAAAGCGTCACCGCTGGCCAGCCCAGCGACCCAGTATGCGCGGTCCATCCCACGAGTGCGCCCCAGTTGAACGCAAGCCCCAGAAAGACCTGCGGCCACCACGTGAAACGCTTGGCGAAGGGATAGATAGCGACGGGCGCCAAAGACAGGATGCCCAAAAGGATGGTCGGCGCATTGAACGTCAGCAGGATTACCAGCGCGACCAGGGCTTGCAGTCCCATCCAGACGGCTGCCTGCATCGGCGTGACCTGCCCGGATGGGATCGGGCGGCTGCGGGTCCGTTCGACCTGTGCATCGAAGTCGCGATCGGTGATGTCATTCCATGTGCATCCGGCACCGCGCATCAAAAACGCCCCGAGCGCGCAGCCCAGCATGATCCATGCATCGCCCCACCCGAAACTGCCGGTGCTGGCCGAGGCCAAAAGCAACCCCCACCAACAGGGCAACAGCAAAAGCCATGTCCCAATGGGACGATCCGCGCGGCTAAGTCTAAGATAGGGCCGTGACCAACGGGGGGCGTACAGGTCCACCCAGTTGTCAACATAGGCATCTGCGACCTGCCCATCAGCCCGCTCTGTTTTTGGCTCTGGCGTATCGGCGTTCTGGGTCATAGATTTCCCTCATGAAACAGGCAAAAGTTCGGCTCTATGTAGATCACCCTTTGTCCAAGGGGCAAACCGTTTCGCTGGATCGCGATCAGGCGCATTATCTTTTCGGAGTCATGCGGATGGGAGAGGGCGATCTTGTCGCCCTGTTCAATGGGCGAGAAGGCGAGTTTCAATCCCGGGTGATTGAAGCCGGCAAACGTAAAGGCGTGTTGGAATGCGAGGCGCAATCAAAACCCCTGCACATGCCGCCGGATCTGTGGTTGTGCTTTGCGCCGATCAAGAAGGCGCGCACTGATTTCATAGTCGAGAAAGCCGCCGAAATGGGCGCGGCGCTGATCCAACCCATGCAAACCGAGTTCACCAACTCGGAACGCATCCGTCGCGACCGGCTACAAGCCCACGCCGTTGAGGCCGCCGAACAATGCGGCGGAACCTACGTGCCTGAGGTCGTGGATTTGATGAGGATGGACAAGCTACTGGACGCGTGGCCAGACGACCGCCAGATCATGTTTTGCGATGAAAGCCTTGTGGGCGCCGCAGAGACATTGTCTACAGCCAGCGGCCACCGCTGGGCAATATTTATTGGTCCCGAGGGCGGCTTTTCTGATCGCGAACGGGCGCGGTTGCAAAGGATGGAGAATGCGCATCCTGTTAGCCTCGGCCCACGTATCCTGCGCGCAGATACCGCCGCAGTGGCGGCCATGACCATGTGGCAGCAGGTGTTGGGGGATTGGGTGTGATCCGGCGTGCCGAAACTGGCGATGAAGCGCCGATGGAGGCGTTTCTGGCTGCACATGCTGAGACGAGCATGTTCTTGCGGTCGAATCTGCGACAATTTGGGCTGTCTGGTGCTGACGATCCTCGTGCAACGACCTATTGGCTGGCCGACGAAGGAACCCGGATCGCGGCTGTATTCGGCATATCCAATGGTGGTTTTGTAATGAGCCAAGCCCCGGCTGCTGCCCCACGCCTCTGGGATATCTTCACATCGGAAACTACCGGGCGAAATCTGATTGGTATGACAGGCGCAACAGAGCAGGTTGAGGCCGCCAAACGCGCAATGGGTGTGCAATCAGCGCGTTACTCATTGGACCGGGACGAGCCACTGTACCGCCTCTCGCTCAATGATTTAATCACACCCCGCGGTGACGAAGTGCTTAGGCCCGCGACCCCTGATGATCTGGACATACTGACCGATTGGGTGATTGACTATGACACGACCGCACTTGGCCTTGCCCTCACGGACGAGCTGCGCGCACGTGCCCGCATTACTGCACAAGCCCATATCGGTTCGGACGCGCACCACATTTTAGAGCTAGATGGCCTACCGGTTGCCAAGACGGCGTTCAATGCTTCGCTGCCGGATCTTGTCCAAATTGGGGGCGTATATACACCACCCGCATTGCGCGCACGCGGACATGCCCGGCGTGCCGTTGCCTTGCACCTTCAAGAAGCGCGATCGAGAGGTGTGAACTCTGCGATCCTGTTCGCTTCTGGCCGACCAGCATGTCGGGCCTATGAGGCAATTGGGTTTGAACGCATCGGCACCTATAAATTGTCAATTTTGGAAACCCAGCACAGGATTGGGACAGGGGCATGAACTTCATTCGACTCGAGGCTGGTGAAACGCTGCGCCGATATCGCGAGGCGCTGGTCGGCGGTCTGATCGTGGTCCTCGGCCTTTGGTGGGCCGTTGGTTCGCTCGGTCTGATCAAATGGATTGGTATCGCGGTCGCTGCGCTTGGCGGTGCAGTGCTTTGGTCGGGTCTCAGACATGCGCGCATCCAAGCCGGGCACGGGGGCGTTGGCGTCGTGCAGGTCGATGAGCGCCAGGTGACATATCTGGCCCCGATCGGCGGTGGGTTTGCGTCGCTGGACGAAGTGCAGAGGATCGATATCACCAAAGATCGCGCGGGGTTTTCGGTTTGGCGATTTCGTACCGGCAACAACATCCTATTCATACCCGCGCATGCGGAAGGGGCTGAAGCCCTCTTTGACGCGCTGACCGCGCTCTCAGGGGCTGACATTGACGCTGCCATCCGCGCGACCAACCAGCCCCCCGATGACGTGATCGTGATCTGGCAACGGAGCATCGTAAAGCTGCATTGACAGTCCGGCCCCATTGGCCCACCACTGGAACCCCAGTTAGGCGCGAACAGTCCAGGAGACGCCCATGTCTATCCCTCAGTCCGGCGGCGGACCGATCACCCATCCCGACCAATTGGCCCAGTTTTTGGAAGACGGTTGCAAGCCGCGCGAGACGTGGAAAATTGGCACCGAGCACGAGAAATTCGGATATTGCAAAGATACACTGAAGCCGCTGCCCTATGACGGACCGCGCTCGATCCTTGCTATGTTAGAGGGGCTGCGCGACCGCCACGGCTGGGCGGAAGTCCGAGAGTCCGGCAATCTAATTGGTTTGGAGCGAGATGGAGCCAACATCAGCCTGGAACCGGGCGGGCAGTTTGAGCTTTCCGGCGCCCCCTTGGACAACATCCACCAAACATGTGACGAGGTGAACGAACACCTGCGCGAGGTTCAGGACATCGCCGATGGAATTGGTGCGCGGTTCATTGGGCTGGGGGCAGCACCCGAATGGACGCACGAGCAAATGCCAGTGATGCCCAAGGGGCGCTACAAGCTGATGACCGACTATATGGATAAGGTCGGGACCCACGGCAAACAGATGATGTATCGGACCTGCACCGTGCAGGTGAACCTCGATTTCGCAAGCGAAGCCGACATGGTGCAGAAGTTCCGTGTGGCGCTTGCACTGCAGCCCGTGGCCACCGCGCTTTTCGCCAACTCGCCGTTTTTTGAGGGGAAACCGAACGGCCACAAGTCTTGGCGCTCGCGCATCTGGCGCGATCTCGATGCCTCGCGCACCGGCATGCTGCCCTTCGTTTTTGAAGATGGCATGGGGTTCGAGCGCTATGTGCAATACGCGCTCGATGTGCCGATGTACTTCGTCTATCGCGATGGCGAATATATCGACGCGCTGGGCCAGTCTTTCCGCGACTTTATGCAAGGTAAGCTACCCGCACTCCCGGGCGAAACGCCGACGCTGAGCGATTGGGCCGACCACCTGACTACGATCTTCCCCGAAGCGCGGATCAAGCAATATATGGAAATGCGTGGTGCCGATGGTGGACCATGGCGCCGACTTTGCGCTCTGCCTGCTTTCTGGGTGGGGCTGATGTATGATCAGTCCAGTCTTGATGCGGCATGGGACCTTGCTAAATCGCTGGATGCAGAAACCCGCGAGGGCCTTCGTGTGGCCGCCTCGGTTGATGGATTGCAAGGAGAGGCCGGTGGTGTGAAGCTGCTCGACCTTGCGCGAGAAGCTGTGGGTATCGCCGAATCCGGTCTGAAATCCCGGGCGCGGGCGGGGAATGCGGGTCTTGTCCCCGATGAAACCCATTTCCTGAACGCGTTGCAAGAAAGCGTGGAAGAGGGCCGCTCGCCAGCCTGCGAGCTTTTGGCGAAATACGAAGACGAGTGGGGCGGAGACCTTAAACGGATCTACGCGGAGTATAGCTACTGATTTGCGCTTAGGAGGGGCGCTGCCCCTCGCCCGTGCCGGGCTCACCCCGGGATACTTGGAACAAGAAAAAGGCAACCTATTGTTAACCAATCAAGCCTAGATTGAGGGAGCGGTACAGGCGGGGACGCCGATGACCGCACAAGGAAAAAGCAGTTGCTTTGAAAAGAGAGGGCGCCCCCCTCTCTTTTTTCTTGTTTCAAGTATCCCCGCCGGAGGCACATTTCTTTCGCGTCAATCATGTATCCAAGTCGGCATTGCAGTTTCGTAGACTTTAGCGCTGTGGTGATTTTGGACGTTTCAGTTGATGAGGCGTGACAGATTTGTGGAGGAGTGTTAGCGATATCTTCAGGCCAACCTATTGTTCTGAAGATGACCGGAGACACCATGACCCACATACTTGCTATTGATCAGGGAACAACCTCGTCACGGGCCATTTTGTTTGATCAAGACATGAGGCCAACGCGCTCGGCGCAGCAAGAATTCACTCAACATTTTCCGGCATCGGGTTGGGTTGAGCATGATCCAGAAGAGATTTGGCAAACGGTTCTTGAAACGTGCCAAGAGGTTGCGGAGGGCGCTGACATTGCGGCCATCGGGATCACCAATCAACGTGAGACGACGTTGGTCTGGGATCGCACCACTGGTAAGCCCATTCACAATGCGATTGTTTGGCAGGATCGGCGGACGGCCGAAACTAGCGCGGATTTGAAGGCTGCGGGACATGAGATCTTAGTGACAGAGCGCACGGGGCTTTTGTTGGATCCTTATTTCTCGGCCACAAAGCTGGCTTGGATCTTGGAAAATGTAGACGGTGCACATGCGCGCGCGGAGGCAGGAGAGCTTGTGTTCGGTACAGTGGACACGTTCCTGATCTGGCGACTGACCGGTGGTAAGCGCCATGTAACCGACGCTACCAACGCAGCACGTACGATGCTTTACGACATCAAGGCTGGAACGTGGGATGCTGATATTTGTGCGTTGTTGAATATTCCGATGGGGATGTTGCCAGAGGTTTTGGATTGTGCCGCTGATTTTGGCACCACGGACCTGTTGGGGCGCGAGCTGCCCATTCTTGGTGTTGCTGGCGACCAGCAAGCCGCAACGGTGGGGCAGGCGTGTTTTCAGCCAGGAATGATGAAGTCGACCTATGGCACAGGATGTTTTGCCCTTTTGAACACGGGCGACACACCCATCACATCAAGCAACCGGATGCTGACAACCATTGCCTATCAATTGGATGGAAAGCCCACCTATGCGTTGGAAGGATCGATTTTCATTGCAGGGGCTGCGGTTCAATGGTTGCGCGATGGGTTGGGGATCATTGACGACGCGGCCCAAACCGGAGAAATGGCAAAGGCTGCAGATGACCAACAAGAGGTTATTCTTGTTCCAGCATTTACGGGCCTTGGCGCGCCCTACTGGGATGCAGGGTGCCGGGGTGCTGTGTACGGTCTGACGCGTGGATCGGGACCGAAGGAATTTGCCCGCGCCGCTCTGGAAAGTGTGGGTTATCAGACCTGCGATCTGTTGGACGCCATGCAAGATGACATGGGCGTCAAGGCTGATACGGTGTTGCGGGTTGACGGAGGTATGGCGGCCTCGGACTGGACCATGCAGTTTCTGGCAGACATCACTGGCGCTGCAGTGGATCGACCAACAGTATTGGAAACCACGGCCTTGGGGGCCGCTTGGCTTGCAGGCATGCGGGCTGGAATTTACCCCGATCAGGATGGGTTCGCGACGCGCTGGGCGCTTGATCGACGGTTTGAAGCCGAGATGGCTGAAGACACACGTAACCGTCGCTATGCGGCGTGGAAAGATGCCGTCAGTCGGACGTTGTCCCGTCCGTCGCAGTAGTGGATCGATAGATCCCTTCAGGCAGGTTTAGGGCTGCGGTTAGATCGCGGAGTTGTTCCAACGACAGTGTTATCCTGTGCACCAGATCGGTGCGCGGATCCCATTGTTCCAACGTGACGCAATCTTCGAATGCGTTGATGGTAACATCCTCGTTCAGATGCTCATGCCCCTCATCCACAAGGGTGACGACGGTGGCATCAAATTCGTGCTCAATGGTAAACATGCCCTGAGTGTACGCAAATAGCTCTGAATGGCCAGAGGCTCCTATGACAATACAGACGATCAGGGTAATCTAATTCGGATGAGTGGGGGCGAGATGCAGCAATTTTCCGGTTTCCTGACCGACCGAGGATCAAAATACGCGGTGTCTGGTGCATCGGTCGCCACGCGCGATGATGTTAAGGCATTCTTGAAAAAACTGGGTCGTGACAAGAAATTCGCCAAAGCCTCGCACAACACTTGGGCGGCAATCTTGCCCGACATTGGCCCCGTCAAAGGCGATGACGGAGAGGCAGGTGCAGGGTTTGTTATTCTGCGTATGTTAGAACGCGAGGGTGTCAACGGTCATATCGTGGTCGTCACGCGCTGGTTTGGTGGTACCAAGCTGGGCGGGGATCGGTTTCGGCGCGTGCAGGATTGTGTTGCCCATTACTTCGAAAATGCAAAGATCGGAGGTGACGCGTGATAAGGGCCGAGCTTGAACGGTTGTGGAATACATGTCGCTGGTCTTGGGAAGGTTGGTGCACAGCATGGAAAACCGAGAAGTCACTGCGACAGTGGACAATCGTTTGTCTGTTGTCTTGTGCGCTTGCCCTCATACTCGACCTGAGCCGAGGCGAACGCGCGCTTATGCTGGCACTTAGCGTTTTGGTGGTGGCGTCAGAGCTCATAAATACGGCAATCGAACGCACTGTTGATCTTGTGACAAAGGAGACTCAACCGCTGGCGAAACAGGCTAAAGACACAGGCAGCGCGTTTGTCGCGTTAACTGCCATAGCCGGCGGTATTGCTTGGATTGCGATACTCTTTGGTTAATGCAGGTCGATCGACCGTTTTGAGATTCCAAATGCGGTGGAACGCTTCAGTTGGTGCTTTCGTCTTCCAAATGCAATTTCATATCGATCAAGACGTGTTGAAGCGCCAATGTCTCGCGCAGCAGCCGCTTGGCTTCGTTGATGGTGATGATACCGTCTTCGATAGATTGCTGGTACTCGGCCATTAGCATCGCAAACCGTTGCGACAAAGCGATCACATCGCTGTTTATGCCGCCGTCGGGCGCATTCTTGCGCTCGGTATCATAAGACATTGTGATGCCGCGCAGTTCGGCAAGGGCGCTGGTAACATGCGGGTAGCGAGCAGCTTTTTCCAAAGCGGCGACGGCGTCGACGGGCATGAACCGATCCGAATGTTCTTCACTGTCTGAATAATACCGTCCCAAAGTTGCCTTTGACTTGCCTGTCAGCTCGCATGCGGCTTCAAGCCCGACATCCTTGACCAGTGCTTCGGTGTGTTTCTTCAAGTAGCTGCCAGTTTTTTCCATTCAGGTACCTCTTAACGCCCGCCTGCCATTGCGGGGAAATCTAACTTCCTTTTCCCATTATTCAGCGCCTAAGGGAATGGCTTATTTAACGTGTGGTGAGTTGGTGAGTTTGACGAGTGTCTGGTGCAGTTCGCGCCAGCGCGCGGAAAGGGCCCATCGCGTGTGTTGCGGTGGGAGTTCGGACAGGTGGTCCGAACAAAGATCAGGAAGTTTGAGTGACGAGTTTGAGGTCCGTTCCATCCCCAAGGGTCCCGTACCCGCAGACCTCGGTAATTTTTACACTTCCTGATCCCCTTTTCGCAGACGCGCTACTCATTTCGCTTTAACCCCCTCTTGAACCCGTCGCGTCTGCCGCGTAATCGAAGGTATGGCCAAGCTCTATTTTCAGTATTCGACGATGAACGCGGGCAAGTCGACTTTGCTATTGCAAGCCAGCCATAACTATGGCGAGCGGGGAATGCAGAGCTACTTGATCACTGCAAAACTGGACAACCGCGCCGGAGACGCCCGGATCGGCAGTCGGATTGGCATTGGTGAGCGAGCGGATACGTTTGAGGCGGGCGAAGATCTTTTTGCGAAGATTAAGGCCCGGTTAGACGCCGCCCCATGTGCGTGTGTGTTTATAGATGAGGCCCAATTTCTTGAACCAGAGCAGGTGTGGCAACTTGCACGCGCAGTCGATGATCTGGGCGTTCCGATTATGTGTTATGGGCTGCGCGTGGATTTCCAAGGCAAACTCTTCCCTGGATCGGCAGAGCTTTTGGCACTGGCTGACGAGATGCGGGAAGTGCGCACGATTTGTCATTGCGGAAAGAAAGCCACGATGGTTGTCCGCCAAGACGACAGTGGAAATGTGCTGACTGCCGGCGATCAAGTGCAGATCGGCGGGAATGAGACCTATGTGTCGCTGTGCCGCCGCCATTGGCGCGAGGCGGTTGGCGACACCCCGGCAGACCGTTAACCCACCGCTGATCAGACTGGTGATACGAGCGTCTCACCTGCTGCAAATGCTTCAAGATTCTCGACTGCAAGCATCCCCATCGCTGTGCGCACCTCAAGCGTCGCGGTGCCAAGATGCGGTAGCAATGTCACGTTCTCACGCGCGACCAGAGCGTCGGGCACTTTGGGTTCAAACTCGTAAACATCCAATCCAGCCCCCGCGATCTGGCCGTTGTCCAACGCTCTGATCAGCGCGGCTTCATCTACAATCTCGCCACGCGCTATGTTCACAAAGATCGCGTGGCTTGGCATTGCGGCGAAGACCTCCGCATTGATTAGATGATGGGTCGACGCGCCGCCGGGCAGAGCGATCACCAATATGTCGCAACTCGATGCGACGTCTTCGATTGAACTCAGTTGGCGGGCGGGGATCGACGTCTCTTTCGGTGATCGGTTGAAAAACACGACATCCATGCCAAACCCATAATGGCAGCGATGGGCAATGGCCTCACCAATCCGACCCATGCCTATGATGCCGAGCGTTTTGCCCGTTACATGCTGGCCCAGAAGTTGGGTCGGATGCCAGCCTTCCCACTTGCCTACGCGCACCAGCCGTTCTCCTTCACCAGCACGTCGTGCGGTCATCAGGATAAGCGTCATTGCCGTATCAGCTGTCGCATCTGTCACCGCACCGGGTGTGTTGGACACGGCGATCCCCTGTGCTTTGGCGGCATCGACGTCGATGTGGTTATAACCAACTCCGAAATTTGCCAGCATTTTCGCTCGGATATTGCGGGCCTGGTTGAATACTTCGGCTGAATAAAGATCACCAAGCGTGGGCAACACCAGATCATAGTCACGCAGGCTGTTCACCATCTCATCGTGGGTCATGGGGGTTGTTTGCTCCCTCACATCAACGTCGAAACTGCGTTCAGCGCGAGCAATAACGGCCGTTGGCAAAGGGCGAGAAATGAAAAGTTTCATCAGTACATCCGCGCGCCGTCAGGCACTGACTTGTCTGGCGTCAGAAGGACGATGTCTTCATTTTCGTCAGGAAGGCCAAGGACAAGAACCTCGCTTTTTACGGGCCCAATCTGGCGCGGGGGGAAGTTGACGACAGCCAGAACCTCTTTACCAACCAGTGTTTCGGGATTGTAGTGCACAGTGATCTGAGCAGAGCTTTGCTTCTCGCCGATCTCGGGCCCGAAATCGACCCACAGCTTGATCGCAGGCTTGCGCGCCTCCGGGAAGGGTTCAGCGCGCGTCACAGTGCCCTTGCGAATGTCGACTTTCAGAAAGTCATCAAAGGTTATTTCAGCCATTTGCAAGTTCCTTGGATCGGTTGGCAGCCGCTGCGACGGCACGGGTTAACAGGTCGGGAAAACCGGTGTTCTCATCCATCAAAACCTCAAGCGCCGCTGCCGTTGTACCAGCTGGGCTGGTCACATTCACACGAAGTTGGGCGGGGTCTTCGTCTGCGGCCTCGGCCAATGCGCCGGCCCCTCCAACGGTGGCTTTTGCCAGTTGCATTGACAGTTCCGGCGACAAACCCTGCGCGACGCCAGCCGCAGCGAGGGTTTCAATCAGGTGAAACACATAGGCGGGACCAGAGCCAGAAACGCCCGTGACTGCGTCCATCTGATGCTCCCCGTCCAGGCGCACCACTTGCCCGACAGCGGACAAGAGTGTTTCCGCAAGCGACATATGTGTTGCGGTGGCATGATTGTTGCCACAGATTGCGGTGATCCCACGGGCTATTGCCGCGGGTGTGTTCGGCATTGCGCGGATGATCGGAGTCTGGTTGCCCAACATCGCCTCATATGCCGAAATCGGTGTTCCTGCCGCGACGGACAAGAACAGGGTCTCACCATTGCCGAGTTTTGACAGGCTGGGCAATGCATCCACCATCATTTGCGGCTTCACCGCGACCAGTACTATCGCAGGGTTGGCGGGCAAATCTTGGTTCAGGTTTAGCCCGTCCAACGACTTTAACCAATCAGAGGGGTAAGGGTCGTTCACCCAAACTGAACGTGTGGGCAAGCCTTGCTTCAACCAGCCTTCCAGCATCGCTGAGCCCATTTTCCCACATCCAAGCAGCACAAGGCCACGTTCCTTGATGTCTGCCATGTCGCTTGTGTTCATGCCGATACCTCTGGTCATCTACCAATATGGACCATGGATAACGCGGAGCGTGGCCGCGGGGCCAGCAAAAAAGCCCGATCAGAGACCGGACCTTTTCACGGGAGTAATCTGTGTGTGCTCAGGCGCGGCCGTAGGCTTCAGCGATGGCGACCTGAAGTGCATCATCGACGGTTCTGTCCGCCCAGCACACCAGTTGGAACGCGGGATAGAAGCGTTCAGATGTAGCGACAGCGCTTGAGATCAACTGGTCGATCTGTTGTGGGCATGCGATTTGCCCGCCGTTCAGCGCCAGCCCATAGCGATAGACCATCAGGCGCTGTTCGTGCCAGTAGGTAAACGCCCCGGTCCAGCACATATCATTTGTTCGGTTCAATGCTTCGTAAAGGCGCGGAAGGCTCTCTTCCGGCGGCTCCATCTCGAAGGTGCAAATTAAGCGAAGCGTTTCATCATAAGGCGACCATGCCAGCGTGATCGAATAGGTGCGCCACTGCCCTTCGACCGACATGGCGATCTGGTCATCGGCAACCCGGTCGAACTCCCATGAATGGTATTCGGCGATGGTTTCAACGATGTCGATGGGGTGAAGGTCTTCACTTTCGATGAACTGCTCGGTCGCGGCCATGACGCTGCCCTTCCTTGGTTTCAGCCCTGTGGTGCTTATTGCGGACCGATTGGCCCTTCCATTGCGCCACTAGGACTTGATGCCTGTACTAGGTTCGGCGTTCTTTGCGCCTTGCCCTTACTAGATATGGTGTCAGGTCGGTGAGTCGCTGTAAAGAAAAACTTTCTCGTGTGAACGAGTTGTCCACAGAAAACTTTTGTTTCTCCACAGGTTAACGCGTGGGGTGAGTGAAGGCGGAACCAAGCCTGTGAACCGCCCTTTGCTTGACGTTACCGCGCCAAACCCCCAGTTTGCCGCCAACGAGCAGACGTCAGGAGACATGCGTGTCCAGAAACACAGCCCCCTTTTCCCGTTTTGAGTGGCAAATCGCTTGGCGATACCTGCGCGCGCGGCGCGCTGATGGCGGGGTCAGCACGATGACGTGGATCAGCCTGATCGGTATCACGCTGGCCGTTGCGGCCCTGATCATTACCTTAGCTGTGCGCACAGGGTTTCGAGACGAATTCGTTGACACAATCCTTGGCGCCAACGCACATGTCGAGGTCTTCGCACAAGGCTATGTGGACGATGCAGGCCAGCTCGAAGACAAGATCAAAGACTATCAAGGCTGGGCAGATCGGATCGCCGAAGTGCCGGGTGTTACGCGCGCGGCACCGTTGATCAAAGGTCAGGTCATGGCCAACTCGGGCCAGAACAACGCCGGCGTCGAGGTATTCGGCATCAGCTACGACGACCTGCTGGCCATCCCCCGCGTCGCGCGCCCAGAAAGTTTTCTGGGCGATGTTTCGGCCTTTGAACGCGGCATTGCCATCGGGTCGGGGGTGGCCGCCCAACTTGGTGTGGGCGTTGGTGACAAGATCAAGATAATTTCACCCAATGGCGTAAAGACCGCGTTTGGCACCAGCCCGCGCGTGAATGCTTATGACGTGACTTACATCTTCACTGCGGGCCGCTGGGATATCGACCGAACCCGCGTCTATTTGCCTTTCGCCGAGGCGCAGAGCTTCTTTAATCGCGAGGGCAAGGCTGACCAGATCGAGGTCATCGTGGATGAACCTGAAGAGGTGGGCGATGTGATCGAAGACATCCTGTCGGCGACTGAGGAACCCTCGTCCTATTGGACGTGGCGGGATCGGTCCGGGGCCTTCCTTCGTGCGCTGGACATGGAAGATAACGTGATGTTCATTATCTTGTCGGTGCTTGTCCTGATCGCGTCTATGAACATCACCTCGGGCCTGATCATGCTGGTGAAAAACAAAGGCCGAGACATTGGCATTCTACGCACGATGGGTCTGACCGAAGGGTCGATCCTACGTATCTTTTTCCTTTGTGGATCGCTGACGGGGGTCGTTGGCACCATTGCAGGTGTGATCCTTGGATGCCTCTTTGCGCTCAACATTGATGGAGTGTTTTCGATCATAAACTACTTCTCGGGCGGTGGGGCGTGGGACCCATCTGTTCGCGGCATCTATCGCCTGCCAGCAAAGCTGGAGTTCTGGGATGTCGCCTCTGCCGTCGGTCTGTCGCTGGCGTTGTCCTTCCTTGTGACCCTGTTCCCTGCGCGCAAAGCGGCGCGAATGAACCCGGTGGAGGCGCTGCGTTATGAGTAATTCTGTCCTGCGCCTGGCGGGCATTCACAAGACGTATAACGAGGGTACACCCGGCGAAATCCGTGTCCTGCGTGGCGCTGATCTTGAGCTTTCGCGCGGCGAGGTTGTCGCTCTGGTCGCGCCCTCTGGGTCCGGGAAGTCGACGCTTCTGCACATCGCCGGGTTGCTAGACACTGCAGATACCGGGACGGTTGCGATCAACGGTCAGGACATGGGGGCGTTATCCGACCGCCGCCGCACGGCGACGCGCCGTAACGAAGTTGGGTTCGTCTATCAGTTCCACCATCTGCTGCCAGAGTTCTCGGCGTTGGAAAACATCGTCCTGCCGCAGCTGGCCAACGGGATCAGCGAACGCGCCGCGCGCGAACATGCGATGGAGTTGATGGAGCGGGTCGGGGTCGATACGCGCGCCAGCCACCGCCCAGCGGAACTGTCTGGTGGTGAACAGCAGCGTGTCGCCTTCTGCCGTGCACTGGCCAATCGGCCAGCGCTTTTGCTGGCGGATGAGCCCACCGGGAACCTTGACCCTGACACCGCAGACACCGTCTTCAATGCACTGATGGAGCTGGTGCGCGACACAGGGCTGTCCGCCCTGATCGCCACGCACAACCTTGAACTGGCCGCACGGATGGACCGGACGCTGCGACTGGATGGCGGCGAGATCACCTGACCGCTCGCATCCTCTGACATTCGCGTGAAACGCGCCGTGGCGGGATTGCGCGCGGCGCTGGATTTGACACAGTTGCGCTGATGATCACGAGTATCGGAGCGTTCCATGTCCAATCTTATGAAAGCCGCCACCCTCGCGTTGACGCTAAGCGCGCAAGCCACAGCCGCCGGGCCAATTGGGTTCACGGATTGGAAGACCCATTGGTTCGCGTCTCTGTTCTCTCGGGTCGATTTTAGCCCAACCCCCAATCAGATGGCGGTGCGGGCGGATGGGTCTGTTTCGATCACTTATAAGATATTACCAGCGGCAGAGCAGGGCGCGACCAAAGCATCTTGGCGTTGGAACGTCTCGCAATCCGTGCCCGCAACGGACCTGCGCCAGAAGGGAGGGGATGACCGAAACCTCGCGCTCTATTTCGCGTTCCTACCAAAGGAAGAGGCCGCCCAAGTGGGCCGCCAATCCTTGCGCAAGCTTTTGAAAAACCCCAATGGGCGCGTGCTGGTCTATGTCCACGGCGGCCAGCATAAACGAGGCTCTGTTCTGCCGTCGCCCTATCTTGGCAAGCGTGGAAAGACGGTTGTTCTGCGCCCATCAGGCGAAGGGGCTGCGCGCGAAAGCGTCAACCTTGCCGCAGATTACAAACGGGCGTTTGGGACCGAGCCCGGCGCGCTGGTCGCGCTGGCGTTGTCGGCCGACAGTGATGATACGGATGCGCTGTCCGCCAGCGTGATTTCAGACCTAGTGCTGCAATAGGTCGGTTTGCATCCGGGCGATTGATCCTTATCAAATCCACTAAGGGCATTTTGCGTTAGGGTTGGTGTGACACCCACAATGACACGAGGCCCCATGTTGCGCACGCCCTTGATCCTATTCTCTTTGACGCTGACCCTCGCCGCATGCGAGCACGATGGGCTGTTCAACACACGCAGCGACAAGATCGACGTCTCTGACAAAACCGGCGAACAGATTTTTGCCGAGAACTGTGCTGCTTGCCACGGGGAAGATGCGAAGGGAGGCGTCATGGAAGGCGCCCCCGACCTGACCACCTTGACCAAACGCCACGGCGGCAAGTTCCCTGCACGCTATGTCATGTCCACCATCGACGGCTACGCCCAAGGGGCCACCCGCGGACCGATGCCCGAATTCGGCGCGCATGTGGAAAGCGAGATGGAGGTCTGGGTGGACGAGAATGGGGTGATGACGCCGACACCGGCTGCGCTGGTCCGGTTGGCGGAGTATTTGGAGAGTGTGCAGGGGTGAGGTTTCGCCCGGCGGCACCGCCGGGCAGCGC
>NZ_JBGEHL010000013.1:62197-62607 GCF_041403445.1 Aliiroseovarius conchicola
CCAGCGCCCGACCCTCCCCACGGGAGGGCGCTCTTGCGACGTATCAACATACGGAATGGTCTCGGGTGTGGTGAGCGTTTGCCTCACGCGATGGATACGAGCGCCCACCCAGGGTCGGGCGCTGCCCTAATCTTTGCAGTAGTCTTAGATACTCTTGATGAGTGCGTCGACTATTGTAATGAATTGAATAACAAGGAAGAAACAGAATCCGGCACGAAGACGGCACCAAACCCGATCATCAATGCGGCACCAAATTCGACGAATGCAGAGATCGCTGAAAGTGAGCTCTTTGAGTATCCACGCCCTGGTTCCAACCCACCGACTTCCAGTCGGTTCTGCTTCAGCGTGAAAGAATCGTCTTATGATCATACCCTGTAGAAAATGAGCCGCAGCCGGGTCGTAGGCTCATT
>NZ_JBGEHL010000014.1:0-58016 GCF_041403445.1 Aliiroseovarius conchicola
GCGATTTTGGGGCCGTGGGTATTTCTCGACCACCAACGGTGCCATCACAGAGGACATCGTACTTCAGTACTTGGAAAATCACATCGCCGATCCTACCGGCGCCAGCCGGTAGTCGTTCAGTTTTTTGCCGAGATAGATTTGCTGGGCGCGCTCAGCGCGTGCCCGGGCGGCGATTGTTCTTCTGAACATAGTTCGGACGAGGCCGCCTGCTATCCGTTGCTGGTCGAAGTGTTCGCGCCCGCAGATGGTGCTTTGACAGGTTGGGAATCGCCGAAACACAGCGGCTATGACCAGACACATGGCCGCGAATAACAAAGGCTTGTCGCCGCTCTGCTTTGGCATATTCTACAACCCAAATTAGTGTGGAGTATCCAATGCGATCCTTAGGTTGGCGTTTTGTTATTGTTGGCATTCTTTGCCTTGTGATGTTCATCCCGTTGATGATGGTGTCTGACATCGTCAACTCGCGGCGGGCATATTCCGAAGATACGATCAGGACTGTTGGTCAGGAATGGGGTGGGGCGCAAACAATCTCGGGCCCGCAAATCGTCGTGCCGGTGAAAGCGCGGGTCAAGGTGAGCGAGCTGCGCAACGTCATTGACCCCGAGACCGGGCTGGTGGAACGCGACCCTGAAACTGGCAAGAACCTTCAAAAACTGGTCGAGGAAGAGCGGGTCGAAACACGCGAGCCGTTGTTTATCTATCCCGACCTCTTTGATGTCCAGGTCACGACCGAAACGCAGATGCGCCACCGTGGTATTTTTCAAGTGCCGGTCTATCAGGCGGTGGCGGACATCTCGGCCCAGTTTCCATTTGACCGGGTTGAGGCGACATTAAACGAGGGCGAATACGCCGTTTGGGATCAGTCCGAATTTCGGCTGTCTGTAAGCTCAAATCGCGCATTGCGCGGCGAGGCCAGTCTGATCGTAGACGGCCAAAGCCTGCTATTGGAACCTCTTAGCGGTCAGGCCGGTTTGCGGGCCGATCTTGCGGATGCCAAGGCGATGAAGGACTTTGTGCTTTCGCTTTCCTTTAACGGTGCGTCGGACCTTCGGGTGGCACCGGTGGGGCGTACCAGCAATGTGCAGATGATCAGCGATTGGCCGGACCCCAGCTTCGGCGGTGCGTTTTTGCCCGACGGATCAGACATCAATGAAACCGGCTTCACGGCGACTTGGACGATCCCACACCTTGCCCGCAGCCTGCCACAGATTTCTCGGGTCGATATGGAGCGCACCGCACGCGATCAAACGGCCTTTGGGGTCAGCTTTTATCAGCCCAATGACTTTTACCAAAAGGCATGGAGGGCGGCGCGGTATGGCATTTTGTTCGTGTCGCTTACGTTCCTAACAGTCCTGTTGATCGACATGCAAAGCCGCAAACCTGTGCACCCGGTGCAGTATTTGCTGATCGGGTTATCTCAGGCGGTGTTTACGCTACTTATGCTGGCGTATGCCGAACAAGTTGGCTTTGGGATGGCCTATCTCGGGGCCGCCGCCGCGCTGGTTTTGCTGTTGGTCATGTTTGGCAGGTTTGCCCTGAAGCTCGGGTCCCGAGTCTGGGTGCTGGGGGCGATGTTGGTGCTGCTGTATGCTGTGCTCTATCTGATCCTCTATTCCACCGACTACGCTTTGCTGGCCGGCGCGACGCTGGCGTTTGTGGCGATCGGGGCCACGATGTATGCCACCAGAAACGAAGAATGGTATGGCGAGGATGGGCCGGGGCAAGGTTGGTTTGGTCGCCGAAAGGCACAAAAACCGTGGCCTGAAGCCGCCCCAAAACCTGACGCATCGGCTCCGCTCGAAAAAGGTTAAGACACAAAGCAAAAGAGGCGCCAATTGGCGCCTCTTTTTAGTTAGTTCAACTGGGATTCTTACGCGAAGGCCGCTTCCAGAGCGATCTCGATCATATCACCGAAGCTCTTTTCACGTTGGTCCGACGGCAGTGCTTCACCGGTTTGCAAGTGATCTGACACGGTCATGATGCCCAAAGCACGCACACCGTAACGATTGGCGAGCATATATAGTTCGGCCGCCTCCATCTCGACCCCGAGAATGCCGTGACGGGTCATCTGTTCGTTTAGATCAGGGCGCTCGTCATAGAACGTGTCCGAGCTGTAGATGCCGCCCACATGGACGCCCACATCGCGGGTGCGGGCCGCGGCAACCGCCGCCTCCAGCAGGCCATAATCAGCGCAAGGCGAGAAATTCAGCTCGCGGAACATGGTGCTGGACGGCGTTGCAACGGTCGTGCAAGTCATAGCGATCACAACGTCACGCACTTTGACCTGAGGCTGCATCCCGCCGCAAGACCCGACGCGGATCAGCGTCTTTGCCCCGTAGTCGCGGATCAATTCGTTGGCATAGATCGACAAGCTGGGCATGCCCATCCCGGACCCTTGGATCGAGACGCGATTGCCTTTGTAAGTACCTGTAAAGCCAAGCATTCCGCGCACTTCGTTGACAAGCTCTGCGCCCTCTAGAAAATTCTCGGCCGCCCAACGTGCGCGGTATGGATCACCGGGCATAAGGACAGTTTCAGCGATTTGGCCGGGTTCGGCCCCGATGTGGATGGTCATGTGAAGCTCCTATGGGTAAGGTCACGCAAAATGATGCCGGAGTATCTTATGCGTAAATTGTTCTTTGCCCTCTTTATCGTCCCTCTTCCTGCCCTAGCGCAAGAGCCCGGAGAGCTTCAGTTGGTCAAGAAGGTGTTTGCCAAACTGCAGCCGATTTCGATTAAGGCCAATCGCGAATTCTGCGGGTATATCGGATATAGTGACAGCGGCAAGTTGGTCGCCTCGAAGGCAAAACGGGGGCGTAAGGGATCTTGCCTGCCCGATGATCCGCTAAATATTGAAACGATTATCGCATCATATCACACCCATGGGGCGTTCTCGCGCCGTTATGCAAACGAGGTGCCATCGGGCGAGGATATGGAAGGTGATGAAGCCGAAGGTATTGACGGATGGGTTGCGACGCCGGGCGGACGCCTTTGGTACGTCGACAGCGAAGATATGGTGACCAGTCAAATTTGCGGCATCGGTTGTCTGCCGATGGATGCAAAATTTGAAGAAGGTGACATGGGCAAGGTTGCCCAATCCTATTCCTACGATCAACTTGTTAAGAAACTGGGTTCTTTGGACGAATAGCGTCTATTCAGCAGCAACCGATTTGGGCGCGACCAGTGTCACGATGTCTTCCATGATCGTGTTCAGCTCGAAATCCTTGGGCGTATAAACCTTAGCCACGCCCATGGCGCGGAGGCGTTCGGCGTCGTCATCGGGGATGATGCCACCCGCCACAACAGGCACATCGCCCAGACCGGCTTCTTTCATTCGGTGGATCAACTCTTCAAGAAGCGGGATGTGACTGCCGGACAAGATTGACAGGCCGACCACATGTGCCTTTGTCTCGAGCGCCGAGGCGACCAGTTCTTCGGGTGTCAGGCGGATGCCTTCATAGGTGATGTCCATTCCGCAATCGCGGGCGCGGGCGGCGATTTGCTCCGCCCCGTTTGAGTGACCGTCCAGCCCGGGTTTGCCGACAAGAAAGGTCAAGCGGCGGCCAAGGGCATCGGACACAGCATCTACGCGGGCGCGGATTTCATCCAGCCCCTCGGTGCGGTTCGATGGGTTCTTGGACACACCAGTCGGCGCGCGATACTGGCCGAAGGTTTGGCGCATAACCTCGCCCCATTCGCCGGTTGTCACGCCAGCTTTTGCAGCTGCAATGGACGAGGGCATGATGTTCTCGCCTGACTTGGCGGCGGCGCGCAGGGCGTTCAACGCTTTGGTCACATCCGCGTCGTTGCGATCCGTCCGCCATTGTTCCAAACGTGTGATTTGATCCGCTTCGGCCTCTTGGTCGGCGACCATGATCGCTCCATCCCCGGCGGTCAGTGGGCTTTCTGTGGTTTCAAGCCACTTGTTCACGCCAACAACAGTGGTGTCTCCGACCTCGATCTTGCCGATGCGCGCGGCGTTTGATTCCACCAGACGCGACTTCATGTATTCGATGGCTGCCACGGCGCCCCCCATACCGTCGATCTGCGCCAGTTCAGCCCGGGCCCCGTCCTTCAACTCGGATACCTTGCTTTCCACTGCTGGGTTTTCATCAAAGAGGTCATCGAACTCCAGAAGGTCGGTCTCATACGCCAAAATTTGCTGCATACGAAGCGACCACTGCTGGTCCCACGGGCGGGGCAGGCCAAGCGCTTCGTTCCAAGCGGGCAGCTGCACCGCACGGGCGCGGGCGTTTTTCGACAGGGTCACCGCCAGCATCTCGATCAGGATGCGGTAGACGTTATTTTCTGGCTGCTGCTCGGTCAGGCCAAGCGAGTTGACCTGCACACCGTAACGGAAGCGGCGGAACTTGGGGTCCTCGACACCATAGCGTTCGCGGGTGATCTCGTCCCACAGCTCCACAAAGGCGCGCATCTTGCACAGCTCTGTGACGAAGCGAATGCCGGCGTTCACGAAGAAGCTGATGCGGCCGACCATAGCGGGGAAAGCCTCGGCAGGGACTTTTTCCTTTAGGTCATCCAAAACGGCGATCGCCGTGGCCAATGCAAATGCCAGTTCTTCCTCGGGCGTCGCGCCAGCTTCTTGCAGGTGATAGGAACACACGTTCATCGGGTTCCATTTGGGCAGGTGCTCGCGCGTATAAGCGGCGACATCTGTGATCATGCGCAGTGATGGTTTCGGTGGGCATACATAGGTGCCACGGCTTAGATACTCTTTGATGATGTCGTTCTGAACCGTGCCCTGCAATTTCGAGACATCGGCGCCCTGTTCTTCGGCGGCGGCGATATAGAGCGACAATAGCCATGGCGCAGTAGCGTTGATCGTCATCGAAGTGTTCATCTGCTCAAGCGGAATGTCTTTGAACAGCGCGCGCATGTCGCCCAGATGGCTTAACGGTACACCTACCTTACCAACTTCGCCGCGCGACAGCTTGTGGTCACTGTCATAGCCCGTTTGTGTGGGCAGATCGAAGGCAACGGAAAGTCCGGTCTGACCTTTGGCCAGATTGGTGCGGTAAAGCTCGTTCGAGGCTTTCGCGGTCGAATGACCCGCATAGGTGCGGAAAAGCCAAGGGCGGGCCGGGGCATTCGGGCTGTTCGAAGACATGGCAGAGACTCACCTTATGTTGCGCTGCAGCATTTTTCGCAGACGCAAGAATATTACGCAAGGGGGGATTTTTATCGGAACAATATTACGTCATGCTTTGTTTGGGCTGGGTTGCGGACCGGAACCCGTCGCGTGCACTTGGTTCGGTCACAAAATCGCTGGTGTGCTATGCCTTTACCTTGCCGCTGTTTCCTGAAAATCTAGCGCAATGACGCGTATGGTGGAATTGCCTCTTTGGTTGCTAATTCTGGTCCTGGCCTTTGCCATCGTGACCTTTGCCTCGCATTTTTTGTTCCCATCTGTTCGCTGGTTTTTCCGAAAGCGACTGGAACGGGCCGTGGCGCAACTGAACGAAAAGCTCGAGCGCCCGATTGAGCCCTTTAAGCTCGCGCGCCGCTACGACATGGTTCAGCGTCTGTCCTATGACCCCGAGGTTGCTAAGGCGATTGTCGAACACGCCCGCAAGTCCGGAGTGCCAGAGCAGGTCGCGTTTGAGCAGGCGCAGCGCTATGCCCGCGAAATCGTCCCTCGGTTTTCGGCAACGGCCTATTTCGGCTTTGGTATCTGGATCGCAAAACTTCTGAGCCGAGCGTTCTATCGCGTGCGCCTTGGCGCGTTTGACGAGGCGCGATTGAGCGAGATCGACGCAGATTCGACAGTGGTATTTGTGATGAACCACCGTTCGAACATGGACTATGTGTTGGTCACTTGGCTTGCGGCAGAGCGATCTCATCTTTCTTATGCGGTCGGAGAATGGGCGCGGGTTTGGCCACTTAGAACGCTCATCCGGTCCATGGGCGCCTATTTTATCCGCCGCAAAAGCCGCAATGCGCTCTATCGCAAAGTGCTGTCGCGCTATGTGCGGTTGGCAACGGACGGCGGCGTCACACAGGCCATGTTCCCTGAAGGCGGGCTAAGCCTGAACGGGACCGTAGGCGGGCCGAAGCTTGGTCTGCTGAGTTATCTCGTTCAGGACTTCGATCCTGAACAGAACCGAAATGTGGTCTTCGTACCTGTTGCAATGAACTATGACCGCGTTCTTGAGGATCGGGTTCTGGTGACGGCGGACATCAAAGGCAATCGCCGGTTTGGGCTACGCTTCAAGTACGTTGCGCGCCATGTGGGGCGACATTTCTGGCAGCGCCTGACCGGCAAGTTCCATCGCTTTGGCTATGCAAGTGTGTCGTTCGGGGCACCTTTGTCGTTAGAGGGCTTTCTGGCAGATCACACATCAGAAGATGTGCTTGAGGATTTGGGCGAGGAGTTGATGTCCCGTATTCGCGATGTTGTACCGGTCTTACCGGTTCCGCTGGTCGCCGCAATCATGCTTGAAGGTGAAGTACACACGCGTCAGCAGATCGAAGTGCGCTTCAAGGAGCTCATTGCAGATATGGAGGGCAAAGGTGCGCATGTACATTTGCCGCGTGGTGATCTGTCATATGCTGCCGAGGTTGGCATTAGATTATTAAAGCTGCGTAAGCTGATCACTGAGACGGGCGAAGGGGCGGACGCGATATTCAAGATCAACCAACCTGATCGGTTGATCCTAGCCTATTATGCCAACTCCATCGCGCATCTGTCCGATCAAATCAGCACCGTTCATATCTCGGACCTGACTCCGGCTGAAGTCGCGGATGCAGTCGTTTTGCCAGAATGACGATATGGATACGGAATTTCAGCGCGACATAAAATTACAAAAATAGATCAATTGAGGTTGCAATCTTGCGAGCTGATCCGTAATGCTGCATTAGCAGCCGCATTTCTGCACTGCGGCACAAGAATCAGATAACGCGCAACTTCAGGAGGCCCTCATGGCTTTGGACACGCAACCCAGCATCGCGGAATACGATGCCCCGAAAAAAGACCTGTACGAAATCGGCGAAATGCCACCCTTGGGTCATGTGCCCGAGCAAATGTATGCTTGGGCGATCCGCCGCGAGCGTCAAGGTGAGCCCAATCAGGCGATGCAAGTAGAGGTCGTTGAAACACCCAAGCTGGACAGCCACGAGGTGTTGGTGATGGTGATGGCGGCCGGTGTGAACTATAACGGCATCTGGGCAGGTCTTGGCGTGCCGATCAGCATGTTCGACGTTCACAAACAGGACTATCACGTTGCGGGATCAGACGCCTCCGGCATCGTCTGGGCTGTCGGTGACAAGGTGAAAAGCTGGAAAGTGGGCGACGAAGTCGTGATCCACTGTAACCAGGACGATGGCGATGATGAGGAATGCAACGGCGGCGACCCGATGTATTCACCAAGCCAGCGGATCTGGGGCTATGAGACACCAGATGGGTCTTTTGCGCAGTTTACCCGCGTTCAGGCGCAGCAGTTGCTGCCGCGCCCCAAGCACCTGACCTGGGAAGAAAGCGCCTGCTACACGCTGACACTGGCGACCGCGTACCGGATGCTGTTTGGTCACCACCCACACGAATTGAAGCCCGGCCAAAACGTGTTGGTCTGGGGCGCTTCGGGCGGTTTGGGTTCCTATGCCATCCAGCTGGCCAACGCGGCTGGTGCGAACGCCATCGGCGTGATCTCGGGCGAAGACAAGCGTGACTTCGTATTGGGTCTGGGCGCTAAGGGTGTGATCAACCGCAAGGAGTTCGACTGTTGGGGACAATTGCCCACCGTGAACACGCCCGAATATGATGCCTGGTTCAAGGAAGCCCGCCGCTTCGGCAAGGCGATCTGGGAGTTCACAGGCAAAGGTAACAGCGTTGACATCGTGTTTGAACACCCCGGCGAGGCAACCTTCCCGGTATCGAACCTTGTTTGTAAGAAGGGCGGCATGGTCGTGATCTGTGCAGGCACCACCGGCTTCAATTGCACGTTCGACGTGCGGTACACTTGGATGCATCAAAAACGCCTTCAGGGATCGCACTTCGCGCATCTTAAACAAGCCGCATCGGCCAATAAGCTTATGATTGAGCGTCGCATCGACCCTCACATGTCAGAAGTCTTCCCTTGGGATGAAATTCCTGCGGCACACATGAAGATGTATCGAAATGAGCACAAGCCGGGCAACATGTCGGTGCTGGTACAAGCGCCGAAGACTGGGCTTCGTACGTTTGAAGATGCCTTGGAGAGCGCTCCCAAGTAGAGCGGTTTCCCGGTGAAAATCCAGCCCCTCGCTCACTTCGGGCGAGGGGCTTTTTTGTGCGGAATTTGAATGACTTCGTAGGGATAAAAGCCGAATCACCTGAACTGCAAATTTGACCAATTGGTCGATAATACTCGACATCAGTTACTTAGCAAATTTTACCTCGCTATTTATGGGGAGGTCAAATGCGTGAATACAAAGATAAAATTTCACATGCGAAAGTTGTTTTCCCAGAATGCGAGATCGAGGCTTTACATGTCTGACGAATGGATCATTGATGTTCTTACTGACTTGAAAGCTTACGCGGTGAAAAACGGTTTGGACATTACAGCTGAACAGCTGGATGACGCGCGATTGATCGCGATGACCGAAATTGCGAGCGCTTCACGTCAAGAGACGGAGAACACGCGCGTAAATGAGAAATCGGCTGGAAGACCTTGTCTCTACGTTGCAGGCGGCGAGCTCGCTTGAAGATCTTCAAAGCGTAACCGAAGCGCTGCGCGATCACTATGAGGTCGCGCATACGGTCTATCATTGGGTCAATTCCGTGGGCGAAAGATTCGGTGCTGGAACTTACAGCGCGGAGTGGGTTGATCGCTATCTTGAGAAAGACTATCTGCGCATTGACCCAGTGATTTTTGGTTGTTTTCAAAGATTTACACCTGTCGTGTGGAAGGAACTAGACTGGTCGTCGAAAGCTGCACGCGAGATGTATCAGGACGCTATGGACCACGGTCTTGGCAACCAAGGGTTCACCATTCCAATCCGTGGCCCGAACGGTCAATTTGCCCTGTTTACGATGAATAACACGGCTGAAGATGACGTATGGGAAGCCTTTGTTGATGACAATACGCGTGACCTGATGATCATTTCTCATGAGCTCAATAAAAAGGCACTGGAATTCGAAAATTGGGGGCAGGACGGGCAGTCCCCTGCGCTGTCTCCGCGTGAACTATCTGCCATGACCTGCCTGGCCAAGGGGATGAACCGCGCGCAATCAGCGGCTGAGATGAGCATCTCAGAACACACTCTGAGGGTGTATATAGAATCAGCGCGGCACAAATTAGGCGCCATGAATACAACCCATGCGGTAGCGCGTGCGTTGTCGACAGGGATCATAATAGTATAAAATTCGCCTAAAACGCATAAGACATTTGCCTTAATTTAACCATACGGCGACCATGATTTGGCTAACTTATCGGACAAAGGAGCCAAACCGATGCTGCGCTATCTCTATGGTAATGATTTAAACAACTTTCCGCTGCTTGCAGACACCATGTTCCGTGATCGGGCTGAACAATTCTCACGCCGTTTGGGCTGGGACGTTCATGTTGACGAGGCGGGCCACGAGCGGGACGAATACGACGCGATGAATCCGCTCTATGTGATCTGGGAACAGGCCGACGGCCGTCACGGCGGGTCGATGCGATTTCTACCCACGGTGGGACAGACCATGGTCAACGACCACTTTGATCATCTGACCGATGGCGTGCATATCGAAAGCCCGCTGATCTGGGAATGCACGCGCTTTTGCCTCGCTCCAGGTGCGGATCGTCGCGCTTCTGCTGCTTTGGCACTGGGCGCTGGCGAGATCATGGATGCCTTCAAGCTGCGCCATTACGTCGGTGTCTTCGACCCTCGGATGGAACGCATCTATCGCCTGATGGGACTTGAACCGGAAGTGGTTGGCACGTCTGGTGAGGGTAAAGATCGTATCGGGGTCGGCCTTTGGTCGATGAATGACGAGGCGTTCGAACCAACGCTGGAACGCGTCGGTGTAAGCCGTGAGACCAGCAAGAATTGGCTGCGGTATTCGCTGGGCCTTGGCCAGCGTGTCACTACACCAGAGGCGATGCCCGCCACCGCGTAAGATTATCGGACCAACATGCGCCTAGTTGCTGGCGCATGATTAGAGCGCAGGTTAGGGTCGCGCTATGACCACAGGCGCGCCCCTGACCTACTCTGACGACCAAGCTGACGCCCATGACCGCGTGGCAGAAATGCTGCGTGGCGCGGGCGTTAATCTTGACGATGCCCTCCTTACGCCACTGTCCGACGGCAAGTCCCATGTGATGGCTGTCATCGGGAAAGCGGGTTCCGGCAAAACCATGCTGTTGGCCGAGCTTTATAAGGCTTTGGAAGAGGCTGGCGTCGATATTGTGTCGGGTGATTGGGAAGGGAAACGGCGCAAGGATCGCCGTACACTTGCCATACTGGCCCCCACCAATAAAGCCGCCAGTGTATTGCGCAATCGCGGGGTTCCAGCGACGACGATCCACCGGATCCTTTACACGCCCGTCTACGACCCGGAGTACGAGAAAATTGCCGAATGGCTGGCAGGCAATGGTGAACGACCGGAAATCGAGGGGTTAACGGACGAGGCGCTGGACCGGGCTTACGCGTTTTATCAGGCCCAGAAATCGATACCCGGTGCGCTCGCCGCTGCTGGACTGCGTGGGTCCGATTTCATAACAGGCTGGAAACGCCGGGATGATCCGTTGGACATCGGCTTTGTTGATGAAAGCTCGATGTTGGATGAAAAGCAATTCAACGATCTAAGAGAGATATTCCCAACACTTGTTCTGTTTGGTGATCCCGCGCAATTGGCTCCGGTTGGTCAGTCCGGCGAGATGATTTTTGATCGTTTGGGTGACAAACGAAAGATGGTCTTGCACCGTATCCATAGGCAGGAACTGGACAATCCGATCCTTGATCTGGCTCATGCGCTTGCGGATGACACGCTGGATTTTCCGGCATTTGAACGGATGATCGAGGATGCCGCCGCATCCGATGACCGCGTCGTGCTGGCCCCCCGTGTGAATGCCGATCTGATGGCGCGATCTCCCGTTCTGGTTTGGCGCAATGTGACCCGTGTGCGTTTGATCAGCGCATTCCGAAATGCGTTTGGTGCGCCGGATCATGAACTATTGCCCGGGGAGCCGTTGATCTGCGATGGGATCGAATTGCCATTGAAACACCGCAAGAAGCGCATTGATCTAGAAGCGCGCGGGCTGATTAAAGGGGCGCAATGTGTTTATCTTGGTCCCGGCAAACGCGAAGGCTTTTCTCGGTTGCATGTGTTGGGGGCAGAGGATCCTCAGGTTTCTGCGGCATCTATCATCAAGATCGAGTTGCCGGACGAAGAAGAGCCTTTCATACCCTATGCCGCGCGCATGGGCGCCGCATTTCTGCATGGCGCGGCCGTGACGATCCATAAGGCGCAGGGCTCGCAATGGCCCGAAGTGCAGGTCTTTGCACCCGATATCTGGGCGGCGTCTCGTGCAGGGCGTACCGAAGCTGGTTTGCCGCTTTGGAAGCGTCTGGCCTATGTCGCGATCACGCGGGCCGAGACGCGGCTGCATTGGGTCAAACGCTATGCGATGGCACGGCCCGAAGGCGATCTGTCGACCGGTGATCTGCCGGCCAAACCCGTGGCGCTGGCTTTAGAGGCGCAGGGGGTGGATGATGCCTAGCATCTTGATTACCGGCGCCAGCGCAGGCATCGGCCGCGCAACGGCAGAGTTGTTTTTGGCGGAGGGTTGGATTGTCGGTCTGTTGGCGCGTCGCGAGGATGTGCTTCAAAACATTGCGTCGGACAAGCCGAACGCCATCGTAATTCCGGCGGATGTCTGTGATCCTGCGCAGGTGGCCTCGGCTTTTGGATCGTTCCAATCGCAGGCCGGGCGGCTGGATGTTCTGTTTAACAATGCGGGGCTGTTTACCGAAGCTGCGCCCATCGACGAGGTGCCTGTCGCCGATTGGGACCGTGCGGTTGCAGTAAATTTGACCGGCATGTTTCTTTGCGCACGCGCCGCTTTCAAGCATATGCGCATGCAGGATCCACAGGGTGGGCGGATCATCAACAACGGATCAATCAGCGCCCATGTCCCTCGCGACGGGGCTGTGGCTTACACCGTTACCAAGCATGGGATAACCGGGCTGACCAAACAGTTGAGCCTTGATGGCCGGCCCTTTGATATCGCGTGCGGCCAGATCGATATTGGCAACGCCCGGACCGAGTTGTTGGCGGGTGTTATCGAAAAAGCGGCCAGCGAGGCGGCACCGGTGCCGCCGACCATGGACGTCGGTGATGTGGCCAGATCGGTATTGCACATGGCCCAGCTGCCGCCCGAGGCGAATGTGCAATTCATGACGGTGATGGCGACTAAAATGCCCTATATCGGGCGCGGATAGGCCGTCGCTTAGGTGCGGAGCAGCACACGGAACGCCGCAGACGCGCCCCAGCCAGCGGCAATCGCGATTACCAAAGACAACAGACCATAGATCAATGGCTGTTCATGCGCGAGGTTGTAAATCCAGCGCTCTAACCCGACCTTCTGAACGTCGATAACCGTTTCATATTCCGAGACCACGCGGCCAGCGCGAGTCAGATAGATGCGGGTACGGTAGTCGCCCTCGGTCAAGTTAGCGGGCAGGGCAATGCGGGTGTCAAACAGCGTTTCTTCCTGCAGATTCACTTCACCTTCCATGAGCTTATACAGCCCCGACTTCTCGCGGATACGAATAAGCGCACGGGTAAATTCGCGCGGGTCTTCGTTGGTGAAGGGGTTGTCGCTTATGCGGATCGCGCGTTCGACCGAAATCTGCCGCTGAAGGTCGTCCAGGGTCGATACGGTTTCCTCAAGCGTGCCGGATGTCGCAACGGCATAGAAACTAGGTGCCGCGGCCAGCTCAATTGACTCGGTGTTCACCCAAATGCCAAACCGCTTGGCCTTGTGGCGTACAGTCACGGGATCAGATGGGCCCTCAACAACGACGATCACCTGAAGTGCGTCATCTGTTGGTGGCGGAGTGTCGCGTTTCACCGCACCAAAAATCAGGATTTCCGAACCCACAAACGTGGCGGTGATCGACACATGGTTCTGGCTCAGACCAGCCACGACGCTTTCCGCCCGCAGGGGCAGGGCGCTCAGAACGGTAAGGGCAAGAAGGGCAAACAGACGACGCATCAGTGACCTCCTCCTGTACCGATTTCAAACAGTTCAGAGGGCTGAATTAGCAGATCGAGCGCAAGTTTGCCGCACACGACAAGCACCATAAGCGCCAGCAATACCCGCAACTGCTCTGCTTTAAGCTTCACGCCGATCCGCGCCCCGATCTGCGCCCCGATGACGCCGCCGATCAGCAAAAGCACGGCCAACACCATGTCGACGGTATAGTTGGTTGTGGCATGCAAAAGCGTGGTGAATGCGGTCACAAAGATGATCTGAAACAGTGATGTTCCGACCACGACTTTGGTTGGCATCCCCAAAAGATAGATCATCGCCGGCACCATGATGAAACCACCGCCGACGCCCATGATGGCGGCAAGGATACCAACCAACACGCCCACAAGAATGGGCGGAATGACCGAGATATACAGGCCAGACGTGCGGAACTTCATCTTGAAGGGCAGGTTATGTACCCATGTGTGCTTACGCCGTTTCGGCACGGCACCGCCGCGCGACTTCATCAACGCACGAAGGCTTTCCACAAACATGAGAGAGCCGATAATGCCAAGAAACAGGACGTAGGACAGTTTGACCAACAGGTCGACCTGACCGATGGCTTTCAGGGCGTTAAAGAGCTGTACACCCAGTGCCGCGCCGATCAAGCCACCGACCAGCAACACCCCACCCATCCTGAGGTCCACCGTCTTTCGCTTCAAATGCGCAAGAACGCCAGAAAACGAGCTTGCGACAATCTGGTTGGCCTCGGTCGCAACAGCGACGGCCGGAGGGATGCCGATGAAAAACAGAAGCGGGGTCATCAAGAAGCCACCGCCGACACCAAACATTCCCGAAAGTACGCCCACAAGCCCCCCGAGTCCGAGCAGCAAAAAGGCGTTAACGGAAACCTCGGCGATCGGCAGGTAAATCTGCATAGTGCAATGAACTCTAGGCTGGATGCGTGTCTGTGTGTGATTGCGCCTTTATTGGCCTAAAAGGCAGGGCTTAGTCACGCGTTAAGTAGCGCCGAACCAGTTTTTCCAGCTTTTTAGCTCCAAGTGGTGCCATAGCCTTGGTGTGTTCGTGGCTAATTGCCTCGTCCGACATGCCCTGAGCCATGTTTGTGATGGTCGAGAAGGCAGCGACACGCAAACCCAGGAACCGGGCGAGAATCACTTCGGGCACAGTCGACATGCCGACAGCATCCGCACCAAGCGTGCGAATAGCCTTAATCTCGGCGGGGGTTTCAAATGACGGGCCAGAATACCAAGCATAGATACCCGGGGTCAGGGTGATACCTTCATCTGCGGCAATTTTGGAGAATGCGGATTGCATGTCGGCGTCGTAGGCCCCGCCCATCGGGACGAAACGCGCGTCTGATGGCTCTCCAATCAGCGGGTTCAGACCCGAGAAATTGATGTGATCCGAGATCAACATCAACTCGCCCGGCGGTATGTCAGGCCGCATGGAACCCGCCGCGTTGGTCAGGATCAACCGATCTGCCCCGAGAGCTTTCAAAAGCTCCAAGGGCAAGCGCATGGCGTCGGGCTTGCCGGCTTCGTAGTAATGCGACCGGCCGCCAAAGACGGCCACGCGGGTACCCTCCATCTGGCCGATGACCAGTTTGGGGTTGTGGCCCGACACATGCGGTTGTGGAAACCCGTCCAACTGGTCATAGGGGATTGAAATCCCATCAACAGTGTCGGCGAGGTGTCCGAGGCCCGACCCCAGAACCAGCCCAACTTCGACCGGTTCCGGGCCTGCCAGCGCCCGCACCTGTTGGGCGAGCGCGTCAGCGTTCTTTGACATAGGGTTGCCCACCTGCTTTCGGAGCGACCGCCTTGCCAACGAAACCTGCCAAGATGACCACAGTCAGGATATAAGGCAGGGCCTGCATGAACTGTACAGGTACGATAAAGCCACCCAGGTCGATATTCTGGTACCTGTTGGCAATCGCTTCAAGCAAACCGAATAGCAGTGTCGCATAAAGAGCGTACCATGGGCGCCATTTTGCGAAGATCAGTGCAGCCAGCGCGATATATCCGCGGCCAGCGCTCATTTCCTTAACGAAGCCAGCGGCAAGACCTGTGGACAGATATGCGCCGGCCAAACCGCACAGCACACCAGCGATGGCCATCGAAATGTACCGCAGTCTCACAACCGAAATACCGGCTGTATCCACCGCCGCCGGGTTTTCCCCGACCGCGCGCAGACGCAAACCAAAGCGGGTGCGATAGAGGACGAACCAGGACAGCGGCACCATAAGTAACCCGACATAGACCAGTATCGTGTGACCGGACAGGAGGTCGGAGTATATCGGTCCAAGGTACGGCACGTCTGCGACGGCGTTTGCGAACGGCAGTTCAACGGGCGAGAACCTCTCGCCTCCCGACAAGCTGGGGGTTCGGCCACCCAGACTGAACCACGCGGTCCCGATAAGGATCGTGATGCCCGAAGCCAAAAAGTTCAGCGCAACGCCCGAGATCAGCTGATTGCCTTGAAAGGTGATCGACGCAACGCCGTGCACAGCCGAGAACAGCAGTGAACCGGCGATCCCGGCCAGAAGCCCCAGCCAAACCGAGCCAGTGGCGGACGCCACGGCGGCAGCCAAAAAGGCAGAGACAAGGATTTTACCCTCTAGCCCGATATCGAAAATACCGGCGCGTTCAGAAAACAACCCTGCAAGGCAAGCCAGCAGAAGCGGCGTCGCGAGGCGCAGGGCGCTGTCAGAAATCTGGATGATCGTTAGGAAATCCATCAGTTGGCCCTCCGCTTCGCTGCGCGAATGAAGGCGCGTTCAACCGGCATGCGGACCATGTTGTCCAATGCGCCCGTAAACAAGATTACCAGCGCCTGAATAACGATGACGAGTTCGCGTGGAATGCTTGACCAAAGTGAAAGTTCACTGCCCCCCTGATAAAGGAAACCGAACAGCAGGGCCGCCAATAGCACACCGAAAGGATGGTTTCGTCCCATCAGCGCCACGGCAATACCGATAAACCCTGCACCCTCGACCGAGTTCAGAACCAACCGCTCAGCCTCGCCCATCGTGTTGTTGATGGACATCATGCCAGACAGCCCACCCGACAGGATCATCGCGATCATAATGATCTTGAAGGACGAAATACCAGCATATGTCGATGCGCCGGGTGACAGGCCGAAGGATCTGATCTCATACCCCAGTCGCGACCGCCACATCAGCAGATAGACGACAACGCAGGCAATCAGTGCAATGAAAAGCGAGACGTTTACCGGCGCAGACTTCGAGAACGCGATACCCAATGGTGCAAGGATGTCGTGCAAAGTTGGCAAGTGCGTTGCCTCGGGAAACTTGGCTGTGGCCGGGTCCATTGAACCAGTCGGGCGAAGGACGTTGACCAAAACGTAATTTAGAAGCGATGCCGCGATGAAGTTGAACATGATTGTCGTGATCACCACATGGCTGCCACGGCGGGCCTGCAAGAAGGCTGGGATGACGGCCCACGCCGCGCCAAACACGGCGCCACCGACCATCGCAAATATAAGTGCGACCGACCAGTGGGGGAACGGGATATAGAGGCATACAAGCGCAACCCCCAAGCCCCCGATCATCGCCTGACCCTCGCCACCAATATTAAACATCGCCGCTTTGAACGCGATCGAGACCGCAAGCCCAGTGAAGATGAAATTGGTGGCATAGTACAGCGTGTAACCCCAGCCATAGGTCGAACCCAGCGCGCCGGTGATCATCGTTTTCAGCGCCTCTATCGGGTTTTCACCGATGGCAAGAATAACCAGCCCCGAAAGCACAAAGGCAATCAGTAGGTTTAAGAACGGAATAAGGGCCACATCGGCCCATTTTGGCATCTTGTCCATTAGTTTTCACCTTCTCCGGTGACACCGGCCATCAGCAGACCAAGCTCGCGTTCATCGGTTTTGTCTGGCAGGCGCTCGCCCATGATGTGACCGTCGAACATGACGGCAATTCGGTCACTAAGAGACAGAATCTCTTCCAGTTCGACCGACACCAACAGGATGGCTTTGCCTTGATCGCGCAGCGCGATGATTTGTTTGTGGATGAACTCGATCGCCCCGATATCGACGCCACGGGTCGGCTGACCGACCAGCAGCAAATCGGGATTGCGCTCAATCTCGCGCGCAACGACGATTTTTTGCTGGTTGCCGCCCGAGAAATTCTTGGCCGCAAGCTGAGGGTTTGGAGGACGGACATCGAACCGGTCCATCTTGTCCTGCGCCACTTCCAACATCTTCGCGTTATCCATCAGAAACTTGTTTTTCTGGTACTCTGGCTCGTGATGGTATCCGAAAACGACGTTCTGCCAGGCGGGGAAATCCATGATCAGACCATGCTCTTGCCGGTCTTCGGGCACATGCGCGATACCGCGTGCGCGCCGTGATCTCCCATCGGAGTATTTTCCTGTCAAATCAATGGGGTCTCCGTTCACGCGGATCTCGCCGGTGGCGGTTGCATAGCCACCAAGCACCTCCATCAATTCAGACTGCCCGTTGCCGGAAACACCAGCAATACCCAAGATTTCGCCTGCGCGAACATCAAGCGAGATGCCCTTCAGCCGCTCTACGCCATGGCTATCGACCATGTGTAGATTATTGACCTCAAGGACTTTTTCGCCGGGTTGGGCGGGTACTTTGTCGACACGTAACAGAACTTTGCGCCCCACCATCAGCTCGGCCAGCTCTTCGGGGCTTGTGTCCTTGGTTTTGACCGTCGCCGTCATCTCACCGCGACGCATCACGGATACAGTATCCGTAATCTCAATGATTTCGCGCAATTTGTGGGTGATCAGAATAATCGTCTTACCCTGATCACGCAGACCGTTCAGGATGCGAAACAGGTGGTCCGCTTCGGCCGGGGTCAACACACCGGTCGGCTCGTCCAAGATCAGAATGTCGGCTTCGCGATAGAGCGCCTTTAGGATCTCAACACGTTGTTGAACACCGACCCCCAAATTTTCGATCAGGGCGTCTGGGTCAACGTGGAGTTCATATTCCTCGGCCAGTGACTTGAGCGACTTGCGTGCTTTTGCAAGGGATGGCCGCAACATCGCGCCTTCCTCGACCCCGAGCACCACATTCTCAAGCACTGAAAAATTCTCAACCAGTTTGAAGTGCTGGAACACCATCCCGATGCCAGCGCGAATTGCGGCTTGGCTGTCGGGGATCTGGGTTTCCTTACCGTGAATGAAGACCTGACCTTCATCGGCTTTATAAAACCCATAGAGGATGGACATAAGCGTCGACTTACCCGCACCATTTTCTCCGATGATCCCATGGATCGTACCGGGTTGGACAGAAATCGAAATGTCCTTGTTCGCCTGCACAGGGCCAAAGGCCTTCGAGATGCCGCGAAGTTCGATAGCGGGGGCAACAGTCGCCTGTTGCCCCCCTTTGTTCACATCTGACATCGCTGGATCAGAAGTCCAGGTTCGGGCAGGTGTCGTCCGACGTATAGTCGTGGACGGCAATGTCACCAGAGATGATCTTGGCAGCAGCAGCGTCAACAGCGGCCTTCATCTCGGGCGAGATAAGTGCTGCATTGTTGTCGTCCAGTGCGTAGCCAACACCTTCTGCGCCAAGGTTCATCACCTGCACACCCGGTTTCAGGTCAGCGCCCGCTTTCATGGATTCATAAACAGCAACATCCACGCGTTTCATCATCGAGGTCAGAACCTTGCCTGGATGCAGGTGGTTTTGGTTCGAATCCACACCGATCGAAAGAACGCCTTCGTCGGCTGCGGTTTGCAGAACACCAAGACCGGTGCCACCAGCGGCAGCGTATACCACGTCAGCGCCTTGGCTGATCTGTGCTTTGGTCAATTCGCCGCCCTTAACCGGGTCGTTCCATGCCGCAGGCGTGGTGCCTGTCATGTTGGCGATGATCTTGGCGTCTGGGTTTACGGCCTTTACACCTTCGGCATAGCCACAGGCAAATTTGCGGATCAGCGGAATGTCCATGCCGCCAATAAAGCCGACGGTACCGGATTTCGAAGCTTGAGCGGCCAGCATGCCCACAAGGTAAGAGCCTTCATGCTCCGAGAACGCGATGTTCAGGACGTTTGGCGCGTCAGACCAGCCGTCAATCGCGACGAACGTGGTGTCAGGATAGTCGGGTGCGACCTCCGAGATTGGTGTCGACATCGCAAAACCCATGGTGATCACCGGGTTTGCACCCGTGTCGGCAAAACGACGCAGCGCCTGTTCGCGTTGGGCTTCAGACTGAAGTTCAATCTCCAGATATTTACCGCCGGTTTCTTTGGCCCATTTCTCAGCGCCGTTGTAGCCAGCTTCGTTGAACGATTTATCGAACTTGCCGCCAAGGTCGAAAATGATCGCGGGTTCGGCCAGCGCCGCGCCTGCGGTCAGGGCCAACGACGCGGCTGCGCCAAGTAGGGTTTTCATCAGGGTCATGTGTGTACTCCCATTTGTTTTTGTTGTTGGGGACAGACGGTATGTCGGCCGATTCCCAAAGTCTGCGAGCAGATCGCTGAAAAGGATCATCCGGGATTTTGAGCGGAGGGCAAGGGGAGGGTCAAC
Source organism: Aliiroseovarius conchicola (assembly GCF_041403445.1). Classification (NCBI taxonomy): domain Bacteria; kingdom Pseudomonadati; phylum Pseudomonadota; class Alphaproteobacteria; order Rhodobacterales; family Paracoccaceae; genus Aliiroseovarius; species Aliiroseovarius conchicola. The sequence goes on from NZ_JBGEHL010000014.1 coordinate 19,734, forward strand.
AGTAAGTTTTCTCGTCGGGCGCGTAAGGCCTATTTTTCAGGAGGTTCACGCTGCGGAAACTACTTGCTCAGCAGGATCGCGTCGACAAAATCACCCGTTTGGCGTGCATAATAGTTCCTGCGCCGACCAGATTCGGTCCAACCTGATGACCGGTACAGGTGGCGTGCCGAGATATTGTCCTCTGCGACGTCCAGAAACCCGCGACAGGCGCCGCGATGATATGCAGTTTCCTCGAAGCCCAACAAAAGCGCGCGACCCAGACCTTGTCCTTGCGCTTCCGGACGCACGGCGATGGTCAGTAGCTCCACCTCGTCGATGATCACACGCCCCATTGCAAAGCCGTCATCAACCATCACGACAAAGACATGTTTGGACGACATAAGCGTGTCGATTTCGTCCGCGCTCCATGGCCGCGCTTCTTGGAACGCGGCCGCATGGATCTGAGCCATTGCGGAGGGGGATGGGTTCGGAATGCCGGACATAGAGGGGTTATAGCAGGTCAGGGCAGGATCGCGGGGGCGGGATCCCGAGGTGGCGCCGCGTCAGCGGACCGGATGTAAAGTGGCGCGGGACGAAGAATAGGCTGCTTGTCGGAAACCGCCAGCCTGTCGCGCGCCAAAAATGCAATCGCCGGCGCAGGATCGATCGATGTCAGCGGACCGATGCGCGCGCCGTCCAGAGCAGAGGCCTCGGCAGCTGATAGAAGGGTGGGGTGTTCATGTTCCCCATCTGGACGCAGATATTGCGCATAAAGATGATCACGGCGTGCATCAATCAATGACCAGACTGGACGCTGAGCATCCAGCGCCTGCGCTTCAAGGGAAGACACACCAATCGCGGGCACTCCCAGCGATAGGGCCAACCCACGCGCCGCCGCGACTGAGATTCGGATGCCTGTGAAGTTGCCTGGACCGACGCCGACGCCAATGGCGTTCAGATCCCGCCATGTTTTCTGTGCTTCGGCAAGGACCTCTTCCAGCAGCGGCATCAGGCGCTCTGCCTGTCCCCGTGCCATGTTTTCGTGTCGCGACACGATGATCTTGTCGCCGGACAGCAAAGCGGCCGCGCAATGCGCGGCCGATGTGTCAAACGCCAGTATCAATGGACTATGCGGCAACAGGACGAACCTCGACCACTTCCGGGATATAGTGCTTCAGCAGGTTTTCGATACCCATCTTCAACGTCAGGGTTGAGGACGGGCAACCCGCGCAGGCACCCTGCATGTGCAGGTAAACGATGCCGCGATCAAAGCCGTGGAACGTGATGTCCCCGCCATCCTGCGCAACGGCAGGACGCACACGGGTATCAAGCAGTTCTTTGATCTGTTCTACAATCTCGCCATCTTCACCGTCGTGATCAGCGTGGCCAGAAGGCGCGGTTGCTTCACCTGCCATGACGGGTTGGCCAGACTGGAAATGCTCCATAATCGCGCCAAGGATGGCGGGTTTGATGTGGTCCCACTCGGTGTCTTCACCCTTAGTGACGGTCACAAAATCCGCACCAAAGAAAACGCCAGTCACGCCCTGCACCTTAAAAATGCGTTCTGCCAAAGGCGAACTTCCCGCAGTGTCCGCAGTCGGAAAATCTGCCGTACCGGTACCCAAAACGGCTTGGCCGGGTAGGAATTTTAACGTCGCGGGGTTCGGAGTGGATTCAGTCTGAATGAACATGATTGGCGCACCTTTATTGTCAGGTTTGATATGGGTGCCATACGAGCCAGAGTCAAGCGGGGCCGGGGGTTAGGAAATTTCTTCCAACCGATCTTTCGACATCTCTCCGGGTACAATGGTCATCGGAACCGGCAGCGTGGCTGAGGCCCGCATCATCTGGTTGATAATCGGCCCGGGACCCTGTTTTTCGGCCCCCGCCCCAAGGACAAGGACACCGATTTCGGGGTCTTCATTGATTTGTGCCATGATCTCGGGCACAGCTTCGCCCTCGCGGATGACCAGTTCGGGGTCGATCCCCTGACGGTCGCGCATCCACTTTGCGAATACCTCAAAATGGACCGTGATCCGCTCTCGCGCTTCTTCGCGCATGATGTTGCCGACACCGATCCAGTGATTGAATTCATCTGGGGGAATGATCGAAAGTACCTCGACGCCTCCGCCGGTTTTGGCCGCCCGCATGGCGGCAAATCGCATCGCGTTCAGGCATTCGCGACTGTCATCCAGGATCACAAGAAACTTGCGCATGTTCGTCCTCCAAAATCGGGATCAGTTTGCCCGAGGCGCGGGGGGCTGTCCATCGTTTTCACCCGGTTTCTGGCGCGCAATTCTTGTCGCATAAGCGGTGATCACGATAGCCAATAAAACAAGGCGCCCCACATGGGCCGAGGCGATGAAACTAGGGTCGCCGCCCATGGCGACACCGACGATGATCATGGTCTCAAGCCCGCCGGGAGCAAACCCGATCAGGACGTCAATCAACGGTAGGCCCGAAACATACGACGCAAGCGTCGCGAACATTGCGGCCAGCGTGGCGGTCAGGACGACGACGATCAACCCTGCGAAAAGATTGTGACGCAGCTCGTGCCAAGTCACACCAGAAAAACGCGTGCCGATTAGGCATCCCATCATTACCAGCACGACCTGGCTGACCCATGGAGGTAGGTTCCCGTCGGCCACCCCGCCCAGATGAAAGACCGCAGCAACGATCATGGCCGCGAGCAACACCGGTGCGGGCAGTCGCAACCTGACAAGGATCGGCGCGAGGGCGAGGGCGAGGGCAAGCTCGATCCCGATGATCAACCAAGGTGAGGTTTCGCGCCCCAGGGGCAAGCCGGGGCCAAGGTCGATCCCGGACAGGCGGGCAGCGATCGGGACAAACAGGCTGAGTGCCAGCACCCGGAATGACGCCAAGATGGCCGGTCGCGCGATTGGAATGCCAAGGCTATCAGATAGCGAAACGACAAGGCTTAGATGACCCGGAGCGGCAGACAAAAAGGCTTCGTCCCGACCAAACGCCATGTATCGGGTTAGAAACCACCGGCCGATAAATGGGGTGGCGACGGTCAGCGCGGCTAAAAGCGCAAAGGCGATGGGCCAGCGTAAGACCGCTTCGATGCTTGTTGGCGTGACCATTGAGCCAACAGTCAGGCCGACCAGAACGAATATCACATTGCGGATCGGTGGCGCGATGTCTGTCTTCATCCCATAAAGGCTTGCGACGGCCACGGTCAGAGCGGGACCAACCAGATATCCCATCGGCATGTCGATGGCCCATGCAATGGCCGCGCCAACGGTCCCGACCAACAGGGTCAGAACCGTGATGCGCATCTTACGCATTGGAATGGGCCCAGTCCCAGTAAAGCTCGCGCACCCGGCGGGTTACCGGGCCCGAGTTATACATCGTGCCATCAAACTCGCTGACAGGGGTGACCTTCATCATATTGCCGGACATGAAGACCTCGTCGGCGTTGCGGAAATCATCAAATGTCAGAACGGTTTCGTGCACTTTCATCCCATCGGCACGCATATTGGCAATGTGGCGCGCGCGGGTGATGCCTGCCAGAAAGCAGCCATTGGCGATGGGGGTGAAGACTTCCCCATCACGGATCATAAATATATTGGCGGTGGCGGTTTCGGCGACATTGCCAAGGGCATCCGCAACCAATGCGTTTCCATAGCCGTTTGCGCGGGCTTCGGCCAGCATGCGGGCGTTGTTTGGATAGAGACAGCCAGCTTTGGCATCCACCACGGCGTCATCCATAACTGGGCGCCGAAACCGGGTGGTCGCCAAGGTGGTCGACACGGTCTGGGGCGCCATGGGGATTTCTTCAAGCGCCACCGCAAAGCCGGTCGCACCCTCTTTGGGCACGACACCCAGATCACCCCCGTCCAAGGCCCAGTACATTGGACGAATATAGACGGCGGCATCTTTCGGATAAGCCGACAAGCCCTCTTTCACGATCTCGACCATGTCTTGTGTGGTGACCGTTGGCGTGATCATCAGTGCCTTGGCTGATCGGTTCACGCGGGCGCAATGCGGTTCCAGGTCGGGATGAATGCCTTCGAAATATCGTGCACCGTCAAACACGGTCGTGCCCAGCCAAGACCCGTGATCGGCGGCCTTCATGATTGGAACGTCACCATTGTGCCATGTGCCATTAAAATAAGTGCGGATATTGGTGCCGGTTGCCATCTGAGCCTCCTGAAATGTTGGCGCGAGAGTATCAGGGCGCAGTCGAGTGTCCAGACCCGGATCGGGGCCTGCGAGAATGATGCTTGCAGAACGAATACCCCCAGCGGCTTGGGGATCGCTGCTGGGGGTTCGTCGCGTGCGAGACGGTGACGGGAGCACGCGCTGCGCGAGACTTGATCGGACCAGCGGGCCACCAGCCTGATCGGGAATCGGTCGCAGGGTCAGACTGGCCCACAAACGATTCCGTTTTGTGACAGCAAGGCGCGGGTTAACGAATACCAATATCTGCAAGAGCGGCCGCAAGCTCGTGCGGCAATGCGGTATCGTTTTTGTTTGCACTGCCTGTGGCCAGATCACGCGGTGCATCCTCGGGCGTCAAATAGCGCCATCCTTGAAAGGCGCGGCGCGGTTGGCTTTCGGTTCGAACGACATTCGGGTCCAAAACGAGTGCGCAGCGGCGAATGCCGTCATCACCGATCACCTCTTCCAGCCGCACAAGGCTTTGGCGGGCAAGAATGAACCCCTTAAACACCCAATAAAGTGACCCGCCGTTCAACAGCTCGGCCTCGCGCTTTGGCCACATGCGGGTGACGTGCCGGGGGTTGGGCAAACCTGACTGCCCCATACGCATGGCTTGCCAGGCATCAAGATCCTCGACTTTCTCTGCTCCGACGCAGAGTTTTACCAGATTTATGGTGTCAGCCACGGCAAAGCCCCAGATGTTGTGGTTGGCTTGCCACTTTACGCCGAATCCCGACCTTTGGCAATTGACGCCGACCGGACGCGGGATGTACTCTGAAAGACCTTCCACTTCGCACAGGAATCGCTTGCATGAGCCGCTTTGCCGCCCCCATCGCCGAACAAATCTGGGATATGAAATACCGTTTGAAAACGGCTGAGGGCACGCCTCAGGATAAATCGGTCGAGGATACATGGCGCCGTATCGCCCGTGCACTGTCCGAAGCGGAGCCAGCGCAGGAAGATGCGTTTTACGGCGCGCTGGAAGACTTCAAATTTCTGCCCGCTGGTCGGATCACAGCCGGGGCAGGGACCGGACGGTCTGTCACTCTGTTCAACTGTTTCGTCATGGGGACGATCCCGGACAGCATGGGCGGCATTTTCGATATGCTGAAAGAGGCGGCGCTGACCATGCAGCAGGGTGGGGGGATCGGCTACGACTTCTCCACCATTCGCCCACGTGGAGCAGATGTGAAGGGTGTTGCGGCGGATGCCTCTGGGCCGCTCAGCTTCATGGATGTGTGGGACGCGATGTGCCGGACCATCATGTCCGCAGGTTCGCGTCGTGGTGCGATGATGGCGACCATGCGCTGTGATCACCCGGATATTGAGGATTTCATCACCGCCAAATCCGACGCCGCCCGCCTGCGCATGTTCAACATGTCGGTGCTCGTGACCGACGATTTCATGCAAGCCGTGAAAGATGACACCAGCTGGGAGCTGAAATTCGAAGACCGTGTTTATCACACCGTCGAAGCCCGCGATCTTTGGAACAAGATCATGAAGGCGACCTATGATTATGCCGAACCGGGTGTGATCTTCATCGATCGTATCAATCAGATGAACAATCTGGCCTATTGCGAAACAATCGCGGCGACCAACCCATGTGGCGAGCAACCTCTGCCGCCCTATGGCGCCTGTCTGCTGGGGTCGATTAACTTGGCACGGCTGGTCACCGATCCGTTCGAAGAGGCCGCCCAGCTTGACGGCGATGCCCTGTCCGAATTGGTCGCCACCGCCATTCGCATGATGGACAATGTCGTCGACGCTAGCCGTTTCCCGCTCGAAGCTCAACGGCAAGAGGCGCAGGCCAAACGCCGTATCGGGCTTGGGGTGACTGGTCTTGCGGATGCTTTGTTGATGCTCGGCCTGCGTTATGGCTCGGACGAAGCTGCGGCCCAGACCGAGGCGTGGATGAAGCAAATCGCGCGCGCGTCCTATTTGGCATCGGTTGAGCTGGCCAAAGAAAAGGGTCCGTTCCCGCTGTTTGACGCCGAGAAATATCTCGCCTCCGGTTCGCTGAAGCATATGGACGACGATGTTCGCGATGCGATCCGGGAACACGGCATCCGCAACGCTCTTCTGACCTCAATCGCCCCCACCGGCACGATCAGCCTTTATGCGGGCAACGTATCTTCGGGTATCGAGCCTGTCTTTGCCTATGCCTACACCCGCAAGGTTCTGCAAAAAGATGGCACGCGCACCGAAGAAGAAGTCGTCGATTATGCGGTTCAGATGTGGCGCGATAAGTTTGGTGACAAAGAGCTGCCCGACTATTTCGTGAACGCTCAGACACTGGAACCACTGGCGCATGTCAAAATGCAGGCCGCCGCACAGAAATGGATCGACAGCTCGATTTCCAAGACCATCAACTGTCCGGAAGACATCAGTTTCGAGGCGTTCAAGGACGTCTATATGGAAGCGTGGGACAGCGGCTGCAAAGGCTGCACGACCTACCGCCCGAATGATGTGACCGGGTCAGTCCTGTCGGTGTCGGAGGAAAGCGAACAGACGCCCGAAGCAGATACCGGCGCGGATGTGGTCTATATCTCGGAACCACTTGATCGCCCGCAATCGTTGGAAGGTCACACATACAAGGTCAAATGGCCCGACAGCGAGCACGCGATCTATATCACCGTGAACGATCTGGTCCTAAACGGCCATCGCCGCCCGTTCGAGGTGTTCATAAACTCCAAAAACATGGAGCATTTCGCGTGGACTGTGGCCCTGACCCGCATGATCTCGGCCGTGTTCCGGCGTGGCGGCGATGTGAGCTTCGTGGTGGAAGAATTGAAAGCCGTCTTCGACCCGCGCGGTGGTGCCTGGATGGAAGGTAAATACATCCCGTCGATTCTTGCCGCTATCGGAGGTGTCATCGAACGCCACATGGTCGCAACCGGCTTCATCGAAGGCGAGGGGATGGGCCTGAAAACCGATCCCCACGCCGAGGTCGTCAGCCTCGGCAACGCCCCACGCGGTCCAGCCTGCCCAAGCTGCGGTCAATACGACATGCGTATGGTGGAGGGCTGTATGACTTGCGCATCATGTGGGCACTCGAAATGTGGGTGAATTGGGTGTGAGTGTTGTCACTCTGAAATGACATGATAGTTTGGATTTTGTGACAAATAGACTGAGTTTTGTGACATCATACATTGAACTTATCGTATTTCGCGCTTGTTTTGATTGTCAGGAAGATTGGGAAGGGTGATTGGAGTTAATTGCCGGCCAGCTTTGCTATCATGAGAGGGAATCTCACGACACACTGTTCGACCAATGTAGTGAATCTGGGCTTATTTTGTTGAAAAGCTCTGACTTGACCGACTGGGCATTCGCTGATTCAATTCCTGTATTGATTGGGGGATTTGGCGATGATGGGACCGAGGCAAGAGGCTCAGGCGGCGCTGTTCTACGAGTTCTCGCTGGAAGATCATGTTCCCCAAGATCACCTGTTGCGGTCGATTGATCGCTTCGTCGATCTGAGCAATATCCGGGCGTATCTCGCCGACTTCTACAGCCACACGGGCCGTCCTTCGGTCGATCCTGAACTTCTGATCCGCATGCTGCTGGTCGGGTATTGCTTCGGCATCCGATCCGAGCGGCGGCTCTGCGATGAGGTCCATCTGAACCCCGCCTATCGCTGGTTCTGCCACCTTGATCTGAGCGACCGCGTGCCAGATCACTCGACGTTTTCCAAGAACCGACATGCGTTGCCCGGCAGGTGATTGCAAAGCAATCTGCCGAGAGGGGGCGTTTCCGCGAGAGTGAACTGCTGAGGCATCTGTTTGAGACAACTGTGGCGCGATGCATCCATGAAGGACTGGTCAGCGGCCAGCGCATGGCAATTGATGCCAGCCTAATCGAAGCGGATGCCAACAAGCAGAATTCGACACCCAAAGAAGAATGGGACGTCTCCGACATCGAACCGACCGGCGCCCCTCGCGCCGTTCGCGAGTATCTCAACACGCTGGATGAAGCTGCATTCGGTGCCGCTAGCGAGGTGCAACCGAAGTTTACGTCCCATTCCGATCCAGCCAGCCAATGGACGGCGGCCCGCAAAGGCCCTGCTTTCTTTAGCTATTCTGACAACTATCTGATCGACACCGATCACGGCGTCATCGTCGATGTGGAGGCGACCCGATCCATCCGCCAAGCGGAAGTCGGATCAACGAAGACCATGCTGAAGCGGGTCAAAGAGAAATTCGATCTGCATCCTGAACGCCTGATCGCTGACACTGCCTACGGCACTGGGCCGATGCTGGGTTGGCTGGTCGACCGCAAGATCGCGCCACACATCCCAGTCTTTGACAAAGCAGGCCGTTCAGACGGGACTTGGTCCCGCGCAGACTTCGAGTGGGATGCGGAGAACGATCAATACATCTGCCCCGAAGGTCATGCGTTGAAACAGTTCCGGCGGAACTACTCGGACCCAAACCGGGGACCGACCGGCAAAGGGGTCGCGCGATATCGCGCCCTGAAGCTGACCTGCCAAGCGTGCCCATCCAAAGCAAGGTGCTGTCCAAATGCTGATGCCCGTAAGATCACGCGCGAAGAACACGAAGACGCACGCCAGGTCGCCCGTGATATCGCCAAAACCCGCCAGTACGACATCTCGATGAAACTCCGAAAGAAGGTCGAGATGCTCTTCGCACATCTCAAACGCATTCTAGGGCTGGGTCGACTGCGACTGCGTGGACCATGTGGTGCAAGTGACGAATTTCTACTCGCTGCCACCGCCCAAAACCTTCGCAAACTAGCCAAAATCTTTCCTGCACCGCAGCAAACGCACAAAGCTTGATAGCGAAGGCGCATGCGCCCTCTTCAAGACGCCAGTTTCTGCGCCAGCAATACGTTGTTTTTCCACAGAATGGGCGGGTTGCGGCCATTCGCTGCAATTGCAGTGTGGGTCTCCAATTTTCGCAAAGCCGACCTTCAAGGATCTGTCATCTCAGTGCATTCGCTGGCACACATACAACCAGAACGGTCTATCGTTTTTTGTCGGCTGGTCTATGGTGAGTTCATTGACTCAACCAAGGTATAACATATGAAAATTTCAAAGGTTGAAATTAGAAATTTTAGGTTACTCAAAGATGTACGCCTCGATCTGGAGGATGATCTTTCATTAGTTATTGGCAAGAACAACTGTGGCAAGACATCTCTTCTTTTGCTGCTCGAAAGGTTTCTTGGAAGAGGCGCGTCGTCTTTTGCCTTCGAAGACTTGAACTTAGATGTTGGGCGGGCGCTCGCAACGTGGATCACATCCGATGGTGCGGAGCAGAACCGACCCGAGGATGTCAAAATCCAGATGCTCTTGTTTATTACGTATGACAAAAGCGACGATCTTTCCGCAGTCGGAGATACGATCCTGATGGACTTGGATCCAAACAATTCTACCATTGTGTTATCGTTCGAGTATGGAGTTGATGCCGCTGCTCTTGACCGAATTCAGGAGGACTTCATCAATGAAAATAAGCGCAGACACGAGGTAAAAATAGACTCCGTATCCGCCATCGATTTCCTAAGTCAAGAACATGATAAGTATTTCAAAACGCGCAGAAAAAGCGTCCTGTTTGATTTGGAGCACCGCCGTCCAGATTTTGAGCACTACACCGACTTAGATAAAGAGAAGATCAAGCTTGACCGTATTATAAGATTTAGCGCTATCGGTGCACGTCGTGACGTCTCAAATAAGGAATCTGACAATACGCTGTCTGCCCAATCTGCTGGGGAATATGATCGAATAGTCGCTACCAATGGAGAGTTGGAAGAAGTCGAAAGATTTAAAGATAGTCTCGTAAAGGCAGACAGAGATTTGGACGGAGTTTACAACAAGCTTTTCGGAGGTGTGCTAAATGATGTCGCTCAATTCGGTGGGGTACAGAAAGATGAAAGCCGAATTAAGATAGTTTCGGCCTTACGGAGCAGCCGTCTTCTCAAGGACAATACTATCGTCAAATATGCCAGCGGTCATGACGGCCACGATCTGCCGGAGAACCACAATGGTTTAGGTTACCTCAATCTAATCAGTATGATTTTTGAGCTGAGGGGGGTAATGCAAGATTTTTCCGGAACAGTGGAAGCGCCCCCGGCGAACATCAACCTTTTGTTTATTGAAGAACCGGAGGCGCATACGCACCCACAACTTCAGTATGTCTTCATCAAGAATATCAAAGAGTTATTGAATAGATCGTGCAATCCAGTCGGGCGACCTGCCTTTCAACTGCAAACTATTTTATCAACTCACTCCTCACATATCGTTTCGGAAAGCAGCTTTGATGACATCAAATACTTGCGACGCAATGAAGGAGAAGTTGAAGCACTAAACTTGAAGGATTTGGAGAACAGATACTCAGACAGGCCGGGTTGGTTTAAGTTTCTAAAGCAGTATCTGACTGTTCACCGTTCCGAGCTCTTTTTCGCGGACAAAGCAATTTTCATCGAGGGTGATACAGAGCGTATCCTGATGCCGGCGATGATTGTTAAAGCCGATCAAGATTGCCTAATCGAAGAACTGGAGTCGGGAACCGACCTCAGTTTGCCGCTCCGATCTCAAAACATTTCTATAGTCGAGGTAGGCAACTACTTCAGAACTTTTGAGAAGTTTGTCCAGTTTATTGGCCTGAAGTGCCTTGTGATTACTGATTTGGACGGTGGACGGAGAGTTCCGGTACTCGACGATGATGGGAACCCGAAGCAAAACGCAGATGGGACTGAAAAGCAAAGAAATGAAATCTGCGCAACTGATAACGCTACTTTGACAACTAACGAGACGTTGAAGCAGTTCTTCCGTGTTCCCGAAGGAACAAGCCCGATCTCATTCCAGAACTTGAAAGATATGCCATTTGGAAAGAAGGCTTTTCTTGCTGAAAACGGTAGTTGGATTGGGCATAAGGAAGGAACACTGCGCGTTGCGTTCCAAACTGAAGAGACCAATTCAAAGGGCACCAAATACCAAGCGCGTAGTTTTGAAGATGCCTTCCTGCATGTGAACTACGATCTACTCAGCGACGCCTGCACCATGGACGATGGGGCTGTCAAAAAAGATCATCCTTTTCCAAGTTTAACAAACAAGCATCTCAGAACATTCTTGGCCAATGGGAAAGCCTATGAAATGGCTGAAAACGGCATCGACAGCAAACCATCATTTGCGATCGAAGTCTTGCTAAACAGTCAGGAGAAACCAAAGACAGTAAAGCCGCATGAAGGCCTAGAGCTCGAAGAGCAAAACCACCTTCATCTGTTCGGAAATTGGAATACACCTGAGTACATCCAAGCTGGTCTGATCTGGCTGAGGCAAAGCTGATGCTGGAAAAAGAAGTAGTTGATATACTTGGGCTCATTGATAATGGTGAGAACTTCTTGTTAAGCGGGGGCGCAGGGAGCGGAAAGACCTACTCACTAGTTCAGGTCATTCAGGAATCTCTTCGCCAGCATCCATCGATCAAAATTGCGTGTATGACCTACACGAATGCAGCGGCTAAAGAAGTCTTAGAGCGGATTGATCATCAAAACCTTGATGTCGGCACGATACACGATTTCCTTTGGCGCATCGTTAGACCGTTTCAGCGAGAGCTGAAGAAGACTCTCGTGGAACTTCACAACGATACAGAAGATGATCGAATACGCTACACTGGGACCGACATAGCCCTAGAGGACTTACAAGAAGAGAAAGTTGAATATAAAGAATACGTTGCGGTGCGCTCAGGCATTGTTTCGCACGATGAGGTGATTAAGATATCCGAGGCTTTGTTCGCTAGTTATCCGAAACTTTCTCACATCGCACAAAGCATGTATCCACTCATCCTGGTAGATGAGTACCAAGATACGTCCCCTGATGTTGTAAGAATTCTACTCGATCACTTTCGATCGAGCGGTAAGTCTGCAGTTGTTGGTTTTTTTGGGGACTCCATGCAGTCCATATACGATAAAACGGTCGGCGATCTTAATGACTATCTTGAATGCGGAAGAGTTCGCGAGGTCGTCAAGCAACAAAACCGCCGCAACCCGCAATCTGTTATCGACATCGCAAACGCTGTTCGCAACGACGGACTAACCCAGCTGCCTTCCTCTGATGAAAGCGCGCCCAACATGACTGACGGTCAGGTGAAGATGGGAGTTGTTCGATTTATTTATTCGATGGATTCAGCCCTCGACACGGATGAAGTAAGAAACGGCCTCGGTTGGGATTTTTCTGACGCTCAGAACACCAAAGAGTTGAATCTGACACATAACCTGAATGCGCCCAGGGCAGGTTACCCGGCCCTGATGGACATTTATGACAAGGACAAAATCCTTGACTATAAGCAGCGGATTTCAAGGTATGTTAAGACGCAGGGCATTGAGACAGATTTCTCGGGTAAGACATTTGGTGAAGTAGTTGATTCCCTAGTTGGGTCGGTTGCAAACAAACAGCAGGTGCTACCGACAGCAGGAATGCAGCGTTTTATAGATGAGAACCCCGAATTACTCGCTTTAGCACGGGCTCAAGACTATGAGGTTTTTCGAAAGCTATTTGTTTCCAAAGAACAACTGATTGACGACAAAAAAGACAGTGAGAATGAGGAAGGGTCAACCCGATCGACACGAGATGATTTGATAAAGCACTTGTTCTCGATCCAGTCGATTTTGTTCTTGTATAGTCGCGGAGAGGTGTCTGAATTCCTTAAAAGAACAGACCTGAAAGTCCACAGTTTGGCCGACAAACAAAGACTTGCTGACGCGATTACCAAACTTCGAGGTATGTCTGACTCCAGCATTGGAGAGGTTTTGGAATTTTGCGATACTTCCGGACTGCGTCGCTTGGATGATCGGATTAAGGTGTTCAAGACAAGTAAACCGTATCTATATCACCGGCTGTCTGCGGTGCGATACAAAGAGTTTATGAATTTGTTTGAGTACCTCGAAGGGCGGACTCCGTTCTCAACACAACATAAAGTCAAAGGTAACGAGTTCGAAAGAGTTTTCGTGGCTTTAGATAACGGGAACTGGAACCTCTATAATTTCGAATACTTATTTTCCGAGAGCGGCACCGCCAGTGTCTTAGAACGAAGTCGGAAAATCTTTTACGTTTGCTGTACTCGCGCACGGGAAGAACTCGTAGTGTATTTCAACGGGCCTTCGGCGGTATCCATCGAAAAGGCCAAACTATGGTTTGGTGAAGATAACGTCACTTGTATTGATAAGACTGCGGAACAGGCTGAAGTCAGCTAGCAATAACCGAGTTGCTCCGTACTGCGGTCACTTGGCACATCCGAGTTTTCAAACTGGTACCAATGTCGGCTTTGTAGAAACTAACGCGCGGCTTATCCAAGGAAGGCGAATGTCGGCTCTGGGCCGGGATCACCTACCAGTAGGCGTCGGATAGTGTTGATGCCGCTCTTGCTCCGATGTCGGCTGTGAGCCCAAACCGGAAGTGCCCAAATCTGGCTACGCGCGCTTACAGCGCTGCCACCACTGCAACAGCGAGAAATATCATGCTGTATTGCAGCAGGGTGTGCGGGCGTTATTGCCCAACCATAACGACGAAGGCGATCTTCGATACAATCGTTAGAAGGTTCGCGGTCTAAAGCCCGCTGTGACAAATACGGCGAAACCAATGGCGCAGATCAATGCGAGATAGCCGAATGACAACTCATACCCCCAAAGTGCGGATATCGCCCAATAGCCGAACAGTAGGCCGATACGCATGACACCAACTCCAGCGTTCACTGTGGCAAAAAAGTTTCCAATCCTCCGATTACTGATCTGGCTCATGGCTGCTGTCTGCCATGTGATCCGGCTCAATCCGTTGCTGATACCCCAGATGACTGAGCTGATATAAAGTAAGCGTTGCATAGAGCCCCCTATTTGCCCCCTCACCAGCAGTTTTGCTCTGTGACATAGTGCCGAAAACGAAAGGCAGGAATTATGGGCAGGTTTCCTCAATCTTTTGACGTTTACGGCTTCACCATTGAGGTCCACGCCGGTGGGCGCAGAGTTTGGCCTCCCAGCTTCAAGCGGTTCATCAAAGAAAAGCTCGACCAAGGGAAGCTTACCGTGGGTGAAGTCATGCGAGAATGCAACGTTTCTCAATCTCTCGTCTACAAATGGCGGGCAGATGTGAAGCGCGCGCGTGTCAGGACCAAGACTGTTCACGAAAAACAATTCTTTTCAGAGGTTCTGATAGAAGAAGACGCGACAAATGAATGTTACGAGGATAAATTAGATAGTCTCATTCATCTCAGCGGCCGTGAAATCGAAATCTCACTACCAGCTGCGTATCCGGTGGAGGATTTGGTGAAAGTGATTTTGGCAATGGAGAACCGGGCGTGATCTCTCCAGCGGGCAATTTCAAACTTTATCTGGCATCGAAACCGGTCGATTTCCGGAAAGGCATGGATGGTCTTGCGGCGATCGTGATGAATGAGTTTGATCTCGATCCGTTTAGCGGTGCGATCTTCATCTTCCGTTCCAAGCGGGCAGACAGGCTGAAGCTGATCGTTTGGGATGGCACCGGGCTGGTACTGGTTTACAAGCGGATCGAGGGCAAAGGGTTTGAGTGGCCCCAGATGCGGGACGGCGTAATCTCCATCAGCAAAACACAGTTCGAAGCACTGTTCGAAGGGCTTGACTGGAAACGCGTCGCGTCACGGCGGACTAAACGACCCGCACGGGTTTGAGCTTATCGCGTAGAAAACGGACATTCAGTGTGGGTTGGGCGAACTGCTGCAACGCGGGACGGAGCCGCCTTTTGCTGACGCGGCTATTGCTTGCGCGGAAAACCATCGCACTTGCGGCGTGGCATTTGCGGCAGCGCAGCGGATTTCACCAAAGGAGCCGTTCACCTGAGCTGATCACAAAAAAGTTTGAGACCGTCCTTTCGCCGCGACTGGTTCAGACAATCGAGACGCAGGACGAAACAGACTTTGGGTTTTCAACCTTCGCTGACGCGGACGGAGCCGTCGTTAGTGATCTGAAGGCCAACGTCCGCTCAAAGTCCTTGTCAGACACCAATCCGTGTCGCGATGCGCCGTGACCCACTTGTTCAGCGTCGACAGGCCAACGCCCAAATCTGAGGCCACTTGCTTCCTGCTCAGCCCGCTCGTCAACGCAATCCGCACCGCATCGGCACGGAATTCGTCCGTCCGTTTCAATCCCATAGTTCGTCTCCTTTGCTGCAGTAAATGCTATCAAAGGGGCGCATCAAACCGCGACAGGTCCAAAACATCCTCGAACGAAGGTTTAGTCGTAATTGAGCAAGTTTCCATTTTCAGCCAGAAGCGATACTTGTGACCAGATCGACGTGTTTACTGCATTCCACTTTTCCATTGATGACATCTGAAACCACCCACCATCGGGCAGCGCTCACGTCGTCCTGAGCTATGGGTTTGCCCGAGAGGTAGTCACACTTGACTGCAGCCAGCAGGAAATGGAAGCGGATAAACCCCTCATGGTCCCGGTCAATCATTTCTACGTTCGTTAAGTGGCAGACTGGGCGCCCGAGAACACTGGTCTCTTCGCGCAACTCACGCACTGCAGCCTGCATTGTGGTTTCACCGAAATCAACATGCCCACCCGGAAACCCCCAGGAACCAGCCTCCGGTTGGTTCCGCCGTTTGACGAGAAGTACGCGACCGTCTCTGACTACGACAGCAAGTGCGGCGAGTTTTGGACGTCCTGTCATATGGCAGGCCTATTCAAAAATGCGACAGTGACAAAAACCCGGCTACGAGGACCATGATCGCGAAGAAGCGAGGTGATTCCGTCACCGAGTATCTAACCGGAATTTGAGAAACATTACACCATTGTACTCGATATCATCGATACGTCTTGCCCCGAGTCTCTCAAGAGCACTTAAATTCATGCGAGATGGCGGTAGAAGAAAGGTCACGAATGGGATGCGTTCGTCGGCGACGGCAAATTCGATTGCCATTCTTGAAATACGTGTGCCAAGACCAAATGCGTCTGGCCTCAAGACCAGACCAAAATCCCATTCGTGACCCTCCTTTTGAAAACCACCCCAACCGATGTATTTGCCATCAGATAGGATCGCCCAGTGTCCAAGACCGTCCTGTGCCCATCGCTCTTCCTTGGTTGCAATAAAATTGGCGACCGCTACTGCGTCCCACTCGAAAGTCATGAGCGGCATGTGCTCCGCAACCCGAGGGTCGGACATGTGGTCGACTATTTCGGCGGGCTCAATTTTGGATAGCCGTGTGAACGTAATTTTAGCCTTCAATTTAGCACCTATCGGCAAAGAACGAATGTACTGACTAGTCGAGCAATCACTTGTGATCAATCTAACCCAAATTACGTGCTTGCAATCTCATCAATTCATATCGGGTTTTTCGCGTTGATAGATTCCGAGGTGCCAGTTGCGATATCCGTGAATTTGAACATCAGGGGATCACTCAACGCTACATTAGCCATCCGTAGGCCGTCGATTGATCATTGCAGCCCCAACGATGATCAGGGCGAGGCCAAAGAAGGCCGTAGAGCTGAGAGTCTCGCCCAAGAACGCAAAGCCGAACAGAACTGAAAAGACCGGCATGAAGAATGTCAGGGTCGAGGTGCGGGCTGGACCGATCTCATACACCATGCGAAAAAACAGCAGGACAGGGGCGGCTGTGCTAATCAAACCAACAGCAATCAGCGCCGCCACTGCGCTAGTGGGTGGGGCAAGTGTCCAGTGCTTATCGATGCCTATGCTGAGTGCTGTCAGGGCCAAGGCCGCGGAAAATATTTGTCCTGAAGCCATAATCAGTGGCGCAATCTGCGACTGCGTGCGAGTGTAGATCGCCCCGGCCGCGTAGCTTGCGGCTGCCACCAAGGTCAACCCCGCTCCGGTGATCTGGTTTGTCAACCCTGCCAGTGCTGCCGGTCCCAGAACCACCACCACTCCAGCCACCCCGATCAGAGCACCAGCCAGACGAACGGCGGTGAGTCGCTCATTGGGCAGGAAAACATGTGCAAGGAAGACCGTAAACAACGGGATTGCAGCAAAAAGAATACCACCGAGGGCACTGTCGATAAGGGCTTGCCCGAACGAGATTCCGACATACGGAATGATCGCGGTTAAAACACCCACGATCACAAGTGGCCTCCATTCGGGCCCGATTGGTGGAAGGTGCGTACCCCGGGCATGAGCAAACGCAATGATCACGATCGCAGCGATCGTTGCCCGCCCGGCGGCGATGGTGAGCGGCGGGATGTCAGCTACGGCAATTTTGATGAACACAAATGACGACCCGAAAAGCGCCGCAGCCAGCAAGATCATACCCCAGTGCCTGACCGTCATCTGCTTACTTTATTCATGTAAAGGTTCAAAAGCGCAATGAGATGACCGGCGATCAGGAGAGGAACCGCGACAGTCGGAATCCATACCAGGGGAAAGGTTGTCATCGGGTCGATCTGTCCCATCTGCGCAGTTTGCATGCCAAACCCTGTAATTCCAGTCAGCAATGCAATGAATAGGTCGGCGAAGCCGAGCACATGGAACCAGATTGCCGTACGAACTGCGCCCTTCCACTGTACCCACAATGCGACAGCAACGAACGGCGCTGCCATGGCAATCACAAAATCGCCGAAACCAGCAGGAGCAGCAAAGCCAGCGGGCAAAATGTCGTAGGCCCAGAGCACCAGGAATGTGAAACCCACTGTCCGCCAGGCGTGCGGTAAGACCAGCATTGCGGGGTTGAGGTGGCGGGTCCAATCACGGACGGCGGGACGTAGCATGAATAGAATGGCGAAGAATACTGAAGGCAGGAATACAGTTACGAGGACCCGTGCGTGCGATCCGCTACGGATGTCTTCGTAGAAGTCAAACGCACCAGCGATTGAGGTCGCAATCACCCAGATCATGCAAAGAACGATCGCTAACATAACTCCTTTGTTTCCTATTTTGACGGCCTGAGGTGTTGTTTCGATGCGTTGCATTCTTCGTCCTTTCCTGATCGCCTAGATACTCCGGGGCTTCCGGGTCTCGTTGTAGTTGATTGACTTGTTTCAGCCCCATCCAGTTCAAGACGGATACCGTGCCGCGAGACATTCGGTTGCGGCAAAGGCCGCCCAAGCGGTGGTTTGAACCAGCGCCCTATCGCCATTGGTGAATTGGCGGAAAGCGGAGATTTGCGCGTCGCTGACCTGCCAAGGCGCTCGTGCGGTCAGAAGCGCTAGTCGAGCAGCGGGTCTGTGGACCTCGGCAAGACCACTCATTGCGTCTTCAACCCAAACCCTCGACAGCGGTGCCGCCTCGCCACGCCATGAAGCGAGATGATCACGCACGATCTTATGCACGGGTTCAGGCACTGCTTCCTGCCCAGCGTATCTTGCAGCTTGGGCGAAATGGGCGAACGCGCGTGCTACGGTTGGATTGGGTTTGGACCACGCAAAAGCGTTTGGGAGCTTAGCGTCACAGATCACCACCGCCTGACCCGGTGCGGCGATATGGGTTGCAATCCTCCGACCTATGATCTTCATCGCCGCTTGCGCTAGCCACTGACCCGATCGGGTGGCTGAGCCAGGGATTGGCACGGGGCTTTCATCGAGGAATACACTGACCATCTTGTTGAGGTAGTGATAAAGAGCAGCAGTGCCGAAGATTTGCGGTCTGTCAGCCCGGGCAATCGCGGTACGAATAGGCGTTTTATTTTGCAGCTTAAGTGATGCCCTGACCCAGTCGAGTGCGTCCCTGACGTTGGCTGGAAGTTCAGCGTTGTTTCGGCTCAACTGACCGCCACCTGCCGCCGAGAACATGCCCGAATGCACAGTGACGCAGTAGGGGCATGAGTTGGCCTCTGACACTGCAGCTGCAACCGCTTCGCGCACAGCTCGGCCTTTGGGGGCGACGATAAATACTTCGCGCGTGGCGTGCCAGAGTCCGGCGAGTAACTCCGGATCGGCACTGTGGATGGTGAGCGGAGGCGCTAGTTGAAACTCTTGTGAGGCTTGATGGTACACTGCACGCAATGTCGGATTGGTGGGCGCGAGGTTTGGTTTGTTCAGATAGCGGATGACCTTGGGCGCTACTCTCTGAAAAATCCGATCCTCGAACTTTTTCATGACCATGTCGAATCTCCAAGGTTGATACTGAATCAATAGTCACTATTCTTTTTATAGTCAATTCACATTCTGGATTTTCCTGCTATGATGTTTGCCATGATGAAAACAGTTAATCGAAGCAACTGCCCAATCCTCAGGGCAACCGATGAGATGGGTGACCAGTGGTCGATCTTGATCCTGCGAGAGTTCTTTCTGGAGGGGCCGCAGAAATTCGCTGACTTGCAGGAGCAGTTAGGGCTGTCGCCAAATACTCTGTCTGCGCGACTTAAAAACCTGGAGCAATCTGGCATACTGAACCGTCAGATGTATTCAACCCATCCGCCTCGGGCTGAATATGTTCTGACGGATAAAGGTCAAGCGTTGGAAAGCGTGCTTGATGCGGTCTTTGCTTGGGGCAAGTCGTATACTCCTGAGCGAGCATTGGGCTGAATTGGTGGCAATGCCCGGAGACCGCCTTTCACTTTATTTTCTTTCTTCGTACTATGATATGGGATCCGACAGTTGGCTAAGAATTACACTGGAAAATGCCTTTGCGGCGAAGTGACATATACTGCCGTAGGGCAGCCCGTCGTCGTCGCTCAATGTCATTGCGAAGAGTGTCGCCGGTTAAGTGGAACAGGTCATACCGTAGGTGCCATGTTCGCATCAGATGCAGTAACGGTGAGGGGAAATCTGAGTGAGTTCAGTTACTCATCTGACAAAGGCTCTGCGGTAACCAAGGCATTCTGCGCAAACTGTGGCAGCCCAATTTATGGGAAGAACACGCGAATACCAAATCATCTCACTTTGTCGCTTGGCACGATGGACAACGCCTGCGGGCTGGATGTTGAAGTTGTAATATTTGAGCGTGACAAGTCTCATTGGGATCGGCTTGGAGAAAATGTGGTTTCTTTCGCGACCCAACCAGATTGGAAGCCCGAAAGCTAGTGTCTGTGGACTTGGCGCTTATTGGCGAGACAGCGCGACGTTCAGTCCGAGCGCGATGAGAATACTCCCGCCAACCCTGCGGATAACCTTAGCGGCCGCGACCGAACGTTTGAGGCTTGCAGTGACCTTATCCGCCAATACCACCGCGATTACGTCAGCGCTTGAAAACATGACATTTACGACCGTGCCAAGAATGAACAGTTGCAACCAGATCGGAAAACTCGCCGCAGGATCGGTAAACTGCGGAAGAAATGCTACGTAGAAAATCGCAGTTTTTGGATTGAGAACTTCAACAGTCACGCTTTCCCAAAAGGCTCGCTTTGGCGATTTGGCGTCCATCTCAAGAACCGATGTGGTGATGTTTTCGGGTGAGAAAAACAATCTGGCACCAAGATAAAGCAAGTAGAACGCCCCAGTGAACTTGAGCACGGTGTAAAGAATAGGGACCGCTTCGAACAAGATTGCCAGCCCTAGTGACGCGGCTGCAACATGCGCATACCCACCGATATGGATACCAACCGCTGCCAACCAACCAGCTTTACGGCCTCGTGCCATCGTCTGCGCGGCCGTATAGAGCATCGCTGGTCCGGGCAAATAGGCAAAGACCGCTGTTGCAGTGGCAAAGGCTAATAGGAGTTCAAGAGATGGCATGGTTCTCTTCCTTTCCTGTGAACACTAACCCACAACTTCGCACGACAAAACAAGAATGCGGCGGCAGCTGAATACAAACCCTGACCTGCTCCCCTGAAAAGTCCGGTGTTAATTGTTAGCCTGTTCTCCCAGAAGGAGACAGACGATGAAGAGAAGCCGTTTCAGCGAAGAACAGATTATTGGGATATTGAAGGAGCATCAGGCTGGGCTTAGCGCAGGCATGAATGCAAATGGCAGGCGATCGAAGGAATGCTAACAAAACATACACTACTGTCTGGACACAACAAGACACTTATGTATGGTAAAGGGATGACAGAAAGACTGACTAAGGATGCTTGGATCGCCCACGGCTTTGACGTACTGCGCGGACCAGGTCACGAAATGCTGAAAGCCGACACGATGTGCAAATCGCTCGACGTGTCGCGCGGTAGTTTCTATTGGCACTTTTCGAGCCTCAAGCACTTCCAAAGCGCCCTTCTGAATGCCTGGCGCACGCAAAACACCGAAGACGTCATCGCCGAATTGCAGGCTATGTCCAACACCGACGAACAACTGGCCGCGCTACTACAAAAAACAATTGATACACCACAACCGTTGGAACGCGGCATGCGCCGTTGGGGTGGCGCGAATAAAGATGTAGCCAGAGCCTTGGCTGAGGTGGACCGGATCCGCGCAGATTATCTGACTGCGCTGTTGTTGGAACATGGTCTGTCGAAATCGGCGGCAAGTGATCGAAGTGTTCTTCTCACTTGGGCCTTTGTTGGACGCGCCTTTGCGACGGGTCTTTTGGATGATCTGTCCGATGGATTCGCCGTTGATATCGCGACTTTGCTTGAAACCGCAAACCCGGACTGAACCTCATGCGCACGATCCGCCTTACCCACGACTACCCATATTCCGCGCGCGAAGTCTGGGAGGTCGCTATCGACTATGACTACCTTGCCGAGGCAATGGATGGCCTCGTTCGGTTTGAAGGGCTGCCCAACGGCAAGGTGCAAGCAAGCCAATCTATGACAGTCATGGTATCCCTGTTTGGCAAATTACCTGCGCAGCCCTACCACATGGAAGTTGTCGACTTTGATGACGATGCGATGCGGCTTGTATCGTCAGAGTGGGGGGCAGGCGTGAAAAGCTGGCAGCACACGCTGCAAGTTACGTCAACCCAAACAGGTTGCACTCTTTCGGACACGATTCAGATTGATGCCGGTTGGTTCACTAGACCATTCTCGGTTTGGGCCAAGTTCCTATACAAGCATCGGCACAAACCACGGATGGAAATACTTGACCGGACCTGTCACACATCTAGCGCGGCTCAAAATGACTAAACCGCTGTTCTACAGAACGGCTGCGACCCTTTTTTACCCTCCTCACAATTGCCCCTCTGGCAGCTCCCGTAGCCATTCTTTTGCTCTTCTTTCATCAGCCATCTGCCAGAGCTGACCTTCGCGCAGAGTGCAGCATCGTGTAGTTTGGGCTTCTGAAATCGCCGCACACTGAGGCCTGACAGAAGACCGCACTCGATCACCTTCCCAGACAGTCAGAAACTTCTTGCATCCTGGGCGGCAACCACAGAAGCCCAAACCGTCACACTACGAAGACTCGACACCTGAATTGAGTTGTTTGCAGGGTCTTTAGCGTTGGCAAATTCATACCCGCTGGCTTTATGGACCTTGCCAAACTGAAGCCCGTTAGCGCTGGCAGCTTCGCAAAAGGCCGATACATCCTCAACGTCGAACACCAGTTTCACCAGAACCTGACCTTCTTTTTGCTTCGACGCTGCCGGGTGCAAAAGAATTGCCACACCAGAGGTTTGAGGTCTTAGTTCGACAATCCGGTCGTCTTCAGATCGCACCACCAAGAAGCCAAAGTAGTTTGCGTAAAAGTCTGCCATTTGATCGACTTTCTTGGTGTAGATCACTAACCGCCCGAGTGGTGTTGCCATTTTTAAGTCCTCGAAAGATATCTTCTTCAGGAGTCTCTACAATGGCTTGATGCGCGACGGCAGCAAAGTCCTGCGAACTGTAAATTTACCCCTTCAAAAGTGCTGCGCGTTTTGCGAATGTCCGAATTCACTGTCGCGCTGCGTCATGGAATTTCGTGCTTGTGCAGAAAAATCTGCGCAGAGTGCACGTGCAGCAAAATTTTGACACTTCCGCTGAGGGCTCTAAGCTGTCACTCTCTGCAGCTAGCCTGAATGGCCGAGGCTCTGGCTCGGACCGGCCGCTTCATATTTCTGCGGTGTAACTCTTGTGAACCCCATGCTATCCGGGAACAGCACCAATCTCGAGACGCGCGTTATGAGCAAAGAGAGTAAATTCCTGTCACTTGTCCTTCGGCACAAGCCTGAAGAAATAGGTTTGCGCTTGGACCGGCACGGCTGGGCAAATATCGAAGACCTGCTTCGCAGAATGAAAAAAGCTGGACGGCGGCTATCTCACGAGGGGCTGGTTGCGCTCGTCGAAACCAACGACAAAAGACGCTTCACCCTGTCGGAAGATGGCCGGAGCATTCGGGCCGCTCAAGGGCATTCGATTGAGGTAGATCTCAATTTGACGCCCGAGAAGCCTCCCAATGAACTGTATCACGGAACTGCGAGCGCCAATCTGGACTCTATTTTCGTGGACGGCCTGAAGCCGGGTCGCCGTCAGCAGGTTCACCTGTCGCTCGATCCGGATACCGCACTACGTGTCGGTCAAAGACACGGGAAGCCGACAGTTCTTCGCGTCGATAGTGCGGGAATGTATACGGGCGGGTATGAGTTCTTCCAGGCCGACAATGGCGTATGGCTGACCGATACGGTCCCCGCCGCATATTTGGGCTTTGGCATCAATCAAATGAACGCAGAACCCAACGCCTGATAAGTCTACTTTTAATTCTACTTGTTACATTTTGCGCTTGACCCGGTCTAATCCTCATTCTAGATAATGATGGTATTAGACGCCGCTTCAGTGCGGTTTTATGCCTTGAGTGCATATTATCCGTTGCGCCGCTCCGTTTTTTGCGCGACAAGAAACCGAATCAGTCGATTATTCGGACCGCCAATGAACGAGCAAAACAGACAGCGTCGGCTGGAAATCCGGCACCAGCTAAATTTAGCCGGATCATCTTTTACATCGCTTGCCAAGAGCTTGAAGCTCAGTGTGAGCACTGTACAGACCGTCGCCAATGGCCGCACTCGGTCCGCTCGCGTTGAGAAGGCCATAGCAGATACCATCGGCAAAGAACTCTGGGAAATCTGGCCGGAATACTACTCCGATCAGACGGAGGAAACGCCATGATCTGAGTCTCATCACATAAATCAAAGCTTTGAAAAGGTTGAGCCCGGCGGACTAGCATCCAAAAACCGGGCTCGTAAAATCGTTTGGTCGACGATCTCTTCCCTTTTCATCCCATTTCCTTGTTCGGAAATCAAGAGCAAACGCGCCCGGCACATCGGGCGCGGCCAAACAAGCTGCGCTCGCAGCACATGAGGGATGAGCTATATCCATGGATCCGGTGCAAGAGCATCAGAAGACCTTTGAGGAGATGTTGTCGTCGGAAGATGGCCGGTTGATTGCCGTTGGCGAGCGCCTGACGGTCAGTTTTGACGATGTCATGGGGGTCATCAACACCCTCATTGCTGAGAACCAGAAACTCGCTAAACAGAATGAGCATCTGCAGCGCAGGATCGCAAAACTACTTCGCGACGAACACGGTCCGAAGGGAGACCACCCTCCCGGTCAGACGCAAGATGGACAGCAAAATCCAGATGAATCGGGAGAGAACGGCACTCAAAACAAGAGCAAAAAGAAGCGCCTGCCGAAGCAAAAGCCCAAAGGCAAGGGTAAAGCCAACTTTGGTGAGAACGCCGTTGAAGAAGATCGTGTGTTCAAGACCGCGGACAACAAATGCCCCTGCGGCTGCGGAGGCAGCTTTCGCAGCTTTAAGCCACGCAAATCTGTCATCTATATTCCCGGTCGGTACGAAATCGAGGTCCGGTGGTATGCCAACTACCGCTGCCAGCATCGAGGTATGTACTCCATTCCGTCGGTGCCCAAAGTCCTACCCGGTGGAAACATTGACAACTCCTTGATCGCTGGTGTTGCAGTCAACAAGTTTGTCTGGGGACTCCCCGGGTACCGGCAGGAACAAATGATGCGCAATAACGGCATCACCTTGGATCGCTCGACCTGCAACAGATATCTCAATCGCGTTGCACTGCAGGCGCTGTCGCCGATTTATCTGAGAGTGATTTCAATCTTGCTCAACACGTCATCGCGATTGACCATGGATGAAACGCCGGTGTCCATTCTGGCTCCCGGGACGGGTAAGGTGGCCAAGTTTTACATGTATGCGATCACCCGTGATGACAGAACATTCGGCGGAACCAGCCCACCCATAACCGCTTATTTTGCGCGATCTACGCGAGCTAGCTATCACATACAGGAAATCCTCGGAGATTACGCAGAACTTCTCCAGACCGATGGATATGCTGGATACAATTTCCACAAAAACAGGGCGGACTGCTGGGCACATGCACGACGACACTATTCGGATGCGGCGATCATCACCGAGGCAGATGACGCCTACACCGCCCTGGATTTTATCAAGCGATTGTACAAGATTGAGAAGAGCATTCGAGGCCACAGCCCTGATGCCAGAGTGCGTGTTCGAGTAGAGTGTTCGCAGCCTATCCTGTATGAGTTCAAGGAATGGCTTGAGAAAGCGTT
Organism: Aliiroseovarius conchicola; assembly: GCF_041403445.1. Lineage (NCBI taxonomy): Bacteria > Pseudomonadati > Pseudomonadota > Alphaproteobacteria > Rhodobacterales > Paracoccaceae > Aliiroseovarius > Aliiroseovarius conchicola. The sequence goes on from NZ_JBGEHL010000014.1 coordinate 45,218, forward strand.
GGAACGCCATCTCCGTGAAGCGAATGTGGCCAAAGCGATCCGGTACACGCTGAAGCGGTGGCAGGGCTTGACGAAGTTTATTCATGATGGACGCCTGGATCTCGACACCAATGCTGTGGAGAGACAGTTCAAGCCGATTATTCGAACGCGGAAGAACAGCTATTTCGCGGGGAGTACTGATGGTGCGGAGGCATGGGCCATCTACTCAACCCTGTTTGAAACCTGCAAGATGCATGGGATTGATAGCTACAAGTACCTGTATTGGGTTTTGAACCAGATTTCCAAGAAGCTGCCCCGTAGCAGATATGACGAGCTTCTCCCATGGAATGCACCCAAACATTGCCGCATGGGGCATTCGCCAACTGAAAAATATATACACGCTCCCTACGAGCAGGCCGCTTGATCGGGCGGATTGTGTTGAAAAACTCGTTGTTCAGGCGATGGCGGTCAATTCAGCGGAACATCCTTCCGAAAAATGGCGATATCACAAACGAGGTTCACCAGACGGCTCTTGGCGAGAACACAGTTCCAAGTTTTCGAGGCGAATTTCGTGTTGAAGAGTTTTTCAAACAGTATCGGCGGACACCGGTTGACCGAACTTGTCTATCGCCTCGCTAACGTGCGCAATGGCTTTTTTGTTCAACTCAATCAGTTTTTCAGGCGTATAGCCGATGGCCGCGCCTCGATCAGGGTTTGCAACCCACGTCGCGCTTTCCAAAATGACACCAACACTGTGTTCTTGTCCTGGCGCGATAAGGTCGGCGGTATATCGACTGAGATGCGCCCGCCCGTGGTCGGTTTCTAGCAACGGATAGGACGCAAATCCGGGAAGATCGACGTTCTGTGTGAAAAGCAGATCGGTCTCCATCCCCGTATAGGTCAGATAGAGGTCCGTGTTGAAATGTGGCAGCTTGCTTTTCATCGGTGACCACCGATCCTTCAGACAGGCTTTGTTGCGATCATCTCGATTGGTGAAATACGCCCGGCTGCCAAATTGGCGACCATGTTAGGTATTTTTTCGGCCGTTGTTTGCTGCATAAGCAAATGCAAACCCAAGGGTGGCGGACCATCGGCGGCTGCGCTTGCCACCTTCATCTTGGCAAAGAAATCTATCGCAAAGTCATGGCGATCCGTTTCTTTGACCACATGTAGCCCATTGTTCTCCAAGGCCGCTCGATAGTCTTTTGGTTTTGCCAGCCAGCTTGTTTCTGATGTCGTTGCCCAAGGAACAGGGTAAATCAGATCGTCATCACTGGTTGCCATGATATCGTATATACCAAGCTTTGCACCCGGCTTGAGGACCCGCGACAACTCTGCAAACATCGCTGACTTGTCTTCGATATTCATGCCAACATGCATCATGTATGCGCAGTCAAAACTTGCATCCTGAAAAGGCAGTGCTTGCGCATTGCCCTGAAGCAGTTCAATCCGATCTGAAAGCCCAACCCAACCACAAAGCGCTTTTCCGGTCTCAATGTACTCAGGTGTCAGGTCGATCCCCGTAACCTTTGCGCCATAGTTTTTTGCCACAAATCGGGCCGAGCCACCGAGGCCACAACCGATATCAAGGATGTTTTGGGGTGCAGTAATCTCAAGCTGATCCAAGAAATGCACGCTCGCAAGCCGTCCACCGATGTGAAATTCATCGACAGGCCCAAGGTCTTCGACACTGGCATTCTCTGGTTTGATGCCTTGTTTTTCGAGGCCAGCTTTAATGGCCGATAGCAAGTTTCCATGATGATAGTGTTTCGAAATCTTGTCAGAATAACTCATAAGGATGACCTTTTATCAATCTGGAGACTATGGCTGTGACGACCCTTTGAGTCGAGAAGAATGACCAAAGCAGTTGAAGCGAACGGCAACAAGGTCCGCGTTGCCGCCCACGGTTCCACTTTCTGCTCACGTTCGAGGAGAGCCCTATGGTCCCGGCTATTTGCATTGGTGACGGTTTTTGCCTTTATTGGCGAAACTTGGTTAGGGGGAGATCTATGTACGTTGTGATGACCAGAGTGAGGCTCCATCCCGGCACCAGTGAACAATGCGCTGATCTATTTCGACAAAGTAACCCAGACCTTGTTGAAAATGAGCCGGACTGGCATGGTGCACAAATGATTTTCGATAGTGAAACCGATATCGTGACAGTCTTAGCAAGTTGGAGCGATATAGGTTCATACCGGCGGATGAGTAAAAGCCAAAAATTCAAAAGCACGATGTCAGCTTTTAGCCAGCACTTCGCATCTGCGCCTGAGGTTACGGTGAATGACCTCTTGGTTGATATGAAACAGTAGCTTAGTTCGCTCGGCTTTTGAAAACGGTCCAATGCACAGCGTCAGGAAGGTGATAAATTGAAAATGACAAGGCAACTCATTTCGAATGGGAACCCGATGGAGGAAATCGTCGGGTTCAGCCGAGCGGTCCGGGTGGGACCTTATATTTCCGTTGGCGGCACTGCTCCGGTGGATGCGGATGGTAAAACGGTTGGTGTAGGGGATGTTTTTGCTCAGACGACGCAGTGCTTTGAAATTATCAAAGTAGCTTTGGAGCAGGCTGGCTCGGGCTTGCAGGATATCGTCCGCAACAGAGTGATTCTGACAGATATCGACACTTGGAAAGAAGCGATTGAAGCACGAAAAAAGTACTGCATCGATGCCCGTCCTGTCGATACTATTATGGCAGTCACACGGTTTGTGAACCCCGAATGGTTGGTCGAAATTGAAGTAGACGCGGTCATTGCTGATTAGTTTACTTTACCCCATCACGGGTTGCAGTAACGAGCGGTCATAGTCCTTTCGGAACAATCCCAGAAAGCGGTCATCCAGCACGTCAAAATGCTGCACTCACGGGTCAATGTCTGCTATGCGGGCTGCGACCGCAGCATCCGATAAAGGTGTTGAGAGTCCGGTATGGGCCGAACGCGTTCAAATTGTTGCTTTATATATTGGCCGTGAGGCCAATATACTGCGGCAGCTGCTTGATCGAAAGACCCCAATTGGGGGCTAGATGCAACGCTTACGATATAAAGGACCACCGGTGTAGGTGCGATAGCTGGCAGTAGGCAGAAAACCAGGAAGCCAAGCAACGTCGTACTGATAACCAGATTCTGTCCTGCTTCGATCCAGCCACGCCCGCCGAACACGCCGGCACCAATGGCACCGATAGTGTAGAACACGCTTGTGAGGGCGAGTACTTCCCCCGAGAGTTGCAGGAGATCAACAACAACTATTGGCTTGATCACGTTGAGTAGCATCACGCAGATAAATGGTATGCTCCCGCAGAAGGCTAAGAGCATCAGAGAGAGCGGAAAGGCCTGCGATGCAGGTGTTTCCGATTCAGTTTCGTTAAAGTTATGCTGCGGCGCGGCGGTGGGCAGCTTGATAAGCACGATCAGCGACGAGATCAGCATACCCGCTGCGGAGGTCCACAAGATTGGTGACAGAGACTCCGTATTTTGCGCGAAGAAGAAAGCCGCCACTCCTCCTGCCAAAAACGTGGATACCTGTCCCTCAATTTCGAGAATTCCATTGTAGCGGCCAAATTGACCCTCCGGCACGATCTCACGGGTGATTGCAGACCGGATGACATAATAGAAGAATAAGTAAATCTGACCGCAGAAAAATACAGTGAGCGTTAACGCCGTATCCGTAGGCGCGACGGCAAGCACAGCAAGGAGCAGGGCCATCCCAACCATTGCGCTAGCGAACAACCTGCCGCGCGGTGCAGAATCTACGAGCGCTCCGCTTTTCCGTCTTAGAAGGAATAGTACCAGCATCGCCAAAGCACTGACTGCGATCAGCGCATTGCCCCCGAGTGCCTTCACGATCAACCATGGTAGGGCAATCAAAAACACTCCCATAGAGACCGAGGATAGAAAGTTAGCGAGAGTAAAGTACGTTAGTCGGCTCATCCTAGTCCTTTCTGACAATACAGAGGGTTAGCATAAAACTTCAAGTTAAGTTGAGGTCAACGAGCTTTATCATATTAAATTCAATAGGTTGGGTTACTGTTATTTTTGCCCGACTTGACGACCATTCTAGCGACATCAGCTACATCGCAGCGATGAACATGCTGCACCTGCGAACAGATACTGCGTCAGCGAAGGTTGGAAATCCAAGGTCGCGTTTGTCCCGCATCAGACCAGTTTGTGCGCCGCGCGGCGAAAGGCGCGTCATCCCAGACCGGCCCTTCGTGTATTTCGTGGCGAAAGGCGGGTCTGAGCCCTTTTCACCCAAGAAATCAGTGAAAGGAAGCTGCTCTTCCGACGTTGTTGAGGTGGTCGAAAGCCATCTCGATGTCGACTAGGGTCGTGCGGCCAGTTGATAAATCTGGAATGGTGTCGCGCCCAAAGTAGGCATGGTCTGCAATACTGGGGTCGTTGGGCCCAGCCGCTTTGCCCTTACCGTTGCAGGCAAAAAACAGTTTGTAGAAATCTCTTGAATCGGGTTCAGAGCGCCCCATGCTCTTATGCCGGACACCAATCAGTGCCGCGACATCCACTACAAGCCCTGCTTCTTCCAAGATTTCCTTCGATATGTTTTCAGCAGGTGAAAGCCCGACATCTGCGAAGCCGCCTGGAAGTGCCCATTTCCCATCACTTTTCTCTTTTACAAGCAAAAGTCGGTCGTTCTCAAAGACGACTCCTCTAACGTCGACCTTGGGCGTCATGTAACCTGTTGCATAGGGACCGATTAACGCCTCGATGCGACAAACTGGAACATCGCCGATCCGAGCCATCATTTCCATGGCAATTTGAGCAATCTCGTCGTACCTTTCCCGGTCGTACTGATCACGAGTAAATGCAGCCCCTGTCGATGCAAGCGCTTGAAGTCTTTTTGCGTACTCTAGCCAGAGTTCTTCCATATGTACGAACCAGTGCTCTTCAAGCAGACGTCAATCTGCGGTCAGATCTACAATACCTTCTTAATTCGCAAATGTCAGGTTTGTCCGCATCTTTTCAGTTCAGACACGACGTAGAGAAGGGGCAATATATTATCATTCCGAGCTAAGACCCTTACCGTCCTATTCTGCACCGAGCGAGAGTCGACCCCAATGCTGCGCGGTGTGCGAATGGCGGCCTTTCTGCAGCGTAGAAAAAACCTGCTGCGCGTTTTCGCCAGTCGGCATAACGTGCCAGCGAGAAAGCTAACCAATCATAAGGTGCAGCACCTTGCCTTCGGTTGGTGATCAGCTCTCCGGCACCTTGAGACCCGTTGGAAGCCCATCAATGCTCTTGAGATTTTTTTCTTTCCAGTAGACCCTAATACCTTCGGGACCTTTGTGATTGTGCCAGTTTTCTATTGCGGCTCGCTCACCTTGGTAGCCAAACAACGGTACTCCATTGCCGCAGGAGGTTTGCACCACCTCAAAAGAGAGCTTCATAATTTGCCGTGTTCCAAGAGGAATGACGCCGCAGTAGTGCTCTGCGATAAGTGCAGAAAATTCGGTGGTTTCCCAACCCAGCGAAGAACCTGTGCCATAAAGGCGCATAATCTTAGGTGGTCCTGCGAATGCACAGAACATTATGGTCATGCGCCCATCGACCAGCATGTGCGCTGCTGTTTCATTCCCGCTTCCGGTTCGGTCCAAATAGATGACCGTGTTGTCATCGACAATGCGAAGCGCTCCTATCTCGCGAGGAGAGACGTTGACCCGACTGTCGTGGGTCGCCGAGGCCGTGAAAAAAACCTGCTGGCTGTTTATGAAATCGCGATGGCTCGCATTCAATGCATCGAACTGTTTGGCCATGTCACCTCTTTTTCGCGTCTTTTTAATTCCCGATACTGCAATAGGTGCAATGCTCATATATGAAGGTCGGCAAGAGCATTCGTCAACACGAGCGCAGGCGGGCGACGCTAATCGAGTCAACCGTTCATTCGAAACCAATCGCCACCTAACGGAAGCAGCCGTTAGCGCAACCGCAGCGAAAGCTCACTTTGTCCGCATCAGACCAGTTTGTGCGCCGCGCGGCGAACGGCGCGTCATCCCAGACCGGCCCTTCGTGTTTTTCGTGGCGAAAGGCGGGTCTGAGCCCTTATTGCAATCCTTCTGCTTTGCAGCGAAGGTCTGCCTTCCAGTAATTCACGAGATTCACAATGCGTATTGCCTTTCTTCATACCGCTGACGTTCACGTCGCGACCTTCGATCAGATTTTTGACAGCTTAGATAGCGATGTTCAGCTCACACATCACGTCGATGCGAGCTTGCTCGAAAGAGCGCGGCGAGATGGGATCGATGCTGTGCGTGCAGATGTCGAAACGTTGCTCTTAGACTTAAGTACAGCTGATGCCGTGCTCTGCACCTGCTCCACGTTGGGGCCGCTGGCAGATGATGCCGCAAAGTCGTCTAACGCTATTGTAAGAATTGATCGTCCATTGATGGAGCAGGCCTGCGCGGATGGCGACAAGGTCTTGGTCGCCCTGTGCTTGGAAAGCACGCGCGAGGCGACCCTCAATTTGCTCAGGGATTGTGCGAAAGACGCGGGTCAAAACATCACCCCCATCGTCGTAATTTGTAGTGATGCGTGGGCCTTCTTTGAAGCGGGAGATATGGAAGCCTACGCCGCGTCAATCGCGGCATCCATTAAATCAAAAACTGAAGCGGAACCGGGCATAAAGAGCATTGTTTTGGCTCAGGCATCTATGCGTGAGGCTGAAGCCAAGCTAGCGGATACAGGTATTCCAGTCCGTAGCTCGCCCGTGATTGCGGCAAAGCGGTGCCTAGAAGTGGGCCATGCGAATAAGGGTGAAACAACATGATTGAATGGATTTTCTTCATTCCGGCTTGCTTCGCACTGAACTTGGCGTTTGGCCCCAACAATCTCCTTGCCATGACACACGGTGCAAAAGCAGGTGTTGGCTTCGCTCAGAAGGCCGCTCTTGGTCGGTTGCTGATTTTTGTCCCGATGATTGCTGTGAGTGCGCTGGGTCTTGGTGTCGTCCTCACAGCCTCGGCATTGGTTTTCGGGATAGTTAAGGCGGTCGGTGCAGCATATCTGATTTGGCTTGGGGTAAGCCTGTGGCGTAGCGCGCGCACGATGGAGGTCGCACAGATCAGTGCGCACCCTGCACGCTTGGGGCGGGCGTTCAGGAGCGAGGCAATGGTGGCCCTGAGTAATCCAAAGGCGATCCTCATTTTCGCAGCATTTTTCCCACAATTCGTCGTTCTGGAAAATTACTGGCAAAGCTATGCAATGTTGGGTGCAGCGTTTTTGCTAATGGAAGCAGTAGCAATCTTTGCCTATGCTCTGGCGGGCCGCTTTGCATCAAAATTCGCCTCAGACAAGCTTCCAACTATGCAGCGGGTGTCAGGTATCACGATGTGCATTTTTGGGATCCTACTACTGACTAGCCCCCAGCCATCGCGTTCATAGCAGCCGTTCAAACACTGGCACCGAACAGTCGCTTTGTCCCGCGTCGTGCCAGTTCATGCGGCGTGCAGCGAAAGTCGATCCATAACAAACCGGCCCTTGGTGTAGATCGCGGCTAAGGTGTCAGGAGAGCCCAAAGTGCCGAATGCTGAGCTGTCTACCAATGGCAGCTACTTGGCTGTATTTGCCCTACCAATCTCTTCAATCAGCCAGTTCCGAAATGCCGATACCTTGGGGGTCGATGAGCTACCCCGTGAGCTTAGCAGGTAGTATGAGAACGTCAGCGGTGTCATCAGGTCCGAGCCAAACGGACATACGAGACGCCCGTTTGCTAGGTGGTCAGACACCAACCTATCCCCAACCAGTGCCACACCTTGCCCATCCAGAGCTGCCTGTACTGCCATGTTTTCCTGTGTGAAGCGTGGTCCACGGTTCGGGTCGACATCGTGAAGGCCAGCCGCGAGCAGCCACATACGCCAGCTCGCTTCCGCATCTTTCCAATCAATGTGCAGAAGCGTGTGCTGAGCCAAGTCCTCGGGACGCAACAGCGCGTTTTCGCCTTCTAAAAGATTGGGGCTGCATACCGGCGTATTGAGTTGGTTGAACAAGTAATCCACTTCAACTCCTTTGTAGTCGCCTGGCCCGTATCTCACCGCTACATCAAATTCACCTCCCGCTACGTCCACAATGCGGTCAGTTCCATCGATTCTGATCTCAATGTCGGGGTGTTTCCGGTGTAATCGGTCGAGTCTTGGGACCAGCCACATTGAACCGAAGGAAGGACTGACACTGACGCTCAGTATATTTCTTTGGCTGAAGTCCCGCATCAGCTCCGCGCCTTCAGCAAGTTTGTCAAATCCCTCGATCAAGACCGGTAACGCCGCTTGACCCGCTTTGGTTAATCGCAAGGCGCGGGTCAAACGATAGAACAGATCCGTGCCAAGCAGGTCTTCAAGTGCTTTCACCTGATGGCTGACAGCGGCGGGGGTCACATTCAATTCGTCGGCGGCGATCTTGAAGCTGAGATGACGCGCAGCGGTTTCAAAGGCACGCAGCGCGTTTAGAGAAGGGAGATTGCGTGTCATGTGGTATACATTATTTTTTCTATTGTACCGACTTAGGTATTGTCGTTTGTCAGATGATCTGGATTGCAAATATATATACCTGAATGAATAAGATAATCCAGAATAGCTGTTTGTGCGTCTAGAATATGGATTAGATTAAATACAACATTGAGCAGAAACTATGGCAGCAACAAGCACGAGATCGCAATATTCCATCGGTGTTCTCCTACTGATTGCTGCTGCCGTGACTTATAGTACAGCAGGCATCTTCACCAAAGGCGTCGTTGCCGGGGCTTGGGCGGTGATATACTGGCGTGGGTTGTTTGCAGCGGCTTTCACAACTTGCTGGACCATCAACCGAGGCACATTCCGGCACAACTTCTTTGAAATGGGCCGCAGCGGTTGGGTTGTCGGCATTGTTGGGGCAATTGGCACGGCAGCTTTCATACCCGCGTTCAAGCTAACGTCCATCGCAAATGTCTCTTTGATCTATGCAGTTGCGCCCATGATCGCAGCACTTCTGGCTTGGCTTGCCATCGGTGAACGCATCACTGGCCGTACCATGCTTGGATCAATATGCGCGCTTTTCGGAGTCGGCATTATTGTGTCTGGCTCCCTGGGCCAGATCAGCCTTCAGGGCGACACCCTCGCCCTTGTTATGACCGCTGCCATGGCTACAATCATGGTTATCTACCGCAAATATCCAAACACACCGGGGGCCGGGCCATCGGTTTTGCAGTCCTTGTTCCTATTGCCACCTTCCTTCATTCTGGGCGCGCCGTTCCAGACAGACCCATTCGAGATATTCATACTGGCAGCGTTCGGCCTATTGTTCGCCATTGCATCCGTCACCCTCGCCGAGGGAGCAAAGCGTGTTCCATCAGGCCAGACGGCACTCATTAGCGCCCTTGAGACCCCGCTTGCCCCGATGCTGGCGTTTATCGTGTTTGCAGAGTTTCCCAGCACAGCAACGTTGCTTGGCGGTTCTGTTGTTCTGGTTGCGGTCCTGATTTCAATCAAAAACGAGACGGACGCTTGAACCGCCACTACGACGTTGCGGCACTCACCCTCAACCAATCGCCAAATGCGGTCACTGCTTTGGTGCGTTCCTTGTGGGCGAATATGATCCAGTAGGCATCTTTCAGATCGAGAGACAGGGGCCCATATGCCGGTTCAAGTAAGCCAGATGTCAGGCTGTCCTGCACCAGTTGACGATGGGCAAGTGCTACGCCCAACCCTTGCTCGGCAGCACGTATAACCAGATCGGATGACCCAAAGCGTTGTCCTTTGCGCGTATCCAGATCGGACGGGCCATGTATTTCGCACCAGCGTTGCCAAGAGGTGTTGGGGTCACGGTCATGCAACAAACTATGACGTTTGAGATCATCGGGTGTTTTCGGTTTTGGGTTAAGGCTCCAGTATCTCGGGCTCGCCACAGGTATCAGCCGGTCAGGCATCAGTGGAGAGGCCAATCTGTCTTCCCAAGGGCCCGGGCCCATTCGAATGGACAAATCACAGCCAAGCGTATCTGGGCTGCGTTGCCGCTGATCAACAATAACCGAGACCTCGACCCATGGTGTTTCAGCTTCAAATGCGGGCAGCCGAGGCAGTAACCAACGCGCAGCAAATGATGGGGTAGTGTCAACCAGAACCGAGTTGTTCAAACGGCGTTCCCGCAAACTGTCGGTTACTTTGCGCAAGTCTGAGAGGGTGCGCAGCGCCGTCTCACCCAACTGAACACCCTGAGCTGTAAATGCGAGTGGACGACGGTTGCCTGTCTGGTCGATCAAATCGGTTCCGATCCAGTCCTCAAGCTCTCGCAAATGACGGCTGACAGATGAGTGGCTGACCCCGAGAACGCGCGACGCCGGGCGGATGCCACCCTCGGAATAGATCAGCGCAAAAGCACGCAAAGCATTAAATGGCATATCCTTCATGGTCTAATTAATAGACCAAAATTTACAAATTTAGCAACATCACGAAGCACCTGTTCTTGATACTCTCTTGGAGAAGTCAGGAGGTTAATCATGGGAATGATTGTTGAAGGTAAGTGGGTAAGTGATGATAAAATTATACAGAATAGCGCTTATATCCGTGAAATGAGCAAGTTCACTGACCCAATCGAGTTAGAGGCAAATACGACGATTGGATCTGAGCCACGCTATTGGTTGATCGCATCAAAGAGTTGCCCATGGTCACATGGTGCAACCATCGTGAGATCGCTCCATAAGCTCGAAGGCCAAGTCGGGCTTCATACTGCCCATGGTCCACGCATTGAGGGCTACGCCATAGATGGTGGCGAGAGCTGGAATGTGCCGGGCACGAGCGAGCGCATCGAACATCTGCACCAGCTTTATACTCTCGCCAACAAGACATTTACAGGCAGGTCTACAATTCCGGTTCTTTGGGACGCGAAGGCATTAACAATTCTGAGCAATGACTCGCGATCCATCATGCGATCCCTGAGCGAGATGGGAAAGGCGAGCGGAGACGGGTCTTATAACTTAGCACCCATTGAAATCCGTAGCGACATTGATGCAATGATTGACTGGTTGTTCGCCGACCTGAGCAATGCGGTCTATCGCGCCGGGTTTGCAGAAAGCCAGCTTGCATATGATGAAGCCGAGACAACAGTGTTTGCCACGCTTGATGCGTTGGAAAATCGACTTTCAGATCAAAGATACCTGCTTGGTGCCCAAATTACCGAGGCCGATTGGCGTCTGTTTGCCACCTTAGTACGGTTCGATTCTGTCTATGTTATCCTTCACCGCTGTTGCCGAAAACGGCTTACGGATTATCCGGCCCTGTGGTCATATGCGCGCGAACTCTACGCGTTGCCCGGCGTCGCTGAAACCGTCGATTTTCCGGAAATCCTGCGCGGGAGTTACCTTAACGATACCTCTAACAACCCACACAATATCATCCCAGTCTTGCCTGATGTAGATTGGAACGCGCCGCATGATCGTCATCAAATTGGGGCGGCAAAACAATCAAATGAACCAGCTCACGCCACGATCCAAGAGCAGGCCGCGCCATGATGGCGCCAGAAATTGTAGCCGGTATTTTTGGCCTGGCCTTTGTTGCAATGATCACACCCGGACCCAACAATCTTGTCGCTTTGACTCTCTCTGTCGGTGGTGAACTAAACAAGACTGCGCGGGCATGCGGCGGCATAATCGCAGGCACGATCTGTCTTGTCGTTGTTTGCTGGTTTGGGGCGGCGTCGGTTTTCGAAGCCTTCCCCGTTCTTCAAATTATCATTGTCGGATTAGGTTGTGCTTATCTTATGTGGGGCGGTGCCACTCTTTTTCTGAGCACGTGGCATGCGGGCGAACCTTCGGGGCAGTCTTTTCCTTCATCATTTTGGGGGTTAGCAGGGTTTCAGTTCACCAATCCAAAAGCCTGGGTTCTATGTGTTGCTGCGGTCTCCGTCATGCAGGGTAGTCGCGCAGACCTTTTAGGTTTGGCCGTTCTTGGTGCCATCTTTGGCGTTTCAAGCGCGATAAGCCTTGCTGTGTGGGTCGCTGCGGGCCGGTTGTTGCCCAGAAAAAGATATGAGGAAGGTACGCCACCTTGGATAAGCGCGATATTGGGGCTCGCACTGATCGGGACATGCGTGTCATTGGCGATTTCTGCGATCTAAGTGCAATTGCAAATGTTAAAGCTGCCATTGATGAATGCGCAGCGAAGGTCTCTTTTGTCCCGCGAACTGTGAGTTCGAGTGGCTTCAGATTTTGCCCACGCGGCGAATGTCAGCTTAGCGGGCGCACGTGCAGAACTCAGGGGCCGTGTCCAAGGTCGGCTCTGGGCCGGGATCACCTACCAGTAGGCGTCGGATAGTGTTGATGCCGCACTTGCTCCGATGTCGGCTGTGAGCCCAAGGTGTCGAATGCTGCATCCTGCTCGAACGGCGGCTTTAGGGAAATTGGCTTTCTGGTGCGTGATACCAAGGCGATGTTAGGTGACTTTTTGAAGGCTCTGCCAGAGCATCTGCGCCACTGGCCCTATGGACAACTCTGAAGTACGAAATACGAAAACTTCGTTGTGAAGAGGGAAATGAGTATACTGGAGGGTGATGTCCATAAGGTCACCTCGGTCTAAGTTTTCCATGACCAGATGTTCTGGCAAGCGCCCCCAGCCGAGGCCGCGTAGCAACAGCTGCTTTTTCATATGCAGATCGCTCACGTACCAACGTCTTTGGCCTCTTTGAACGCCAAACTCACGGTCGAACAAGCCCGCCGCATCCCCTGTGTCACTGACCAGTATCTGATGAAAGCGCCGTAGGTCTGAAATTTTGCCCGCGGTTTGCATTGTATGAATCAAAGTGGGAGCCGCGACATTGCGCATGTTGGACTGATAGATTGGGAAGTGT
>NZ_JBGEHL010000015.1:0-52735 GCF_041403445.1 Aliiroseovarius conchicola
AAATGAGCCTACGACCCGGCTGCGGCTCATTTTCTACAGGGTATGATCATAAGACGATTCTTTCACGCTGAAGCAGAACCGACTGGAAGTCGGTGGGTTGGAACCAGGGCGTGGATACTCAAGATAATCACCGGGCCGCACCGGGCTGGATTTCATGAAATACTGTCCGGTATCTCGGGTGAAACCGGTGCACATGAAGACGTTCAGAACATCGTGAATATGCGGCTCCGCCTCGGCCAAAGAGCAACCCAGATGATCGGCAAGTGCCCGTGTCAGATTGGAGTGACAACATTGGTGGTATTGACCGCCGGACAACAGGTTATGAGTGTATGGATCGCAACGGGTGCCGATGACGTCGTGAACGGAGCCTCCGAATTCGTCAAAACCGTACCAATCCAGCGTGTCATCGGTGATGGTGGCCATGGGCCGCAGGTTTGGAAAACTTGTCCAAATCCGATCTGAAGTGGACAAATGCGTGCCATGAAGCGCGCGCGTCTTGCCTGAATAGAACCTTTCAGACAAATCATGTGCATTCCAAAGGTTCAGATCGCCCACCTGCGGGCCGTCCACCGATGTGATACGGAAAAAATGACCCGCTGGCACGCTAAAGCTGCGCGCGTCACGGGGCGGAACCAGCACTTCTGCCGATTTTACCGCTGTCTGTCTGGTCTGCCGGTAAAGCGCCATATCTGGCGCGGTCAAACTGTCCGCAGGATAGCAAATGACCGGAGGCACTGCGCGCTTGGCCTTTGCATCTTGGGGTGCAGGGTGGGCAGAGTGGTGTGGTTTCATCAGGTTGATCCTTTGTTCGCCCTATCAGCCCACACTCCACGTCGCCGATCAAGTCACCAATGGCTTGATTGACAACAAGCTGTCCAGTTGCCATCAGATATGCAGCAATAGCGGAGGTCTTATGAAACTCGCCTATGTCATCGCACCCGGTCGGGGCCAAACCAACCTGCTATTGGCGGGCGTGGCCGAAGCTTTGGGAAAACGCGGCCTGACGCTGTGCGGAACGGTTCAGCTGGACACTGAACGAGCCGAGGAGCATCACTGCGACATGGATGTTTTGGTGCTGCCGGATGGCCCGAAAATCCGCATCAGTCAGTTCCTCGGGGCGAATGCGCGCGGATGCAAACTAAACCCAGAGGCGCTGGAGACAGCCGTTGCCCAGACCGAGGCACGGCTGAAGGATGATGCCGACCTGCTGATCGTGAATAAATTCGGCAAGCAAGAGGCCGAAGGGCGCGGATTTCGCGAAGCGGTGGGCGAAGCGCTTGCCCGCGACATCCCTGCAATCATCGGCGTCTCGGAAGGGTCCCGCGATGCGTTTATGGCGTTCGTGGGCGATGCCCAACAACTGGAACCAGAGCACGATGCGGTGATGAATTGGGCGCTGGATGCAACCCGTTAGCACGCCAACGCGTCTGGTGATCTGATGGTCGGCTTCACGTCCTCCCCCGCCCAAAAAAACCATGATGTCATCATCATAGGTGGGGCGATGATGGGATCGTCGGTCGCATGGTGGCTAAGCCAAAGCTCTGATTTTCAAGGGCGAATATTGGTGGTCGAGCGTGACCCAACCTACGCGGCATGTTCAACCGCACACACCAATTCCTGTCTGCGCCAACAGTTCAGCGCCGGCCTGAATGTTCAGGTTTCCCAGTATACCGTGGACTTCATCAAGAACCTGCGCGCCAATATGGGCGGCGACACCCGTGTTGACGATCTGTCGATCCAATCCTTTGGCTACCTATATTTGGCGGATACGCCATCACGCGCCGAGGAATTGCGATCGGCGCAACAGGTGCAGAGCAAATTTGGCGCAAGCACTCGGATACTCTCGAACGACCAACTTGCCGAGGCTTTCCCGTTCTATCATGTGGACGATATCATCTTGGGCAGCCATGGAACGAAGGACGAAGGATATTGGGACGGCGGCGCATTGTTCGATTGGTTCCGACGCAAGGCGATTGAGGCCGGCGTCGAATATGTTTCGGGCGAGGTCACAAACATTAACTCCGCCCATGGCAAGGTCTCCGGGGTCACGCTGAAATCTGGCGAGACATTGTCATGCGCCCATCTGGTCAACGCCGCCGGACCACGCGCTGAAGGCGTCGCAAAAATGGCCGGGCTTAGCCTTCCTGTCGAACCACGAAAGCGCTTCACTTGGGTGGTGAAAGCCGAGCGGCCGCTGGCGTGCGATCTACCGCTCACAATCGATCCCTCAGGGGTACATTTCAGGCAAGACGGGCCTGAAACCTATATGATCGGCGCACGTCCCGACCCCGACCCGGCTGTCGATCCAGATGATTTCACCATGGATCACAGCCTGTGGGAAACTCATGTCTGGCCCATCGTCGCAACCCGCATTCCACAATTCGAGGCACTACGGATTGTGACCGAATGGGCCGGGCATTATGCGTATAATGCGTTTGACCAAAACGCCGTACTTGGCCCCCATGATCAGCTCGAGAATTTCTATTTTATCAACGGGTTCTCGGGGCATGGACTGCAGCAAGCCCCTGCGATGGGGCGCGGGTTGGCCGAGCTGATCACACATGGCGCATTCCAGACGATGGATTTGACGACCTTTGGCTACGACCGGATCACATCCGGCCAACCATTTGGTGAACGCGCCGTAATCTGACGTGTTGCATTCAGCCGCGATGCGCCCCGTCCGCGAGCGATTTCACGAATGCCAAAACGTCCGCGACTGGCTCTCTTGCGGCAATTTTTGAGACAATCGCGCTGCCCACCACAACGCCATCTGCGATACTCGCGATCGCCTCGGCCTTGTCGGGCGTGTTCACACCGAAGCCCACGATAACCGGGATATCGGTTGCCGCTTTGATGCGCGCCACTTCGGGGCCGACATTGGTGGCCTGCGCTTCGGCGGCACCCGTCACACCTGTGACCGATACGTAATAAACAAAGCCCGACGTGTTTTGCAGCACTTTGGGCAACCGCTTGTTATCGGTGGTCGGCGTGGCGAGACGAATAAAGTTCAGACCGGCCTTTTGGGCTGGGATGCAAAGCTCGTCATCTTCCTCTGGCGGAAGATCCACGACAATCAGACCATCCACACCCGCCGCCTTTGCGTCAGCAAGAAACTTGTCCACGCCGCGGCTGTAGATCGGGTTGTAGTACCCCATCAGCACAATCGGCGTTGTGTCATCGCCCTTACGGAATTCCGCCGCCATGTCGAGCGTCTTTTGCAGGGTCATTCCGCTTCCAAGCGCGCGCTGACCGGCCAACTGAATAGTCGGGCCGTCGGCCATTGGATCCGTAAAAGGCAAACCCAGTTCGATCACGTCGACCCCAGCCGATGGCAAACCCTTCATAACCTCAAGCGAGGTGTCCACGTCCGGATCACCGGCCATGATATATGTCACGAATGCTTTGCGGCCCTCGGCTTTTAGCGCGGCAAACTTGGCGTCGATGCGAGTCATGGGCTCTCCTTTCCCTGCTTCTGCCCGGTTTGCCGAAGCGGGACAGGAAAATCAATGGCTCACTGATAGTCGCTGTCGGCCATTATCATCCAACGGGTGCCGAACTTGTCGGTCAACGTACCGAAAAGCGAGGTCCAGAACATCGGTGAAAGCGGCATGCGCACGTCCCCGCCATCGGCCAGCGCATCAAAAACCCGTCGGGTTTCATCGTCGCCCGCCAGCGATACACAAACATTGCACCCGGCCATCTGAGGCGTATCTCCGGTCGTATCATCGCTGGCAAAAAGCCAGCCATCGCCGATGGCCAGCCCGGCGTGCATCACAGCATCATCAGGGACACCCGGCATCGACGCGCGATCAGCTTCGGGCATATCCTCGAACGACATGATCTCGGGACCCTTTCCAAAGATCATCCCATAATGGGTCATCGCCTCGCGGCAGTTGCCGTTGAAGAACAGATAAGGAATGGGTTGCATGGCAGACCTCCTTCTTTTGATTGCATTCCCCACTCCACCACGCTTGCGCCCATGCTGTCAAAGCCCTAGAAGGCCCGAGTGTTCAAACGACGGAGGCCGTGATGGGTTTCAAGATGGGTATCGTGGGTCTGCCAAATGTCGGCAAATCGACGCTTTTCAATGCACTGACCAAGACGGCCGCCGCACAGGCAGCCAACTTCCCTTTCTGCACCATCGAACCCAATGTGGGCGAGGTGAACGTGCCCGATGGGCGTTTGGACAAACTGGCCGCCATCGCAAGCTCGAAAGAGATCATTCCAGCCCGCATGACCTTCGTGGATATCGCTGGTCTGGTGAAGGGCGCATCTAAAGGCGAAGGATTGGGCAACCAGTTTCTGGCCAACATCCGCGAGGTTGACGCCATCGCCCATGTGCTGCGCTGTTTTGACGATGGCGACGTAACCCATGTCGAAGGCCGCGTGAACCCGGTCGAAGACGCCGAAGTGATCGAAACCGAACTGATGCTGGCGGACATTGAAAGCATCGAGAAACGCTTGCAAAACATCGTGCGCAAGGTACGTGGCGGCGACAAAGAAGCCGTTCAACAGGAACGTCTGATGCGTGCTGCGCAAGCCGCGCTGGAAGATGGCAAACCCGCGCGCACAGTCGACGTGGATGACGAAGATCGCAAGCAATGGAACATGCTGCAACTTCTGACCACCAAAAAAATCCTTTACGTCTGCAACGTGGACGAAAGCGACGCCGCCAAAGGCAACGCCTATTCGCAAGCTGTTGAAAAGATGGCCGCCGAACAAGGCGCGGCCTCGGTCGTGATCTCTGCCAAGATTGAAGAGGAAATCAGCCAGCTAGACGCCGACGACATGGAAATGTTCTTGGAAGAGCTTGGCCTGAAAGAAGCCGGGTTGGATCGCTTGATCCGCGCCGGATACGAGCTTTTGCATTTGGAAACCTATTTCACAGTCGGCCCGAAAGAGGCCCGCGCCTGGACCATCAAAGAGGGCACGATGGCCCCTCAAGCCGCTGGCGTCATCCACGGCGACTTTGAGCGTGGGTTCATCCGAGCCGAAACCATCGCTTATGACGACTACGTCGCGCTGAACGGCGAAAGTGGTGCCAAGGAAGCAGGTAAAATGCGCGCTGAGGGCAAAGGCTACACCGTCAAAGACGGCGATGTCTTACACTTCCTGTTCAACGCCTGATTACTCCAAGTAAGAAAAGTGAAAAGCCGGGCCACCCCTAACCCGGCTTTTCGATTGAGCGCGTGGGACAACGCACTCAGGGAGAGGTCTCGTTCCTATCAAAGCGCCTGTTCGTCTGCTGAACCTGTGCTTTGCCCCTTCAAATGGTTTGCGAAACCAAAAACCGAAACCAACATAAAAAATAGTTGAATGGTGAGCGATGCAACATTGAAATGCACCGTCAAGCTGAGAGCGACAAAACCTGCTGCTGTAAATTGCAACGCGTAGTAGCAGGTCTTCTTGCTGGTCACTACGTCGAAGGCAACCAACATATATGTTGTGCAGTAAATCGCGGCACCTAAAAGGCCAACAACTTCCCAACCGTCTAACGAGCTAAAATGGCTCATACCTCACCACCCAATCAAAAGGCTTAAGTAAATAATCTGGTTATCGAAAAATCTTAATTAAATCAGTAGGCTGATGGCAGCTGGTAAAATCCTGCACCACCGTGCCTAAACTCAGATTTCGATAATCTGGCACGTAAATCAATAGCACCGCCCATGAATTGACGCTTAATTCACGTAGCGAAAACAGCGGGCAAACGGCATATGTTTCGCAAGTTGATTGCCCAAAGACCGTGGACACCTATGACGTGTAAAATGAATTGGTGCGGGCGGTGGGACTCGAACCCACACGGGCACAAGGCCCAACAGATTTTAAGTCTGGTATGTCTACCATTCCATCACGCCCGCACTGGGCAGGGGTTGATCCCCGGCTTTTCCTAGCGCGTCCGCAAACCAGAGGCAATCGGTCAGATGCATCACATTGCAAATGGGTCAGATCGGCACCGTATTTCCATCATCCTTGATCGCTTGCATCACCACGTGGGTCGAACTTTGCGCCACATGAGGCAGCGCCGATATTGCTTCACCCAGCACGCGTCGAAAATCCCGCATGTCCTGAGTGCGCACCTTGAGGAGATAATCGAAATGAGCCGCCAGCATGTGGCATTCCTCGACCTCGGGAATAAGTGCAACCTGAGCGTTGAAGGCCCTTAACGCGGACTCGCGGGTGTCTGACAACTTCACCTCGACAAAGGCGACGTGGTCCCGGCCAAGGCGGATCGGATCAACGTCTGCCCGGTAACCGGTGATCACGCCCTCTGCCTCCAACCGGCGCACGCGGGCTTGGGTCGGGGACTTGGACAGACCGATCATTCGGGCAAGGTCGGTGATGGAGATACGGCCATCGCCCGTAAGTACGTTAAGAATCTTCTGGTCGAAGGCATCAAGTTCGACTTTCCTATTGTCCCGCATTCCACACCACATTTTGGTCAATATGACTGCGGATCGATAATATTCAGGAAAACCGACCAGCGTCTTCGGCATATCATAGAGGATACGTGAACACCAAGAGGATCCACACATGATCGATGCTCTGCGCCAGCATATTGATGGCCTTGCCTATGTAGACGAAGAAAGCCACATCCAGAGCTTGGCCAAGGCCGCTGAGCTGTCAGCCGATGATCGCGCCCGGATCTCGGCAAATGGGGCCGATTTGGTCCGCGCCATTCGCGCGTCGTCCGACCCCGGCATGATGGAGGTCTTTCTGGCCGAATACGGCCTTTCGACGGATGAAGGCATCGCGCTGATGTGTTTAGCCGAGGCCCTGTTGCGCGTGCCTGACGCGGAAACCATTGATGCGCTGATCGAAGATAAGATCGCGCCCAGCGATTGGGGGAAGCACCTTGGACGGTCGTCATCTTCGCTGGTGAATGCCTCGACCTGGGCGCTCTTGGTGACGGGCAAGGTTTTGGATGACCATGAACCCGGCATTGTCGGCGCGCTACGTGGTGCGGTGAAACGCTTGGGTGAACCGGTGATCCGCACCGCCGTTGGGCGCGCGATGAAAGAGATGGGCAGCCAGTTCGTGCTGGGTGAAACCATCGCCTCGGCCATGAAGCGCGGCTCAAAGATGGAAGCAAAGGGTTTCACTTACTCCTATGATATGTTGGGCGAAGCGGCATTGACCGACGACGATGCCCGCCGCTATCAGATGTCATATGCCAAGGCGATTTCTGAAATCGCGAGCGCCTGCCATTCGAAAGATATCGCCGCGAATCCGGGCATCTCGGTCAAGCTGTCTGCTCTTTTCCCACGTTATGAACGCGCCCAGCGTGACCGGGTGATGGAAGTCCTCGTACCTCGTGTCGCGGCCCTTGCCCAGCTGGCGAAATCGGCCGGTATGGGGTTCAACATCGATGCCGAGGAAGCCGACCGGCTGCAAATCTCGCTTGATGTGATCGAGGCCGTTCTTGGCGATAAGGCTTTGGCCGGATGGGACGGGTTTGGCGTCGTGGTACAGGCTTATGGCCACCGTGCGGGCGCGGTGATTGACTGGCTTCATGCGCTGGCCAAGCGCTTGGATCGCAAGATCATGGTCCGTTTGGTTAAGGGCGCGTATTGGGACACAGAGATCAAACGCGCACAGGTCGAAGGGTTGGATGGTTTCCCAGTTTTCACTCGCAAAGTCGCAACAGACGTCAGCTACATCACTAATGCGCGCAGGCTGCTGGGGATGACTGATTGTATATATCCTCAGTTTGCGACGCATAACGCACACACGGCGGCGGCCATTCTGGATATCTCAAAGTCCGCGGGGGTGGGCGCAGAGGCTTACGAATTCCAGCGACTGCACGGTATGGGCGAAAGCCTGCATCAGATCATTATGGACCAGCACAACACACGTTGCCGCATCTATGCTCCCGTGGGCGCACATCGTGATCTGCTGGCTTACCTTGTACGCCGATTGTTGGAGAACGGGGCTAACAGCTCTTTTGTCAATCAGATCGTCGATGAAAGCGTTACCCCAGAGGAGGTCGCCGCCTGCCCGTTTGACGCGCTCGACCACCCATCGCCGCACGTCCCCACCGGGCCCGAGCTTTATGAGGGGCGCAAAAACTCCATGGGGTTGGATTTGACCTTCGACCCACATTTGGACCGTATTGATCAGGCGCGAAACGCGTTCGCCGAAACCGAGTTCACCGCCCAGCCGCTGCTCGCAACCGCGACCGGCGGCGGTCAAGTTGTTGACGTAACGAACCCGTCAAACGATGTCGCGGTTGGTAAGATCACATGGGCCAGCGCGCAGGATGTCTCGGCTGCGCTGGCCGCTGCAACGCCTTGGGACGTCGCACCCGAGGAACGCGCCGCCGTTCTGAACCGCGCGGCCGATCTTTACGAAGCCAACCTTGGGGTTTTCTTCGCCCTGTTGTCACGAGAGGCAGGGAAAACCCTGCCCGACTGCATGGGCGAACTAAGGGAAGCCGTCGATTTTCTAAGATATTACGCCTCGCGCATTCCCCATCTGACGCGCGAACCCTGCGGGTTGTTTACCTGTATCTCGCCTTGGAACTTTCCGCTTGCGATCTTCACCGGTCAGATTGCGGGCGCCTTGGCGGCCGGAAACGGCGTTCTTGCAAAACCAGCAGAGCAGACCGGGATCATTGCTTATGAGGCCGTGAAGCTGCTGCACGAAGCTGGGGTGCCACGTGCAGCTCTGCAACTTCTGCCCGGCGACGGCGCAACAGTGGGTGCGGCGCTCACGTCTGACGCGCGCATTGATGGCGTGGCCTTCACCGGGTCGACCGAGACGGCGCAGATCATCCGACGGTCCATGGCAAAATTCATCGCGCCTTCCGCCCCGCTGATCGCGGAAACCGGCGGGCTAAATGCGATGATCGTGGACAGCACGGCATTGCCCGAACAGGCCGTGCGCGACATCGTGGCCTCAAGCTTTCAGTCTGCTGGACAGCGTTGTTCAGCCCTGAGATGCCTTTATGTGCAAGAGGATATCGCCGACAGTCTGACCGAAATGCTTGTCGGCGCAATGGACGAGCTGACGCCCGCTGACCCCTGGCAGTTGTCCACCGATTTGGGACCAGTCATCGACAAAGAAGCCTATGACGGCATCCGCGCCTATGTTGACGCCGCGCGCGCCAACAACGGGCTGGTTCATGAACTTGCGGCGCCGACCAGCGGCCACTTCATCCCCCCAGCCTTAATCCGGGTCGACAGCATCGCGGAGATGAAGCGCGAAATCTTTGGCCCGGTCCTGCATATCGCGACCTTCAAAGCCGAGGATCTGGACGGTGTGATCGACACGGTGAACGCCACTGGCTATGGGCTGACATTCGGGCTGCACACCCGGATTGACGACCGCGTCCAGCATGTGGTGGAGCGCATTCACGCGGGCAACGCCTATGTGAATCGCAACCAAATTGGCGCGATTGTTGGCTCTCAACCTTTTGGGGGCGAAGGTCTGTCTGGCACTGGCCCGAAAGCGGGTGGCCCCTCCTATATGGATCGGTTCTGCGCCCCCGGCCCCGCGCCTATTAACGCGGCAAGCGAACACAGCTCGGACATCACCAAGACCCAGCTGGACCGTGCCGTCGTCGCCGCGATGCGCGACGCCACACTTGGCTCGGACCGCCTGCCCGGCCCGACAGGGGAGCTTAACCAACTCTCCACCCATCCGCGTGCTCCCATCCTGTGCCTTGGCCCCGGCGATGTTGCTGCTGATCGCCAAAAGGCTGATATCGAGGCCCTGGGTGGCATCGCAGTGCTGGCCCCCGATTTGGAGGCTACAATATTAGAGCAAGTCGATGGGATCGGAGGTGCGGTTTACTGGGGTGACGAGGACACGGCGCGTAAACTGGGCATAGCGCTCGCATCTCGCTCTGGCGCAATCCTGTCGTTGACAACTGGTACTATTACGCCCGAGGTCGTGGTCCACGAACGTCATCTCTGCGTTGACACGACCGCATCTGGCGGCAATGCAGAGTTGTTAATGTTATCGCAAGCCCCTGATTTGTCGGCAGAATAGCCCCAAAGCTTGACCCGGTGCGTAACATCGGGTCAAGTCATTCCATGTTTCCGATCCGAGATCACAACCCGTCCCAGCGCACGCCTTATGTGACGTATGGCCTGATCGCGATCAATGCGATCGTGTTTTTGGTGATGCTGCCGCTTTACGGAAATGATGCCGGGTTAAGCCGTATTTATCTGAGTTATGGGGCAATCCCTGTGCGACTTACCAGCGGACAGGGCTACGAGACGGCCGTAACCTCGATGTTCCTACATGGCGGTTTCATGCATTTCGCTGGGAATATGCTTTTTTTGTGGATCTTCGGCGATAACCTCGAAGATATTCTGGGCCATGTCCGCTTTGCAGTCTTCTATCTTGTTTCGGGCATTGGGGCCTTGCTTTTGCAAATACTTGCTGACCCAGCCAGCCCTGTCCCAATGGTCGGTGCGTCAGGGGCTATCGCCGGTGTGATGGGGGGATATTTGTTGCTGTTCCCGAAGGCACGGGTCGACGTGTTGCTCATCCTGGTGGTGATCTTCAAGGTGATCCCGTTCCCAGCATGGCTGATGCTAATCATCTGGTTTGGGCTGCAAGTTGTAAACGGCGCGCTGAGCCTTGGCCAAACCGGTGGCGGCGTCGCCCATTGGGCACATGCGGGTGGGTTTATCGCTGGATTGTTGTTTGTGCTGCCAGTTTGGAGGAGCCTTGGGGGGAAGACGTTTTGGGACCGGACGCATGGGCACCCGGATCATCCCGAGGCAAGTTACAGCGTGGGCAAAAGCCGAATACCCAAGGTAAACCGTCGCAGGTAACTTCCGCAAGATGAGGGCATCGAAGTGACTTGTCGGATTCGAACAATCTCGCTAGAGGCTCGCTCCCGTTAGGATCCAGTATCCTGATTGGCCACCACACTACTAACTTGATCAGCTAAACCCGGAATATTACTCCCGACAATAAACAAACTCGCCATACCAAGCATTACAATGGCGGCCGTCAACACGATCCAGTCGACGGTTACAGCACCATCTTCGTCCGTGGCAAGCCCATACAAACGGGCCGTGATATTGGTAAATCGTTCCATACCGCTATCTTGACGTACAATCGGGCAGGATTGTGACCTTCAAGCGGTATTTTGCAGCTTCTGGGCGAAGTCAGCTGTTGCGAACCAAACCCGAGAACTTCTCAAAGATGGCCTCGTTGCTTGCAACAATCTCACCGTCTGCAAGGGCAGAACCTTGAGGATTGATAGGCTCTACAAATCCTCCGGCTTCGCGAACGATTACGATGCCTGCTGCCAAATCCCAAGGGTGCAGTCCACGTTCCCAGAACCCATCGTAACGGCCAGCAGCAACATAAGCCATGTCGAGCGCAGCCGCCCCAAGGCGCCGTATACCCGCGCAGCCCGGCAGTATGCGCGCGAGATCTTGCAAAGTCTCTGGCAGATCGGCCCGCCCGCCAAACGGCAATCCGGTTGCAAACAGGCTTTCGATCATACGCCCGCGGGCCGATACCCGAAGACGGCTTTGGTTTAGCCAAGCGCCTTCGCCTTTTTCGGCCATGAACATTTCGTCTTTTGCAGCATCATAGATGACGCCTGCGACGATCTCGCCTTTATGTTCCAGCGCGATCGAGATCGCCCAGTGCGGCAGCCCGTGCAGAAAATTCGTCGTGCCATCCAGCGGATCGACGATCCAGCGGCGAGTCGGATCTTTACCTTCGGCTTCCCCACCTTCTTCGGCCAACCAGCCGTAGTTGGGACGCGCCTCCATCAGAATATCGCGAATGATCTTTTCAGCTGCGATATCTGCCTTGGATACGAAGTCGCCCGCCCCCTTCATCGACACTTGCAAGTTCTCGACTTCGCGGAAGTCTTTCACAAGGCTACGACCGGCCATCCGGGCCGCCTTGATCATCACGTTCAGATTTGCACTGCCTTCCATGGGGCGCTCCTAGCTTCTCAGACGGCGCGTATACGCCGACGCGCCTTGTTTGCCAAGCCTGTTTAGCCCCCGCGCGCGCGTTGAAGTTTGACAGGTTCCGATCGACATAGCCGGATCATGTGCGCGACATAGGGAACCATCGCATCTTCTTCGCGCGTGGCGGCATACATACGTTTGGACAAACCCGTTTTTGTCAGCGGCAGCGTGACATAATCGGGATTGTCGCTGATCCCGCGCAAGACCCAATCGGGCATCACAGCCACGCCACGCCCAGCCGCCACCAACATCAAGATCATCTCCGTCATCTCGACTTGCCTAACGGCACGAGGTTCGACCCTGTTTGGTGTCAGCAGCCCAGAGAACACGTCGGTCTTGGCGCGCTCGACTGGATAGGTCAGCAGCAGTTCGGGTTCGAAATCTTCCGCGCAAACATGGTCATGCGACGCCAATCGATGGCTAGAGGCCGCCACAAAGCGCGGCTCGTAATC
This sequence comes from Aliiroseovarius conchicola, assembly GCF_041403445.1. Classification (NCBI taxonomy): domain Bacteria; kingdom Pseudomonadati; phylum Pseudomonadota; class Alphaproteobacteria; order Rhodobacterales; family Paracoccaceae; genus Aliiroseovarius; species Aliiroseovarius conchicola. The sequence goes on from NZ_JBGEHL010000015.1 coordinate 12,401, forward strand.
AAAAAGCGGCGCAAACGAGATACCGGGCATATCGACAGGGTCCGATGAGATCACGAAGTCCACCTCTTCGCGGCGGAGCGCCTCGATTGCATCGAATGCCAGCCGTTGGCGGATGTCCAAATCAACCTCCGGCCAAGCGTGACGTAATTTGTCGAGCACCGGAAACAACCAATCAAAACAGGCGTGGCACTCGATGGCGATATGTAATCGCCCCGACCGCCCGGACTGAAGCGCGCGAAACTCTTCTTCCAGCCGCGACACCTCTGGCAATATCTGCTCGGCCAGTCTGAGAAGCTTCAGACCCGCCGGGCTTAACCGCATCGGTTTGGTGCGCCGATGAAAAAGTTCCATCCCCACCTGGTCCTCCAACCCTTTGATCTGATGGCTTAGGGCCGACTGTGTGATGTGGAGGATATCAGCCGCACGCGCCAAGCTGCCGGACTGTTGAATCGCACGGATCGTGCGGAGGTGACGAAATTCTAAATACATGCACAAAACTCATGTTTATCGTGAGGATTATGAATTTGTCTCACACCGGACAATCGGGCACAAGAGGCCAACCGATGTATTTTTGTCCGAGGACGCTATGACCACGCCTAACATCTCATTCGAGTTCTTCCCGCCCCAATCACTAGACGCTTCCTTCCGGCTTTGGGACACGGTGCGCGAACTTGCCCCGCTTGATCCTAACTTTGTTTCGGTCACTTATGGTGCCGGGGGCACAACCCGTGAATTGACTCATGATGCGGTGCAAACGATCCACAAGCACTATGGTCTTAACGTGGCCGCACATTTGACATGTGTGGAAGCAACACGCGCCGAAACGCTGGCGATTGCGAAGAACTACGCCAAGGCCGGGGTCTCTGAAATCGTCGCCTTGCGCGGTGACCCCCCGAAGGGCACGTCGGGGTTCGCGCCGCGTACCGATGGATTTGGATCATCGGTAGAGCTGATCGAAGCGTTGGCCGACACGGGCGACTTCCACATTCGTGTGGGCGCCTATCCCGATCCGCATCCCGAGAGCACCGATCTGGATCAGAATGTGGCTTGGCTGAAACGCAAGGTAGAGGCTGGTGCAAACTCCGCCATCACCCAGTTCTTCTTTGAGGATGACACGTTCTTCCGCTTCCGCGATAAATGCGAGAAGGCCGGGATCGACGTGCCGATCATCCCCGGCATCCTGCCGATTGAGAATTGGAATGGCGTACGCAAGTTCGCTGAACGCTGCGGTGCCCATATTCCAAGCTGGCTGGACGATGCATTCGCTAAAGCCCAGCGCGACGAGCGTGAGGACCTGCTGTCCACAGCGCTTTGCACCGAGCTATGTTCGGACCTGATTGACGGGGGCGTCGAAGACTTGCACTTCTATACGCTGAACAAGCCATCGCTGACACGCGACGTCGCCCGCGCGCTCGGTATCACGCCGCGTCTGGCATTGCAGGACGTGGCCTAAGGCTCGCCCGACTACAATCCGGCCCGCTGGACGGTGATCATATCAACCAACCCGTACCCGTTGAACCGTGTAACCGTGGCAAGGCTATAGGCCCCCATGCCTGAAAACAGGACGTAATCGTCTTCGGCAAGGTCTGCTGGCAAGGCCAGCGGATCAGGCAATTGGTCGATTGAATCGCAAGTGGGTCCGAACACGACCCGTTTGACTGCATCACCGCTGTGACGCGCACCATCCGACGTTACGGTCACGATCCGATCTGGTACACCAATCGAAGGCGCCTCGGACAAGGCACCGTATATACCGTCGTTCAAGAACACTGCTCCATCCTCACGGATCGACTTGACGCGAGTAGCCAGAGTGAAGGCCTCGGCAACCATCGCCCTCCCCGGTTCGCAGACCAGCTCTGGCGCGTCAGGACCAAAGGCTGCGACAACTGCATCATGGATAGCCGTAAACACGGCCTCCAGATCCTGCACGTAACCACGGTCTGCAGCAAACCCGCCCCCTACATTCAACCGAGCCAGCTTCACGCCCGCCTGTTGGGCAACGTCTGCACAGGTGGCGATATAGGTCGACCACGCTGCCGGATCGGTACATTGCGTACCTGGATGGAAAGTCATCGAAACCTTGAAGCCCGCGTCTTTCGCCTTGCGCAACAGGTCAACCGCGTGTTCAGGATCTGCGCCAAATTTCTCACCAAAGTGATAAGCAGCACCCTCCACCGGCAAACGCAATCGTACAGCAATCTCAACACCCTCCGGTGCCACTTGCGCGCGCAACTTGTCGAATTCGTGTGGCGCATCAACGGAATAGGAGGCAACACCGTAGGACACCGCCTCGGCGATCTCATCTTTGGAACGGACCGGATTATTGTAGTGCATGGCAACATCGGGCGACACCGCACGAAGCGCCCGCATTTCGGCGGGGCTGGCCACATCAAAGGCGCTGACCCCGGCAGCGACGAGATTTTCCAAAACAGCGCGACTGTCATTGGCCTTTACCGCATAGGTTACAAGCCCATCAAAGCCGTTGATAAACCGATGCGCCGTTGCCTGAAGCACCGCGGGGGCAAAATACAAGACCGGCTGTCCCGGTGTTTCGGTTTTCAGGTGGGATAGGGCTGTTAGCCAAATCGATGGTTGCCTGCTCATGTTCGCTCGCTTGGATTTTCTATCTATTCACGGTTCTATTTCAGAATCCGAACGGATGCCGTCGATTTCTAGTGGCAATTCGGGCGATATGTCGTGTATTTTCCGCCGAAAGATCGAAAGGACCGACCATATGGACGAAAAAGACCGCGAGTTGCTTGTGCAGCTTGAAGCAAATGCCCGTTTGCCTGTGGCGACACTTGCCCGCCGGCTTGGTCTAGCGCGATCGACCGTTCAGGCTCGGATCGAAAGGTTGGAGGAAAAAGGCATCATCGCCGGTTATGCGCTTCGCTTAGGCGATGCCGCGCGTGGCGATCGCATCCGCGCCACCGTCCTGATCGCGATCGAGCCGAGATCGACCCCTGCGGTTCTGGCGCGTCTGAAGACACTGAACGCAGTTGAAACGGCTCACACGGCCTCAGGTCGGTTCGACATGATCCTACAACTTGCCGCCGCATCGACGGCCGAGCTAGACCAAACACTTGATGCGATTGGCGAAATCGATGGGGTTAAAAGTTCAGAGAGCCTGATCCACCTCTCGACGCGGATAAACAGGTTCGGATAGAATAACTAGATTGTTAATGAGATTTACCGCGAGGCTACTATGACATTTACCACCGTCCCCGCCGCTCCGATCGACGGGCAAATTCCGGGCACTTCGGGCCTGCGTAAGAAAACCGCTGTGTTTTCGCAACCAGGATATCTGGAGACCTACACGCAAGCGATTTTCAATGCGATCAAACCGCACGGAGCAACGTTGGTTCTTGGCGGGGATGGCCGGTATTTCAACCGTGAGGCCATGGCCACCATACTTCGGATTGCGGCCGCAAACGGGGTGGCACGCGTGATCGTCGGGAAAGGCGGAATACTATCAACACCCGCAGCCAGTCATTTAATCCGCAAGCGTAATGCCGATGGAGGGTTGATCTTATCGGCCAGCCACAACCCCGGCGGACCTAATGGCGATTTTGGCTTGAAATACAATATCGCCAACGGTGGGCCCGCCCCCGAGCCCGTGACTGACGCCATCGTAAAATGCGCTCAATCCATCGACGCCTATCACGTGTGGGACGACGCGCTGCCCCCCTTGACCCAAACTGGCGACCTTCGCTTGGGCGAAATGGTGATCGAGGTTGTCGACCCGGTTGCCGACTACGCCGAGCTGATGGAGCAGTTGTTCGACTTTGCGGCAATCCGGGGTCTGATTGCCGACGGGTTTACCATGAAGCTCGACGCCATGCACGCGGTCACCGGCCCCTATGCGGTCGACATTCTTGAACGGCGGTTGGGCGCAGCCCCCGGAAGCGTGATCAACGCCATCCCCAGCGAGGATTTTGGCGGCGGTCATCCCGATCCAAACCCCGTTTGGGCCAAGCCGCTTTATGATCTGATGTTGGGGCCAGATGCCCCAGACTTTGGCGCCGCCTGGGACGGAGATGGCGATCGCAACATGGTGCTTGGACGCGGAGTGTATGTCACGCCGTCCGACAGCCTTGCGGTGTTAGCTGCCAACGCTCATCTGGCTCCGGGATATGCGTCCGGTATTGCCGGGGTAGCGCGATCCATGCCGACCTCGGCCGCGTCAGATCGGGTGGCCCAAAAAATGGGCATCGAGGCGTTCCAGACCCCCACCGGATGGAAGTTTTTCGGCAACCTTCTGGACGCGGGCCGCGCAACGCTTTGCGGCGAGGAAAGCGCGGGTACGGGATCAGATCATGTGCGCGAAAAAGATGGATTATGGGCCGTCCTGCTATGGCTGAACATACTGGCCGTGCGCAAGCAATCCGTTGCGGATATCATGCGCGATCACTGGTCCACTTATGGTCGCGACTACTATTCGCGTCACGATTACGAAGGCATTGCAACCAAGGATGCCAACGCGCTGATGGCCGCACTGAAAACGCGGATGCCAGACCTTGCTGGCCAGAGTTTTTCCGGCCTTACCGTCAAGTCAGCCGACGACTTCACCTATACCGACCCAATCGACGGCTCAGTCGCAACGGGTCAAGGTATCATCCTGACTTTCGAGAAGGGCGGGCGGGCAATGTTGCGTCTATCTGGCACCGGAACGGAGGGTGCGACCTTGCGCGTCTATCTGGAGCAGTTCTCGGATTTGGGTGAGGATCACAGTCTAGATGCGCAGGTCGCACTGAAATCCGTGATCGGCGCAACCGCCGAAATTGCACAAATCGAACAATTCACAGGCCGCGCGATGCCCGATGTGGCAACCTAGTACATAGGTTTTCCACTATAAAGTGAACCTGTTCCGCCGAAAATATCGGTCACTTGCCACCAGCGGGCACATCATTTAGTTGTTTTTTTACGACTAGGACCAATTTTGTTACAAGTTTATTAATATCGAACCCGTTTGCACGCGGGAATTTTGTTAGAAGTTTGTGGGGCCACAGAATTCGCCTTGAACTGCCGCGGTGTGGCATATGCCAGTGTGCAGTTCGCGGGGTGATCATTCCGTTGCGAGGGAAAATGAGCAAACAATTTGAGGACCGAGCACTCCGACGCTCGAAGAGCATATTCACAGGCATCCAAACGCCGTTCGCTGCAGCATCGGCGTTTGCGTTTTATGTTGGCACAAGTTTCGCGCAAACAGCGATGCCTACGATAGAAGAGATTCCGGTTTTTGACGATTCCGCCCTGTTCACCCAATCGGACGCTCTCGCTGTCTCTGGCGACGGCTCGGTCGCAGTAGGAAACGCAACAAATGCTGCGGGGGATCCTCGCGCATTTCGATTCTCTGGCGGCACCCTAACGAACCTGACGCCCCTTGCGGGAACTGTTGAAAGCTTCGCCACAGGTGCTAACCAAGATGGCACAGTCATTTCTGGGTATCAATTCGACGCTGGGGAGTTCACCGCGTTTTACTGGACCCAAGCGACAGGAACCGTGCTGATACCATCGATTGCTGGAATATTCAGCGAAGCAAATGGGACGAACGCCGACGGCAGTGTGATTGTCGGGACACTTCTGGGCGACGGTGTCTCGCCGAACCCACCCGATATATCCTCTCCAGCTCCTTATGATCGCGCATTTGTCTGGACGCGTGCAACGAACTCGATCGTGGCGGTGCCAAGTCTTGAGCTGTTCGGTGAAACCCGCGGCAACGACATCAGCGACGATGGCACAATCGTCGTGGGCCGCGCAGAAACTGGTGGGAGCAATCACGCGTTTCGCGCGATCGTCGGAGGCGCAATTGCAGACCTCGGAACCATAGGTTCAGTCGCGGGTTTTAGTGAAGCGAATGGTGTCAGTGGCGACGGGCTTGTCGTTGTTGGCCTGTCGAACACGCCAACCGCTGCGGGCAGGCGCGCTTTCCGGTGGTCCACGGGCACCGGAATGGTGCAGCTAAATTCAACCGACGAAGCGAATGTTGTCTTTTCCACTGCAAACGCAGCCAGTCAAGATGGCTCTTACGTTGCGGGTGCCGCACGCTATACGACGACACCCGGGTTCCGTGCATTGCGCTGGGACAGTGCCGGTGTGGCCACCGATCTGGGCGATCTGACCAGCGACAACAGCGGGACGTCGTTCGCAAATGGGATCAGCGCTGATGGATCTGTTGTCGTTGGTGTTGCCTCGAATGACGATGGCGACAGCCGAGGTTTCATCTGGCGCGATGCCGTGAAGCCCAGCGGGACCATGATCGACCATGTGAATACATTGATCCAAGTATCTGAAAACGCTGCACAGCAGGCCGCGGGAGCAGCCCAGTTGGACAAGCTCGTTCAATTTGCAATGGGCCAAACGCTTGAAATGCCTATCAGCGGCGACCCTGGTTCGCGCAACAAAGCTCGGACCACGCGCCCGTATTCACTGAAAGCAGTCGCTGGGGCATCAAATAACCCCGACGCCAACAACACCTCAATCGCTGGCCTGATCGGAGCCGTCGCGATCAACGACAACCTGGTACTTGGCGGTCACGTCGGGATCGGCGGCGATAGCGACAGCCTTGCGGGCTTTGGCATTGATGGCACCTTCCAAACCTACGGCATCTATCTGCAAGGTGGGCACCCCAGAACCGAGGGGCTGAACTGGAAAGTGGCGGCGGCACAAAGCTCGGCCAACGTCGACATCACGCGGTCAACCGCGCTGGCGAACACTGAGCGCGGGACCGGCAACACCGACATGAGCGCAGGTGCTGCATCGGCTGAATTGGGCTATGGCATAAGCCGAGGCGCATCCCTGATCACCCCGCTCCTTCGGGTTGCACGCTCAAGCGTCAAACGCGATGGCTATTCTGAAACCGACGCCGTGGCCTTCCCCGTCACATATAACGCCTATGAGATCGACGCGACCGTTGCCACGTTGGGCGCTGACTACCGTATGCCAGTGTCAAACAACGGCCGCATCAAGCTGACCGCTGGGTTGGAGTTCGACCTGTCACGCTCTGATAGCTCAGTAACCGGCTCAAGCGCTATTCCGGGTATGACGACATTTGCAATCGCAGGGCCAACTCTGGAACACGAACAACGCTTGTTTGCGGAAGCACACTATACCCACGATCTCAGCGGCGGACGCAGCTATGATCTTGGGCTCGGCGTGCACCAGACGGCCTATTCAGACAAACCATCCTTGATGGCCTCGATCGGGTATCAGATGGATTTCTGACCCAACCCAAATTTCAGATGAAACAACGCCCGGGCCATTGCTCGGGCGTTGTCTTTTGGCACCGGGCTTTCCCTTTGGCGCGCACTTGGGTAAACGGTCTTGAAATTATCCGATTTGGGACGACGACCATGGCCATGGACAAGACATTCGACGCAGCATCAGCCGAGGCACGCATCTATAAAACCTGGGAAGATTCAGGCGCGTTCAAAGCAGGGGCGAATGCCAAACAGGGCGCTGACAGCTTCACCATCATGATCCCGCCGCCCAACGTCACAGGCGCGCTGCATGTGGGCCATGCGTTCAACAACACACTTCAGGACATTCTGGTCCGCTGGCACCGGATGCGTGGCTTTGACACGCTGTGGCAACCGGGTCAGGACCACGCGGGCATTGCCACCCAGTTGCAGGTCGAAAAGATGCTGGCCGAGACGCAACAGCCCGGTCGCCGCGAACTTGGCCGCGAGAAGTTCCTTGATAAAGTCTGGGAATGGAAGGGCGAATACGGCTCGACCATCATCAATCAGCTGAAACGCCTTGGCTCCACCTGCGACTGGTCGCGCAACGCGTTCACCATGGCTGGCGCGCCGGGTGATCCGCGCACGGGGCACGAGAACTCGGCGGATTTCCATGACGCCGTGCTGAAAGTCTTTGTCGAAATGTACGAAAAAGGTTTGATCTATCGCGGCAAGCGACTGGTCAACTGGGACCCCCATTTCGAAACCGCGATTTCGGACCTTGAGGTACAAAACCTCGAGACCCCCGGTCATATGTGGCACTTCAAATACCCGCTGGCGGGTGGCGCGACCTACACTTATGTCGAGAAGGACGAAGACGGGAATATCACGCTGAGCGAGACGCGTGACTATATCTCGATCGCGACCACGCGGCCCGAAACCATGCTGGGCGATGGTGCCGTGGCAGTCCACCCCGATGATGCGCGCTACGCCCCCATTGTCGGTAAGCTCTGCGAAATCCCGGTCGGGCCGGAAGAACATCGCCGCCTGATCCCGATCATCACGGACGAATATCCCGAGATGGATTTCGGCTCCGGTGCCGTGAAAATCACCGGCGCGCATGACTTCAACGACTATCAGGTCGCAAAGCGCGGCGGCATTCCGATGTATTCGCTGATGGACACGCGCGGGCACATGCGCGCGGATGGCCGCCCTTATGCAGAAGAGGCCGAGATCGCCCAGCGCATAGCGAACGGAGACGAAGATTTCGACGAGGCAAAAATCGCCGCGATGAACCTAGTCCCCGATGAATATCGCGGTCTGGACCGGTTCGAGGCACGTAAACTGGTGGTTGACCAGATCACCGCCGAAGGTCTGGCCGTGATGCATGACGTCACGCGGACCGAGAAGGATGAAGACGGGAACGAGACCCAAGTCACCGAGACCGTGCCTTACGTCGAAAACAAACCGATTATGCAGCCGTTCGGCGACCGCTCAAACGTGGTGATCGAGCCGATGCTGACCGACCAGTGGTTCGTGGACGCCGAGAAAATCGCCGGCCCCGCGCTGGACGCTGTGCGGGGTGGCGACGTGAAGATCATGCCCGAAAGCGGCGAGAAAGTCTTCTATCACTGGCTGGAAAATATCGAGCCCTGGTGTATCTCGCGTCAGCTCTGGTGGGGACATCAGGTGCCGGTTTGGTATGGGCCAAAAGTCATCGATGGCACTGAAACACAGTACGATAAGGTTGGCGACCAGCTCATAAATCCGCGCGAGGTAAAAACCAAGCAGCTTGATTACTCACAACCTGTCGCGTTCTGCGCTCCCGATTGGGAAACTGCGTGGCAAAAAGCTAGCGAAGAATACTATTCGAAGTTCGAAAGCGATAGCTTTGGCGGCGGTGGCTTCTCCGAAGTTGATCAAGACGCATTCAGATGTTTCTCCGATGTCGGAGACGAAGGTCACTGGGAAGGACAAGCATACATCTGTTTCTACCGCGACCCCGACGTGCTCGACACATGGTTCTCATCCGGCCTCTGGCCCTTCGGTACGCTGGGCTGGCCTCAGGACACCGATGAACTCGAACGCTTCTTCCCCGGTGACGTGCTTATCACCGGACAGGACATCCTGTTCTTCTGGGTCGCGCGCATGATGATGATGAGCCAAGCGGTGACTGGCAAGAACCCGTTCCACACGGTCTATCTGCACGGCCTGGTCCGTGACGAGAAGGGCAAGAAGATGTCCAAGACCACGGGCAACGTGATTGATCCGCTTGATATCATTGATGAATACGGCGCGGATGCGTTGCGGTTCACCAACACTTCGATGGCCTCAATCGGTGGTGTGTTGAAGCTGTCGAAAGACCGCATCGCGGGATATCGCAACTTTGGTAACAAGGTTTGGCAGTCAACATCATACAGCCTGATGAACGGGTGTAAACCAGACCCGGATTTCAAACCTGAAGCGGTCGGGCTAACTCTAAACCGTTGGATCATCTCTGAGACAGCGAAAACATTGAACGAAGTGGACAATGCTTTTGCCTCCTACCGTTTCAATGACGCAGCACATGCACTTTATTCGTTTTTCTGGGGTAAAGTTTGCGATTGGTATGTCGAGCTTACAAAGCCGATATTTAAGGACGGCGAGACCGCTGCAGCCGAGGAAACTCGGGCCACACTCGCTTGGGTAATCGACCAAAGTTTGATCATGTTGCACCCGATCATGCCCTTCATCACAGAAGAGCTTTGGGGTGAAATCGACGAAACTCGTGGGGTCGCGACAGGTGATGCATCAAAGATGCTTATCCACACGGATTGGCCGACTTATGGTGATAGGTTGGTCGATGAGGATGCAAGCCGTGAAATGAGTTGGGTGATCTCGCTGATCGAAAACATCCGCTCTGCCCGCGCACAAATGCATGTGAAGGCCGGTCTGAAAATCCCGGTGATCATGCAAGAGCTGGATGAGGCCGGTCGCACCGCCTGGGCGAATAACGAGATGATGATCAAGCGCATGGCACGCATTGATTCAGTGACCGAAATGGCCGAGCTGCCCAAGGGCTGCATCACCGTCGCGGTGGCAGGTGGCATCTTCGCCCTGCCCTTGGCTGACATCATCGACGTGGATGAAGAGATTGCGCGGCTTGAGAAAACACTCGGAAAGCTTGGCAAAGAGTTGGGCGGTCTGCGGGGACGTTTGAACAATCCGAAATTCGCAGCAAGTGCGCCTGCTGAAGTCGTTGCCGAAGCCCGCAGCAACCTTGCCGCCCGTGAAGAAGAGGAAGCGACGTTGTTAACCGCCCTTGCCCGTCTTCAAGAGATCTAGGGCAACCGAAAACTCAATAAACATGCAAAGGGCCGGGATTTCCCCGGTCCTTTTCTTTTGGGTCACGGCACGATCTTTTCGACCGCGCGCATCATGCCCAGTGATTTGTCGTAAACCAGCGTCAGCACACGACGCATAGGCGGTGTTTTTGCGGCTTGAACTGCTAATTGCGGCAAGCGCGTCGCAGCCCCTGCGGCGGCGGCACTGGCAAGAAAAGCACGTCGGTTCATCTTGGGCATACTAAGCCCTCCACTGTTAAGAACGATTCTCATGTAAGTGCTTCGGGGCGAATTACAACCTTGCCCAGCCGCAACTGCCCTGCTCTAAAGCTGATATGACAAAGACATATGCCCGCCTGACCCCGCTTGCCGACAGCCTCCCCTCAACCGTGCCTTTCGTCGGGCCCGAGACGCAGGAGCGCGCGCGTGGTCGTGAATTTTCGGCCCGACTGGGAGCGAATGAAAACACATTCGGTCCCTCGCCCGATGCCATCGACGCAATGGCGAAAGCGGCTTCGGACGTCTGGATGTATGGCGACCCCGAGAATTTCGATTTGCGCGATGCGTTGGCGTCTCATCACGGGATTGGCGGCGAAAACATCGTTGTGGGTGAGGGGATAGACGGGCTTCTCGGCTATCTGGTGCGATTGATCATTGGGCCGGCGGATGTGGTTGTCACCTCGCAAGGCGCCTATCCGACCTTCAACTACCACGTGGCGGGATTTGGTGGGCGGCTCGAGACTGTGCCCTACAAGGATGATCACGAAGACCCCGAAGCCTTGATTGCCAAAGCCGCCGAGACGGGTGCCAAGCTGGTCTACATCGCCAATCCCGACAATCCGATGGGCACATGGCACGATGCGCCGACGATGCAGCGGATGATTGAGGCTGTGCCCGAGGGGTGCCTGCTGATACTGGATGAAGCCTATGTGGAGTTTGCCCCAGCAGGGACAGCACCTGCGTTAGATACTGATGATCCGCGCGTCATACGTATGCGCACCTTTTCAAAGGCTTATGGGATGGCGGGCGCCCGGGTTGGATATGCCATTGGGGCCGCACCCTTAATCACGGCCTTCAACAAAATTCGCAACCATTTCGGTATGTGCCGGATCAGTCAGGCGGGTGCGTTGGTCGCGCTGAAAGATCGATACCATCTGGAGCAGACCGTTGGGAACGTCGCAGCCGCCCGCGCGCGGATTGACGAGATTGCACAGCAGAATGGACTGACCACCCTACCCTCGGCCACCAACTTTGTGGCGGTGGATTGCGGGAAGGACGGCGCGTTTGCGAAAGCTGTTTTGGACGAGATGATAGCACGCGATGTGTTCGTACGTATGCCCTTCGCGGAACCGCAAAACCGTTGCATCCGGATTTCGGCAGGGCGACCCGACGAGCTGGATTTGGTGGCTCAGGCGTTGCCATCGGCGTTGGATGCCGCCATGTCCAAACTCAAAACCTAAGCTTCGGCAATCACGCGCGCTGCTGCATCCAAAGCGCCGTCCCCATGTGGAATATCAAGCGCGATCAGCCCCGACTGAATAGACGACAGCGCGCCCATCACCATTGGCGCGTTCAGATGCCCCATATGACCCAGCCGAAAGAACCCGTCGGCGTTGGGATCTTCTTCCGAGTCCATTCCAAGACCGATCCCCAGCGTGACGCCGGTTTTTTCCTCGGTCCAGCGTCTAAGCATCGTGCCATGTGGCGCACCGATCCGAATTGATGTCACAGCACACGAACGATGCGCCGGATTGGCCACATTCAATTCCAGCGGCCCGTCCTGCGACCACGTTTCAAACGCCGCCCAAACGGCACGCGCCAAATGGGCGTGGCGGTTCCAAACAGCCTCCATCCCGCCTTCTTCATGGATCATCGTCAGTGCTTCTTTCAGGCCATAAAGGTGATGCGTCGGCGCGGTGCCCGCGAAGTACTGATAAAAGACTTCGGGATTTGCGCGATCCGTCCAATCCCAATAGCGAGAAACACGACCTAACCGCGCGCGTGCGGCAATCGCTTTGTCGTTGAAGAAAACAAACCCCACGCCCGGCGGTACCATGAGACCTTTTTGCGATGCTGCAAGGGCCACATCCACGCCCCAAGCATCCATTTCAAACCGGTCACACCCCATGGACGCGATGCAATCTGCCATTATGAGCGCCGGGTGCTGTACGGCGTCTATAGCGGCCCGGACGGCGGCTACGTCGTTCAATATCGAAGTCGATGTATCCACATGTGTCATAAGAACAGCGCGGATCTTATGGTCTTTGTCGGCACGCAAAGCCGCCTCGACCCGGTCTGGGTCTACGGGCGCCCGCATCCCGAACTCTTCCACCTGAACTTCGATCCCTAGGGCCTCAGCTATTTCGTTCCAGCCATGCCCAAAACGGCCAGTGCAGAGCGACAGAACCTTGTCACCCTCCGACAGCACGTTGGCCAATGCCGCTTCCCACACACCGTGCCCGTTTGCGATATAGATCGCCACGTCGTGACGGGTGCGGGCAACGCCGCGCAAACCCTCGATCAGGTCTGGCATCATCTCAACCAGCTCGCCCTCGTAGATGTTCGGACCGGGACGGTGCATCACGGCAAGCACCCGATCAGGCATCACCGAAGGGCCTGGAATAGCTAAGAACGGGCGTCCAAAGGAAAGTGTCATTGTGACCTCAGGGCAAAGTAAATCACCCAAGCGGTACTGCCAGCCCCAGGTGCCGTCAAGACGTGTCGGCGCACCTGATCTTGTATGGGCCTGCCTGACAGGTTACATGGCGAAGGAATTGCCCGTAACTTGCCGGGCCAAGCCACCAGAGACACCATGTTTTCCAAGCTTCATGCCCGGATCAAACAGACAGAGCGCAATTGGAAACGCTCGTTCGGCACAGATATCTCGACGCCAGAGGGACGCCAGGCGGCGCGCCGTCACAACAATCTGGTGGATCACGCCTTCCTGCGGCGTATATTGCCCAACCGTTATAAGCTGTCAGATGAGGCTTGGCGGTCAAACCAACCCGACCCCGTGCATTTTCCAAAGCTCGCGGATATCGGGATTAAATCGGTCATCAACCTGCGTGGCGAAGATACATATTCCTATTACCTGTTCGAAAAAGAAGCCTGCGCCGACTATGGCATGACCCTTTATGATCATGAACTTTTCGCACGCGTGTTGGGCAGCAAAGAGGACTATCTGCATCTGCTCGATCTTATGGAAACGGTCGAGAAACCCATGCTGATCCATTGCAAATCCGGTGCAGATCGAACCGGTATTGCCGCCGCACTTTACTTGTTGGACCAAAAAGGAGCCGATTTGGACGCGGCGCGCGCGCAACTGTCGTTGAAATACGCGCATCAGCGCTGGTCAAAGGCCGGTATTCTGGATCATCTTCTTGAGACATACGCGGACCACTTTGAAGACGATCCAATTTCGGTCCGGGATTGGTTAACCAACCACTACGACCCCGAGGCGATCACCGCCTCGTTTCACGCCAAGCGGAGCAAAGGATGAGCGACACCAAGCGCACTGACATGATCCGCTGGATGTGGAAAAGCTACATGCGCGCTTATCGGTGGCCGCTGTTCGCTGCGATGTTCCTGATGTTGCTAGAGGGTCTGGCGCTTGGTGGCCTAAGCTACATGATCCGGCCCATGTTCGATGTGGCCTTTTCGTCTGGGCATCGCGCATCGATTTTTGGGGTCGCGCTTGCGGTTGCCGGAATCTTCATCGTGCGTGCCTTTGCTGCGTTAGGCCATCGCATCTTGATGGTCTATGTCGGGCAGCGTGTCGCGGCGAAGCTTCAATCAGACATGGTTGCGCATATGCTGACGCTCGACAGCAGCTTCTTTCGCGACAACTCTCCCGGCACTTTGATTGAACGGGTGCGTGGCGACACGCAAGCCATCGCAAACATCTGGGAAGTCGTGCTAGCGGCCGTCGCGCGTGATGTTGTTTCGCTTTTGGCCCTGCTTGGCGTTGCACTTTGGATTGATTGGCTCTGGGTCGTCGTGGCGGTTGCTGCCGCACCGATCCTGACGATCCCCATGAATATTTTGCAAAAACGCGTGCGGCGCACCACAACCGATAGTCGGGGGGCTGCGGCCCAAATCTCGACCCGTCTGGACGAAATTTTCCATGGCATCAACTCGATCAAACTGTCAGGCACAGAACGCCACGAACAGGGGCGCGTTGATCGCGAAGTCAGTACCTTTGCCCGCACCCACCTGCAAAGCACAAGCTATCAGGGCGGCATTGTTGCGATGGTGGACATCATCGCCGCTGTCGGTTTTTTTGGCGTCCTGGTCTATGGCGGCATTCAGATCAACTCTGGCGCCAAAACCGTCGGCGAGTTCATGAGTTTCTTCACAGCCATGGCGTTGGTGTTCGATCCGTTGCGCAACCTCGGTAAAGTATCGGGCGGTTGGCAGGCGGCCATGGCCAGTTTGGAACGCATTCGAAGCGTTTTCAATGAGCGTCCGTCGATCTTGTCACCCCCCAAACCTGCTGCACTGCCTGGCCCAGCGCGCAAGGCAAAGATCGAATTAAAAGACGTCGTCTTCTCTTACGGGGATACACCGGTCTTGCGCGGTGCCAGCTTCACCGCCGAAGCCGGCAAAACAACCGCGTTGGTTGGGGCATCTGGCGCGGGGAAAAGTACGATATTCAATCTGCTCACCCGATTGGCCGACGCTAAGACAGGACAGGTTACGATTGGGGGCGCAGATGTCACAAAGCTCCCGCTGGATCAGCTTCGGGGACTGTTTTCCGTGGTGGCCCAAGAAGCTCTGCTTTTTGACGAAACCCTGCGCGACAACATCCTGATGGGTCGGAAGGACGTCGACGAGAAAAAGCTGAACCACGCGCTTGATGTGGCCCATGTATCCGACTTTCTACCGCGTATGGAAAACGGCCGGGACACACAGGCTGGTCCGCGCGGATCGAACCTCTCGGGTGGGCAGCGTCAACGGGTCGCCATCGCGCGCGCGGTGTTACGGGATGCGCCTTTCCTTTTGCTGGACGAAGCGACCTCAGCGCTTGATGCGAAATCAGAGAAGCTGGTGCAGAAGGCGCTGGATGAGCTGTCTAAGAACCGCACCACATTGGTCATTGCTCACCGATTGGCGACTGTGCGCGATGCGGACAAGATCGTCGTGATGGATCAGGGCAAGGTTGTCGATCAAGGTACCCATGATGAGCTGCTGGAACGCGGTGGCATCTATGCGCAGCTCTACAAACTACAGTTCCAAGATGGCGACGGAACAACTGCGACACCTGCGCAAAGGTCACGACGGACACGTCGTGATGTCACGTTTGACGCGCAAGAACCCGCCCGTTGGTCCCTGCGTCGTTTGTTCACCGGCGGGCTTTGGGGCCGTAAACGCGATTGACCTCTTTTGTTTGGTGCACACACGACTATATCTGACGTGCGACAGGAGATCATGATGACCACAACCTCGACCCGTACAGTACTGCGTATCACCGGCAAAGATCGGGAGGACTTCTTGCAAGGCCTCGTTTCCAACGACGTCAAGAAGCTCGCAGACGGGATCGTCTATGCGGCTCTGCTGACGCCTCAGGGTAAATATCTTGCGGATTTCTTCTTGGTGCCCGATGACGACGCAATATTGGTTGATGTGTCCTCAGACATTGCTCCTTCGCTTGCGCAACGTTTGGCCATGTACAAGTTGCGCGCCGATGTCGCGATTGAGGCCACGGATATTACGCCGGCACGCGGCTTAGGGACGCCTTCGGAGGGTGCATATGCCGACCCTCGCCATCCAGCCCTTGGCTGGCGAGGCTATGACGGGCGGCCAGGCGAAGCGGGCGTAAACTGGGACGCCATTCGCGTCGCTCATTGCATCCCGGAAACCGGGATTGAGCTAACATCTGACTCCTATCTGCTCGAAGCTGGTTTCGAGCGTCTGAGCGGTGTCGATTTCCGCAAAGGCTGTTACGTCGGACAAGAGGTCACTGCCCGTATGAAGCACAAGACGGAACTGAAAAAAGGGTTTGCGACAGTCGATGTGATTGGCGACGCTCCAGTGGCCACTCCGATCACGCGGGATGGTAAGCCGGTGGGCATGCTGTTTACGCAGTCGGATGGGAAGGCCATCGCTTATTTGCGCTTTGACCGCGCGGGCACGGGTATGATTGCTGGTGGCGCGTCTGTGAGTTGGGACGGCTAAGGGGCTCTGCCCCTCGCCACTTTGTGGCTCACCCCCGGGATATTTTCGGAAAGAGAATTGGGGCGGTATCTTAGGCGTAACGCCATTTTCCCTGTCCCAGGCCATCCAACGTGTAAGCTCCAATACCATGCCGGATAAGGCGCAAAGTGGGGTGACCGACAGCGGCGGTCATTCGGCGGACTTGTCGGTTCTTGCCTTCCGAAATCTTCAACTCAATCCAGCAATCAGGCACGGATTTTCGAACCCGGATTGGTGGCGTGCGTTGCCAAAGCCCTTCGGGTTCATCAATCAGGCGCGCATTGGCAGGTCGCGTTCGTCCGTCTTTCAGATCGACACCGTCGCGTAGTGCCTTGAGTGCGGCGTCATCCGGCAAGCCTTCGACTTGTACCCAGTATGTTTTTGCAACCTTGTGCTTCGGGTTTGCAAGTTTGGCCTGTAGCCGACCGTCATCCGTCAGGACCAACAACCCCTCGCTGTCACGATCAAGACGTCCCGCCGCATACACACCGGGGACATCAATGTAGTCTGACAGCGTTTGCCTATCGCTGCCCTCTGTCCCCTTGTCGGTGAACTGAGACAGCACATTGAACGGCTTGTTGAACAGGATTGTCGTCACAGAAAACTCCCAATGAAAAAGGGCAAGGCGACCGCCCTGCCCTGTTCCTCATACCGAACGCATATCAGGCGCGCTCGGAGTATTCCATGGTCTCGGTGTTGACCACAATTGCCTCGCCTTGCCCGACAAAAGGCGGAACCGAGATGCGCACGCCATTGTCCAAAAGTGCGGGCTTGAAGCTGTTGGCAGCTGTCTGGCCTTTGACCACTGGCTCGGTCTCTTCAATGGTGCAGGTGACCTTCTGGGGCAGCGTGGCGTTCAGCGCCTCGGTGTCATAGAATTCGACCACAATCGTCATGCCATCTTGCAAGAACGGGCGGCGTTCGCCCAGCAGATCGGCGGGGATCTGATTTTGCTCGTAGGTCTCGGTGTCCATGAAGATCAGCATCCCGTCATCTTCATAAAGGAACTGCTGGTCTTTCTGTTCAAGGCGCACGCGCTCGACTTTATCGGCCGACCGGAACCGTTCATTCAGCTTGGAGCCATTGCGCAGGTTCTTCATTTCGACCTGAGCGAACGCGCCGCCCTTACCGGGCTTCACGTGGTCGACTTTTACCGCAGCCCACAGGCCATCATTGTGTTCCAGCACATTGCCGGGGCGAATTTCGTTACCATTGATCTTGGGCATCTCTTAAACCTTCTCAAAAGGTTGAACTCTGTTGACCTGCACCTATATCTTGGCGGTCCGGGTCTGGCAAGATAGCGCTATCTTGCCAATTCCGACAATCAAGCCATGCAAATAGCGCATAGCAGACATGCGGCTGCGGGGATACCGAATCGCACAGAAAACGCCATATTGTCCGCTACTCCGATGAGCGCAAGAGCAAGAATAAAAAAGGACGACCATGCTGGACTCCGTAGACGGTACTGCTTTCAACAACGAACAGGGCAATCGCTCGCGCAAGCTATTTGCTGCAGTGGTGCTTGCCGCGTTGGATGACGCGATTGCAGACGACAAAAAATATGGCAACGGGCCGGATCAAATCGCCCGTTGGGCACGTTCGCGTGACGGACGTGAAGTGCTGAGCTGTGCGGGTATCGACCCGAACGAACGCGTCGTGAAAGGCCTGATGGAGTTCGTCTCTAAAGGTATCCGTACCTCGGTGGCGCTGAGCCGCGAGGAAAGCGAACGTCGCAACGCGGCCCAGGCAGAAGCTGCTTAACCCCAGTACCAACAGCCTGAATTCGAATGACGCGCCCCAGTTTTGGGCGCGTTTTTCGTTTGTAGCAAGGTTTGGGTCGCATCAGCACTGGGCAGGTGTGTGAAAAGCACCTATTCAACCTTTATGACCAAAGCGATCATGATACAGGGCGCGGGCTCAAACGTTGGCAAGTCTCTGCTGGTAGCGGGGATTGCGCGCGCTTGTGTGAAGCGTGGACTGAACGTCGCGCCATTCAAGCCGCAAAACATGTCGAACAACGCTGCCGTCACCGTTGATGGCGGCGAGATTGGGCGCGCGCAAGCTCTGCAGGCTCGCGCCTGCGGCTTGGATCCCGTGGTTGACATGAATCCCGTGCTACTGAAGCCCGAGACGGATACCGGCGCGCAGGTCATCGTTCAGGGCCAACGCTTTGCCACAATGAAGGCGCGTGACTATGGCAAAGCGAAAGCCGAGCTGATGCCGCGTGTGCTTGAAAGCTTCCACAGGCTTGGCCATGGGCGCGACCTAGTAATTGTGGAGGGGGCCGGCAGCCCCGCAGAGGTAAACCTTCGCAATGGTGACATCGCGAATATGGGCTTTGCTGAGGCCGCCGATCTACCGGTTGTGCTGGCAGGTGATATCGACCGAGGCGGCGTGATTGCCCAACTTGTTGGAACACACGCGGTCCTCCCAGACAATGATCGCAACCGGATCAAAGCATTTCTGGTAAACAAG
The DNA here is from genome assembly GCF_041403445.1 of Aliiroseovarius conchicola. Classification (NCBI taxonomy): domain Bacteria; kingdom Pseudomonadati; phylum Pseudomonadota; class Alphaproteobacteria; order Rhodobacterales; family Paracoccaceae; genus Aliiroseovarius; species Aliiroseovarius conchicola. Next base: position 31,569 of record NZ_JBGEHL010000015.1, read on the forward strand.
TTCCGTGGAGACCCCACATTATTTGCTGAGGGCGCTGCCGAGATTGCGCGCCGCACCGGATGGCGTGACCTTGGCACTTTACCTTGGTTCGCGGACGCATGGCGTCTACCGGCCGAAGATGTGATGGACATTGCCACCCGCCCCGGTGGCGCATTCAAAATCGCAGTGCCACGCCTGAACCGCATTGCCAATTTTGACGATCTGGACCCACTGGTGAACGAACCTAATGTGACGGTCGACATTATCGAACCGGGCCGTCCGTTGCCCGGTGACGCGGATGTCGTACTTATCCCCGGCTCGAAATCCACAATTGCCGATCTTGCGGACTTTCGCGCACAAGGCTGGGACATCGACCTGCACGCCCACATCCGGCGCGGCGGACATGTCATCGGCATATGTGGCGGTTACCAAATGCTGGGGCGCGAGATCATCGACAATGACGGAATCGAAGGGCCACCCGGGCGCGTTCCCGGCCTTGGACATTTAGATGTCGTCACTCACCTAGAGCCTAAGAAAACTCTTGCACTGACGCAGGCTGTCCACCTTGCAACGGGGTGTCCAGTGGAGGGGTATGAAATTCATTTGGGCCAAACGGACGGCCCTGATCGCGCGAATGCATGGCTATCAATAGATGGTCAGAAAGAAGGTGCGGCAACCGCCGATGGCCGTATCTTGGGCTGCTATCTACACGGATTGTTTTCGGCCGACGCGTTTCGCGACACTTACCTTCAAACCCTTGGGGCAGAAGGTTGTCAGACCGGATTTGAAGCCCAAGTAGACAAAACACTGGACGATCTGGCCCAACATCTCGAGACAGAGTTAAACCTAGATTTGTTCCTTGAGATTGCGCACTAACCGCGCGTTTACTCCAAGCCTTTTAGGGTGATCGCGCGTTCGATCTCACGGCGAACAAAGCGACGAATAGATTGGGTGATTTTCTCGCCCACCTCTCCCTGAAGCTCTTCGCGAACAAGTCTGGCGACCATTGCCTGTACCACCTCTTCATCGATGATGTCTGTATCTTCACCGACAATCTCCACAGATTTGGAAGGTAGGTTACGCAATGTCGGCTGGGTCTGATCTGTGGGTGTCAGCACGATCGCCTCGTCAGCAGAATCTTCATTCTGTACGTCCACGTAAGGTGCGTCCGGCACGGGCTTATCGGATGGCCAAGCCTGAATATCGGCCTCTCCTACAATCGGCTCACTGCCATCTGGTCGGTCTGCGTTCAACCGAGCTGCATGGAACTTAAGCACATCTGAGGCGGTGGTTTCCTCTCCCTCGTCAGGCTCCCAAGAATCGAAGCGATCAGAGATCTTCTCCTCCGCCACATCAATCGGGCCTGTTCGGGCGCCAGTCGTCGGCCTGGCGTCATCCGTTTTCAGCGGCAATTCTTCAGCATCCTCAACCGGAGCTTTTGAATACCCGCGATGCGAAAACACCGGCGTCGTGTCGTCTGGTACAACCGATATATCGGCAGCTGGCGCCGCATCTTCAACCCGGGAAACGGGAGTACTTGCGCTGGCCTTGGGCGGAACCTTCGGCGCTGCTTCGTCGTCGTGCACGCGAAATGCCGGCGTCAGAACCAGCTTGTCAGCTTTCGCAGACGCATCAGGCCCTGAAGGCGTATTACTTTCGGAAATCAGACGTCGAATCGATGAAAGAACGTCCTCAATCTCGGCATTTGAAACCGGGTCAGACATGCAAAACCACCTGCATAGTTGCTCCTTGGGCCGGTCGATCCGGCCTTCATTACAGGAACTCTACCCAATGAGCGGCGTTCGCACAACTAAACGAACTGTTTCATTTTTTGCCAAGTGTTTCCAACAGGCTGTCTAACCGCTGACCCTGCGGACTGATGCGATGCACCGGGGCCGATTTCACGGCGTTAAAATAGGCTTCGGGATCATAGATGACGACACCAAGGTTCAGATGCTCCGCCGTTAAAAGACCCATGGCAGACAGAAGTGAGTAAACGGCAAGATATTGATTTGATTGCTCATTCACACGGTTGGTCTGAGCTTGCACAAGGTCCTGTTCGGCGTTCAACACATCCAATGTTGTCCGTGACCCCAGCGACGCCTCTTCGCGTGTCCCGCGCAACGCAACTCGGTTCGCGCGAATTTGTCGATCTGTGGCTTCCAGTGACGCACGTGCAATCGCCAACTGCGCCCAGGCATTCGCGACCCCCTGATCAACACCATGGCGCGCATAGTGCAGCCCAGCCTTTGCGGCTTCGGCCTGCGCCACGGCTTTACGGTATTCAGCCGACAGCCGTCCGCCCGCATAGATTGTACCTTGAAGCCTGATGCCGACGGATGCTGAGGTGCTGTCTTGACCTCCTTGTTGCTGCCATTTCGTCTCGGCGTTGCCCACAATCGAGGGCTTCATCGCAGCTTGTGCGATTCCTATCGCAAGATCTGCTGCAGCGACATTGTTCTGCGCGGCAAGGATATCCGGGTGGTTTTGGCGAGCGACCGCCTTGGCTGCCTCAAGCGTCTTGGCCGTTGTGGGAAGCGCAGGCGGCGCCGACAATGGCCCCGGAAGATGCCCGGTTGCAACGCGGTATTCCTCGCGTGCGATGGCAAGATTACCACGCGCAGATGCCTCTGCCGCGCGCGCAGCTGCGATGCGGGCTTGGGATAGTGCCACATCTGTTCGCGTCACTTCACCCACTTCGAAACGGTCATTCACCGCACGCAGCTCTTGCGTCAGGACACGTACCGAGTTTTGTTGAAGTTGCACGTTTTCCGCGGCAGATCGAACATCCAGATATGCCTTCACCGCACGAAGCAAAATCTGCTGCTCGACCCCTTTCAAGCTATCGCGCGTCGCCATGACCAGGCTTTTCTGAGCCTCCAGCCCCATTTTTCCGCGACCAAAATCGAAAATCAGAATCTGAGCGGTCAACTCTGCCGATGTCGCCCAACCGGAATTTCCGGAAACCGAAAGATTGGGATCGGCAAATCCAGTTTGCAGGGCATAGCTTAACGTCGGACGCAAGGCTGCCTGAGCAATTGCAACATCTTCATCCGCAGCCCGCAGCAGAGCTTGGTTTTGCTCCAGCAATCCGCTGTGCTTGTACGCTGACGCCATCGCATCGGACAGGCTTTCCGCCATCACGGCAGAGGCTCCGGTGGCTGTCAGAACCGCTCCCAGCGCGTATCCGGCCCACTTGGAATTGATGAATTTACTCATTTTGGCACCTCTTGTTCGCGGCCGACGCTAAGTCGCTTATTGGCTAAATCAAAGTACGAAAGCGCTTGGCTTTTGAAAGCCTTGCAACAAAGGGGCCCCCGCGCTGAAACCGTGACGCCAAACGATGTCACCATCAATCTTGTAGCCGATCTTTGCGGTGCCAAGCATGCCATCGGCAAAGATAGCACAAATCCGTCCACCATCCTTAAGCTGGTCCGTAATCATGCTTGGCACCGTTTCCACGGCACCTTCTATCATGATCACGTCGTAGGGGGCGTTCTTGGCGCTCCCTTCAATCAACGGGCCGGCAATCACAGCCACATTGTCTGCTCCGTGCTCGGAAAGCGCTGTTTGTGCCTCGGTCGCCATCGCGTCGTCTTCTTCAACAGCAATCACGAAATCCGCCAACCGGGCCAACACCGCAGCGCTGTACCCCAATCCGCACCCCAGATCGAGCACGAGTTCATCTGGCTGGATATCCGCTGCATCGAGCATCTTGGCCAATGTGCGGGGCTCAAGCACGACCCGGTCGCCGCCCAACGAGATGTTCTCTCCCATATAAGCCGCTTCGCGCTTTCCGTCTGGCACATAATCCTCGCGCGGCACTGACAGCATCGCATCAATAATCGGGAATTTGGTTACATCCGACGGGCGAACCTGTGTGTCCACCATCATCGAGCGGCGCATGGCAAAATCGGTCATGTTAGGCCTATCATTTTAAAGACGTTAGTTAAGTGTCTTGCCATAGATAGTCAGCCTCAGCAATCCCGCAAGCGGCTTCCGCGACGATGACCAATATTCATGATACGCACCTCTTTCGCTTTACCGGGGTGATGTGCCGCTAGCTAGATGCCCATGATCGACCGGAAATCGATCGCCAAACAGCTAGGTTTGGACTTGCGCTTGGCCACAAATACGCCTACGACACGCCCACACCACCAAGCCCTGAGACACGGGACGTAAGGCGAGTTGGCGGAGTGGTGACGCAGCGGATTGCAAATCCGTGTACACCGGTTCGATTCCGGTACTCGCCTCCATTTAATTTCAAGCACTTAGCTCTCTCCTCTCTTTGCCCCGTTAAGGGCGTTTACAGTTGCGTTTACAGTTTTGCCCTCGCGGCGCTGCTTTTCGCGCTGCAGTAAGTCGAGGACTTCCGCGCTCTCAGCAGGCGAAACAGCGGCATAATGTTCGATCACAGCGGCGGCGTAACGAAGCGACCAACCCATGTGATTTGCGATTTGGTTCAGTCCCAGACCTGCCCGAAGAAGCCTTGTGGCAGCCGTTCCGCGCGTATCCTGGAGCCTGAGCGTCGGATCGCTCAGCTTTTCAGCTATGCGGTCTCGGTATCGTGTGATGGCTCGGCTAGCCGATGTTGGCCGAAGCGGTTTATTCCGGTCATTGACCAGCAAAACGAGCTGATCGGCGGGCGTTTCGTCGATCAACTGTCGCAGTTCCGGCGTTACAGGGATATGCGCTACCCGCCCTCGCTTCTGAGTACGCACCCGAAAGCGGTCAATCCCGTCGAAGCTTTCAAGGTTGCCTCGTGTCAGGCGCACCAGGTCTGCGGGCCTCAGTCCTGTTTCGCACGCGAGTATCATCACGCGCTTCACCCAAGATGGCGCAGCGTCTTTGAACGCTTGTTGGTCCGCTTCGGTCCAAACAATCTCAGCCCGATCCACGGAGTAAATACGGTGAAGGCGGTCGCAGTAGTGCGCAGCGATCCTCCCTTCGTCACGAGCCCAATTCAGAATGCGCACGGCAACGGTTCCAGCATAGTCATGCTGCTTAGGCGAGTCTTTCCACTTGGCCCGCCACTCGTTCAACTCCCCGCGCGACTTTGGGTTTTCCCAAAGCATCGCAGGGTCGTCGACGAACTCTTCTGCAAAACGTAGCGCCCACTTCCTGTAGTCAGCCTGTGTTCGTTCGCCCTTGGGCATCGCTGTACTGTCCAGGAAGTCGTCCACCATTTGCGGCGTCATATAGTCGACTAAATGCCGCGTCTTGATCGCTTCGGCGTAAGCGATCAGAAATTTTGGATCACGTGGCTCTCTGACCGTGTCAGTCCAAAATTTTGGACCACCCCGCCAGGCATAGAAATGGTACCGAATGCCTTCGACAGTCTTACGTCGGACCCTATGAACTCCTTTTGGCAAACTACTGCGCGGCACGCCTTGCCCTCCTTGCTGCAACTAGGTCACCTTCATTCGCACCTGCGGCGATAGCTGCTGGCAGCCCTTGGGCTTGATCCAAGCGGAGCCTTACAAGCTTGGGGTCGAAGAAGTTCGGGTTTCTTCGAACTGGCGTGATCCCCAAATTGCGACAAAACCCGCGAAACGCATCGTTCGGGGATGCAAAACCAAGCGCCGCAGCGAGGTCATCAGACGAAACTAGGCTGATTGCTTTAACGCTGAAATCCATCACTCAGCCCCCGTGTTTGAGGCATCGAGGCTCATGAGTGTTTCGAGTTGCTTGGCGCTCAGCATCATTGCTCGACCTATCGAATAGAACTGACCATGCTCTCGAGCCTTGGTCCGCAACGCCCGAGCTGACACGACTGCACCCGTCTTGCGCAACCTTTTGCACCATTCCTCTGGGGTTAGCATATCTTCGAGATTTTGCACTTGAAGCCTCACCTAAATGTATTGAAATTCAGGTTTCTACAGGTTTCTGCACATTTCCAGAGGCAATCCCGCCCTAGACAAACCTTCAGTATCTATGGGAAGATATTTTCTCATAATTTTGGGTGCTGAGATGTTTAATGGACGAGGTTTCAATTTTGGGAATGACGGAAGTCTTCGCCGACTCGAAACTTGGGACGACAAACAGCGCCGTGCAGCATGGCAGAAGAGGTATGAATTCAACCTTGCCGAGAAGCGCACAAAAGAACTCAAGCGAACACGAAAGCCAGCCTCACTTGCGAAGGGCATTACCGACTATCGCAAGAAACGCGGGCTATCCCGAACAGATTTCGCCGATGAATTGGGTGTTACTCGCCGTTCACTTTACAACTATGAGACTGGCGTTACGCCCGTACCCGGCGACATAGTCGAAAAGATCGTCACCCGCGGTGACGTTGAGCTATCCGATATCTTTGGACTACCGCCGGAAGTACCGCACAGGCGGTGCCGACTGGACGACGCCAGGCTTGCCATCAGCCTCTTTGCAGCTTGCTTAAAAGCCTATCGTTCCGCGCCAGTCGATAAGGTCATAGCACACGTTGTCCTCAAAGTCGCCGACTGGCCAGTCTCCGTTCGGCGGACGGATCATTCGATCAAGAGAGTGGCACAACGGTTGACGGATGATCTGGCCGATGAGGAAATGGCTGAAGAACTAGACAAAGAGCTTAAGAACCCAAGCTACCAAAGCCCAATACTTGATGGGCATAGCGACGAGGCTCTTGCCGAAAGCGTTGAACAGCAATTCCAGCTCTTGCAGCACTCCTACGCAACTGGCGACGATAAGCAATTTGACCAAGCTCTTACCCGCGTGACAGAGGTCCGTAGAATGAAAGCTAACGGAGTTCTGGACATGATCCGGGAAAGGATGGCGGAGACTGATCCTTGAATCCCGCTTCAGAAGGCTTGCGGGAAAGCTTGCGGGAAAGCTTGCGGGAAAGCTTGCGGGAAAGCTTGCGGGAAAGCTTGCGGGAAAGCTTGCGGGAAAGCTTGCGGCCTCGACACCCAAAGCGCAATCGAAAAGTAAACTATTTTCCAGGCTCCAACAAAGAGATGAAGCCTTTGAGTAGGCTCTTCGTATTGTTCAAGACCAGACGCCAAACCCGAAGAGCCCGCCTCGCACCATGATCAACGAACAAGCAAACAGGATAGGCTCGCGCCTTCAGCAGATCATCGCACAGGACCAGATCGATACGGGTTCGGAGGAAGATCGGCAGTTCAACATTGAGACGGCGACCTTCTCGTTCTCGGTGAAAGCAACAGTCACTCTCGAAAAAGAAGTTGTGGAAGAAACTGCGCCGCCAGACTCGCACGACACCCGCACTGAAGCTCTGGCCAAGCTAGACCGTACGTTCCATGACCGCATCAATGGTGACTGGCTGAAGGCATATATCTCCGACCCGGCCCAAGACGGAAAATTCGAGCAATTCAAAAAGCCATTCTCCGCCAGCCACAGCCGAACCTGTCAAAGCTGTAGTGGAGCCCGCAAGCTACGATGCCGCTCCTGCGGCGGAAGAAGAGTTGTAAAATGCACTAGCTGTTCAAGTGGCTATGTCACCTGCACCAACTGCGATGGTAGCGGCCTGCTAAGGTGCATCAGTTGTGGAGGCAGTGGACGGCAAGATTACAGCGAAAACGTGCCCTACAGAGGAGTTGGCGGACAGACATTCTATCGCTTAGAAACCAGAACGCGAGCTTGCCCGGGCTGCGGCGGAAAGGGGCGCAGCATATATTGTGGATGCCAAAATGGGAGTCGCACCTGCCCCTGCTGCGATGGTCGAAGCGAAGTCCAATGTGGTGGTTGTTCCGGGACCGGCGAGAACGTCTGCTCGACATGCCAAGGCGCAGGCAAGGAAGGCTTCAACCTCACCTACACGCCAGTAATTGACAAAAAAACTCAACTCGTATGCGAGCATGACCAATTAACCTTTGAGCGGTACATGCGCGAAGTTCCGGGCTTTCTGAAGCAAAAATCAGCACTAAAGAGGCAAAACCTCAAGTATCGGGCGGAAGGCGCAAATGGGGAGTACAAATACGACGCAATAGCGCATGCGGCCCGTGCATCGGACAGCGAAAACGACCCGGCACTAATTTTGGGTCACGAGAGCATGGAACCCTATCGCTCACCTGCGTACCTGGAGCGGATATGTGCGCGCACAGTGCAGCTATTGGAGAACGACGCACTTGCCGATCTGAAGGCCTATCCACTCGGGCGAGCGTATCTTGAGGCGATCAGAAACAAGCCGCCTATCGACTTGGGCGAGATGAACAAGTTCGATCCAAGCCAGCAGTTGACAGATTTGGCCGTAGAAGCCCGCAAACGCCTTGCATTGAGACTTACGGAAGGCGAGAGCCGTTCCATTGCAATCTTGTGCGGGCTGGCCTTCGCGGCCTTGTTACTCGTGCTGCTTATTCCGACCAGCGGCTCTATCAGCTCGTTGCTCGCAAAAGTCTATTTTGGCGTTCCGATCTACGGAGCATGGGTTGCATGGTTCTTGCAAAGCAAAAATCGAAGAGAAAAGCGATCTCAGCGAGCGCTGGAGGCCATCGGCGAGGAAGTAGATATCGGCACTGGAGTACTTAAGGCCTCTGCAGCCGCATTGGCCGCTGCCCAAGCATTTGCATTCGTTGTCGCCGCTCAAGTTAAGGGCTCGCAAGTTTGTCGCTTCGAAAGAGGCATTTGGGACAACACCATGTGCGGCATAGGTGAGTATCTATTTGGCCTATCCATGCTTTTTCATTGAAGGCATTTTGGGGTTCGCGCCTTCGAACGGAATAGAAAGAAGCGGGCTTTGTCCGCCGAGGCTTCCTATGAGCCTATGAAGCGAAATTCTGCCTCAGTTGTGCTTTTCAAAAAAAGCTCAGTGTTCGCCAGAAGCTTCGCCATGGCAGGCGTGTAGGTCTGAGCGCTGACAGATGGCTGAACAATCACCACACTGAAGGTGAGTTTGGCTTTTCGAGACTTTTCAACAAAGTAGGATAGCAGCTTCAGATCACCCTTTAGTACCCGCGAAGCACCCTGCTTCGCCCACTTCTCGTGACGCCTCCTGAGTGAGACCGAAAGCTTCTGTAGGCCTTCGTGCTTCACTGTTATCGACTTCTGCGCTTGGCCGCAGACGGTGTAGAGATTTTCAATCTCACCTGAGGTCTTCCCGCCTTTGGCATTCTTACAATGTACGAGCGTGAGACGGATCTCTTCGGAGCTTACATCTTTGAGGCAGACAAGGTCAGCCGCTTCCCCTGCGTCATCGTCATTGAAAATGAGGTCATGTTCTGACTCGAGCGCCTGAAAACTACGGTACTGTACAGTGTTTTCCTTGTTGTTTTTCCCCATCGACTCTCGGTTCAGCTCAATGCCCGTCCAGTCAATCGCTTCAAGCCGCTCGGCAGGAAAGTCGTCTGCTTCAAGATCAAAGGGAATGTGGAACTTGTTATACGAATAAGTGCCGTCAACATAACGCACCAGCAGCGGGTCAACGAGCATCTGCTCATCAAAGGTTCGCAGGCGCTCCTTGCTCGTTTGAAAGCGAACCACTTCCCCAGAAATTTGCTCATGAAAATAGCCATTAGGAACCTTCTCATCGATCTTGAAGCGGAACTGAGCCGCATGCTCATCGCTGAAAACTGAGTAGAGAATGGCTCCATCCCCTTCGACCTCATCAATCCGCAAGTCTGCGAGATAGAGGGGTACTATATGCTCTCCGAAGTGAAGCGAGAGATAGTTTGAGAAGGAGCTTTGAAGGTACTCACCCCACTGGATAGAGATAGGGTGCTGATCGTAGGGAGCCAAAAGCGTTTGAGGCCGAAGGAAGCCCTTGGTGATATTCTCAGCATCATCGCTGGCGTCTTGCAGCTTGAGCAAAGTGCTCGCACACCATTTGAGCCAATCGTCGATCGAACCACTGCTTTGCTGCCAAATCTTTCCCTTCTTTGCAGCGGCTCCCCAGAGCACCTTTTCTCCGTTTTCATAGCCAAGACATGCAATGTTGTTCAGCGCTGACTCTCGCACCTCGATACTCGCGAGGCCTTCCGTGACATTGGGTCCGAAGTAGGAGGTGAAGCTGATCGCCCCGAGACGGGATGAGCCAAGATTTTTCGCAAGTGGCAACTGCACATTGTTGAGAACGCGGAAAACAGGATCGCCAGTAAGAAGCTCTGTATCCTCCCCGCAGATCGCCGTCGCGACTGATCCAACTTTCATGGCGTCATACGAACTCGAGTTCATAAAGAGTGTATTGTTCTCCTCATCCCAATACGCAATCAGCAGCTCATAAGAGCTTTCTTTGAGACTCTCATAGCGTCCCCACTTCACGTTGCTTTCAAGATAAGCAACGACAATCAGGACGTTTTCCTGATCACTCAGAGCATGCCAGTACTGCCCTGCCCCTTTGAGAACTTCCTTATACGCTAGCGGATTCCAAGCGACACATTTGGTGTTATACACCTGCGTTGAAAGACTAGGACTGAGGTTCCAAAGCGATAGCTTTTCGTGCAGCGTCCCACTTTTCTTGAGGCTTTCGATAACCTCCTGAAGTTCAAGCTCACCCTGAATTTTGTTTTCACTCAAGCGGCTGATAACTCGGTCCCAGTCAGCTCCTTCTGCGTAGAGGTCTCTGAGGCTCTTTTCCGCGTTGCTATCTGCGATGTTCACTACTACTGCGGCGTCACCCACATTGTCTGCCTTACGGGTAAATCGTCCAACAAACTGCAGCGTTACTGCGAGACTCTTGTGATTTTCGTGGATCGCTGCAACTTTCAAGTTCGGCAGATCAAAGCCCTCTCCGAGCATATTCACGCACACCACAATCCGAGATGTATTCGGCTCAAGGCTCATCAGAGATTCGAGAGCTGCTTTGTTTTTTGGGCCTCTTCCGGTTCCCGTATATACCGCTACTGGGTGAAATTCGGGTGCCAGATTCTGATAGATTTTCAGGACTTCTTCCGCTCGTTCCCACCTCGTGACGCGGGCCATCATGAAGTGCTCTTTTTTGTCTGCTATGTCCGCTCGAAGCACTTCGAGTGCTCTTTCGGCTATGGCGTAGTCCCGAGCATGAGTTTCTCCAAACTCTTCCACGGTCTCAAGGCGGATCGGCTTGTAATAACCATCGCTTTGAGCGTCGCTCAGACGATAATTAAAGATGATCTTGCCGCCGATATGCTTGCGATCTTGCCGGAACGGTGTGGCGGTGAACTGTATGACCTTGCGCCCAAAAAACTGATCTTTCACCCTTTGCCAACTCGCAGCGGGAACGTGATGAGACTCATCAACGTACAGATCAGAGCAGCTTTGACAAAGGCGCTCAAAGATTTCATCGCTACACGATGCAAGCGTGTTTGGGAGGGTTACAATGACGTTGCACTGATTGAGGATTGTCTCAAGTTGCTCGAGTTCCTGAATCCCTTGCTTAAGCGTCAATACGCTTGGGTTGAAGGTCTCCGCCCGAGCGCAGTCAAGATCTCGAAGGATACCCAGCTTCTCAAACTTTCTAGAAATCTGTTTGCGCAAAGCATCTGAGGGGACAAGCACAAGGAGTCTGGGAATTTTACGATATACCAGCGAAGCCAGCATCGTCTCGGTCTTCCCTGTCCCTGTTGGCAGAACAATGGTCGCTTCTTCAAACTCGCTTCCTACAGCGAAGTGGGCTGAAATCGCATGAAGTGAACCAATCTGAGGACGCCTGAGGCCTGCAATTTCCGTCTCCGGATCATACTCCCGAAAGCTAAAGTCTCCGGCCCATGATGCGGTAACTTCTTCAGGCGAAAAGAGCGCCTTCTCAAGGCACGCAGTGTTCTCAAGCTGGAGATCATCAAGCCTCTTACTCTCGTGCCAGTCGCTATCGGAAGTTGCGAGCACGAGCTTATCACTTTCAACTCGCTTCACGCCCCTCGGACGGAGCAGCATGGTATCAAACGGAGGCTTACATCTGGTAGCAATACGCTTGTAGCTACTGTTCGGGATATCAGAAATCTCAGCTTGTGCTTCGAAGCTCTCAAAAAGACTATGGCGAAGAGTGGAAGCGCCAAACTTTTGGATTTTCGTGGGAAGTGCAGGGATGCGGACAACCCCGCGCCAAATAGGAAACAAGCTCATGCAAATGCCTTAAAGGTACACACGCATAAGTATAACAAACAAAACAGATGAGTCCATTCAATCTCAAGGCTTGCGACAAGGCTTGCGACAAGGCTTGCGACAAGGCTTGCGACAAGGCTTGCGACAAGGCTTGCGACAAGGCTTGCGACAAGGCTTGCGACAAGGCTTGCGCACACCATGGCTGCGGTCAACTCCCCGTACGGGAAAAGTCTCAAATGCCGGGTGTTATCCGCACACCTGCCGTCGCATGATAAACCACTAAAGGATCAAGATGCGGACTTTGCTGCCGTTCGGGACGATTGATTCAATGTCCGCTATAGACCGATACCCCGGCTAACACCAGCATTGCTACCTGTTGCTAGTTAACGAGGTTTGTCAGCAGATTTAGGGCGATAAGAAAGAAGGCCACGGCAAACACCGCTGAGATGTATCGTTGCTTGGCATAGTATTTTTCCACCATTCGTGGCCGAGACAGCACCGTCGTGGTGAAAGTATGCCCCAGGGTCGGAATGACGCCGCTCAAAAACACGGCCGCCATCTTCCATGTGGCGCTTGCATCCGGTGGAATAAGCGCTGTGAACACTGACGCGAAGAACAGAATCGCCTTTGGGTTTGTGAAGATGACAATGAGCCCGGTCACATAGAATGAGCCGCGGCCCTTTGGTGCTTGTGGAACACCGTTATCTGCACTCGGTGTCAGTGTTGTTCTTAAGGAGCGATAACCCAAGTATAGAAGATAGGCACACCCCAACAGTTGGATTGCTAGAATAAGCTGAGGAAACTCACGGAAGACCACATCGCTGCCAGCAATTGCAACAATGCTCCAAACGACGTTTCCGGTTGAAATACCGAGCCCTGTTATGAATCCGGCGGACCAGCCGCCTCTCAGAGACGAGTCAATCACTGCAAGCATGTTGGGGCCTGGTGTCATCCAGGCTAGAGCCAAAATTCCCGACATAGTGAGCAGCGAGAAAAGAATATCGGAGTGAGGCATTGGGTTGGCCCTCATGCAGCATCATCGGAACGGTTCTCTGTCCTATCTCACCACTTCACTTCATTGACTAACCATGATTTCAGCCATAGGGTTTAGAAAAACTAATACGTTCAAGTGCTTGTGAAAAATCTGAACCTGAACTCCCTCAGAATGTTCGCATCCGCTGCCCGTCATGGCAGCTTCCTCAAGGCAGGAGTGGAGACGAACCTTTCTCAAGGCGCCATTTCCCAACGTATCAAGCAACTTGAGTTAGAGTTGGGTGTAATGCTGTTTGAGCGTGAACCGCGCGGTGTTTCACTCACACGGGCTGGTCAAGAACTATTCCAAACCGTTGAAACTTGTCTCGACATGTTGGATAAGACGGCAAGCCAAGTCCGGCAGCTTGGCAATGAGGTCACGGTGCATGTTTCGCCGACTATCGCGCGGAAATGGCTCGCCCCTCGACTGCCGATGTTTTCAAAGTTGAAACCGGGATTAAAACTGACCATCGAGGCCAGCGCACAGGTGCTTGAGCGGCCTTTGCATCAAAACGAGATTGCTCTGCGACATGGGAAAACTTTTAGAACCTGTCACGGACAGCAGATGCAACGGCTTATTGAACTGGAACTGGTAGCAGTGTGCAGTGCTGATCTGCCCGGTATCGGCGTTCAACCCAGTTTAGAGAGAGTACTTGCGTCATCGCTGATACAAGATAGCCACCGAAGATGGGATAAACTGTTAGCGCGTCATTGCGCGCAAGAGACACTGGAGCCATTGAATTTCAACTCTGCCTCGCTGGCGATAGATGCGGCAATAAACAACCAGGGCATTGCAATCGTACCATATTTATTTGTCCAAGATGATATTGATGCGGGCCGTCTTAGAGAGGTTTGGCGAGATAAGCAGGCTTCTGGAGAGTATATTTTTCTGGTTTGGCCGACGCAGCCAGCTACGTCGAAACCTGTGATGGACGTAGTTCATTGGATTCAAAACGAATTCTGTCGAAATCCTAACGGCTAGGTTCGCTTGCCGTCCAAGCCGCTCGCGTGGCACCACTCATTCAGCGCATCGAGCACTTGGTTCAGTAGCGCATCCACCCGCGTGTCGGTCGTGTCTACCACGAGATCGTAGCGCATCTCCTCATGAACGACGCCCGCCTCGCGTCGCCCGCTTCCGATCGGGCGGTCCCCGCGCTCGCGTTCCCGTCGGTCCAGCTCCTCCAGGTTGCAGGTTACACCGATGCGGAATGTGTCGAAGCCCTTGACCGCAGTATCGAAGCCAATGCGATGTGCGGGACGCAGAAAGGCGGTGTCCACGATTACCCTGCATCCGGACGCAAGGATAGCTCGGATCGCAGCGTGGTGCGCCTCGACCAGCAGGTTGTAAGCGTATCCCTCGCGATTGATCGACCGCCCAGCCTTCATCGCCGCGAGGTCGGCAGGTGGCAGCGAATACAGGATGCTATCAATCCCGAAACCCAAGAACATCTTCTGAAACCGGTTCTGAAGCGCACCCACAAGTGTCGTCTTCCCCGCGCTCGACGGGCCACTCACGAGAATGCAGCGTGGCAGGTCTCTCGTGGGACTGGCGGAAGACGAACGCGGCACGCCGGGTCAGCCCCTGAAGGCGGATAAATAATCGCCCAGGTTCACCCCAAACCTCCGCTGAAAAGCGCGTCTCATACGCTGTAAATCGCCAAAGCCGCTTTTCTCAGCCACGGTTTTCAATGGGATATTCTCAACCATCATGCCCCGTGCATGGTCAACACGTGTTTTCTCCACGAATTGGGCCGGAGAGATTTGCATGTGGGTATTGAATCGACGGCTCAGGGTGCGCGTGTTCATCCCCGCCTCCGCAGCAAGTGCCTCCAGTGACCATGTTTGTTCTGGACGCGCGACGATCTGCTCTATGAGGCGGGTCAAACTGTCGTCTGGTGTGAACTGACCTGCAAGATGCATGGCGTACTGGCTTTGCCCACCAGTTCTGCGCAACTGCACAACAAGCTCACGCGCAACGTCGAGGGCAACAGAAGTTCCGCAGTCTTTTCGGATGATACTCAATGCAAGATCAATACCGGTCGTCACACCCGCTGACGTGAATATTCGGTCGCTTTCGGTACAGATGAGATCAAGGTCCCACTTCACGCTTTCGTAGTCTCGAATAATCGTTTCGCGCCGCCAATGGGTTGTGGCAGCCATCCCGTCCAAAACACCCGACGCCGCAAGGATGAGTGCGCCTGAGCAGATAGAGATGAGCCGCTCGTCGCCGGTTCTTCGGGACCGGGCCGCAATAATGCCCAGAAGCGGCTGGTGGTCCAGAAACTGATCGACCGCGCCTCCAGGAATAAGCAAATCATCTGCGTTTGAAGCACTTGTTAGTGGGCCTGCCACAGACATAGCCAAACCACAGGACGCGGTGACTTCCTGCCCGTCCAAGCTGACAAAGCGGTGTTCATAGACGTTGTTACCGTCATACCTTGCTGTGTCGAAAGCCTGTACCGGCCCGGCGACGTCAAGCAAGTTCACGCCGTCAAAAAGAAAAACATCTAGTGTCCGGCGTTTTGGTCGCTTGTCCATTTTTGATGCTCATTTGTCATTTTAGACACTACTTCTGTAGGGTATTTGACGGTCTGTCAATCCTTGCCAACAGAGATGCATCATGTCCCTAGACTCCCACACAAATCCTGGCTTCATCGGACTTGTGGCCGCCAATACGATCCTTGCAACAGCTATGCCGATGCTCATTATTCTGGGCGGTTTGGCGGGGCTGGAACTAGCATCCAGTCCTTCTTTGGTGACACTCCCGCCTGCCGTACAAATGCTGGCTGGGCTGTTGGCAACAGCTCCGTTCGCGGGGTTCATGGGTCGATATGGCAGAAGAACAGGCTTCATGGTCGGAGGGACCTGTGCCGTATTCGGTGGGGTGCTTTGCGCGCTGGCGATGCTGCAATCCAGTTTCATTCTTCTCTGCCTCGGCCATATGGCTTTGGGTTCGGCTTTGGCCTGTTATCAATATTTTCGATTTGCCGTCGCTGAGGTTGTCTCCAAAGAATGGCAGCCGGTTGCGATTTCAATCATGTTGACGTCCGGGCTCGTGGCAGCCTTCTCCGGGCCTGAGCTTTTCATCTGGTCCCGAAATTCGATTGAGGCGGCACCCCTCAGCGGTGCTTACTTCGCCATATCTGTTTTCAGTCTGATCGGAATGTTGCCACTTCTGATGGTGAAAAGCTCTCGACCTTCCATCGAGGACACAGCGCACCGATTGCGACCGAAAAACAGGCTTAACGCCATCACGCGCGGGCCAATTCGTGGGGCCATTATCATCGGTGCAGTCTCTCAGGGCATCATGGTTTTGCTGATGTCACCTACGCCTCTGGCCATGATTGGCTGCGGGTTTAGTGAAGACACAGCAGGCGACGTCATCCGCTGGCATGTGATCGCAATGTTCGCACCTAGCTTTGTTACGGGCTTCCTGATCAAAAGGTACGGGACCAGAAAAATTGCCATCCTGGGCCTTTTGCTGACACTCATTTCTGCCGGGCTGGCTGCAAGCGGCTTGAGCCTCATTCACTTCTATGGATCGCTGATCATTCTTGGGATTGGGTGGAATTTCAGCATCATTGCTGCCACCAATCTCATTGTTGAAGCTGCCTCAGACGCAGAAAAGACCTTTGTGCAGGGCACGAACAATACGGTGATCGCTTTGATCTCAACTCTCTTTGCCTTCGGGTCCGGCGCGATCGTGTCACATCTGGATTGGACCATTTTGGCCATCGCCGCCATCCCGGTCCTGATCGCAGCGCTTGTCTATGCAGCACTCATGCGTTTTGAAGAAACGCCCACCAAAGAAGGAGAACTACCCACATGATCCAGGGACTAAGCCACATGACCTTCATCGTGAAAGACCTCGACAATATGGAACTGCTGCTGACCTCTGTTCTGGATGCCAAAAAGATCTACGACAGCGGGGAAAACACGTTTTCGCTCTCCAAAGAGCGCTTCTTTGACATTGGAGGCGTTTGGGTTGCTACCATGGAGGGTGATCCTTTGCCGTCTAAGACCTACAACCATGTGGCCTTCAAGATGGCAGACGATGAATATGACGATAGAATGAACCGCATCCGCGCACTCGGTTTGGAAGTAAGGGAAGGCCGTGCCCGCGTAGAAGGTGAGGGCCGCTCGATCTATTTCTACGACAACGACAACCACATGTTCGAGTTGCACAGCGGGACACTGGAAGAGCGTCTGAAACGCTATGCAGCTGGATAAAGTCTGAACAAGCAGGTCACATCCAGACTATCCTCGGCAAATACGTTGTGATCAGCTCAAGACGCCGATTTACGCCATAGCCGACATTCGCTATCGCGCAGAAATCGGGCAATTTGGGCTCTCCTAGCACCTTCGCCGCTCGATGTACGAATGCGTGCTTTCGGAAATCGCTGCCATCCGCATCATCATCCGCGAACGGGCATGGCGCGGACTTTGCTGCCGTTATGGGTTCGAATTCGAATGACTGCTTTTGCCTTTCAAAAACGAATGAAGTTGGTCCGCAAATACTCTGGCCGCCGCGGTCAGTGCGTCTTCATCAAATCCTGCATAGCCAAGCAGAAGCCCTTGAGGTCCATTCGGGGAAATGTTGTGCGCGGACAACGCATCGATGCTTAGGCCAGCCTTCATCGCTAGTTCACTAATGGCGACATCTGTTGTTCTTTCCGCGAGTTCAGGTTGAAACGACAGGCATAGATGCATGCCTGAAGGGTCTGTTTGCAAATCTAAAAGCTCAGATACCGGGGCAAGAGCGGCAAGTAAGTGCCGTTGCCGACGTCCATAGGTCCGCCTCATCCGGCGCAAATGCGTTGCGTAGTCGCCGCCTTGCATGAATGTCGCTAAGGCTGGCTGTGGAACAAGAGAAGCACGTGCACCAACCCTCGCCAAATGCGCCCGTAGCTTCGGCAAATACTCCTTTTTCACAACAAGATATCCGATACGCAAAGCCGGGCTGATCAGTTTCGAGAAGCTGCCCAGGTAAAGTGTGCGCCGCAGTCCATCGAGACCACACAAAGACGGCAAGGGCTGCCCACGATAGCGAAATTCGCTGTCATAATCGTCTTCAATCACCAGGCCGCCACATTGCTCAGCCCATGCCAAAAGTGAGAGGCGTCGCGGCAACGGCAAACTAACGCCGGTTGGGTAGTGTCGCGAGGGAGAGATAACAACCACCTCCGCATCCTGGGGTATTGCTGCGGGATTAAACCCTTCAGCGTCGATTTTCACCGGATGGGCTAGGTTACCGGTATCCTCCAGAACAGCACGCAGTTTTGGCCAGCACGGGTCTTCAATTGCCACATGCTGTCCCACACCCAAAAGCCCGTTGAACACCAATTCAAATGCTTCTCGTGCACCAGAAGTAATGACCACTTGCTCGGGGTCGCAGGCAAGCCCGCGCCATGCTTCCAAATGGTCGGCAATCGCCTCACGTAGCGGATACCACCCCAATAGATCAGGTGACGCCAAAAGCGCCGTGTCGGGGTCTCGCCATGCGCGCTCAAGATGCTGCGACCATAGTTTATGCGGCATCAACGATTGATCAGGTAGTCCCACTTGAAATGGCTGCCAAGGGCGGGGTGTGGGCGGATCAGCAAGGCGTTTTACCTGCGGTAGTGGTTTAATGAGGTGACTGATTTCATCGGTAATAAATGTCCCACTGCCCTGGCGTGCTGCAAAAATTCCTTCGCTGATCAATTGATCATAGGCTGCCTGCACAGTTGTACGCGAGACTGACAGCTCTTCCGCCAGCATGCGGCTTGCAGGCAATCGTTCTCCGGCTGCGTTCGGTGATGATGAAACGATCCGCCTCAATGCAGCGACGAGCTGTGACTGCAAAGATCCTGTTGCCCGGGTGTCCAACGTGATTGCCAGCAGTTCACGTTGCAAATTGGCCTTTTTTGAAAGTGCATAATTGGTCATTTCCTTATAGCCAATATAATGGCATCGCATGGGAAACAAGAGCCTAAGAAAGTCGACGCGATGACAGAAACACTGCCTGTTTCAGAGAAATCCCGCCTGAGGCGCATGCACGAGCGCGCACATTTTGACTGTGCAACCGTCAACGAAATTCTGGACGCACAACCCATGTGCAGCGTTGGTTATGTGATCGACGGTGCGCCATTTGTGACGCCGACGTTGCAATGGCGTGAAGGCAATCATGTCTATTGGCACGGCTCCTCGGCCAGCCGCGCTTTGCGCAGTTCATTGGATGCTGAAGTATGTCTGTCGGTCGCGATCCTCGACGGATTTGTTCTTGCTCGCTCAGGGATGCATCATTCGGTTAATTCCCGGTCTGTGACGCTGTTTGGGACTGCTTTCAAAGTAGAAAACCCCCAAGAAAAATTGAAAAAGCTTGCCCGCTTTGTGGATGGTTTATTTCCAGATCGTTATGCCTCGCTGCGTCCCGATTATGCGCAAGATCTCAAGGCTACGACTGTGCTAGGCATGGAGATCGCGGAAGGTAGCGCCAAAATCCGAACAGGCGGCCCATCCGATGATGAAGCAGATTATGCGTTGCCGATCTGGGCGGGTGTCATTCCTGTACACACAACCGTCGGCGCACCGATTGCGGACGCGCGAAACCTTGAGGGTTTGGAAATTCCGGATCATGTCACTTTGTTCCGATATGGATCGCAACGGGCATGACCGTGCTTTCCGTAAATATGAATGTGGCGGGGTTGCTCCGCAACCGACGCAACCAACCGTGGCCGAATATGGTGGACTTGGCTCGAAGGGCGCTTAGCGCCGGAGCAGCTAGTGTCACAGTTCACCCGCGTCCCGACGAGCGCCACACGAAAGCGTCTGATGTTCGTAACCTGCGCGCACTGATTGATGCCGAGTTTCCCGACCGGGAACTCAATGTTGAAGGTTACCCCGATGATCGGTTTCTGACCCTCGTACATGACTTTCGTGCAGATCAAGTGACACTCGTCCCGGATGCGCCTGAGCAGCCAACAAGTGATCATGGATGGGACTTTGTTGAAGAAAGAAACCTGCTTGCTCCGGTTGTCGCGCGCCTTAAGGCCAACGGACAACGCGTCGCTGTCTTTGCAGATGCAGATGCTGGAGTGATGGGTGATGCCGCCGCGACCGGTGCAGACCGGGTGGAACTCTACACTGGACCCTATGGCGGTGCACACAAGAACCTCAAGACGCAAGCGAACGAATTGGATTGTCTCGCCGCCGCGACCGTTGAAGCATCGCGGAACGGACTGGACGTGAATGCGGGGCATGATCTAACGGTTGAAAATTTGACGCCACTGGTCAGGCGCATTCCAGACTTAGCCGAAGTTTCCGTCGGCCATGCCCTGTTCTGTGACACCCTGACATTTGGGATAGAAAAAACGGTGCAGAGATATCTTTTAGCCTGCGAAGGTCGAACTGAATGACGCAAATTTGGGCAGGTAAGTGTATACGTACGCTGCTCGTCCGTTCGTAACCGACTGCTCTAGGGTTGCGCAGAGCATTCAGTGATATTCTCCGAACCGGACATTGGTAAAAGGCGCAGCATTGGTGGCTCTGGGGCTCTCCTAGCACCTTCGCCGCTCGATGTACGAATGCGTGCTTTCGGAAATCGCTGCCATCCGCATCATCATCCGCGAACGGGCATGGCGCGGGACGAAGTTAGTTTTCGCTGCAGATGTCCCAATGACCGCTGTGCTCACTAACACCTCAACAACCAAATGATGAGTCGCCTCGACGATATGGAATCTAGGAGTTACCGTGGAAAGAACGTCAAACAGTGCAGATAAGAACACGATCGCTCGTCTCAACAAACACGCTTTTTTGGGACTCGAGCTGTCGCCTTCGAGCTTGCATATCATTAAGCGGGTGTCTTTTGACCGATAATTCAAAAACCATCAAACCCAACCTAGTCATCGCCTATTTGCTGCTACTTATCGTTGGTTGGTTCGGTACGCACAGATTCTATTTGGGCGAGATCAAGGTTGCGAAGATATTTCTATGGGTAACTTTGATCTCCTTACCTTTGCTGTTTTTGGGCGGGATCGGAGCGTTCGGCCTTTATGCAGTGTTTTTTGGCATGATTGTGGACCTGTTCATGTGTCCGTCGTCATATAAAGTTGGACATCATAGCGGCTTGAGCATTGGAGGCTCTGGCTCGTTTGTGTGATTGATTATGCGGCTTGTTTTTCGTGATGCAAGCGTCGTTGCCGGATTGTCTG
>NZ_JBGEHL010000016.1:0-52086 GCF_041403445.1 Aliiroseovarius conchicola
TTTCGAAGGCTGAAAGGATACCGGCGCATCTTCTCAAGGTTCGAAAAGCTGGACGTCATGTACCGCGCTTTCCTGAATTTCGCCCTAATCGTCGATATGATTAAGTGTTAACAGGCCCTAGTACACTCCAGCGATCCCCTACACGAGATAGTACCTCGTTTATACGCCTACAGTCCGGGCATTGATCAGAGTCTTGCATGCAGTTCCTTTGATGTAACCGAGGCGCGGAAATGTGCCTTCTTGTAGTAACTGGCGGTTCTCAATAGATATTAAGTAACTAATGTATACCAAAGCGCATGGCCGCCCACAATAGGACCAAAACATGACTGAGAAAACTTTGCTGGATCACCTGAACTGGCGCTACGCAACCAAGAAAATGGATACTTGCAGATCTGTGCCGCAAGGCAAGGTGGATGCAATTCTAGAGGCGATCCGCTTAGCGCCCACGTCCAGCGGCACGCAGCCATTTGAGGTTGTCATTGTGACAAACCCAGACGTGCGCGCAGCTATTGCGAAGGCAGCCAATGGCCAAGCTCAGATTGTCGAGGGCTCGCACGTATTGGTATTTGCAGCTTGGGACAACTACACAGCTAAACGTATCGATGACGTGGTAAAGTTGAATGTTGAGGCACGAGGCGACCTGCCAATGCTTCACAGCTACTACGAGAACCTGAAGGGTAACTACCTGCCACGAGATGCAGAAGTGAATTATTCCCATGCTGCCCGGCAGGCCTATATTGCTCTTGGCGTGGCGCTTGTCGCAGCGGCCGAGCAGGAAGTTGATAGTACCCCTATGGAAGGCTTTGACCCCCAACAAGTTGATGAAATCCTTGGATTGAAGGACCGTGGTCTACGTTCGGTTGTTTTGATGCCGCTAGGCTATCGGGACCCAGCGGGCGATTGGCTGCTTCCGATGAAGAAAGTACGCAAGGCGCGCGACACCATGGTTACGCATGTCGACTAGCGCATGACAGCTAGCCATTCCCGCCGTCAGTACCACTTGCTGGTCGATCACCCCCGCTAGTTAGGATTAGAGATCATGAACGTAATTCGCAAACTGCTTGGAGTTGCTCCGATACCCACCCCTGACGGAGCATATGAGCCGTCCCCGCTGGCGCTCAAACTGGCGACGTCGTCCAAGACGGACTACGACGGCGGGGTCTATTCCGAGCGTATTGAGGGCGAGCAGAATCGCGTGCTGATGGTCTGTACCGAAGAACGCAACATGACGATGGCAAACGGCAAGAAGTTCTCGACAGGCAACCATCCGGTCGAGATGGGTTTACCCATGTTGCATCTGCTTGCTGCAGGGTTTGAGATTGATATTGTAACACCAACAGGCTCACCGGTTGTTATCGAAGAGTGGGCTATGCCAGACGAGGACGCTGATCTGCTAAAGCTGTTCCGCGACTATGCGGACGCTTTCAAAAAACCTGGCAGCCTTGCTGAATTTGTCGCCTCATCAATGTCTGACAATGGGCCATACGTCGCCGTGTATTTGCCTGGCGGGCATGGTGCCATGCTCGGGTTGCCAAGCAACAAGGATCTGGGAACACTGTTGCGTTGGGCAGATGGCCAGGGCCTCTTTACATTGGCTATCTGTCATGGTCCTGCCGCTTTGTTGGCCGCAGACAATGGCGGCGAATTCATCTATCACGGCTACAAGATCGCGGCTTTCCCTGACGCGGTTGACAAGCAAACCCCGTTGATCGGTTACATGCCCGGCCATATGCCTTGGGAATTTGGCCGGAAGTTGAACTCCTTAGGAGTTGAGATCATCAACAACAAGGCAGATACCTCGTGTCATGTTGATCGCCGCTTAGTGTCAGGCGCCAGCCCAAAAGCGGCCAATAACTTCGGAAGACTTGCAGCCACGACTTTGCTGAAGGCGCTGCGATCGTAGTGATTTACGGCGATATTTCCAAGTTTTCTGCTCCGGCAAAAATGCAGACACCATGTTAGAACTGAGGACTAACGGCAGTGGTGCGGAAGGACTAGTCACTCTCTGGTGCGAGCGAGCTAACCCAGCCATACCAAGCGATGTTCCATGCTTGTGCAATCATGGTTGCTTGCTTACGATTGTACGCCCCTAGTTGCGGCTTGGCTCTCCATGTGGCGTTTGACTGTCAAGTCTGTGGAGATCATAGTCCCGTCCGATTTTCTTGTTCTACGGACTCTTGCAATAACCCCTCGGGATCTGTTTCCCTCGAAGGGTAGTTTAGCGTTATCCGGAGCATCATCAGTACCGACCAAGAAAACGATCGGCGGCTAGGCTTCTCCAGTGCCAAAAGAATGAGTACTGCCAACATTTATTTTGGGACCAAAGCTTGTTGCGCAGGCCCACAATTGGGAAAGCCCTAGTATTGCAACCGGGGCTTTCCGTATCAACTCAGATGAAAAAGATGTCGTCCACAAGAACGTTTGGGTCAGAAACTCCCAGAAGCAAGAGGGTGTCACCACTGTCGAAGCTAATCGTGGTGTTGCGACCGTCGCTCGTGGCGTTGTTCGCGATTAAGCTGGCGCTATCCAACGTTGATACCAAGCTTTTTTCAATTTTCAACGTGTCGCCCGCGGCGTCCGAGAAGTCCTGAATAGTGTCATTTCCCTCGCTAAAAATGAATGTGTCTCGGCCAGGTCCACCAATCATGACATCATTGCCTGCACCACCGACAAGAGTATCGTTGTGGAATCCACCGCGGATATCGTCGTTTCCGTCGCCGCCCTTCAAGAAGTCATGCCCGTGATCGCCCAGCAACGCATCGTTCCCTTCGCCACCATTGAGGTCATCGTTGCCGTCGCCACCCCGGATAATATCCCATCCGGCACCACCGTAGATCGTGTCGAGACCATGATCACCGTAAAGCGTGTCACCACCGGCATCCCCGACAATGGTGTCGTTGTCGAAGCCTCCCCAAATGGTGTCGTTTCCGTCGCCGCCCTTCAAGAAGTCATGCCCGTGATCGCCCAGCAACGCATCGTTCCCGGCGTCACCATTGAGATCATCGTTACCGCCGCCACCTCGGATAACATCCCACCCTGCACCACCAAAGATGGTGTCGAGACCGTGGTCACCGTAAAGCGTGTCGCCGCCAGCACCCCCTGTTATGGTGTCATTGTCGGCGCCGCCCCAAATCGTATCGTTGCCATCACCGCCCTGGACGAAATCATGTCCTTGTTCGCCCAGAAGGGCGTCGTTCCCGAAATCCCCGCGGATATTGTCATCACCGCCGCCGCCCCGAATGATATCCCAGCCGGTGCCACCGGAGATTGTGTCCAGGCCATGTTCACCGTAAAGCGTGTCGCTGCCGTTGCCTCCGATTATGGTGTCGTTGTCAGTACCGCCCCAAATAGTGTCGTTACCCTCGCCACCTTGGATCAGATCATGTCCTTCTTGGCCAATTAGGGCATCGTTACCGTCATCGCCCTGGACATTGTCGTCCCCAACGCCGCCACGGATGATGTCCCAGCCGGCGCCTCCCGAGATCGTGTCTTTACCGGTTTCGCCATAAATAACGTCCTTACCAGCTCCGCCCAGTAAGTCGTCATTTCCCGCGCCACCGTAAATCACATCATTGCCGCCTTCACCTGAAAGTCGATTGGCAGTATTGTTTCCGATCAGTTTGTCGGTACCGTGTCCTCCAATTGCGTTCTCGATGAGCGTGGACCCGTCAATGTAGATGTTGTTGACTTTGCCATAGACACTCGAGAAATGACCGGCCCTTATGTCGATGACCTGAGAGCTGTAGGTGTTGGCAAAATTGAGCGTATCGATACCGCCTTGATCGTACACCGTCATGGTCATCGCTGGCTGTAGTGATGAAAATGAACCCGCGGGCCCTTCGGCATTTGAGTTATGACCCCAAACTGTGTTGCCAATGTTTACCCGATCGTCGCCAGTCGGCACGCCATAAAGACGGTTCATGGCGATGATATCGGCTGCCATCGGGGTCAGAACATAGGCAAATGATGCGTTGACATAGGGGTTTTCCGTTTGGGCAAAATAAGACATCACACTCATTTGCCAACTATCATTTGCAAACTTGGCGCTTTGCGGAAACGTCGCGCTTCCGTTGTAATCCCCGGCGTGGCCCAACCCTAGCGCAT
Source organism: Aliiroseovarius conchicola (assembly GCF_041403445.1). Classification (NCBI taxonomy): domain Bacteria; kingdom Pseudomonadati; phylum Pseudomonadota; class Alphaproteobacteria; order Rhodobacterales; family Paracoccaceae; genus Aliiroseovarius; species Aliiroseovarius conchicola. Next base: position 4,105 of record NZ_JBGEHL010000016.1, read on the forward strand.
GACCGATTTCATGCAGGTAAGTTTGGTAGCTGTACGAGTTCAGATTGTTTTCATCACCTCTGATCCACGCCGTTGAAATGTTGACAGTCGACTGGATAATTTCACCTGAGAAATTATAGCGGCTATATGCATAGGCTCCCGCGTCGGCTTCGGAGAATCTGATGTCCGAAGATGCCGAGCTTGTCGCAACGAAGGTGATGCCAGTGACAGCCGACCATGCCCCAAATGCTTGCTCAGCGAACCATTTCCCTGCGTTCGAAAGTCCGGTGACATTGTAGCTTAACGTACGGTTACTTCCGACGTCGAAAGCTGCGCCTTTCGGCGCGCCATGATGTTCCGCAAACCCGTGGGTCAGCTGAAGTGAGAATTCGGTGGGGGTTACACTACGTAGAGCCATTCTTTACCCGGCTATAAGCCGCTCCCTCTTGTATCCGAGCACTTGTATCCGCTCGATCTTCAAAGTTGCCATCAATTTGAACAGCAAGTTAAGGCACTATTAACGTGACTAAAAGGCGATTTTTGGGCGGGGCGGGTCGCACTTAGCGGTAACCAAATTAGATAGGATGGGTCTGTTCGAGGCAAAAAAGCCCCGGTGTTTCCACCGGGGCTTTCTGTGTCAAACGGTTTCGACTTAGTCGTCGTCGCCATCCTTTTTCTTTTTCGGCTCTGGCGCGATTTCTTCACCAGTTTCCTGATCAACGATTTTCATCGACAGGCGAACTTTACCGCGGTCGTCAAAGCCCAGAAGCTTAACTTTCACTTCCTGACCTTCCTTCAGAACGTCTGAAGGGTGGTTCAGGCGGCGGTTTTCGATCTGGCTGACATGCACAAGGCCGTCACGCTTGCCGAAGAAGTTCACGAAGGCGCCGAAGTCGACGATCTTCACAACTTTACCAGTGTAGATTGCGCCTTCTTCTGGCTCTGCGACGATCGCGTGGATCATCTCGTATGCCTTAGCGATGGCTTCACCGTTGGGCGATGCAATCTTGATCACGCCGTCGTCGTTGATGTCGACCTTGGCGCCCGAAGTTTCCACGATCTCTCGGATGACCTTACCGCCCGAGCCAATCACTTCACGGATCTTGTCGGTTGGGATGTTCATGGTCTCGATGCGTGGCGCGTGGGCCGAGAACTCTTCGCGGCCCGAAGACAGCGCTTTGTTCATTTCGCCCAGGATATGCAGACGGCCTTCTTTGGCTTGTGCCAAGGCTTTCTCCATGATCTCGGGTGTGATGCCTGCGACCTTGATGTCCATCTGCAGCGACGTGATGCCGTCTTCGGTACCAGCCACTTTGAAGTCCATGTCGCCCAGGTGATCTTCGTCACCCAGAATGTCGGTCAGAACAGCGTAAGAACCGTCATCTTCCAAGATCAGACCCATGGCCACACCGGCAACCGGTGCTTTCAGCGGAACAGCTGCGTCCATCATGGACAGTGAACCACCACAAACCGATGCCATCGAGGACGAGCCGTTCGACTCGGTGATCTCGGACACAACGCGGATGGTGTAGGGGAAGTCGGTGGCCGACGGCAGAACCGCCTGCAGCGCACGCCACGCCAGCTTGCCGTGACCGATTTCGCGACGGCCCGTGAAACCAAAGCGGCCCACTTCGCCGACCGAGTAGGGCGGGAAGTTATAGTGCAGCATGAAGTTCGACTTGTAGGTGCCGGTCAGCGCGTCGATCATCTGCTCGTCGTCGCCAGTGCCCAGAGTGGTCACAACCAGACCTTGGGTCTCGCCACGGGTGAACAGGGCCGAACCGTGCGTACGGGGCAGGATGCCTGCTTCCGATACGATCGGGCGCACTGTGTCCAGCGCACGGCCGTCGATACGTTTGCCGGTTTTCACGACGTCGCCGCGGACAACCGAGCTTTCCAGTTTCTTCAGTGCCGAACCGAGGTTCTCGTCTTCTTGCTGCTCTTCAGTCAGGGCAGCGACGATTTCTTCTTTGGCAACCGACAGGGCGGCAACGCGTTCCTGTTTGTCGGTGTTGCCGTAGGCGGCACGGATTTTGTCTTCGCCAGCGGCTTTCACAGCAGCGTAGAGGTCTGAGTAGTCAGCAGGCTGATATTCAAACGGCTCTTTTGCGGCTTCTTCTGCCAGATCAATGATCAGGTCGATCACCGGCTGAATTTGCTGGTGGGCGAAGTTCACAGCGCCCAGCATTTCGGCTTCGGTCAGTTCGTAAGCTTCTGATTCCACCATCATCACGGCGTCTTTTGTACCGGCGACAACAAGGTCCAGACGCTGGTCTGGGTTGTTGCGCAGCTGGTGCATGTCGTCGCAAGTTGGGTTCAGAACGTATTCGCCGTCTTCATAGCCCACGCGAGCAGCGGCGATTGGACCCATGAACGGTGCGCCCGAAATGGTCAAAGCAGCCGAGGCAGCAATCATCGCAACAATGTCGGGATCGTTAACAAGGTCGTGGCTCAGCACGGTGCAGATCACCAGAACTTCGTTTTTGAAGCCGGGGACGAACAGCGGGCGGATCGGACGGTCAATCAGACGCGATGTCAGCGTCTCTTTTTCTGTCGGACGCGCTTCGCGCTTGAAAAAGCCGCCTGGGATTTTACCGGCGGCGTAGTATTTCTCGTTGTAGTGAACTGTCAGCGGGAAGAAGTCCTGACCGGGCTTCTGAGCCTTCGCGAAGGTCACGTTGGCCATGACAGATGTTTCGCCCAGAGTGGCGATTACTGTACCGTCGGCCTGACGGGCAACTTTGCCCGTTTCCAGAGTGAGGGTTTCTTCGCCCCACTCGATCGATTTTTTAGTTTCGTCAAACATTATGTTTTCCTAGTTGGAAGCACTCCCGGCCCTCCGGGTCTTCCGTTGTCATGGTGGCCCCATTGCCACCGACCCCTCTATCGTTTCATGCGCCGGGGTCGAAGCGCACGTCTCAGATGGGCGGTCCATATAGGAAAAGAAGGGGTTTGGAAACAAATAATCCGTTTCATGCCGACCCTGGCACAGAGGGCCAGCATGAAACGCGATAGATGTCAGTTGGACAGGCGCGTGACCTGTCCACTTATTGTGTTTGTGGTGCTTGTTTGCGTGTCATTTTTCCGCGTGGGACCTTGGTGATGCCAAAAGCCTTGCGAGCGGTGACAAGGCGCAGGTCCTCGGGGTCCATACCCATGGACAGGATCGTGTCGCGATCATAGCGCTCTCGTGCCGTGGCGGCGTCGTGTTTCGTACCAAACAGGCGGTCGATCCAATTCATGCCAAAACTGACGTGGTAGGTGGCGTCGTGGTCCTGGAAATGGTGCGCTAAATGGCTACGCGTCACACGTTGACCGAACCAGCCCTTTGGCACATTCACATGAGCCAGCGTATGGCAGTACTCATAAAAGGTGAATGCGCTGATTGACCCAACAAACAACGCAACAGTGGCGAACAAAACAGCAGGCCCCAATCCAATGAACGGCCAAAGAACAAGGCTGTGAATCACCACGGAAATCAGCCCGAACCGGACGGGATACCAATGATCACCACCGGTGAAGAATTCAGCATCGTTTGGAAATTCATGATGCCCAATATGGCTGCGGTATAGATCGTTGAAAACGCCTTGATCGGTGGGTGGTTCGCGGTGGAGCAAGAACCGGTGCATGGCGTATTCGACAAAGAACTGGGCCAGCATTCCATAGGCGATAGCCAGAATTAGCCAAGGTGAATACCAGTAGAAAAAAGTCGCAATCCCAATGAGCCAAAGTGGAAATAACCTGTGTAGGCTTCCCATGTTGAGCAATATGCCAAGCGTTGCTTTCAATGTCGTTCTCCCATGACGAAGGGCCATCATTGCGAGAGAATGGGCAAAACCTGGGTGTGCAATCAAGTGAAACGCAACGTAAAGCGCCCGCCTCTGGATGAGACGGGCGCAAGGCCGGGCAATTGGGGCGCACTGTCAGGAGGCAGATTCCCAACGCTCGACCATCTGGTCAACGCGTTAGTTCGCGATAGGTGACAACAGCTCGAGATTCGTCACCAGATTGCGAATGCCGTGGGCGTGGTCTTCGTCAAACTCGTTGTTCTCTAACCATTTCCCGACCGAGTTGATGTCCAGTTTTGCTACTTCGGGGTGGACGCTCCAGGTCACTTGGAAGGGAGAGGCTTCTTCGTTGTATTTGGGTCCTGTCGTGGATCCGGCATATTCAACCGGGGTTCCCAGGCCCGAGATCATGCCGGTGGCCTGGTGATATCCGTTGACGACGCCCAGTGTTGTCAGGTCTTCGAAATTCAAGGCTGCAGAGTCATTCACCAAGGCGAAAACTTGCGCCACGACTCGCAGTTGCGGGTTATTGATCGCATCGCTCAAGCACGATTTCAACGTTGGGCCCGGTTCGATCTGGGCGGTGGAATAAACATAGTGCACTTCGATCGTATCACCGGGTTCAAGTTCGCCGTGATCGCTTACGCCAATGGGGGCAGGGATGGGGGCAAGTTCGGCCTCGGTGAATGCGCCATTGTATTCGAATCCGCCTCCGTTGCCTTCGCCGTCACCGTTGCCAGCGGACTTGGTGAACTGGCCACCCTTATGCTCAGCACTTTCGTGGAAGTGGATGTTGCAAAGGTTCATTTCTCCGAATGCCGGTGCAGTCGTGAACACGACATCGTTGTTGCCTGCTGTCTGGCCGATGTCGCGGGGTGCTTGCGGTCCGAAACCTTTGTCTTCCGTGTTCTTTGCCAACATAGCGCGCTGTTCAGCAATCGTGCTGTCATCTACATCGGTGTGGTTGCCCGACGCGATCGCTGCGGTGCCGAACCCAACCATTGTGATCAGACCCAATGCGGCGGTCGCTGTGTGTTTTGATGAAAGCTTCATGTCTTCGTTCCCTGTGCTTTTGAAGGTGTTGTCGGGGGAACGCTAGCGCGCCGACTTGTTGTCAGCCTTTGGTAAAATTTAACTAAAATTAATGTTGGAGCTTGCGGGCAAAACGAAAAACGCCCGCCTCTGACAGAGACGGGCGTCTAAATTTCAAATCAGTCTGGAATTAGCGGCGCAGGCCGAGACGTTTGATCAGGTCCTGATAACGGGCCTCATCTTTTGCGCGGGCGTAGTCCAGCAGTTTACGACGTTGAGCAACCATTTTCAGAAGACCGCGGCGACCGTGGTTATCTTTCTTGTGGGTTTTGAAGTGCTCGGTCAGGGTCGCGATGCGCGAGGACAGGATAGCAACCTGTACTTCGGGCGAACCTGTGTCACCGTCTTTGGTGCCGAACTCTTTGATCAGACGTGTTTTTTCTTCGGGCGTAATCGACATCGGGGTCTCCTTTAAAGGTTAGAGTGAATGGCGCAGGCCGGGATGTCGTCCAGCAAGGCCCATGGAGAAGACCGCTCGCAGACTGCCAGCGGATGGGGGCGTATAGGAGGATTCCCCCAAGAAAGCAAAGGAAAAACCCTTGATTTGATCTATTTGCTCTGGATTTCTTCGAGAATCTGTTTGGCCCAATCGCCGAGGACCGGAACGAAGTCGATGGACGCAAGCATGTACGCCAGTGCCGAGACCAATAGCGTGGCTCCAAGAACCGACCCCAAACCAAAAGCCAACCCGCGAAAAACCTGAAACAATCCCAGTTTCCACAAGCTGTCATGCAGGCGAATGAAGCGATGATTGTTCATACGTTCGACTTCGGCCCGTAGGGCGCGAACCTCGAAGGACAGGACTCGTTCGCGCTCGGTCAACTTGTCATCTGCCATGTCGCCATTCTCCGACGCCGTTTCGTTAACCATTTGTTAACCATCCATTAACTTAAGTTTGTAACTATAATTATCTAGGAGTTTGCGGTCAGCGCTCTACAATCGCAAGCGGTTGTCTCTGTCTGCGTCACAACTTTCGCAGACGCGTCTTGTTGTACGCTTTAGGAAAGCGAGCGGTTAAATGTTGTTTTCGTTACTGTTTCTTAGCCTCGTTCCGGTGGCTTTCATCGGGGAAAGCTTTTCCAATACATCTCAAGACGATGTGGAAGATGATGTGGGGCACGGAACACAACCGCCGCCCACAGGGCCCGGTGATTTCATAAAAGACGACGTTAATGACGGAACTGATCCAGACGTGCTGTTGCCCGTGACCGATGATCCCGTGATTCCCGGTTCAGATATTGGTGATCCGACACAGGTTCTGGACCCGAATGATGGATTGGGCGACGGGCCGTCACCTCATCGAACTGATACGCTGCTTGACCAATTGCTTGCCACTGAAACGGACCAGCACTATGGGCGCGAAGACTTACCAAGTTTTCTGAGCTCAACGGATGATACGATGCTGACCGGTGGCAATGATGACTATGCCATGGCGGATGGGGATGACGGCGTCGGAACGATCGAAGATTTTCATGGCACCCCAGTTGTTGCGGATGAAGACGACGAGATTTTCGTCCTTGATGCAGGGTCGGGCGACGACACGATCCAACTTGGGGATGAAGCTGGCTATGTATTCGGTAATGACGGCGATGATGGTATTCAGTCAGGGGACGGTGCAGTTGCCGCTTTTGGTGGTGCTGGCGATGATTTGCTGGATGCGACCCAGAGCATCGATAGTTTTTTGGACGGTGGTGCGGGCAATGATATCTTGCAAGGCGGCGATGGTGACGATCAATTGTTTGGCGGGCAACATGACCACCTTGATGCATCGTCTGGCGAGATCACCGACAATGACGAACTGCGCGGTGGTGACGGTAACGACACGCTTTATGGCGGGTACGGGGCGGACACGCTGTCGGGTGGTGACGGTGATGACGTAATCAACCACCTGGGCCACGCGATGGAGCGCAGCAGCGCAGAACGTCACGATTTCGATTGGCACATCGACGGTGATGCAGATCTTCTTGATGGCGGCGATGGCAACGACACTCTGATTATGGATCGCGCCGACACGGCGACCGGCGGCGCAGGCGAGGATGTGTTTTGGGTGTATTCCGATGCAGATGCGGGTGACGAAAGCGCCGAAGTTACAGATTTTGTCCCTGGTCAGGATTTTCTACGCGTCTCACTGAACCCAGAACAGGACCCTGACAGCCTGGAATATGACGTCCATCCTTCGGCCTCGGGCGAAGATGGCGTCGTGACCGTTAACGGCGAAGTGGTAGCGATCTTGAAGGGCGCCCCCGGTGCGACGACGCATGATGTCTATGTCGAGGTCACTCAGGAAGCATTTGTCTAAGTATGACGCGGCTGGCGTGTCAGCCCCAACGCTCTGGTTGCTGAGCATAGGCGATGTAGAGCGGGTGTTTCGGATGGCCATCCTTGGTCAGTCCCAAATGGTGGATCGGGCGCCCGGTTTTCCGAAGTAAAGTCTCAACCTCCGCGCCACGCTCAAGATGGGCACCGTGCGTGCCCCACCCGCAGATGATTTGATCTGCCCAAGGACAGCTATCCAGAATCGCCGCATCGTTTTCTGAGCCAACCGGATCGGCCGCGGCACGCATGGCGCGCGGGTCGGTGTCACGCCAGGCGAATATGTTGGTTACACGAAATGCGCCGAAACCCAGCGTGCGCGCTCGACGCTCGCACCGTTCCACGGTCGGGTCATTTTGCACCTCGGTCGCGGTCGAGGGATTGAGCATGATAAACAGCGCCTTGCGCCCATCCGGTTCCCAAACACGTGTCAATTGGTAACGGTACTTTTCGCAATCGGAATAGACTGCGGTGGAGTGGGCATCGCCCTTCTGAAACTCTCTGATAATCATGCCCCGCTTTGTGACTGCACCCCCCGCTTTTATCAAGCCCTTGCATAGCGCTTCGTTTGGAACCAGACTGTTCGTTTACTGGAAGGACAAGCCATGCTGATAGCCGAAATCATCCGAAAGAAACGGGACCAAAATGTGCTGGACGCCGATGAGATTCAGGCCATGGTCACAGGCATTGCCGACAACAGTGCAAGTGATGCCCAGATCGCTGCATTTGCCATGTCTGTCTTGCTGAACGGGATGAACCGCAAAGAGGCTGCGGCACTAACATTGGCGATGCGTGACAGCGGCGATGTGTTCGATTGGTCGACCCTACCCGGCCCGGTAGTGGACAAACACTCTACCGGCGGCGTTGGCGACAACGTCAGCCTGATGCTGGCCCCGATCGTGGCGGCGTGTGGGGCTTATGTACCCATGATCTCGGGGCGTGGGTTGGGTCATACAGGCGGAACTTTGGACAAGATGGAGGCGATCCCAGGATACGTGGCGACGCCCGACAACGCGCTGTTTTCCGACGTCGTGAACAAGGTGGGCTGCGCGATAATCGGGCAAACCGCCCAATTAGCACCTGCAGACAAGCGATTTTACGGCATCCGAGACGTCACTGCGACCGTCGAAAGTATCCCGCTGATCACGGCATCGATTCTATCCAAAAAGCTTGCAGCGGGCCTTGGGTCACTCGTTATGGATGTGAAGTTCGGAAACGGCGCATTCATGCCCAGTTTTGAGAAGGCTCGCGAGCTGGCTGTGTCGATCACGGAGGTTGCAGAGGCTGCGGGATTGCCCTGTCATGCGTTGTTAACAGATGTGAACCAACCGCTTGCGGATGCAGCGGGGAATGCTGTTGAGGTGGTGAATGCTGTCGAGTTTCTGACCGGTGACAAGCGCGAGGGCCGGTTGACCGAAGTCGTTGTCGGCCTGTGTGGTGAAATGCTTTTGACTGCAGGCATTGAGACAGAGCGGGACAAAGCGCGCGCAAAGGCGCAAACCGCGCTTGAAGATGGGCGCGCCGCAGAGCGTTTCGGTCGCATGGTGGCGGCGCTGGGCGGTCCAACGGACTTTATAGAGAAGCATCAATCCTACCTTCCACAAGCAAATCTGGTGTTTGAAGTTCCTGCCCCGACTGCAGGCCATGTGACGGCAATTGAAACGCGCGATATTGGACTTTCGGTCGTTGAGCTTGGCGGCGGGCGCCGTGTGTCGTCAGACACGGTTAACCCGTCGGTGGGACTAACTGGTTTGGCGCCGATTGGTGCAAATCTCGGCGTGGGAGACCCGATGGCGATCATCCATGCCGACAGTCAAGACGCCGCCGAGCTCGCGAAGGCGCAAGTTCTAGCGGCTTACACGTTGGGCGAAAAGCCAGATCCTGCGCCAATTGTTCGTGAGATCATTGCGTGAGCGTGAAGTGGCGCTGCCGCGGCGCGGTCATTCCGAACGTAAACTGGCAGATTGCCGCTTGAAGAAGCGTGCTACTGATTAAACACACGTGATGGGTGCAGTTCGCCCGCCCGATAGATGCCGACGGCGACGGCTTTTCCATCATGGGACGCCCAAGCCTCGTCGCCGTATTCAACGTCCGATGCGATCACCATGCCGGGATTTCCGAACTTCAATCGTGTGGCGCCTTCTTCGGTTGCGCGAAGTTCAGGCAGTTCGGCCAGGCCTTCTTCCAGCGGGCGAAGATAGGTATCGATATTGCCAGTTTTCGCGTTCTCTTCGATCAGTTCAAGGCTGACCCCATCGTCGACATCAAACGGGCCAGACCAGATGCGTCGCAGTTCGCGGACATGACCATGGCAGCCCAATGCCTCGCCCAGATCGCGCGCGATGGCACGCACATAGCCGCCTTTGCCGCAGGTCATTTCTAACGTGACATGATCCGGGTCAGGGCGGTCTAACATGATCAGTTCTTCGACCCAAAGGGGGCGTGCAGCGAGTTCGATATCTTCGCCGTCGCGGGCGAGTTTGTATGCCCGTTCGCCGTCGATCTTAACGGCCGAGAATTTGGGCGGCACTTGCATGATCTGACCGGCAAACTGACCGAGTGCTGCTTGAATATCCTCGTCGCTTGGTCGGAGGTCGGAAGCAGCGATCACTTCGCCTTCCTGGTCGTCGGTATTCGTGGCTTGCCCCAAGCGTACGGTGAAGACGTAGGCTTTCAGCGCGTCAGTAATGTAGGGCACGGTTTTCGTCGCCTCGCCCAAAGCAACGGCCAGAACACCAGTCGCTTCGGGATCAAGTGTGCCCGCATGGCCCGCCTTTTTGGCGTCCATTGCCCAGCGTACTTTGTTCACAACGGCGTTCGAGCTGACACCAGCAGGTTTGTCCACGACCAGCCAGCCGTGGATATCGCGCCCTTTTTTACGACGTCCCATCAGCTCTCCTCCGGCCCGTCCTCGGTATCAGGTCGGCGCAAGTCACGTTGCACATCTTCCTGTTGCAAAAGTCGGTTGGTGTGATCCATCTGATCAAAAGTCTCGTCCACCATGAATCGCAGGTCGGGTGTGTGCTTGATCTTGAGCGCCTTGCCAAGAATGCGCCGAAGCTCGCCTTTGTTGCGGGCCAACGCTTTGATTGCCAGATCGCCGTCCTTGCCACCCAAGGGTAGGGCGAAGACAGTCGCGATGCTCAGATCGGGGGTCACGCGGACCTCGCCAATGGTAATCGACATGCGCCCAAGGTCGGGGTCATGCACGTCACCACGCATCAGGGCTTCGGACAGGGTCCGGCGGATAAGCTCGGCGATGCGCAGCTGTCGCTGCGTCGGGCCGGCGGTGTCTTGAAATCGGTTCTTTGCCATGGGGGCCATTTATGCCCGATTACCAAACTTCGCAACAGGGCTTTGCCAAGAACTGGAAGGCACGCTAGATAGCAAGGAGTTGAAGGAGACGGAAATGAGCGAATTGCCAGGCATTGTTGTGATGGGCGCATCGGGCCGGATGGGCCAGATGTTGATCCGAGAGATTGAAGCCAACGACAAGGCGCGACTGGCCGGTGCGTTGGAACGCCCGGGACATGATTGGGTCGGGCAAGATGTCGGTGTCTGCATGGGCGGGCAGCCACTGGGCGTTCTCGTTTCTGATGACGCGCTTGAGGTTATGGCGAAAGCTCAGGCGGTCATTGACTTTACGGCTCCCGCTGCGACGGTCGCCATGGCAGAGATTGCGGCCCAAGCACGGGCTGTGCATGTCATTGGCACGACGGGGCTGTCTGAGGATGACATTGCGAAGCTCGCGTTGGCGGCCCGTCACGCGACGATTGTCCGCGCTGGCAACATGAGCCTTGGGGTAAACCTGCTGGTTCAACTGACGCGTAAAGTGGCCGAAGCATTGGACGAAGATTTCGATATTGAGATCATCGAGGCGCACCATCATCACAAGGTGGATGCTCCGTCAGGTACGGCCTTGATGCTGGGTGATGCCGCCGCAGAGGGGCGTGGCGTTGAATTGGCAGACGTCTCGGATCGTGGGCGTGACGGTATGACCGGTGCGCGAGAGCGTGGTGACATTGGGTTTCATGCGGTGCGAGGTGGCGACATTGTTGGCGAGCACGACGTGATGTTTGCAGCCCCCGGAGAGCGGATCGTATTGCGCCATCTGGCCACGGATCGCGGTATTTTTGCACGAGGGGCCGTGAAGGCGGCGCTTTGGGGGCAGGGGAAGAAGCCCGGTTCTTATGATATGGTCGATGTACTGGGGCTGTAACGTTTGGGGGCGTTGCCCCCCTGCGCTGCGCGCATTCACCCCTGGATATTTGGGACAAGAAAAAGCGTCAGAAATCGACGGCGATGCCTTTTCTCTCCCAGTCGCCGTATCGGACGGGCTCGGGACCGTCGCGGCCTCCGTATTCTTTTGGTTTGGCTTTTGCTTCGGCAGCGGCTTTCTTGCGGCGCTCTTCAGCTTCGGCAAGGGCGCGCTGGGCAGCGGGCGGCAGCGGACGGTTCGTGTTCTCGGGCATGTGCCTGATCCTTGTGGGTTGTCGTAGCATGATATAGGTCGCGCAGGTGCGAAACGCAAAGGGATGCTGATGGGCAAGGCTGTGGATCCGCGACATATCGCGGTCGATTTGTTGGGGGATGTTCTGGATGAACATCGGTTGCTGTCAGAGGCGATGCCCAAGCGGCTATCTAAACTGGCCCCGGAGGAGCGCGCACGAAGCCAGCGATTGACGATGCTGGCATTGCGGAACATGGATCGGTCAGATCGAATGTTAGGCCCACATTTGAAGAAGCGGCCACCGGCGCGCGTTTTGAACATATTGCGTCTGGGTGTCGCCGAGATTTGCGCCGGTGGGGCTGCGCATGGTGTCGTGAACTCATGCGTTGAGGCAGCTCGGGGCCACCGGGAAACCGAACGCATGGCGGGTTTGGTGAACGCCGTGCTGCGCAAGATATCGCAGGACGCCGAAAAATGGGATGGTTTGCCGGTCCCTCGGCTGCCGAAATGGCTGCGCAAACCGTTGGTTGCGGATTATGGCAAAGCGCGGGTTGAGGAGATTGAGGCAGTCCTGGCCGTTGCGCCCCCACTGGATCTGACCGCGAAAGGTGACGCGTCTGTTTTGGCTGAACGCTTGGGCGGCACATTGTTGCCAACGGGTTCGGTTCGTCTTCACGATGCGGGTCAAGTCACCGGGCTTCCCGGTTATGACACGGGCGATTGGTGGGTTCAGGATGCTTCGGCCGCGTTGCCAGCGCAGGTATTGGCACCGAACGCTGGGGATCGTGTCTTGGACATGTGTGCGGCACCCGGCGGCAAGACCATGCAACTGGCGGCTATAGGGGCGCAGGTGACGGCACTTGATATCTCGGAGACCCGGATGAAACGGGTGGATGAGAACCTCACGCGCATAGGATTATCGGCAGAGTTGGTCGTCGGCGATGCGTTGGAGTATGATGTCCCGCAATTTGATGCTGTTTTGTTGGATGCGCCATGTACGGCCACTGGAACCATTCGACGGCACCCGGATTTGCCTCATGCCAAAGATGGCAGTGAATTTCCCGGATTGTTTGAATTGCAAGAATACATGATCGACCGTGCTCTTGGTCTGCTTAAGCCAGGGGGGCGCCTTGTGTTTTGCACATGTAGCCTGCTGATTGATGAAGGTGAGGAGCAAATTCGCGACGCGCTTGGGCGCCATTCGAACCTTCGCGTCGACTTAGATGCCTTGCGCCTTCCCGGGGTCGAGGCCGATTGGATCGGTCCCGAGGGTTTGCGGATTATGCCAAGTTATCGGGCCGAACTTGGGGGTATGGACGGTTTCTTTATCTCTGCGTTACGCAAGGACTGACGGTGTAATCCAATTCACCGATGACACGTGCAACTGGTGCATGTATGCTTTGCATAAAGCCCCCGGTTAGAGGGGCGATCGTTCAACACTGTTGAATATATGAGGCGAGGCGTCCGCGTGGTGCATCAAGATGGCTTAAGAGGGTTTCGGACCCGTTTTGCGAACCGTTGGCATGCAAAGCGTGCGGCGCGAGCGCGACCGGCCACCGGATTTGTGTCTCAACCTGAACCACGCACCATCGGGTCCTACGCGCGGGGCAAGCAGTTGATTGCAGGCAACTATTTGTTTGCGGGTCATTTGGTGAACTCGCCCAGCACAGAGTTATGGACAATCCGCCCGCCTAGTCTGGGTTTTTCGGAAGAGGCGCAAGGGTTCGTTTGGCTGGACGATCTTGCCAGCGTTGGCGATGTCGAAGCACGCAAAAGGGCACAAAGCTGGGTTCTGGATTGGATCGACAGGTTTGGTAAAGGCGATGGCGACGGCTGGACGCCAGACCTGACGGGCCGCCGCCTGATCCGTTGGATCAACCACGCGATTTTCATCATGGCGGGGATGGACGCGGACCAAAGTCACGCGTTTTTCCGCTCGCTCGGGCAGCAGACAATCTTTCTATCGCGTCGATGGCACGTGGCGACGCCCGGATTGCCACGGTTCGAAGCGCTAACAGGTCTGATCTATGCTGGGCTTGGCTTGGAAGGGATGGAGCGCCACGTTGCCCCTGCGGTCAAAGCCCTGGCGCGCGAATGCGCCGACCAGATAGGCGACGAAGGCGGTATTCCCACCCGCAACCCCGAAGAGTTACTGGATGTCTTCACACTTCTAAATTGGGCCGCACTGGCGCTTTCCGAAAGTGGGCGGCAGGCAGAGAAGGCGCATATCTCTGCGATTGAACGCATTGCGCCGACGCTGCGTGCGTTGCGACACGCTGATGGCGGGTTGGCGCGTTTCCACGGTGGCGGACGCGGTCTTGAGGGCCGGCTGGATCACGCTTTGGCGACGTCTGGCGTGCGAGCCGCTCCGAATGCGGGTCTATCGATGGGATATTCGCGGCTTAGCGCCGGTCGAACGAGTTTGATCCTTGATACGGCTATACCACCGCGGGGCATGGCCTCGGCCAATGCACATGCGTCAACACTGGCGTTTGAACTGACATCTGGTCGCCGTCCCTTGATTGTGAATTGCGGTTCCGGTGCGCATTTTGGCGAGGAATGGCATAAGGCGGGTCGGGCCACGCCCTCGCATTCTGTATTGGGGCTGGCTGGTATCTCGTCTTCACGCCTTGGGGCTGCGCGCAACTATGGCGGTGGTGCCAAGGTTTTTTTGACCTCGACGCCTTCAAATGTTCATTTTCAACGCGAGGATCGAACGGATGGGACAAGCCTTACGGCTGCGCATGACGGGTACATCCGAAGCCACGGGTTGACGCATATGCGGCGGATCGATGTGGATCAAGATGGGCGCGCCATCGCGGGCGAGGATACACTGGCGGCGGTGGCCGAGGCGGATCAGGCGTGTTTTGACCGCGCCATGGATCAAGTGGCGCTTCAAGGAATTCCGTTCAGCATCCGGTTCCACTTGCATCCCGAGGTGGACGCGGCGCTCGACTTGGGAGGCACCGCAGTATCCATGGCGCTCAGGTCAGGCGAGGTTTGGGTTTTCCGTTTTGAAGGCCGGGGCGTATTGGCGTTAGAAAGCAGCGTTTACTTGGAAAAAACACGTCTTAAGCCGCGAAAAACCAAACAAGTGGTTCTATCTGGCGTCGCAATGGATTATGCGACACGCATCCGCTGGACGCTGGCCAAGGCACAAGACACCCCAACGGTTTTGCGCGACCTTGAAACGGGCGACCGGCACGAGCTGCCAAGTTAAGAACTTTCAGGCCTTGGGGGGCCAAACAACATGACCGAATTTCATCCCGTGCGCCGCGCGCTGATTTCCGTATCTGACAAGACAGGTCTGATTGATCTGGGTAAAGCGTTAGAGGCCCGAGGGGTCGAAATTCTTTCCACGGGGGGGTCAGCGAAGGCGCTGCGCGACGCGGGCGTTGCGGTGAAGGATGTGGCCGATGTGACAGGCTTTCCCGAAATGATGGATGGTCGCGTGAAAACGCTGCACCCAATGGTTCATGGTGGATTGCTTGCGCTGCGCAATGACGACGCTCATTTGGCGTCGATGAAGGACCACGGGATCGGTGCGATCGACCTGTTGGTCGTGAACCTGTATCCGTTCGAAGAAACTGTCGCCAAGGGTGCTGGTTATGACACCTGTATTGAGAATATCGATATCGGCGGCCCCGCTATGATCCGCGCGGCAGCCAAGAACCACGCCTTCGTGAACGTGGTGGTTGATGTGCAAGACTACGACACGCTGTTGGGTGATATGGACCAGCACGATGGTGCGACCTGCCCGGAATTTCGAAAGAAGCTGGCACAGCGCGCCTATGCTCGCACTGCAGCGTATGATGCCGCCGTGTCCACTTGGATGGCAGACGCGCTGGAGCTTGAAGCACCGCGCCGCCGCGCTTTTGCCGGGGAGTTGAAACAGACGCTTCGCTATGGCGAAAATAGTCACCAGAACGCCGCGTTCTATACCGATGGATCTGAACGTCCCGGTGTATCAACGGCCCAGCAATTGCAGGGCAAAGAGCTGAGCTACAACAACATCAACGACACGGATGCGGCGTTTGAACTGGTGGCCGAGTTCGATCCGGCTGAGACCGCAGCAGTCGCCATTATCAAACACGCCAACCCATGTGGTGTGGCACAGGGGGCCACACTTGTTGAGGCCTATCAAAAGGCGTTCGATTGCGACCGCACCTCGGCCTTTGGTGGAATCGTGGCGTTGAACCAGCCATTGGACGCCGAAACTGCCACAAAAATCGTCGAGATTTTCACCGAGGTGGTGATTGCGCCCGGAGCGTCGGACGAGGCGCGTGAAATCTTCGCGGGTAAGAAAAACCTGCGCCTGCTGTTAACCGATGGATTGCCTGACGCGCGAGCACCTTTGACAGCTTACAAACAGGTCGCAGGCGGTTTGCTCGTGCAGGATAAGGACGTGGGATATATTGGTATGGACGACCTGAAGGTCGTAACCGAAAAGGCACCGACTGAAGACCAGATGCAGGACCTTCTTTTCGCTTGGAAGGTCGGCAAGCACGTCAAGTCGAACGCTATTGTCTATGTGAAAAACATGGCGACAGTCGGGGTCGGTGCTGGCCAGATGAGCCGGTTGGACAGTGCCAATGTCGCCGCCGCCAAAGCGCAGCGTATGGCGGACGAATTGGGGTTGGGCGAAAGCCTGGCGAAAGGCTCAGCCGTGGCGTCGGATGCGTTCTTCCCCTTCCCCGATGGATTGCTTGAGGCCGCAGCTGCCGGCGCCACATGCGTGATCCAGCCGGGTGGGTCCATGCGCGACAACGAAGTAATTGATGCCGCGAACGAAGCCGGACTTGCCATGGTCTTTACTGGTATGCGCCATTTCAGGCACTAATAACTGATGCGCGTGATTTTGATAACGGCCCTCTTGGCCTTCGCCATTGATCAAGGCAGCAAATATCATGCGTTGTACGTACTTGATCTGAACCAGGTCGGCCTGGTTCAGATTTGGCCGCCTTATCTGGTTTACCAGATGGCTTGGAACACCGGCGTCAATTTCGGATTATTCGGGTCAGATGGCGCGACCATGCGCTGGGTGCTTGTGGCGCTTGGCCTTCTGATCTCTGCATGGGTCGTGGCTTGGGTGCGTAAAGAGCGTCTGGGTTTGATGGCACAGATTTCGGCGGGTCTTTTGGTCGGAGGGGCGTTGGGGAATGTTGCAGATCGTGTTTATTACGGGGCGGTTGTTGATTTCCTTAACATGTCGTGCTGCGGGATTATGAACCCATATTCCTTCAACGTCGCCGACATTTTCGTCTTTACGGGGGCCATTGGGCTGGTTCTCTTCTCGTCATCGAAGAAGACCCCGTGACGCGCGTTTCCAGATGGGCTAAGAAGCGGTAGGACACGAGGGTTTTTCGTCACATGAGATTTTCATCCGTAAAGTTAGTGCCTGCGATTTTTGCAGGTCTCATTTTGACCGCTTGTTCCAGCGGTGATCCCGAGTTGATGAACCTTAGGTCGACCCAATCCGGCCCAGACGAGTTCTCGATTCTGCCGACCAAGCCGTTGGAAGAACCCAAGAACTATGCCGAGTTGCCGACGCCAACCCCGGGCGGCACCAATATTACCGACCCGACGCCTAATGCTGACGCGATTGCTGCACTCGGTGGGCAGTTGCGCAATACGGGGCTGCGCGGTGGTGAAGGCGCACTTGTAACGGCGGCCAGCCGGTATGGTGTCTCGCCAGGTATTCGCACTGAATTGGCTGCCGCTGATCTGAAGTGGCGCAAGGAAAACCGTGGAAAACTGCTTGAGCGGTTGTTTAACGTCAATGTGTACTACAGTTCCTACGAAGCACAGGAGCTGGATCAATATCGCGAGCTTGAACGATTCCGTCGACTAGGTGTTTGGACACCTGCAGCGCCGCCCGACCCGGCGTTGGAGCAGTAGTTCAGGGGGCCAACCGGCCCCCTTTTTCGTGATCATCTAAATTTTCGGCCTGCTCAGATCACATATCCGTTGCCTTGCCTTGAAGACCACGCAAAGGGTCGTAACTTGTGCGGGAACAGACAGGAGTTTTGAATGCGTTTATTCGTTGCAGCGTTGTTTGCGATCGGCATAGCCTTTCCGTCGCAGGCAAAGGATGGCGTCACCGACTTTACGTTGGAAAACGGACTTGAGGTCGTCGTGATCGAGGATCACCGCGCACCGGTCGTGGTCCATATGCTATGGTATCGGGCAGGGGCCGCCGATGAGCAGCCTGGCGTTTCGGGCATCGCCCATTTTCTAGAACACCTGCTGTTCAAGGCCACCGACAACATGGAATCCGGCCAGCTAAGTCGCGTCGTTGCCGAAAATGGTGGCTCGGACAACGCGTTCACCTCGTATGACTACACCGGGTATTTTCAACGTGTCGCTGCGGATCGACTTGGTTTGATGATGATGATGGAGGCCGATCGGATGCGCAATTTGCGCTTGACCGAAGAGGACATCGTCACTGAGCGGGACGTTATTTTAGAAGAACGTGCACAGCGGACGGACAGCTCTCCCTCCGCCCTATTTCATGAACAAGTCAATGCCGCTGCCTATATTAATCACCCATATGGCACCCCAGTCATCGGTTGGCGTCATGAGATGGAGGACCTGTCGCAGGAAGATGCGCTTGCCTTCTATGAGAAATTCTATGCGCCCAACAACGCCATCTTGATTGTTGCAGGCGATGTAACACCGGAAGACGTTCGCGCGCTCGCGCAGGAATACTACGGCCCGCTAAAACCCACCCCGAATCTGACCCGGCCCGAACGCTTGGTCGAACCACCCCAGTTGGCTGAGCGTCGTATTCGTTTCGAAGATCCTCGGGTGTCTCAGCCTTATGTGTTTCGCCGCTATTCCGCGCCGGAACGCGACGCAGGGGCGCAGGAAGAGGCAGCAGCGATGGTCTATTTGGCAGAAATCCTAGGCGGTAATGGCGCAACGTCGATTCTGGGCAACGCGCTGCAATTTGAGAACCCAATCGCGGTCTATGCAGGGGCGGGGTATGGTTCGGTATCGCTTGATGATACGTCGTTGTCCTTGGCGGTTTACCCCAAACCTGATGTCACCCTTGCCGAGGCAGAGGCGGCCTTGGATCGTGAAATTGCCGAATTCCTTGAAACGGGAATCGATCCCGAACAATTCGAACGGATCAAATTCCAAATCCGCGCCGATCAAATCTATGCGTTGGATAACACTATGGAACGTGCGCAACGCTATGGTCGCGCATTAACGTCAGGGCTGACGATTGAAGATGTGCAGGCTTGGCCGGATGTTTTGCAGGCGGTGACACCCGATCAAGTGATGGACGCAGCGCGCCGAGTGTTTGATGACCGAAAGTCGGTGACCGGTTGGCTGGTTCCTGAGGGCGGAGAGGAAATGAAATGATGCGACTTTTATCAACCCTTGCTGTGCTCGTCATCGCGGCCATACCAGCGCGTGCAGATATTTCCATTCAGGACATTACCACGCCCGCAGGAATTAACGCATGGCTTGTTGAAGAGCACAGCCTACCGTTCACTGCGCTTGAAATCCGATTCCGTGGTGGCACATCGCTAGACCGTCCTGACAAGCGCGGTGCAATCAATCTGATGGTTGGGTTGCTTGAAGAAGGATCGGCGGACATGGACGCCCGCGCCTTCGCCGAAGCAGGCGAGAGTTTGGCGGCCTCTTTCAGGTTTGATTCTTACAGTGACGCAATATCGGTATCGGCCCAGTTTCTTACTGAAAACCGAGACGAGGCCACGGCGCTTTTGCATGACGCGTTGACCGAGCCCAGTTTTGCCGAGGGTGCAATTGAACGCGTGCGCGATCAGGTGATGTCTCATCTGTCGTCCCGCATCACTGATCCCAGCGCGATTGCAAGCGAGACATGGGACGCTATGGCGTTTGGCGGCCATCCTTATGGGACCTATGATGCCGGAACCAAAGACAGCGTAGGGGCTCTTAGCCGCGAAGACTTGGTTAACGCATTCCACGATGCAATCGCGCTTGATCGCATATATGTCGCTGCGGTTGGTGACATCACGGCTGATGAGCTAAGTGTGTTGATCGACAATCTGTTTGACGGGCTACCCCAAAAAGGGGCGGACTTTCCCGATCGAATTGAGTTTGCCAAAGGCGGTGGCACGAAAGTGGTCCCCTTTGAAACGCCCCAGTCTGTTGCCGTGTTCGGGCATGCAGGGATCGCTCGGGACGATCCAGATTTCTTCGCGGCGTTTGTATTGAATGAGGTTCTGGGTGGGCGCGGGTCAAATTCGCGATTGATGGATGAGGTGCGTGAAAAGCGTGGACTGACCTATGGCATCGGGACTTTCTTGGCTCCGTCTGATCTGTCGGAAACGATTGTTGGAAAGTTCGCCAGCCAAAATGCGTCGATGGGCCAGGCGCTTGAGATCATTCGCGCTCAGTGGGCGAAGATCGCCGAAGATGCCATCACCGAAGATGAGCTTGCAACTGCACAGACCTATCTGACGGGTTCCTATCCTTTGCGGTTTGACGGAAACGCTAATATTGCCAACATCATGGTGTCCATGCAGATGGAGGGTCTTCCGATTGACTACAGCGCCACTCGAAATGACAAGGTAATGGCGGTCACCTTGGATGATGCCAAACGTGTTGCCCAACGGTTGTTCGATCCGGATGCGCTTCAAATTGTTGTGGTTGGCGAGCCGGACGGTGTTGTCTCGAATTGATCTGGTTTCGCGCGCATTCTTGCCTGTTTTCACAATGGTCGAATCGGCGCTGTGTATGCTAAGTTTTGTGGTATGCCCGAGGATAACCCCCAAATAAGCCCGGAACACCCGGTGCTCCGTCCCGTTATCCGCCAATTGGATGACGCTGCAATCAATCGGATTGCGGCGGGCGAAGTGGTGGAACGGCCCGCCTCCGTCGTGAAAGAACTGGTCGAAAATGCAATAGATGCAGGTGCCACACGGATCGAGGTTGCCTATGCCGATGGTGGTAAAACGCTGATCCGTGTGACGGACAATGGCTGTGGCATTGCGCCTGATGATTTGCCGTTGGCCCTATCACGTCATGCGACCTCGAAGATCGACGGATCGGACCTGCTTGATATCAGCACGTTTGGGTTCCGGGGTGAGGCTCTGCCATCGCTCGGAGCGGTGGGTCGGTTGACCATCACGTCGCGCGCATCAGGATTTGATGCGGCCACGATCCGTGTCGCCGGAGGTGAAACAAGTGCTGTGAAACCAGCGGCGTTGTCGGCGGGCACGGTGGTCGAGCTTCGTGATCTGTTTTACGCAACACCTGCCCGACTGAAGTTCATGCGAACGGACCGGGCCGAGGCGCAGGCCATCTCGGATGTGATAAAGCGCCTTGCGATGGCCGAGCCGCATATTGGTTTCACACTGCGCGATGTCTCGGGCGGCGGCGAGGGGCGTGTGACCTTCAGGGCAGATCCTGAAACTGGCGATATGTTTGATGCGCTATCCGGGAGGCTGGGATCGATCCTTGGGCGCGACTTTACCGAAAACGCGATCCCGATTGATGCAGAGCGTGAAGGTCTGCGTCTGACCGGATATGCGGCTCTGCCCACGTATTCGCGCGGGGCTGCGGTCGCGCAGTTTCTGTTCGTCAATGGCCGTCCCGTGAAAGACAAACTGCTGACCGGCGCGCTTCGGGCCGCCTATTTTGATTTCCTGAGCCGGGATAGGCATCCGGCGGCGGCGTTGTTCATTTCTTGTGACCCACATCTAGTCGATGTGAATGTGCATCCCGCGAAATCCGAGGTTCGGTTTCGCGATCCCGGTATTGCACGCGGCCTGATCGTTTCGGGCTTGCGGCATGCGCTGGCAAATGCGGGGCACCGGGCTTCGACCACTGTGGCCGGGGCGACTTTGGGTGCGATGCGACCCGAACCAACGCAGCCGCGCGTATATCAGATGGACCGACCGAATCCGGGTGCTGTGCAGCAGGCCTATGCGGCACAGGCTCCCACGATGGATGCACCGGGATTTGCCGAGATGTCTGCTCCATCGGCCCGTTTCGACCCGGTGGTTGAGGCAGAACAGGAAACCCCGCAAGAGGCTCTGCCGCTGGGGGTTGCACGCGCGCAGGTGCATGAAAACTATATCATCGCGCAGACTGAAACCGGGATGGTGATCGTCGATCAACACGCGGCGCATGAACGGTTGGTTTATGAACGGCTCAAGCACCAGATGGCAGAGAACGGGGTCGCGCGTCAGGCGCTTTTGATCCCTGAGATTGTGGAACTTTCTGCCGGGGATGTGGCGCGCTTGCTGGATGTATCGGACGACCTTGCGACCATGGGGCTTGTCATCGAACCTTTCGGAGGCGACGCGGTTGCCGTGCGCGAAACTCCGGCCATTCTGGGCGAGATCAACGCCACCGACATGATCAAAGACGTACTGGACGAGTTAGCCGATTTGGGCGACAGCAACATGGTGCAAGCCAAAATCGAGGCTGTCTTGTCCCGCGTCGCCTGCCATGGCTCGATCCGGTCTGGCCGCTGGATGCGGCCTGAAGAAATGAACGCCCTTCTGCGCGAGATGGAGGCCACGCCCCATTCCGGCCAGTGCAATCACGGGCGACCCACCTATGTCGAACTAAGGCTTGCTGATATCGAAAGGCTGTTTGGGCGCACATGATCCAGATCGGTGAAATAACCTACGACCTGTCTGACCCGCTGGTGCTGCTGACCCTCGGGGGTATCGTGCTTGCGGTATTGATGTTCATCCTGCTGGTCGTCGTATTGCGCCGGGCTGGGCGCTCGGCTCAAGTGAACGAAGACCTTGCGCGCCAGATGGGCGGGCTGGGGCAAGCGGTGCAAGTTCTTGGGGCTGGGCAGGATCAGCTTTCAGGTGGGCTGCGCACCGTGTCCGACGCGCAGGCAACGGGCCAAACACAGGTTTTGCAGGCGATGGAGACCCGACTGGCCCACGTACAACAGCAAATGAATGATCGCCTACACGACAACGCAATGAAGTCCGCCCGCGCGATGTCCGAGTTGCAGGATCGCATGAGGGAAAGCCTGCAAGGCAACTCGGTGAAGACCACCGAAAGCCTGACGCAGTTGCAAGAGCGTCTGGCGGTGATCGACAAGGCACAGGACAATATCACACGGCTGTCCGGCGATGTGTTGAGCCTGCAGGACATTCTGTCGAACAAGCAAACGCGTGGAGCGTTTGGGGAAATTCAGCTGAATGATATTGTGTCGAAAGCGCTGCCCGCCGACAGCTACTCGCTGCAGGCAACACTTTCTAACGGCAAGCGCGCGGATTGTTTGATTGATCTACCGAACCCTCCGGGCGCGATTGTAATTGACTCAAAATTCCCGCTCGAGGCCTACGAGGCCTTGCGCAAAGCTGACACTCAATATGAATTGAACGAGGCTGCCAAGGCGATGAAGGTCGCCGTGAAGGGGCATATCAAGGCGATATCCGAAAAGTACATCATCGAGGGCGAAACCGCTGATGGTGCGTTGATGTTTCTGCCGTCGGAAGCTGTCTATGCTGAACTTCACGCCAATTTCCCTGAATTGGTCCGCGAAGGGTTCGAGGCACGCGTCTGGATCGTTTCGCCCACCACCTGCATGGCCACGCTGAACACTATGCGGGCGATTTTGAAAGATGCACGGATGCGCGAACAGGCCGGAGAAATCCGCAAGATGCTGAAGAACCTGCATCGGGATGTGGAGCTTGTGGTGGAGCGCGCAGGCAAGCTGGAAAGCCACTTCGATCAGGCGCGTCGTGATGTTGAAGGGATTACGACTGCTGCCGAACGCGCAGGCAAACGCGCCGCTCGACTGGATAACTTCGATTTTGAGGAATTGTCCGATGGTGCCGAAAACGTGGTGCCGATCGGGAAAGGGTAGAGACAAGCGCTGTGCAAACGCGACGCGTCGGGCGGTTACCCTCCACCGCTACTGGGTGGGCGATTTTACGACTCAAAATTGTCACCGATACTGTTTGAATACTGGCGCGTCGCTTGAATATCAGCAACACTCTATTTTCATGATAAAGTCCAGCGGGGTGGTGAATTTGAATCTGAGATATGAAAAAATTCCGGCGCTCAGTGCTGATCAAATCGAATCAGGTCTATTTGGAGCGGGTATGCCAAAAGAAGGGCAAGGCCATCTGGTTTATGCCGCAGTCTACAATCTGGACGAAGCAGCGGTTGTGCGCATCCTAAGGAGAGTTTTGACCGAGAGGGAAGTAGACATTCAGCTGCTGGCGTTGGACGCAATTGAAGCATTTATGCAATCGCGAAGAACTGTTTTTGGTGCTAAGGACTTGAAAATCTCGGTGGGTAAGTTCGCAACCGAGAATCCTGAGTATGCCGGAGTTGCAGCAAGCACTCTGGCGGCAATATCTGAGTTTGAAGAGATGTTTACGTTATCATAGATGCCCAGAACCAAGACTAAGCCGATCGCCACCCCCGCTGCATCCATAACTGTTTATGCCCAATTGTCGACGAACACGTGGGGTGGTAGCGGTTTGAACACTGCCAAAGATACCGTTGGGCAGCCGAAACGCGCGTGTCTTGCCGGCATTCGTCGCACATAGCGCTACCCCCAACTCACATCCCCCAAGAAGATGTACCCCGCCCCATAGATCGTCTTAATCAGCCGCGGGTTTTTTGGGTCTTCTTTCAGCTTAGTGCGCAGGCGCGAGATGCGGACGTCCATGGCGCGGTCAAAGCTTTCACCAGCAACGCCGCCAAGAGTTTCCTGCATTTGCGCGCGAGAGATCAGGCGTTTGGGGGCGTCAAGGAACAGGCGAAGAACCTCGCCTTCGGCATGAGAGAATGCCGTTTCCTCTCCGGTTTCGTCTTCCAGCATGTACCGGTCAAAATGGGCGATCCAACCGTTGAATGTGGCTGTCTGAGACAGTTTCGGGCCGGGTTTTTGTTCGCGTAGGCGGGCGCGGACGCGGGCGACCACCTCGGCTGGTTCAAAGGGTTTGACGATGTAGTCATCCGCCCCCAATTCCAGTCCGGTCACTCTGTCTTGGACCTGTACTCTGCCTGAAATGATGATGATCGACGCCCCGCTTTCCAACGCCAATCGGTGAACCAAGGTCAGGCCGTCGCGATCCGGCAAACCCAGATCGACAAGGCACACGTCGGGTGACATGGTGTTTAGGGCGGCCTCGAACTCGGTTGCACGGGCGAAGCTTGCCGTGCGAAATCCGGCGTCCTCTAAGGCATCCGACAGCATCCGGCGGATTTCAGGTTCGTCATCCAGAATAGCAACCAGTGGCTGGTTCATGCGGATACCTCGTTGGACAGGAAAGTGGCGAGTTCACCTGACGTGAACGGCTTTGACAGCACCGGAAAACCGGCCTTGGCGCGGCGGGGATCGTCTGCGGGCAGGGAGGTCATGACGAGCATTGGCACGGATAGGTCATCCTTTTTCAGATTTTTCAAAAGCTGAGGACCTGTCTGCACGCCCTCAAGGACAATGTCGCTTAGGATTAGACCCAAGCCATCAAGATTGGCCAACGCACGGGCTTCCTCTGCCGAGGTTGCCTCGATCACCTGATGCCCCATATCGGTCAACATCTCGCGCACCGACATGCGAATATCTTCGTTGTCTTCCACCAACAGCACCAGCCTTGGCGAGATCGGGTGCATGGGTTTGCGCAACGGCAGCCGGATCGAGACAACCGCCCCCCCAATGTCAGCGGCATTGAACAGTTTGATTTGGCCGCCCGCAACCTTGGTCTGATCATAGACCATGGACAGCCCCAACCCCGATCCCTCGCCGCCTTTTGTAGTGAAAAACGGATCAAGGGCATGTTCCAGCGCATCGGGGTGAAAACCGGGACCGGTGTCGGTCACGCGGAACTCGACCCAGGTTTCGCGAATGGGCCGGGCGGTCAGATGGATGGTGCCGGGGGCCGTGCCGATGGCGTGACTTGCGTTGAGGATTAGGTTCAAAAGTCCGTCCTGCACCGCGCCCGCATCCAGAATAACAGGGTCATCAAGATCAGTTACGTCGATGAGCAGCTCGGTGCTTTCGGGTAAAGTTGGGCGGGCAAGTGTCTCTAACCCCTTCATCATGTCTGGCACATCGGTCGGCTCGAAATGCAGCTCTCGCCGGCCCGAGATTGATGCGATGCGATCTAAAAGCGTGCCACCGCGTCTGACAGCGGCGGTCGTGGCCGCGACCATTTCCTGCGCATTGTCTCCCAACGGCATCCGGGCGAGCTTACTTTGCAATCCCAGAATAATGGTCAGAAGGTTGGAAAAATCATGGGCAACGCCCGATGTAAGCTGCGCTGCGAGTTCGCGTTTGCGGGTCTGGGCCAGCGCGGCGCGGGCCTGCGCCTCTTCGGTGACATCCATCGACAGGATGTAGACGCCCGAGATACCGTCCTCGGTCGGATCTGGTGTCAGCGCCACCCGGATCCTGCGCCCTGATCCATCATGCGAAAACTCGAATACGCTGGGCACACCATCGAAAGCGCGGGCGAAGTACGGCGCGATATGCCTGTAGGCTTCATCGCCTAGGGCCTGACTGGCATGAAGCCCGATCAGGTCACTGGGGCGCCCAGGTATTACCGACCCTAAACGCCTGTTTGAAAATGTATATTTTCGGCCATGATCAATCCGAGCGATATGGGCAGGCATCATTTCAGCGGTCAGGCGGGTGCGGCTTTCCATCTCGGTCAGCTCGCGCTTGGTTTCTTCCAGCGCCGTGTTGGCCGAGGCTAGCGCGCGGTTGGTTTGGGTCAGCTCCTCGGTATACCCCAAAACCTGATCTGACAGTTCTTCTGAACGGGCACGCAAAAGCGCCTCTTGCCGTTTGATTGGGGTGATATCCGTATAGACCGTGACCCACCCGCCTTGCGACAGCGGATGCCCTTCGACCGAGATGACGCGTCCGTTGGCGCGGGTGCGCTCCATGTAATGTGGCTCGAAGGCTTTCGCCTGTTCAACACGGGACTGCACGAAGGCATCGATGTCATCAACGGCACCATAATCACCGCGTTTCGCTAAAAAGCTGATGGTGTCAGAAAATTGTGCACCGGGGGCAAGCAGGTGGTCAGGCAGACCGAACATTTCCTGAAACTGGCGGTTTCCAACAACCAGTTGCAACTTGCGATCATAGATCGAAAGAGCCTGTTGGATAAGGTTCAAACCGGCCTGAGTCAGCGCTGCAATTTCTGATGAATCCTGTACCAACAGATCGTCCCCTCCGTGTCATTCGCTAGCACCTGTGCTGGCGTATGAAAAGGGATTTGGCATCACGGGAGGTGTGAGGTTGCCCGGTGTAACAATTCGTTAGGTTTGGGAAAAAGTACCGAAACCTTTGACGGCGAAATTTTTTAGGTCAGGGTGATCGGGCAAGATTCGCTCTGCATATGGGCAACGTCGGCCGAAAACGACGGTGGGAGGACAACTTGTCACAAAAATTAGCCGCTCAGGGCGAATTTGGCTCGGTTCCAGCGCTGCTTGCGCGGAACGTGAAAGAATACGGGGATCGCCCGGCCTATCGGGAAAAAGAATTCGGTATCTGGCAAAGCTGGACCTGGGCCGAAGCTGCCGAGGAAATCCAGAATCTCGCGCTGGGGCTTTTGGCGCTAGGCATTGATCGCGGGGATCACGTCGCCATCATTGGGCGCAACCGTCCGGCGCACTATTGGGCCATGGTTGCGGCGCAAAAGGTTGGTGCCGTGCCCGTGCCGCTTTACCAAGATGCGGTTGTCGAAGAGATGGAATACGTGCTGGACCATTGTGGCGCACGTTTCGTGATCTGCGGCGATCAGGAGCAGGTCGACAAGGTGATCGAAGTCCAGGACAAGATCCACCACATCGAGCATGTTTTGTACTACGATAAACGTGGTTTGCGGAAATACGACCACAGCCACCTGCACTGGTATCATGACATTCAGGAAGAAGGCCGCGTGGCCCATGCGCGTCTGGAAGACGAGATGGCAAAACGCGAGACCGAGCTGACTTACGACAGCAAATGCGTGATGCTTTACACATCAGGTACCACTGGGCGCCCGAAGGGTGTGGTTCTGTCCAATCGCAATATCATCGAAAGCGCTAAGAATACCTCGGAGTTCGACAACCTTGGTGTGAACGAAGACATTCTGGCATACCTGCCGATGGCTTGGGTTGGTGACTTCATCTTCTCGCTTGGTCAGGCGATGTGGACCGGTTTCTGTGTGAACTGCCCGGAAAGCGCTGACACGATGATGACCGACCTTCGCGAGGTTGGACCAACGTATTACTTTGCGCCGCCGCGTGTTTTCGAAACCCAGCTGACCAACGTTATGATCCGCATGGAAGACAGTGGCGATCTGAAATACGCCTTGTTTCACCACTTCATGGATTTTGCCAAGAACGGTGCTGGCGAGAAATTCGGCATGCCACGCCGCAAAGTTACAACGCAGAAAAAGACGCTGGAGCAGAAATTGCGCCACGGGTTCCGCTATGCGCTGGGTGTCGGGTTTGCCGCGGAAACCATCATTGAGAACTCGATCCGGTTGATCTTTGCGAAACTACGCCACGGCAAGAACGCCCGACAACACTTCAAGGCCAAAGACCCGCTGGGTCTGCGCATCTACCGTGGTAAGGCGTACGAGTACTTCAAGTATCGTTGCGGCGATGTGCTGGTCTACGGTCCCTTGAAAGACACGCTGGGATTTGGCCGCATCCGCGTGGGCTATACTGCTGGTGAAGCCATCGGTCCCGAAATTTTCGAGTTCTATCGCTCGATGGGGATCAACCTGAAACAGCTTTATGGTCAGACCGAAGCGACTGTGTTTATCACGGTTCAGCCAGATGGCGAAGTGCGCAACGACACTGTCGGTGTGCCTGCACCCGGGGTTGAACTGCGCATCGAAGACAATGGAGAGATTTTCTATCGCAGCCCCGGCACGTTTGTTGAGTATTACAACAACCCGGAAAGCACCGCTGACACCAAAGACGCCGAAGGTTGGGTGGCCACCGGCGACGCCGGGTTCTTTGACAAGAAGAACGGTCACCTTCGGATCATTGACCGCGCCAAAGACGTGGGAAAAATGGCTGATGGTCGGATGTTTGCCCCGAAATATGTCGAGAACAAACTGAAGTTCTATCCCGATATTCTTGAGGCCGTCGTGTTCGGTAACGAACGCAACATGTGTACCGCGTTCATCAATATCGACCTGACCGCAGTCGGCAACTGGGCCGAGCGGAACAACGTAGCCTACGCATCCTATCAGGAACTCGCTGGACACCCTGACGTTCTGTCGACCATTCAAGAGCATGTCGAAACGGTAAACCGCTCGATAGCCGAGGACGAGATGCTGTCAGGCTGCCAAATCCATCGCTTTTTGATCTTGCATAAAGAGCTGGATGCAGATGACGGCGAAATGACCCGGACCCGCAAGGTACGCCGTCGGATCGTCGAAGAGAAATACGCCCCGCTGATCGAAGCGCTCTATAGCGGTAAGTCGGACCAATATATCGAGACCGAAGTAACCTACGAGGATGGTCGCAAAGGATCGATTAACGCCACGCTGGAAATCCGCGATGCGGCAGTGGTCGGCAATGCACAGGAGATGGCGGCAGAATGACGATGACGACCGACATAAGCGCCGACAGCCCCGACAGCTACGTCACTGCAGATGGCCGCACAATCGGCGGTGTGGTGCTGGATTTGCGCAACATTACGTTGCGGTTCGGGGGCGTGGTGGCCATTCAGGACATCAGCTTTGATATCCGCGCAGGTGAAATACGCGCCATTATTGGACCAAATGGGGCTGGAAAGTCCTCGATGCTGAATGTCATCTCGGGTTTTTACAAACCACAGGAAGGCGAAGTTTGGTTCCACGGCAAAAAACGCCCACCCATGCGGCCCTATCAGGTGGCGCAGCAGGGATTGGCCCGAACGTTCCAGAATATCGCGCTGTTTGATGGGATGTCGGTGCTCGACAACATCATGACCGGGCGGTTGAACAAGATGAAAGCCAACCTGTTTCAGCAAGCCATCTGGAAGGGCAAAGCTGAACGCGAAGAGATTGAGAACCGCGAGAAGGTTGAGAAAGTCATCGACTTTCTTGAGATCCAGCATATCCGCAAAACGCCCGTCGGACGTCTGCCCTACGGCCTTAAAAAGCGCGTCGAACTGGCGCGCGCCTTGGCTGCGGAACCAGAGCTTTTGCTTTTGGACGAACCCATGGCGGGCATGAACGTCGAGGAAAAAGAGGACATGTCCCGCTTTATCCTCGACATGAATGATGAATTTGGCACCACCATTGCCTTGATCGAACACGACATGGGCGTGGTCATGGACCTGTCCGACCGCGTGGTCGTGATGGACTACGGTAAGAAAATTGGGGACGGCACACCGGACGAGGTGCGCAACAACCAAGCAGTGATCGACGCCTATCTCGGCGTGTCGCACGACTAAGGGGAAGATCATGCCTGAACAACTGCTATTTGCGATTGAAGTTACCCTGAACGGCCTGATGGCCGGGGTGCTTTATGCGCTTGTCGCGCTGGGGTTTGTCTTGATCTTCAAGGCCTCTGGCATTTTCAACTATGCACAAGGTGTGATGGCGCTGTTTGCCGCGCTCACACTGGTAGGGATCCAGCAGGGGCAAATTCCCTTTGCTCACTTGATCAACGCAATATTTGGCACCGAGATACACCACTTTCCGTGGCATGTGCCCTCGATCATCGCGATCATTTTGGCCGCTGCCGTTATGGTGCTGTTTGCTTGGCTGGTCGAGAAGTTCGTTCTACAGCACCTGATCGGTCAACCGGATATTATCCTGTTCATGGCAACCATCGGGCTTGCCTATTTCATGGAGGGTTTCGGCGACATCATGTGGGGGTCCGAGATCAAGAAGCTTGATGTGGGACTGCCGCAGGGGATCAATCTGGCCATCGACGAAACAACATATAATTGGTTCGGTTATGGGTTCTTCATCGACAACCTGGACATTGTGGCAACAGTGATTGCCGCCCTTCTGGTGATCGCTTTGACGATCTTCTCGCAATACT
Source organism: Aliiroseovarius conchicola (assembly GCF_041403445.1). Classification (NCBI taxonomy): domain Bacteria; kingdom Pseudomonadati; phylum Pseudomonadota; class Alphaproteobacteria; order Rhodobacterales; family Paracoccaceae; genus Aliiroseovarius; species Aliiroseovarius conchicola. The sequence goes on from NZ_JBGEHL010000016.1 coordinate 34,693, forward strand.
CCAAACAAGGTCGCGCATTGCGGGCGGTGGCAGACGACCACTCGGCCGCGCTGTCGGTCGGCATCTCGCTGCGTTTCATCTGGGTGCTGGTCTGGTCGATCGCGGGCTTCGTGGCTCTGGTTGCGGGCATCATGTGGGGGGCAAAATCGGGGGTTCAGTTCTCTTTGTCACTGATCGCTCTGAAGGCGCTACCGGTCCTGATGTTGGGCGGCTTCACCTCGATCCCCGGCGCAATCATTGGTGGTCTGATCATTGGGGTCGGCGAGCAATTGTTCGAGTTTCTAATCGGACCCTTGATTGGCGGTGCGACCCAGAACTGGTTTGCCTATGTGCTGGCACTTATCTTCCTGATCTTCAGGCCCCAAGGCCTGTTTGGCGAAAAAATCATCGAGAGGGTCTGATCAATGTTTTACCGCGAAGCCGGTGACTTCAAAACGTCCTACCGTGACGACAACCAGACCTTCCCGATCAAGCTGGATCGGATGGGCTACTATATCCTGATGATCGTTGCCTTCTGTGTGGTCCCGTTCTTTATCAATGACTACTGGGTAAACTCGGTGGCTGCGCCGTTCTTGATTTACGCCATCGCCGCGCTGGGTCTGAATATTCTGACCGGTTATGCAGGGCAAGTGTCACTGGGTACAGGGGGCTTCATGGCTGTCGGTGCATACTCGGTCTATAAGCTGATGGTGGCATTCCCCGAGGTCTCTATCGTGATCCACGTTCTGCTGGCGGGCGGCATCACCGCCTGTGTTGGCGTCCTGTTTGGTTTGCCGTCGCTTCGGATTAAGGGGTTCTATTTGGCCGTGGCCACGCTTGCCGCGCAATTCTTCCTTGTGTGGGTCTTTAACAAGGTGCCGTGGTTCTACAATTACTCTGCATCAGGCCAGATCAACGCACCTGAACGCAGTGTCTTTGGCATCATTGTCACCGGTCCACACACCGAGGCTTGGGCGAAGTACCTTATTTGCCTGGTCTTCGTGGTTGTGTTGGCTTGGGTGGCCCGCAACCTGACGCGTGGCATGATGGGCCGCAAATGGATGGGTATCCGCGATATGGACATCGCGGCCGAGATCATCGGGGTCAATCCGCTGATGGCGAAACTGACAGCCTTCGCGGTTTCGTCCTTCTTCGTGGGCGTCGCCGGAGCTCTGTTCTTTGCCGTCTATTTGGGCGCAGCTGAGGCAGGTGAGGCGTTCGGGATCGAAAAATCGTTCCGCGTTCTCTTTATGATTATTATCGGTGGGCTCGGCTCGATTTTCGGGTCGTTTGCAGGCGCGGCATTCATGGTCTTGATGCCTGTTTTGTTGAAGAACGTTTTGGTTGGCGGTCTTGGATGGCCGACCGATCTGGCAGCGCATTTAGAGTTCATGATCGTTGGCGGCTTGATCGTGATCTTTCTGATCCTCGAGCCGCACGGGCTGGCGCAACTCTGGCGTCTGACCAAAGAAAAGCTGCGTTTGTGGCCCTTCCCGCACTAGGGCCCGCGCATTCAACCGATCTTCGGGGCCAGAGAGGAACTGGTTCAGACGGTCAAAGCAACGTGACCCAAAATCGGGCACATCAATTTGCTAATCTAGGGAGGAAGCAAATGAAATATTCGAAACTTGCAGCGGCCAGTGTTACGGCCCTGATGGTGGCAACACCTGTTCTTGCAGACCTTGTGTTCCCATCGCTGAGCTACCGGACCGGCCCTTATGCTGCTGGCGGTATTCCGTATGCTGATGGCTATGCCGACTACTTTACCTTGCTGAACGAACGCGATGGCGGCATCGGCGGTGTTGCCGCCAAAGTCATCGAGTGCGAGACTGGCTATAACACCGAGAAAGGTGTTGAGTGTTATGAGGCCACCAAAGGCGAAGGTGCGTTGGTCTATAACCCGCTTTCGACAGGCATCACCTATCAGCTGATCCCCAAAGTGACTGCGGACAACATTCCGCTCTACACTCCGGGTTACGGACGGACTTCGGCGGCGAATGGTAAGGTGTTTGCCAACGTCTTCAACTTCCCGGCTAACTACTGGAATGCGGCGTCTCTGGCCGTGAACCACTTGCTGGATGCTAGCGGCGGCGACTTGAAGGGCAAGAAGGTTGCGCTGGTCTATCACAACTCGGCATACGGCAAAGAGCCAATCCGCACCCTTGAAGGTCTGGCCGAAAAGTATGGCTTCGATCTGACCTTGATCCCCGTCGATCACCCCGGGCAGGAACAGAAAGCCCAGTGGCTTCAGATTCGCCGCGAAAAACCTGACTTCGTTCTGATGTGGGGCTGGGGCGTGATGAACCAGGTTGCCATTCAGGAAGCCGCAAACATCCGTTTCCCAATGGAAAACTTTGTGGGTGTTTGGTGGTCAGGTGGTGACCATGACGTTCAGCCCGCCGGTGATGCAGCCAATGGCTATAAAGCTGTCACCTTTCATGCAGTTGGTGACGATTACCCAGTGTTTGACGACATTCGCAAGCATGTTGTGGATACCGGCAAAGCCGCTGGCGATGGCTCCAACATCGGGAAAGCGATCTACAACCGTGGTGTTTATGCCGCGATGTTGATGGCGGAAGCTGCCAAGAAGGCACAAGAGATCCACGGCACTGACCAGATCACGCCTGCGATGATGCGGGACGGTATGGAAGCGCTTGAGATTTCGGACGAGCGTATGGCCGAGTTGGGCATGGGTGGTTTCGGACCAAGCTTCAGCGTGAGCTGTGAGAACCACGGCGGCCCCGGCACCGGTGCGATCCAGCAATGGGACGCGGCCGCAGGTGAGTGGAAGCTAATTTCTGATTTCGGTGATTCCGATATGGAAGTGATTCAGCCGCTGATCGACGAAGACTCGGCCGCCTATGCTGCCGAAAACAACATCGCGGAACGCTGTAACTAAGCGGGATGCTTTCGCCCGGGCCAAACGGTCCGGGCGAAACCCACAACGAATTCGAACTGGATGCCCACATGCTGGACGCTGCAAAGACCCCCGATCAGACCGCTGAGACCTTGCTTGAGGTCAACAATATCGAGGTGATCTACAATCACGTGATCCTTGTGTTGAAAGGCGTCAGTCTGATGGTGCCCAAAGGGGGCATTACGGCCATCTTGGGGGGTAACGGCGCAGGTAAGACGACCACTCTGAAGGCCATTTCCAACCTGCTTCAATCCGAGCGGGGAGAGGTCACAAAGGGCACAATCCTGCACAAGAACGATGATGTCGCCGAGTTGAACCCGTCGGCTCTTGTAAAGCGCGGCGTCATTCAAGTGATGGAAGGACGGCACTGCTTTGAGCACCTGACCGTCGAAGAAAACTTGCTGACCGGGGCGTATACGCGTGCAGATGGCAAGGCCGAGATCGCGAAAGACCTCGACTTGGTTTACACCTATTTCCCGCGTCTGAAGGAGCGCCGCAAATCGCAGGCGGGCTATACGTCAGGCGGTGAACAACAGATGGTCGCAATGGGCCGCGCGCTTATGTCTCGGCCCGAGATGATCTTGCTGGACGAGCCATCGATGGGGTTGGCACCGCAGCTTGTTGAACAAATTTTCGAAATCGTAAAACGGTTGAATGAAGAGCAAGGCGTGACCTTCCTTCTTGCCGAGCAGAACACCAACGTGGCCCTGCGATACGCCCATTACGGCTACATTCTCGAGAACGGACGCGTTGTGATGGACGGACCGGCAGCTGAGCTGCGTGAAAACCCGGATGTTAAAGAATTCTATCTCGGCATGTCAGATGAAGGCCGTAAGAGCTTTCGTGACGTGCGTTCGTATCGTCGCCGCAAACGCTGGTTGGCGTGATCCTGTACACGATCCGAGATTAATAGTTGAACCCGCCGGGCTGACGCCCGCGAAGACAAGAGGCCACTCATGTCCAAGTATTTTGACGCGCTTGAAACCCGATCCGAAGACGAACGCACGAGCGACCTGATTAGCGGTTTGCGGGCGCAGATTATCCGTGCAAGGCAGGGAAAGGACGCGTGCAATTTGGATGGCCCCGACATCACGTCGCTGTCCGATCTGGCAAGGTACCCAGTCCTGCGAAAATCTGATCTGACCAAGTGGCAAAAGGCACAACCGCCCTTTGGGGGCTTTGCGGTCAAGAAACCTGCGCATGTGTTCCAATCCCCCGGACCCATTTATGAACCCGGTGGTATCAGCCATGACTGGTGGCGCATGGGGCGCTTTCTTCATGCGTGTGGTATCGGCGAAAACGACATCGTGCAGAACTGTTTTGGCTATCACTTGACGCCTGCTGGGATGATCTTTGAAAATGGCGCGCGGGCTGTGGGGGCTTCGGTTCTACCGGCGGGCGTCGGCCAAACAGAGCTTCAGGTGCGTGCTGCGGCGGACATAGGCACCACTGCTTATGCAGGGACGCCGGATTATCTGAAAGTGATCCTAGATCGTGCGGATGCGGACGGGGTGGCATTGAAGATCACAAAGGCCGCAGTCGGCGGCGGCGCTCTTTTTCCGAGCCTGAGGCAGGAGTATGCAGATCGCGGTGTGACCTGCCTGCAAAGCTATGCGACCGCTGATCTGGGCAACATCGCCTATGAAAGCGACGCGATGGAGGGCATGATTATCGACGAAGGCGTTATTGTAGAGATTGTTCGCCCCGGTACCGGTGATCTTGTTGAGGCCGGCGAGGTTGGCGAGGTGGTGGTGACCACGCTCAACCCGGACTACCCGCTGATCCGTTTCGCGACTGGTGATTTGTCCGCGGTGTTGCCTGGCCAAAGTTCCTGTGGCCGAACCAACATGCGGATCAAAGGTTGGATGGGCCGTGCGGATCAAACCGCGAAAATCAAAGGTATGTTTGTCCGTCCCGAGCAGGTCGCCGATTTCGTCGCCAAGCATTCCGAGATTTCGAAAGCGCGGGTTATCGCGACGCGCGACGGAGAGATGGACGCGATGACCGTACAAATCGAAAGCGACGCGACCGACCCTGCGCTCTATGCTAAATCTGTCGCCGAGTCTCTGAAGCTCAAGGGCAACATAGAGATTGTAGCTTTGGGCAGTCTACCGAACGATGGCATCGTCATTGATGATCAACGGGTGTATGAGTGAGCTCCTCACACCTTTGGGGAACTGACCATGATCCTTCACAGTGTCTATTGTGATTTTAGAGCCGACGCGGCGGATGCACAGAGAAACGACGTTCTTGAAGCTCTTGCGCAGTTCAGTGAGGCGTTGGAGGGTGTGCTTGGGTTTGATTTTGGTCCCAACCGTGATTTCGAAGGGAAATCTGCTCGTTTCGACGCCGGGTTTGTCATTCGATTTGCGGATCGGGAAGCGGTCGAAGCCTATGCTTTACACCCCACGCATCAAAAACTGGGTGCTCGGCTTTGTGAGCTTTGCAATGGCGGAGCCGAGGGCATTATGGTGTTCGATTTAGAAGTCTAGGGTATCAATATCCCCAAACGAAAAAAGCCGCCCATCGGGCGGCTATTTCTTTGTCGCTGCTGATGCGATCAGCCCTGACGGGCTTTGAACCGGCGCTGCGTTTTATTGATCACGTATACGCGACCTTTGCGACGCACCACGCGGCAATCGCGGTGGCGGTTCTTCAGCGAGCGGAGTGAGTTACGAACTTTCATGTTCTTTCTCCTTCAACGCGGCGCTGCGGTTGCGCCTAAGCTTCATTTTACCGTCTGACCTTGCGGTCATCTGGCGGTTCATGGTGGGCGATACTGGGATCGAACCAGTGACCCCTTCGATGTCAACGAAGTGCTCTACCGCTGAGCTAATCGCCCTGAAAATTCTATTGAACCAGCCAATTTGACCAATCCAAACAACGCGACGCGGGAATTCCCGCGCCTGTTCGCGGTTCTATAAAAGGAGTCGTGGTTGTGCGCAAGAGCTTTTGACCAGAGAATTTTTGCCTTTATATACTTTGTAGGAATGGTTCAAAGGACTGGTCATGTCGACATCTTCTTACACGTTGATACAACCTGCCGCACGCACAACAAGCGTGGTCTTTGCGTCGCCCCATAGCGGGCGCGATTATCCGACCGATTTCCTAACAAACACGATTTTGGATCAGGACGCCGTGCGATCGTCTGAAGATGCGTATGTCGACCTGCTCTATGACACGGTTCCGGAGCAAGGAGCGCCACTTCTGTCCTCGAACACGCCGCGGGCCTATGTTGATCTGAACCGCGGTGCGGATGAGCTTGACCCGGCGTTGATCCGCGGTTTGCGCAGAACGGATCATAACCCGCGGGTTTCGTCCGGTTTGGGTGTCATTCCACGTGTGGTGGCTGGGGGGCGTGCGATCTATCGGGGCAAGATGACGCTGAGCGCGGCACAGGCCCGTCTGGCGGGCCACTGGCACCCCTACCACAACGCGCTTCAAACGCTTCTGGACGAAAGTACGGCGCTGTTTGGTGAAGCGATCTTGATCGACTGTCACTCCATGCCACATGAGGCGGTGACCAGCCTTGCGAAGGGCGTAACACCCAGCCCGGAAATCGTCTTGGGTGATCGCTTCGGGGCGTCGGCCTCTCCGCAAATTGTGGAGCGTGTCGAGGCAGCGTTCAAACGCGCGGGTTTTGTGACCGCGCGCAATACGCCCTTTGCAGGGGCGTACATGGCGCAGCATTACGGTCGCCCTTCGCGTCGCCAACATGTGGTTCAAATCGAAATTGATCGCGCGTTGTATTTGGAAGAGCATTCGGTGAAACCCAACAGCAATTTCAAGCAGATGCAGGTGCGGCTTGCTGCGGTGATCAAAGACATTGCGGCCATTGGGCAGGGGCGAAACGCGTTGGCCGCAGAATAGGCCCTAGCGAATGCCACGCCCTTTTACGATGCTGTCATCCCCAAAACGGGCGCGGATTTTGTCAGTTGCCCGTTCGGCCGCGCGTCGCTGTGCAGCTTGAGGGTCCAACAGATCATCGGTCAAATCTGCGCCTTCTGAGGCTCCGAGATGGCTTAGGCCAACGCCGATCAAGCGGAAAGGGCCTTGGTCGGCCACAGTGTCATAAAGCGCGCGAACTGTGTGATAGATACGGTCCGCCGATTGGGTTACATCACCAAGATTGCTTTGACGGCTAATGGCCCGAAAATCGGCACGCTTTAGTTTTAAAGACACCACGCGCCCCGCCAAGTCCCGCGCCTTCGCCCGGTCCGAGACCTTTTCCGATAACCGCCACAGATGCCCGTCCAGAATATCCGTGTTGGAGGTATCCTCGAAAAACGTCGTTTCGTTCGAGATCGATTTGATTGGCGCATGGGCCGATACACGGCGCCGGTCCTCGCCTCGTGCCAGATGCCACAACCGGGTACCCATTCCGCCAAATCGCGCGGTCAAATCCTCTTTTTCCCAACGCAGAAGATCCGAAAACGTTCGAATGCCTGCCTTCTCTAGTGCCGCCTTGGTAACCCCACCGACACCCCAGATCAGGCTGACGGGCTTGTCGTGCAGAAACTGTGCGGTTTCGGCCTTGCCGATCACCGAGAATCCGCGCGGTTTGTCGAGATCCGAGGCAACCTTGGCCAGAAACTTGTTATGGCTAAGCCCGATAGAGCCCGTCAGCCCAAGTTCGTCATTCATACGTTTGACCAGTTTTGCCAGCATGACAGCGGGCGGTGCACCATGAAGCTTCTCAGTTCCGGTCATGTCCAGAAAAGCTTCGTCCAAGGACAACGGTTCGATCGACGGGGAAAGTTCGTCCATCATCGTGCGGATCTGCTTTGATACCTGAGCATATAGGCTCCCGCGTGGGCGGATCACCACTGCGTCTGGGCACAACTTCAAGGCTTGAAACATCGGCATGGCTGAACGGACACCACGAATGCGCGCCACATAGCAGGCCGTCGACACAACACCCCGCTTACCGCCCCCAATGATGACGGGTTTGTCCGCGAGTTCTGGGTTATCGCGCTTTTCGACTGATGCGTAGAACGCATCGCAATCCATATGCGCGATGGACAGATCGAAAAGCTCGGGATGCGACATAACCCGAGGGCTACGGCAACTGGGGCAGCGGCGACCGTTATCGAATTGGGTCAGGCATTCTCGGCATAGTGCGGGCATGGAGACTATTTAACCTATGCGTTGGGCGGCCTCAAACACTAGGATAGCAGTAAGGAGGCAAAGTGTTGGAATTCAGTGGTGCGAAATTGGTTTTGCTGATCGGTGGACGGGTGGCGACCCTTCTTAGGGATGACCGGCCCGATATTCCGTTTCCGAACATGTGGGATTTCCCAGGGGGTGGTCGCGAAGGCCAAGAAAGCCCCGAGACCTGTGTTTTGCGAGAGACCCAAGAAGAGCTTGCGATTGTTGTGTCACCCGAAGACCTAATCTGGAGAAAAGTGTTGGATAACCCGTCGATACCGGGCACCAGATCTTATTGGTTTGCGGCCTCTTTACCGGCGCACCGAGCGCAAGAAATAACACTAGGAGACGAGGGACAAAGGTGGGTCTTGATGCACCCAGATGAATGGTTTGCCGATCCGCAAGCGATCCCTCATTTTAAGCCAAGGTTGCGGTTGGCCCTTGATGCTTTGGCGCGTCATGGTATTGAAATTAAGGGTAAATGACCCCATCTAGTTGATCAGACAGAGATAGTGAAAGGTATAATACATGAATGATATCCCCGCAGAACTCCTAGGTGGAAACAGTGTGCTGCTGTTGTTTGCAGCGTTCCTAATTGTTCTCGTTTTTCTGGGCGTCAAAATAGTCCCTCAGAGTGAGAAATACGTGGTTGAACGCTTTGGGCGTTTGCAATCTGTACTTGGACCGGGGATTAATTTTATTGTACCGCTGTTGGATCGCGTGCGCCACAAAGTCTCGATCTTGGAGCGTCAGTTGCCAACAGCCAGCCAAGACGCGATCACCTCGGACAACGTGTTGGTGCAGGTGGAAACCAGCGTGTTTTACCGCATCCTTGAACCAGAAAAGACGGTGTATCGTATTCGTGACGTCGACGCTGCTATTGCGACCACTGTGGCCGGGATCGTGCGTGCCGGCATTGGCGAGATGGAGTTGGACGAAGTGCAATCCAACCGCCAGCAGCTGATTTCCCAGATCAAGCAACAAGTGGCAGACGCTGTTGATGATTGGGGGATAGAGGTCACACGCGCCGAGATCCTTGACGTGAACTTGGATATCGCAACGCGTGAAGCAATGCTTCAGCAATTGAATGCGGAACGGGCGCGCCGCGCACAGGTGACTGAAGCCGAAGGTACGCGCCGCGCTGTTGAACTGGCTGCAGATGCCGAGCTTTATGCGGCAGAGCAGACTGCGAAAGCACGCCGCATATCGGCTGACGCAGAAGCCTATGCCACAGAGGTCGTCGCAAAGGCGATCAAGGACAATGGGTTGGAAGCCGCACAATATCAGGTTGCGTTAAAGCAAGTCGAGGCGTTGACGGCTGTTGGCGCAGGTGAGGGCAAGCAGACCATCATTCTGCCGACCCAAGCGCTGGACGCCTTTGGAGATGCATTCAAACTGCTGAAAGGAAAACCATAATGCTTTGGTCTACGTGGTGGGTTTGGGTCGCGGGAGCAATTGCCCTTGGCATCTTCGAGATGCTCGCCCCCGGCTTCATCTTCCTTGGCTTTGCCGTTGGTGCAGCCGTGGCGGGGCTGATCCTTTTGGTCGGGGCGGCCCCAAGCCTTCCGTGGCTGTTGGTGATATTTGGCGGTGTCTCGTTGGTGACGTGGCTGGTGTTGCGTCAAGCAATAGGTGTTCGCAAAGGCCAGTCGAAGAGCTTCGATACGGACATCAACGAACACTGAAAAACCGGAGCAAAGGCGGCTTAGTCCGCCTCTGCATAAAAGAAATACGGCATCTCTTGTGCTAATGTTCTGCCCTTCAGAAGCCAGCTAAGGCCGAAAGCCCACAAGGCAACGCTTTCCACCCAAAACGTGAAATTCCAGCGCGTATCCCAAACTTGGCCAAGCTGCGGAAAACCCAACTTTACGATGCCAAGCAAGGCGACCATACCTAAGATAGTCCAACCGAATATGCGGTAGCATAGATTGCGGCGTTGTTTATGGAGTTTCGGTGATTTGACCGAGCAGCGTGTGAACAACCGGATGGAAATGACACCCATCGCTGTCAGGAATACTCCTGCTGCGACCAAATGGATCGCATCTTGCACCCCATCCAATGCCGGAGGAAGCAACCGGTCAAGCAATGTTGGCGCGTCGTCGCAGGCACCACGGGTACAAAGTGTCGGGATGAAGGCTGTCGCAAACACGGCAATGCCGCCAACTCCCGAAACCAGCCGGTCGGTCAGGATTTCACCGCTGCGGCGCGGATAGCCTTGGTATGTCAGTAAGAACAGCCCGACACCTGCTGATGCTGACACGAATACCTCGCGCATTTCGGTATAGAAAAAGGCCGAGATCGAGCTTTGCATGGGCACACCGAACACCCAGACGCCGATCAACAGAACGAATGGTAGCGTTAGGCCAATGGCGCCGATCATCTGGCGCTGGTGACGTATCGTTTGCATGTCCGTTGATGTCTCTTGCTCGATCATTTTCACCTCACCTTTTGAACCAATTACACGGCTCCCGCCATGTTCATTCCTTATGCCCAAACGCGCAAGCGTTCGGGGCATGACTGCGGTTCATACATTTACCGGTGGGCGTTAAGCGGGCGTTTAGTGAGCGTTCGCTTGCTTGGCCTGCGGCGAGTTCATCTCGGCCAGCACAGCCTCGGCCGCAGCGCGCGGGCTTTCCGCGTTGCGAATTGGGCGGCCAACGACGATGTGATCAACCCCATCGGCGACGGCTTGGGCTGGCGTGGCGATCCGCTTCTGATCCCCCAAATCAGCCCCGGCAGGTCGAACACCTGGGGTGACAATCAACTTGCCTTCGGCTTCGGGCAGGGCGCGGATCAGTTTGGCTTCTTGGGGTGACGCGATGACGCCGTCGGCACCGGCTTCAAGTGCAACCGCTGCGCGTTCCAGCACCAGATCCTGAATATCGCCGGGTTTAATCAGGCTGGCATCAAGGTCGGCACGATCCAGCGATGTCAGGATTGTGACCGCCAGGATTTTCATGTCACTGCCCCCCTTACCTTCCTGCGCTGCGCGCACCACGTGCGGGTCACCGTGGACGGTCAGAAAATCCAAATCGAATTGCGAGAGGCCGCGAACAGCGGCTTCGACCGTGTTGCCGATGTCGAAAAGCTTCATGTCCAGGAAGATTTTCTTGCCGTATTCGTCTTTAAGCTCATTTGCCAATGCCAATCCGCCTCCTGTCAGCATCCCCAATCCGATCTTGTAGAAATTCACAGCATCACCAAGCGTTTCAGCCAGTTTCAACCCGTCTAGCGCATTCGGGACATCAAGGGCGACGATTAGGCGGTCATCGGACATTTGGGGCTCCTAGCAGTTGGTTGCCCCGTCCTAACCGCAGCCCGATACAAAGGCAATTCATGTGCCGATCACAGCTTTGGGAAACGGATCGTAGATCGTTCGATTTTTGCTGAAATTGCGGTCTAGGTCATCTTGCATTTGGCGCTGTAAATCCCATCTTTAAAACAAGGCCCAGCAAGGGATGTGCCGCACAGGTGGGCATCCAAAATATGGGCGCTTTAGAAGGAGAACGACATGGACTTATCGAAGTTCACTGAGCGGTCGCGCGGCTTTGTTCAAGCTGCCCAGACCATCGCATTACGCGAAAATCACCAACGTTTGGTGCCAGAACATTTGCTCAAAGCCCTCATGGATGATGAGGAAGGCATGAGCGCCAACCTGATCCGCAAGGCAGGTGGGTCGCCCGAAAATGTGCGTGCTGCCGTTGATGCATCAATTGAGAAGCTGTCGAAAGTGACGGGCGACGCGGCACAGGTTTATATGGACAATGCCACCGCCAAAGTGCTGGACGAAGCGCAGAAACTAGCCAAGCAAGCCGGTGACAGTTTTGTCCCGGTAGAACGTCTTTTGACGGCTCTTGCCATGATCAAGTCCAAGGCACGGGATGCATTGGACGCAGGTGCTGTGGATGCCAAGAAACTGAACGCTGCGATCAACTCGATCCGTCAAGGGCGTACGGCTGACAGCGCCAGTGCTGAAGACAGCTATGAAGCGCTGTCGAAATACGCGCACGACCTGACCGAAGCGGCCGAAGCGGGCAAGATTGACCCGATCATCGGGCGGGACGAAGAAATTCGTCGCACGATGCAAGTTCTGTCGCGCCGCACCAAAAACAACCCGGTTTTGATCGGTGAGCCCGGCGTGGGTAAAACCGCGATTGCCGAAGGTCTTGCTTTGCGCATCATCAATGGTGATGTGCCGGAAAGCCTGCGCAATAAGAAGCTGATGGCGCTGGATATGGGGGCGTTGATTGCTGGCGCGAAATATCGCGGTGAGTTCGAAGAGCGCTTGAAAGCCGTTCTGAACGAGGTGACTGACGCTGCTGGCGAAATCATCCTATTCATCGACGAAATGCACACGCTGGTTGGTGCTGGGAAATCGGATGGTGCGATGGATGCGGCCAACCTGATCAAGCCTGCGCTTGCTCGGGGTGAATTGCATTGCGTCGGAGCGACGACGCTGGATGAATACCGCAAGTATGTCGAGAAGGACGCGGCCCTTGCCCGTCGCTTCCAGCCTGTGATGGTTGAAGAGCCGACGGTCGAAGACACAATCTCGATCCTGCGCGGCATCAAAGAGAAGTACGAGCTTCACCACGGGGTTCGGATCTCGGACAGTGCGCTGGTGTCGGCATCTACGTTGAGCCATCGCTATATCACAGATCGCTTCCTGCCGGACAAAGCCATCGACTTGGTTGATGAGGCCGCCAGCCGTTTGCGGATGGAGGTCGATTCGAAACCCGAAGAACTTGACGCGCTGGATCGTCAGATCATGCAGATGCAAATCGAAGCCGAAGCGCTTAAGCTTGAGGATGACAAAGCATCGAAGGATCGCCTTGAGAAACTTGAGGCCGAGTTGTCGGATCTTCAGGAGAAATCTTCGTCGATGACGGCCAAGTGGCAAGCTGAACGTGATCAGCTGGAAGGTGCGCGTGGCTTGAAAGAGCAACTTGACCGGGCGCGTGCTGAATTGGATTCGGCAAAGCGCGAAGGCAACCTGGCCAAGGCTGGCGAGCTTTCCTATGGCGTCATCCCAGAGCTTGAGAAAAAGCTTGAGGATGCAGAAGGCACCGAGACCGACATGATGGTTGAGGAAGCCGTGCGGCCAGAGCAAATCGCGAGCGTGGTCGAGCGCTGGACGGGTATTCCGACCTCGAAAATGCTGGAAGGCGAGCGTGAGAAGCTGCTGCGCATGGAAGATGAGCTTCATAAACGCGTTATCGGGCAGGCGTCAGCTGTGACGGCCTTGTCCAATGCGGTGCGTCGTGCGCGTGCTGGTCTGAATGATGAGAACCGGCCGCTTGGGTCGTTCCTGTTCCTTGGGCCGACTGGCGTGGGTAAAACCGAGCTGACGAAGGCGGTCGCTGAATACCTCTTTGATGACGACAACGCGATGGTCCGTATCGACATGTCGGAGTTCATGGAGAAACACGCAGTTGCCCGTCTGATCGGAGCGCCTCCGGGCTATGTTGGATACGATGAGGGTGGGGTTCTGACCGAAGCTGTGCGGCGCCGGCCCTATCAGGTCGTCCTGTTCGACGAGGTCGAAAAAGCGCACCCCGACGTGTTCAACGTGCTGCTGCAGGTGCTGGATGACGGCGTTCTGACCGACGGGCAGGGGCGTACTGTTGATTTCAAGCAAACGCTGATCATCCTGACGTCAAACCTTGGGGCGCAGGCGCTGAGCCAGTTGCCAGATGGGGCGGATGCGTCGGATGCGAAGCGTGATGTGATGGATGCGGTGCGGGCGCACTTCCGCCCCGAATTCCTGAACCGTTTGGATGAAACGATCATCTTTGACCGCCTCAACCGCGAGGATATGGGCGGGATCGTTGATATCCAGTTGGCGCGTCTGGCCAAACGCCTTGCGCGACGCAACATCGTGCTTGAGCTGGACGCCGATGCCCGCAAGTGGCTTGCTGATGAAGGATATGATCCTGTGTTCGGCGCACGTCCTTTGAAGCGTGTGATCCAACGCGCGTTGCAGGATCGGTTGGCCGAGATGCTGTTGGCTGGTGATGTGATGGATGGTGACACCATTTCGGTCACGGCAGGGGCTGAGGGTTTGATCATTGGTGATCGGCTATCAACCTCGAATCAACAACCGCCGTCGGACGCTGTGGTTCACTAAGCGCCACTCTAAAACCAAAGTAAATTAGCCCCGCCGGAATGAACCGGCGGGGCTTTTTTGCCGTGAGTGGTGTGAGGTGGGGAGCCCTCAACCCTCGGCGGGGATCACTCCGGCTTCTTGGGCCGCAGCCAACTCGCCTGCGTCCAGCGTGCCGCTGGCATCCGCGTCAGCAGCCGAGAACACCTCGGCGGTCACGTCGGGAAACACCGCGACCAGCTCGTCCATCGTGACTTGGCCATCTTCGTTGGCGTCCACAGCAGCAGTGTCAGCCATCAGTGCAGTCGAACCGGCAATCAGAAGGATGCCTGCAAGGGATGTGGTTTTCATTCGTATTACTCCAAGATTAGTTGTTCGCACCCAAACACGAGGTGCAGGGACATAAGGAACACGAGGATTGGCGCCCTTCATGCAAATACCTGAAAACTGGTCGGTTTCGGCGCAACCTTGCGGGAATCGCCTCTACCTTCAGGCGAAGTTTTGCGTGTCCAAACTGTGTTGCGGGTGTCCGGCGAAAGCCTGCTTTGTGCGGCCTTCGATATTGGCGAGGGTATGCCGAAAAAACCCGTGCAGGAGGGTGGGCTAAATCACGCTGGGCGCAGATTGATTCTCTGCAACCAGCGATGCCTAACGCAAAGTTAGGCTTGGAGGTGAGATCGAGCCGTGGCTAGGATCACCGAAAACGACCGAAGGGATGGATTGCGATGGGCCGGATCGATGCGCTTTTAAATGAATATGGCGAAAGCCACCAAAACCCGACCAATAAGCTGGTGCACTGGATCTGCGTGCCCGTGATCTTCTGGACCGTGATGGCTGGCCTATATGCCTTGCCCGCACCTGCGATATTTGGATCGATGGGGTGGCTGTTGGTCGCGTTGGTGTTGGCGCTTATATATTATGTCAGTCTGTCGCCGCGTCTGACCGTTGGCCTCGTCCTGTTCATCGTACTTTGTTATGTGATCATCCTATTAGTTGAGGCGGCCGGCTTCACGATATGGAAAGTTGCGGCGATCTTGTTTGTGTTGGCGTGGATCGGTCAGTTCTGGGGCCATAAGGTCGAAGGTAAGAAGCCATCGTTCTTTAAGGACCTACAATTTCTACTGGTTGGCCCGGCATGGCTATTGGGGTTTCTGTATCGCCGGGCAGGTCTTTCTTACTAAGACAACATGTAAATTACGCAGAATGTTACAATCCTCTGGCGAGGACGTGAGCCAATGTGCTTTGGATTTCATCCCGACCTGTCTTAGGTGAAGATGAGACAAAGCAACGAGGATCGCCAGATGGCTTATAAGAATGAGTTGAAACGCTCGGACGTCACACCACGCGCCGATTTCCTGAACCGGCGTCAATTAATGAGCGGCGCTGTAGGTTTGGCTGCCGGTATGGCGTTTGGCCCTGCGATGGCCGCGTCGGAGTATTCGTCCGATCTGGAGCCGACGTCGCTTGAGGACGTGACATCGTACAACAATTTCTATGAGTTCGGCACCGGCAAGGGTGACCCAGCGAAAAACGCGCATACCCTCACGACCTCTCCTTGGGCCATTGAGATTGGCGGTATGGTTGATCGTCCAGGCTCTTATAGTCTGGAAGATATCGTCAGTAAGATGACCATCGAGGAGCGCATCTATCGGTTCCGTTGTGTTGAAACTTGGTCGGCCGTTGTGCCGTGGGATGGATTTCAACTGAGCCAGCTTCTTGATCTGGTTGGTGTTCAAAGCGATGCCAAATATGTGGCGTTTGAAACTGTTTATCGCCCGGATGAAATGCCAGGTCAGAAAACCAACAGTTTGGATTGGCCTTATCGTGAAGGTCTTCGTCTCGACGAAGCCATGAACCCGCTCACTTTGATGGCGACGGGGATGTATGGTGAACCCATGCCCAAGCAAAACGGCGCACCGATCCGGCTCGTTGTGCCGTGGAAATATGGTTACAAGTCGATCAAGTCGATTGCGAAGATTACGTTGACGGACACGCAGCCAGAAACCACATGGAATATGCTGCAGCCAAGCGAGTATGGTTTCTATTCTAATGTGAACCCAGAAGTCAGCCACCCACGTTGGTCGCAGGCTTATGAAAAACCAATCGGTGGCGGATTGTTTGCCAAGCGCCAGCCGACGTTGATGTTCAATGGATATGAAGACCAGGTCGCCAGCCTTTATGAAGGCATGGACCTAGCGGTGAATCACTAATGGCTGTTGTTGACCACATTAACACCGCCGCGCGAAAGGTGCCTGTCTGGGCGCTTTATATAATAGGTGCGCTGTGGCCCGTTTGGTTGTTCTATCAGGCGGCCACCGGGGCGATGGGGCCTGAGCCGGTAAAGACGCTTGAACATGAATTGGGCGAGCTTGCGTTACAGGCACTGATTTTCGGATTGGCGATTACTCCTTTGCGGGCCATTGCAGGCGTGAACCTAATCCGGTTCCGCCGCGCGGTAGGTGTTCTGACGTTTTACTTTGTATCGGCTCACCTATTGGTGTGGCTGGTGCTTGATGTGCAGATACTCTCTGAGATTTGGAAAGACATCCTGAAGCGGCCTTACATTACCGTCGGCATGGGGGCGTTCTTGTTGATGATCCCTCTGGCGGTAACGTCGAACAACTGGTCGGTGCGTAAGCTTGGACCAAAGTGGCGCAAGCTCCACAAGTTGGTATATCCGACTGTACTGTTGGGTGGCATCCACTACATCATGGTTGGCAAAGTCTGGGAGTCTGAGGCCCTGATCTATATGGCCGTTATCTTGAGCCTGCTTGGATGGCGCGTTTGGGAGGCTCGTAAGAAGTCCAAAAAACGGCGTTCACCTTCGAATATGCCAAACCGAGTCGCGTCCTAAACGCGCGACTCGAGTGAATCGCGCCACATTCGGGGTGGTTCGACAGCAAATCACACGTGAATCGCAGCGATTCACTCCCCGAACACCCTGCGAGTCTGTGGATAAATCCGGTTTAGGCCTCTTTGGCGCTGTGAGCAGGCAAATAATATTGCGCAAATCAGCCGCATCAATGCTATTTCATTGCCGCAACCTACCAAAAACAAACGGAAAATCTGGTTTTTGCAAAAAGTTTCGCATTTGCGGAAAAAAGGACTTGCGGGCACCCGGCCATAAGCCTAGAACCCCCTTCACCGGCGGCGCTGATGGCGCACAACGGGACGCGGGACGGCGGCGCGACGGAGTTGCGGCAAGGGAGCGCGGAGAAAGTTTTGAGGTTTTTGATGCGGGTTGCGC
>NZ_JBGEHL010000017.1:0-50522 GCF_041403445.1 Aliiroseovarius conchicola
TCGAAGGCTGAAAGGATACCGGCGCATCTTCTCAAGGTTCGAAAAGCTGGACGTCATGTACCGCGCTTTCCTGAATTTCGCCCTAATCGTCGATATGATTAAGTGTTAACAGGCCCTAGTTCATCTTCCGCGTTGGTCGAAAGGGTAAAGGCATCACCGGCACGCCGTCCTCGACAAGTTCTTTGGCCTCGGCCAGATTTGCCTCGCCATAGATTGACCGTTCCGGTGCATCGCCGACATGCATCGCCCGTGCCTCCTGTGCGAAGTCTTGACCGACATAATCGCTTTCGGCTTCGACCTTGGCCCTCAGTTTGGCAATTTCGGCTTCAACCTCGGCGTTGGGTGCGGCCATTGGCACGCTGGGTTCTGCCTTTTCGGATATCGGCGGTGACGGAGCCTGTGCAGCTGTGCGCGCGGGACGTACTTTCGGCGCCATCAAGCTTTTTGCGATCTCGGATGACCCGCATTGGGGGCAAGTCACATGTCCTGCGGCCCGCAGCCCATCATAGGCCGCACCATTCTGGAACCAGCTTTCAAACGCGTGATTTTGATCGCATTTCAGTGCATAGCGGATCATGGGTATTCCCGAAACTTCATAGCCATATCAATATGGAGATGCCTTTGACCCAACGCAACCCGCCTGACGGATACCGGTATCGGACTACGCCAGTTTTTTTGGATCAAATGATTTAATGATGCGGCGCAGCTCTGGCTCCCAAACCATCCGCGCGGCTTTTTTTCTTGAAACCCACTTGCGACGCCGTTGTCCGGTCTCGGGGAACTGCTTGTGCTGCTTCTTGACCCTCAACGGGAAAACCGTCACGAGACAAGACAAGCGCGCGTCATCAAGTTGTTTTTCATAACTGTAGAAGCCTAACACTTGATGGCTCACTTTGCCTTCAACGCCAGCCTCCTCATAGGCTTCAACTGCCGCCGCCCCTGCTGGGGTTTCGCCATCCATGGGCCAGCCTTTCGGAATAATCCAACGACCGGTCCTGCGCGTTGTGACCAGCAAAACCTCAACCTTGCCATCTTTGATCCGATAAGGAAGCGCACCAAATTGAGTGCGCACCGAACGCTTGTCCTTTAACGAAAGACGGATTGGGCGTGGTTGTTTTTTGGTGATCTTCAAATTTTACTGCCCTTTACGATTCACTCGTCGCGCTGGCCTGCGAACTTGGTCTGCCACTCTTCACGTTGTTCGTCCGTGATCTTGGAAAAGAGGTTGTCTGGCACCGTGAAGGCATGACCTGCTTCCAACGAGGCCAGAGCCTCGTCGATGTCCTCTGGCCAGTCCAAATTCGTATTCATTGCGGCGCAAAGTGTTGCCGACGCGTCCGGTATGAACGGGGCTGATAGCACGGCGTAAAGCCGGATCAGATTGAGGGCGAGCTTGATTTGCGCAGCCGCTTGATCCGGGTCGGTCTTGAAGGTGCTCCAAGGTGCCGTCGTTTGCAGATATTCGTTGCCAGCCACCCAGATGCTGCGCAGTTCCTGTGCGGCCTTGCGCACGTCCATAGCCTCCATGTGGCCTTCATAGGCGCGGACTTTGCTGGTCAGGTCTGCGATCAAAGCGTTTTCCACTTCGCCGTATGCGCCGCCCTCGGGCACCGCTTCCGAGAATTTCGAGCGGCAGAACTTAGTCACACGGCTGACGAAATTGCCCAATACATCGGCGAGGTCCTTGTTCACGGACGTTTGGAAGTTCTCCCACGTGAACTCACTGTCCGAGTTCTCGGGCGCATGGCTGAGAAGCCACCAGCGCCAGTAATCTGCAGGCAGGATCGACAGTGCCTGATCCATGAAAACGCCGCGCCCTTTAGAGGTCGAGAATTGCCCGCCATCATAGTTCAGGTAGTTGAAGGATTTGATGTAGTCGACCAGCTTCCACGGCTCTTGTGAGCCCATGATCGTTGCGGGGAATGACAGGGTGTGGAAAGGGACGTTGTCCTTGCCCATGAATTGCACATAGCGCACGTCATCGGCACCTTTATCGGTGCGCCACCAGCGCTGCCAGAAGTCGTCGCCTTCATCCAGCTTGTCCGCCAATTCGGCTGTTGCGGCGATGTATTCTATGGGCGCATCGAACCAGACATAGAAAACCTTCCCTTCCATACCGGGCCAATCCGCGTCGCCCTTTTTCACCGGCACACCCCAGTCCAGATCGCGCGTGATACCACGATCTTGCAGGCCGTCTCCGTCATGTAGCCATTTCTTGGCGATCGAGGTTGTCAGCACCGGCCAGTCAGTTTTGGTGTCAATCCAGGCGTCCAGTTTGTCCTTCAGCGCCGATTGCTTGAGGTACAGGTGCTTGGTCTCGCGCACTTCAAGATCGGTTGATCCCGAAATGGCCGAGCGGGGTTCGATCAGGTCGGTCGGGTCCAGTTGCTTGGTGCAGTTTTCGCATTGATCGCCGCGCGCGCCATCGTAACCGCAATTGGGGCAGATGCCTTCGATGTACCGGTCTGGCAGGAAACGCCCGTCAGCGTTTGAATAGACCTGCTTCTCCGAAACCTCCTCGATCAAGCCATTGTCGGCCAGCTTGCCCGCGAAATGTTGGGTCAGCTTGTGGTTTCGTTGCGACGACGAGCGGCCGAAATTGTCGAAAGACAGACGAAACCCCTCGGCAATCTCTGCCTGGATCGCGTGCATTTCGGCGCAGAATTCGGCCACGGGCTTACCTGCTTTGGCCGCCGCCAGTTCAGCCGGTGTGCCGTGTTCGTCGGTTGCACAGATAAACATGACTTCGCGCCCGCGGCCCCGGTTATAGCGGGCATAAAGGTCAGCTGGCAGCTGCGAGCCGACCAGATTGCCCAGGTGCTTGATCCCATTGATATAGGGGATGGCCGAAGTGATAAGGACGCGGTTCATGATGTCTCCGGATATCAGGTTTGTGGCTGTTTAGGCGGAAATCGTAAAAAGGGCCAGAGCAAGCGTGACTTTGCCATCCAGGGCGTCAGACCTGTGACTTGGTCGCCAAAGCCAAACCATCCACCACGGCCGTAAACGCCTCGGATTGATGCAACGTTACATTCGGGCAAACCGCCAGCACCTCGTCGGAGACGAGTTGCATCAGGCTGGACCCACCGACCAGAACGGCCGCGTCAATTCCAACCGGCGCAATCTGCGCCCGGAGCAGCGTTTCGTGGATGGCGGCTTTCAGATCATCCCGGAACCCCAGCAATGCGGCGTTCATCGTGCCGGGTGTGATCGGTTTCTCCAGGCCGCGTTCGACAAACTCCATGTCGATCCGTGCGTTTCCAACGCGGGCATTGGCGGCAATTTTCCCGGCTTCAACTGCGAAGGCAAGCTCGTGCCCCAGTCGGTCCTCAATGACGTCGCGCAGTCGTGTTAACTTGGCTGGTTCAACAGCATGTTGTAGCAGATCATCAACTTTGCGCTCAGTCTCGCGCGAATACAGAAACGGGATCTTGGCCCATGTCGCCAAGTCCTGAAAGATAGCGTTCGGCATGGGTTGTAGGCCCGCCCCGAAGGTGCGCCGCAATTGCCCGCCATGCCCCAGCAACGCCATCACATGAGACATCGAAATTTTCTGGTCGAAATCCGTGCCGCCAAGACGAATACCATGGCTGGCAAGGATCGTTACTGTGTCGCCGTCGCTACGATAAATGCTGAAATCTGACGTGCCGCCGCCGATATCGACAATCAGTCCGGTCTGACCTGCGCCACCCATCCCGTGGCAGGCATGGGCGGCGGCTTCGGGTTCGTAAAGGAAATCGACCTGCTCGAACCCCGCGGCATGGTAACATGCGCGCAGATCAGCTTCGGCTTGCTGATCGCGGGTTGGATTGTCGGAATGGAACTGCACTGGCCGCCCCGATAGGACCCGTTGAAATGTATGGCCAGTCGCTGTCTCAGTACGGGATTTAACTGCGCTTAGGAACGATGTAATGACGTCGGCCAAAGTTTGGCGTTTGCCGCCAACGAGACGGCTTTCGTGCAGCAGGTCGTGACCCAAGATGCTTTTTAAGGCTCGCATATAACGCCCGTCATCGCCGTCAATCAGCGCATCACTGGCCGCCCGACCGATGCGCATGCCGCCTTCGGTCGGGAAAAACACGGCAGTGGGTAAGGTGTCGGCCTCGGCCTCGATGGCGATGCGGTGAACAACGTTTCCGTCCAAAATGGCGGCGGCGGAGTTCGATGTTCCGAAATCTACGGCAAGAATTGGGGACGTCATGGCCACGATCCTTTTAATACAGAAAGGGCGCGTGACTACTTGCCGGGAATATTACTGTCAACCTTTTTGCCTCCGACCGTGTCGCTTGTCGTGTCGCGCATTCGTCCAAACAGGCGGCCCATCGAGAACGACGTCCGCGGCGTATAGGTATAAGGTGTTTTGTCCTCGACCGTCGGGCGCGCGCGCATACGGGTGAGGCCAAAAATGATCAGCCCAAGGTGTCCAGTTGCAATGAATGTAAAAAGAGCTGGAGGACCGTAGAGCGCGATCAGGTTGGAAGACACCCACGGCGATGCGATCGCACCGATGGCATAAAAAAACATGAGGGCTGCGGAAAGCTCGACCCGCTCTGCGCTGGTGGCGAAATCATTGGCATGGGCCGCGGAAACCGAGAATATCGGGAAGGTTGTGAAGCCAAACAGAATTGCGGTCAGAAAAGCCATCTGGGTGCCCAAACCACTGGCGCTGACCGTCAGGGTGCAACTTACGATGGCGGCGACGGATAGCCAGATCAAAACCCAACGTCGGTCGTATTTGTCGGCAATCCAACCAGTTGGGATCTGCGCAAGGGCACCGCCAAGCACGAAGGCCGCCAGAAACCACGCAAGTTGCTGGGTTTCAAGCCCGACCTCTTGCCCATATATCGGACCCACCATCCGAAAGGCCGCCGAGGTGATCCCGGCGACAACACATCCTGCCGCGGCAAGCGGGGACAAACGCCATGCAAGACCGGGTCGAAGGCGCGGGGCCTTGGGGGTTTCTGGCTGGCTTGCGCGGGTTAGCATCAATGGCAGGATCGCCGCGCAGCAGATAAGCGCGAGCAAGTTGTAGCTGACGTAATGGGCGGGGGTCAGGACGCCGATCAGAAGCTGGGCGGCCAAGGAGCCTCCCATATCGACCGCGCGGTATCCGCCCATCGCGCGCCCGCGTGTCTCATTGGTGATTTTGGCGTTCATCCACGCCTCGATCACCGTGTAGGCACCGGCCACACACAAGCCTGAGGCCACACGCATCACAGCCCATGCGTAGGGGTTGAAAACAAGTGTGTGAGCTAAAAGCCCAATCGCGCCCAAGGCTGTGAACACAGCGAATGCGCGCGAATGACCGACGCTGCCCATCAGGCGCGGCGACCACCAGCATCCTATGAAGAACCCGACAAAATGCGCCGATCCCAACAAGCCAATTTCGGATGTGGTGAAGCCAAGGGCCAGACCGGACAGGGCGTCCAACGGGCCAACGCCACCTGTGCTGAGTTGAAGTAAGACAACTGACAGAAGCAATGCAGCAAAGGAAATCAACAGACGCATAATGGCTTTCCTGACAAGTATCCGCATCCCTATCTGAAGTCAGAGCATAGAGCAGCGCGTGTTGGATTGCGACAATTCCGCGTCGTTTGCGGGCGAGAGATGGCTTGCGGGCGAAAAACTGTCCTGATATGCCGATGAAAACCTGATGGATTTCATCGGGTATGCCGTGCGCACGGCTAAGACAGCAAGGGATTTGCCTGCAATCATGGACGGTGCCAAAACCAATACTGCACGCTTGGAAATTCGCGATCTTCGGCGGGAGTTTGGGGGGCGTCCTGTCGTGCGTGGTATTTCGCTATCGTTGCAGGCTGGACAAGTGACAGGGTTGCTCGGCCCCTCGGGCTGCGGAAAGTCCACGACATTGCGGATCATCGCCGGCGTAGACCAACAGACGGCCGGCGAGGTTTGGATCGACGGACAGCAGGTTGCGGGACCGGGCGTGTTTTTGCCGCCAGAGCGGCGCAATATCGGTCTGATGTTTCAAGATTTTGCGCTGTTCCCACATCTCTCAGTAGCCGAGAATGTGGCGTTCGGACTAACAGGCTCGCGCACTGAAAAACGATTGAGGGTGCGCGAATTACTGGAGAAAGTTGGGCTGGTCCGTTTTATCGACAGCTATCCGCATGAACTTTCTGGCGGTGAACAGCAACGCGTCGCGCTGGCGCGCGCACTCGCGCCGCGCCCATCGATCATGTTGATGGATGAACCGTTCTCGGGGCTCGACAATCGGCTACGTGACGGCATTCGCGATGAAACGCTGAGCATCCTGAAGGAAGAAGGCGCTGCCGTTCTTCTGGTGACCCACGAACCAGAAGAGGCAATGCGCATGGCCGACGAGATCGCCTTGATGCGCAATGGCGAGATCGTTCAATGTGGTGCACCCTATAACCTGTATAACGCACCGGCCGATCTGGAGGCCGCCGCGTTCTTTTCTGACGTAAACGTCATTGCGGGGAAAGTGCAGGGAGCATTGACGGAAACGGCGTTCGGCCAGTTTTTGGCGCCCGGTGTGCCAGACGGAGCGATGGTCGACATCGTCATCCGCCCGCAACATCTGAAAATTGACTTTGACAGGGGTGGCAAGGGCCCAAGCCCGACACCTGATCATGGTGTTTGGGCCCGTGCACTTGTTGATCGAGCGCGGTTCATAGGCAAAGAAAGCCTTGTCGATTTTCGAATGGAGGACGACAGTGCAACACTAACTGCATCGGTTCCATCTGTGTTTTTGCCACAGCAGGGTACACCCCTATGGATCGCGATTAGACGCGACCGGTGTTTCGTTTTCCGTCACCGTCAGGACATTGGATCCGACCTGCCTGCAGTGTGAAGCTGTCCGACCAGCTAGAAAGAATCGCTGGCGTGATATTCGTTAGGTGTCGCCGTCTACTCGCGCATTGATTGCGTAAATTTACCCCCTGCGCGCATTTCTCACATCAATTTCCTACCTGTTTTTCGCTTTGGGGCTTTGAACTTGGCCCGCAAAGCCATAAATGTTTCAAGCGTTATAGATTTGGACGGGCGACGCGCCCCTCCGACTAGGGAGAATAAGATGCTCAACAATATCGGCCTTCCGGGCCTTCTGCTGATCGCCGTTGTGGTGCTGGTTCTGTTCGGCCGCGGCAAAATCTCGTCACTGATGGGTGAAGTCGGCAAAGGCATCACTGCGTTCAAGAAGGGCGTTGATGATGGCAAGCAAGAGATCGAAGAACAGGCGGCAGATGCAGCAGAAGCTGCAAAAGATGTGACCCCCGAGACTGACAAAGAAAAGGCGTAAGCCGCGACGTTTTAGGGGGCTTTGCCCATGTTCGATATCGGGTTTACCGAGCTATTGGTGATCGGGGTAGTCGCCCTGATCGTGGTGGGTCCAAAGGATTTGCCAGGAATGTTCCGCACGCTGGGGCGGTTTACCGCGCGCGCGCGCCAGATGGGGCGTGAGTTCAGTCAGGCGATGAACGAGGCGGCTGATGAATCTGGCGTTAAGGACATCTCTGACAACATCAAATCTGCCACATCATCCAAGGCGATGGGGCTGGACGCTTTGAACAAAGCCGCTGATGGGTTTGAGAAATGGGATCCAGCGAAAGCCCTTCGCGATCAGAAAGCTGCGGACGAGGCGACAAAGCCGAAACCCGAAGAGCTCTCGGCTTTGGAAAGCGCCAGCGACGAAGCTGCACGCAAGATCCATGCGGCCACAACGAAAGCGGCCGAGGCGCCCAAGGCGGATCAGACAGCCAAAGCAGCGGCAAAGCCAAAGGCCGCGGCGACCAAGAAACCCGCCGCAAAGCCTGCAGCGGCCAAGAAAACGCCAGCTAAGAAGCCCGCTGCCAAAACCCCGCCAAAAACCGCGTCTGCAAAAAAGCCAGCAGCGAAGTCAGCGGCCAAGGCAAAGCCCAAATCCAAGACCAAACCCACGGATACATCTAGCGCATGAGCGACACTGACGAGATTGAAGACAGCTCGGCCCCATTGATCGAGCATCTGACCGAGCTGCGTTCGCGCCTTATCCGCTCGGCGTTGGCATTTATCGTTGGCATGGTGATTTGTTTCACCGTCTGGAACCCGATTTTCAATTTCCTGACCGATCCTCTGTGCCAAACAATGGCAGAGCGGGGGCAGGAAAGCTGCGGGCTGATCCTGATCAAGCTGCAAGAGGGCTTCTTTGTAGCGATCTCAATCTCGCTGTTTGGCGGGCTTGTGCTGTCGTTCCCTTATATCAGTTACCAGCTTTGGCGCTTTATCGCGCCGGGTCTTTATAAGAACGAAAAGAACGCGTTTTTGCCGTTTGTGCTCGCGTCGCCCATCATGTTTTTGATTGGGGCGAGCTTTGCGTTTTACGTCGTGATGCCTCTGGCGTTCGACTTCTTTCTGGGCTTCCAGCAGCAAGGCGGCGTGGCCGAAACAGGGGTTGAGGCTTCGATTGATTTCCAGGGCTCCGTTCAGGAGTATCTACGACTTTCGATCAAGTTTATCGTGGCGTTTGGGCTTTGTTTCCAGCTGCCGGTTTTGTTGACCTTGATGGGGAAAGCCGGACTTGTCAGCGCGCAAGGCCTGTCGGATATGCGCAAGTACGCGGTGGTCGGCATTCTGGTGCTTGCAGCCTTGGTGACCCCGCCTGACGTCATCACTCAGGTGATCCTGTTCGTCGTTGTCTACGGGTTATACGAGATATCCATCCAGTTGGTGAAGCGTGTCGAGAAGAAGCGAGAGGCCGATTTGCGTGCGCAAGGTCTTTGGTTCGAAGATGATGATGTGGATGAAGCTGACGATGATGAGTTGATGGCTGAGTTTGATGAAGACGAGAGCGAGGAGAAGCCGGAGAAAGACGCGTGAGTGACACCGACGCCCTAAGCCGGATCGCTGATGCGTTGGAACGGATGTCACCCGCGCCGCTGTCTGCGCCCGATTTCTCTAACGCCGACGCCTTTGTCTGGCACACTGCGCCGGATCGTCTTGAGCCTGTCAAGAACGTCAACCGCGTGGCGATTGAACTGCTGATCGGTGTGAATCGCTCGCGTGACACCCTTTTGGCAAACACGTTGCAATTTGCCCGTGGTCTGCCCGCGAACAATGCGCTCTTGTGGGGGGCGCGCGGGATGGGGAAATCCAGCCTTGTGAAGGCGGTGCATGCGGAAGTGTTGAACCGGGGCGAGGCGCTCAAAATCGTCGAGCTTCAACGGGAAGACCTGCCATCCGTATCGCGCCTGCTTGGTCTTTTGAGGGACGCACCGTACCGGTTCATGCTCTTTTGTGACGACCTGAGCTTTAGCCATGATGATCAGCATTACAAAAGCCTCAAGGCTGTCTTGGATGGTGGGATCGAAGGGCGGCCTGATAACGTGGTGTTCTATGCCACGTCAAACCGCCGCCACTTGATGCCGCGCGATATGATCGAGAATGAGCGTTCGTCGGCGATCAACCCATCCGAGGCGGTGGAGGAGAAGGTCTCGCTGTCCGATCGGTTTGGGCTGTGGCTTGGATTCCATCCCTGTGATCAGGATGAGTACTTGTCGATGATCCGAGGGTATTGCGACGCCTATGGGGTCACGATTGATGATGAAGCGCTGCGGGCTGAGGCCATAGAATGGCAGGCCACGCGTGGCGCGCGGTCCGGCCGTGTGGCGTGGCAGTATTTTGTCGATCTTGCCGGTCGACAAGGCGTAACGATCTAATAAAAACGGCGCCTCACTGGGCGCCGCTTCTTCTTATCGATTTCTGTTCAGACCAGTTCGCCATCTGCCGTGATCCGCGTTCTTCCACGCAGATACGGGTGCAGCGACTGAGGTAGATGAACCGATCCATCCGCTTGTTGACCGTTCTCAAGCACGGCGATCAGCGCGCGACCTACCGCCAAACCGGACCCGTTTAGCGTATGAACATGCTGCGGCTTTCCGCCTTCTGCTGGTTTATAACGCGCGTTCATACGGCGGGCTTGGAAATCGCCTGCGACCGAGACCGAGCTGATCTCTCGGTACATATTCTGACCGGGCAACCAGACTTCGATGTCATGGGTGCGTTTCATGCCAAAGCCCAGATCGCCTGTGCAAAGGACCACCGTGCGATAGGCCAGCCCCAAGCGTTCCAAAATGTCTTCAGCCAGTCGGGTCATGCGCTGATGTTCAGCCGTCGAGTCTTCGGGTTTGGTGATGGACACCATCTCGACTTTTTCGAACTGGTGTTGGCGCAACATGCCCGCCGTGTCTCGTCCGGCAGATCCGGCTTCGGATCGGAAACACTGGGTGTGGGCGACATAGCGGCGGGGCAGGTAGCTTTCGTCGATGGTCGCGCCGTTTACGATGTTGGTTAGTGTCACCTCGGCCGTTGGCACAAGCCACCAACCGTTGGTGGTTTGATAGCTGTCCTCGCCAAACTTCGGCAATTGACCTGTGCCGTACATCATCTCTTCTTTGACCAGCACCGGGGTCCAGGTTTCGGTCAGACCGTTATCCTCGGTATGAACGTCCATCATGAACTGGGCCAAAGCACGGTGTAGGCGCGCGACGGCGCCAGATAGCACCATGAAGCGCGAGCCGGAAAGCTTGGCGGCGGTCTCAAAATCCATGCCCGCTTTGACGGCCGGAAGCTCATAATGCTCCAGCGGTTTGAAATCAAATTCGCCCGGAGTGCCCCAGCGGTTGATCTCGACATTGTCGTCTTCGTCAGCGCCATCCGGGATGTCGTCGCCGGGAATGTTTGGCAAGCCCATCAAAAGATCGGTCAGCTTCGCGTCCAACGCTTTGGCCTCGTCATTCAGCGTGCCAATCTCGGCTTTCTTCTCGGCAACCAAGGCGCGCAGGCGTTCAAACCCGGCCTCATCACCTGATGCTTTCGCAGCCCCAACCGACTTTGCGGCTTTGTTTGCATCCGCTTGCGCGGTCTCCGCGGCCAGAATGGCCCCGCGGCGTGCTTCGTCCAGCGACAAAATCTCGCCCGACAATGACGACAGGCCCCGACGGGCCATTCCGGCGTCGAAAGCTTCGGGATTGTCGCGGATCAGGCGAATATCGTGCATGGATTGCTCCTTTCATTATCTCAAACCGCATATGCCAGAAGGGGGCAGGCGGGGGAAGGGGAAATGATCGCATCCGCTTGCTTGCCAACCCCAGAACCCCCATATAGTGTGCGCCGACCAATGGGGCCTGAGGCCCAACAAAAAAGGGATATGCACATGTTTGCCACACCTGCTTTCGCACAGGCCGCGGGCGCGCCCGCCGGAGGGCTTTTGAATTCTATGCTGGTGCCAATGCTTTTGGTGTTCGGGATCATGTATTTCTTCATGATCCGCCCACAGCAAAAAAAGATGAAAGAGCATCAAGCGATGCTGGGCGCATTGCGCAAGGGTGATCAGGTGGTCACGCAGGGCGGCGTGATCGGCAAGGTCGTCAAAGTCAAGGACGACAGCGAAGTTGAAGTCGAGATCGCATCTGGCGTGAAGGTGCGCGTCGTACGCGGCACGATCTCCAAAGTGATTGGCAAGACCGAACCGGTCGAAAGCTGATCTGCGCGGATACTCCGCCATTACATAATATTCTCAAAGGCTTATAAGGCAGGGGCTTATGCTTCAAATCGCGACTTGGAAACGTCTTGTGATCTGGGGGCTGGTCGCCCTTGGCTTGTATTTTGCAGCGCCGAACGGGTTTTATAACCGCGTCGAGGTGCATAACGATGCGGTCAAAGAGATCGCCGAAACCGGGGCGACGCCCGAGTTGGAGGCGGACAAGTCAGCTTGGCCCGACTGGGCTCCAAACTCGCTTGTGAACCTTGGGCTTGATCTGCGCGGCGGCGCGCATTTGCTGGCCGAAGTTAAAGTCGAGGATGTCTACGGCGCGCGTATGGATTCGCTGTGGCCAGAAGTTCGTGATGCATTGCGAGGTGAACGCGGGACGATTGGCACCATTCGTCGGCAAGATAGCGCGCCAGACGAGCTTCGGATCAAAATCTCGAACCCAGAGGCATTGCCGCAGGCCATCGAATTGGCCCGCGCACTGGCACAGCCTGTGGTCAGTCTGTCTGGCGTCGGATCAACTGACTTTGAGGTGAACGCGGGTCGTGAAGGCGAGTTCGTGGTGACTTTGTCCGAGGCCGAAAAGGTGGCGACAGACGACCGCACCATCCTGCAATCCCTTGAGATTATTCGCCGTCGTGTGGACGAAGTGGGTACACGAGAGCCGACGATTCAGCGTCAGGGTGATACGCGTATTCTTATCCAGGTTCCGGGCATCGGCAGTGCATCTGAGCTGAAAGAGATTATCGGCAAAACCGCGAAACTGACCTTTAACCCTGTCGTTGGACGTACAACGGACCCGGCCGCAACACCGGGGCCACGCACCGAAATTCTTCCTTCGCTGGATGAAGAAGGCGTGCGTTATGAGCTTGAGAAAACACCTGTTGTAACAGGAGAAGAGCTCGCGGATGCGCAGCCTTCATTCGACCAAAACGGTCGACCCGCAGTAAGCTTCCGGTTTGATGTGACCGGCGCGCGTAAGTTCTGTGACTATACCGGTGCCAATGTTGGTGCGCCGTTTGCCATTGTACTGGACAAAGAGGTTATTTCCGCACCGCGGATCAACGAACAGATTTGTGGCGGCTCCGGCATCATCACTGGCAATTTCTCAATTGAGGAATCGACCAATCTTGCCGTGCTTCTGCGCGCAGGCGCGTTGCCCGCCGAGCTTACGTATGTTGAAGAACGCACGATCGGGCCTGAACTGGGGCAAGACAGCATTGACGCAGGCAAAATCGCCTCGGTCGTAGCATTTGCGGCTGTCCTGATCTTCATGGTGCTGGCCTATGGCTGGTTCGGTGTGATTGCCAATGTGGCGCTGATTCTGAACGTCGGGATGATCTTTGGTCTTCTGTCGATGATCGGGGCCACCCTAACGTTGCCGGGTATCGCCGGTATCGTGCTGACCATCGGTATGGCGGTCGATGCCAACGTGTTGGTGTTTGAACGTATCCGCGAAGAACTAAAGGCGGGTCGGGGCCCAGCCCGGGCCATCGAATTGGGGTATGAAAAAGCTCTGTCGGCCATTCTGGATGCCAACATTACGACCTTCATTACCGCTGTGATTTTGTTCGTCATGGGGTCGGGTCCGGTGCGCGGGTTCTCGGTCACCTTGGGGCTGGGCATCATCACCTCGGTCTTCACTGCGATTTTCCTGACCCGTCTGATCATTGTGATGTGGTTTGAGCGTAAACGCCCACGTCAGCTGGACATCAAAGGCATCCGCAGGGCACCGAAAGGCCGCGTGTTTGATTTCTTCAAACATTCCGTAACCACTTTGGGTGCGTCTGGTTTGGCGATGGTCGCCTCGGTGATGTTGTTCCTGATCATCGGGTTGAATTTCGGCATCGACTTCCGCGGCGGTACCACGATCCGCACCGAAAGCACCTTGGCCGTCGACGTTGGCACTTACCGCGATGCCCTGACCCCGCTGGGCCTTGGTGACATTTCGATAGTCGAGGTCAATGACGTGAACTTCCGCGCCGACCAGCATGTCAGCCAGATCCGTATCGAAGCACAAGAAGGCCAAGAGGCGATCACGCCCGAAACCATTCAATTGATCGAAGGCGCTTTACAGAACGTAGACCCCGCCATCACCTTCCCAAGTGTGGAGAGTGTGGGGCCTAAGGTCTCGGGCGAGTTGATCACCACTGCGGTTCTGGCGGTCGTCGCGGCGATTGCAGCGGTTTTGGTCTATATCTGGCTCAGGTTTGAATGGCAGTTTTCACTGGGTGCTGTGGCGGCGCTTGTGCATGACGTGGTGCTGACCATCGGGGTATTTGCGCTTTTGGGTATCAAGTTTGATCTGGCGATCATCGCGGCCCTTCTAACCATTGTGGGTTATTCTTTGAACGACACGGTGGTTGTGTTTGACCGGGTGCGTGAAAACCTGCGTCGATACAAGAAGATGGATCTGAAAGAGGTTCTGAACCTGTCGATCAACGAGACATTGTCGCGCACCATGATTACGTCCGTCACCACACTTCTGGCGCTGATCGCGCTTTATGTGTTGGGTGGAGATGTGATCCGGGGTTTCGTCTTTGCGATGATCTGGGGCGTTGTCGTCGGGACGTATTCCTCGATCTTCGTGGCCTCAGCAATTCTGTTGAAGCTGGGCGTAAAACGCGATTGGTCAAAGCCTGACGCGACCGCTGGAAACCAGTTCGCAAACGTGGATGCCTGATCTTCTGGCACAAGCCCTGGCGCTGCCGGGGCTTGGCTGGCTGGTGTTGGCTGCCTTTGCCGCAGGGCTTGTCCGGGGGTTTTCGGGCTTTGGTACGGCACTGATTTTTCTGCCCATCGCGGCGCAAGTGATTGACCCCGTTTGGGCTATCACCGTCTTGATTGTCATGGATGTCGCCGGGCCGGCCCCGGCCATTCCGCGTGCGCTGAAAGATGGCCACCCCAAGGATCTAATGCGGTTGCTTGGCGGCACCGCCCTGGCGTTGCCTTTCGGGTTGGCTGCACTATTTGCAATTGATCCAGAGGTTTTCAAGCTTGTGGTATCGGCGGTGAGCCTAGTGATGCTGGCGCTTTTGATGACCGGGCTGCGTTATCATGGGGTCGTCACGCCCCGCCTTGTTTGGGCAACAGGCGGCGGAGCGGGATTTTTGGGTGGAGCAGCCGGCATTCCGGGCCCGCCGGTCATTTTGCTCTATATGGCCTCGACCCACCCGGCGCGGGTGATCCGGGCAAACATCACGGCGTTCTTGTTTTTTTACGATATTATGATGTTGATCGGTTTTCTTTTTGCCGGTCGGCTGCTTGGGCTTCCTGTTATGCTTGGCGTCCTCGCGATGGTTCCCAACCTCGCCGGCAATCTGATAGGTGGCGCTCTGTTCAATCCTCGCCATGAAGCACTTTATCGATGGGCGGCTTATCTGATCATTGCGATTTCCAGCCTTTCCGGGCTTTATGCGACGATCAGCTAGCTAAGATCGCAGGGGCCCGTTATGCAGTTTCACGAAGTCAAATACGACAATGCGCAGCCGGTCGATGGGTACGGCCCCGGGTTCTTTCGCATCGCCGGTAAGGTGATCGACGGCGCGGTCCTCGTCACAGAGGACGCTGCCGTTAGTTGGCGTGGTCCCGACGATCTTGCCCCACTAGAAGCGCTTGCGGGCCGGATTGACGTCCTTTTTTACGGAACTGGAGCCGAAGTCGCCCATCCCCCGGCCGACTTGGTTGCGGCACTTGAGGCGTTGGACATTGGTATCGAAGCTATGGCGTCTGCGCCTGCATGCCGCACCTATAATGTACTGGTGGCCGAGGGGCGTCGCATTGCTTTGGCCGCCCTGCCGGTCTAAGCCTTCACCATGGAAATGAGGGTCGACAACCTGTCTGTTGCGCGCGGTGGCGTGCCGGTGCTTGAAGGGCTGACCTTCACGCTGTTAGCAGAGCGGGTTCTGATCCTGCGGGGGCCAAATGGTTCGGGTAAAACCACATTGCTCAGAACACTGGCGGGGCTACAGCCCGCGGTGGCTGGCACCATTTCCGTTGACCCCGAACATATCACCTACGGCGCACATGCGGATGGGCTGAAGGCCACCCTGACTGTTGAAGAGAATTTGAGGTTCTGGGCATCGGTTCATGGGGTCGCGGATATCACGCCCGCCGTTCAGAACTTCAATCTGGCCGGGCTGACCCACCGCCCGGCGGCAAATTTATCTGCTGGGCAGAAGCGCCGTTTGGGGTTGGCCCGCCTGTTGGTCACCGGGCGGCCGATCTGGCTTTTGGATGAGCCGACCGTATCACTTGATGCGGCATCGGTGACGCTCTTTGCAAATGCGGTGCGCGCTCATGTTGCAAGCGGTGGTGCGGCGCTGATCGCGACCCATATTGATCTTGGGCTCGAGGCCGAGACGTTTGACGTTGGTCCCTATAAAGCTGACCCGAACGGTATGCGGGACGCACAAAGCCGCGACCGCTATGCTGATTTCGATGAGGCGTTCCAATGATTGCGCTTTTGGTTCGAGATCTACGGCTTGCCATGCGCGCCGGCGGAGGGTTCGGGCTGGGGCTTGCGTTTTTCCTGATCGTTTCGACCCTTGTGCCGTTTGGTGTTGGCCCCGAGGCGGCCATCCTAAGCCGGATTGCACCAGGTATCCTGTGGGTCGGTGCTCTGCTGGCCTGTCTTCTGTCGCTCGACCGGATTTTTCAATTGGATTTCGAAGACGGATCTCTGGACTTGCTTGCGACGGCGCCCATCCCGATGGAGGGTACGGTCGCCGTCAAAGCGTTGGCCCATTGGCTGGTCACCGGGTTGCCGCTGACCTTGGCTGCGCCGATCCTTGGCACGCTTATGCATCTTGAAAGCCCCGGCCATTATTGGATGTTCGTCACTCTGCTGATCGGCACACCCGCGCTGTCGATGATCGGCGCGTTCGGTGCCGCGTTGACCGTGGGATTGAAACGGGGTGGGCTTCTTTTGTCCTTGCTTGTCCTGCCGCTGTATATTCCAACGCTTATCTTTGGTGCAGAGGCTGCCACTCGCGGCACTGCGGGCTTACCCGCAACAACGCCACTTTTGATGATGGCTGGGATCACCGCAGGCTCAATCGCGCTTTTGCCCTTTGCCGCCGCCGCCGCCCTTCGGATTAACCTGAGATAGGTCAAGTCGCCGTGAGGAAAACCCTACTATGCTTGCGCAAATCATAGCCACCGAATAGAGGAAGCTTATGTCACTTTGGGAATTTGCAAACCCGGTTAAGTTCATGGCGCTCAGCGGCAGAGTTCTGCCTTGGGTGATCGGACTCACGGTAATCACCTTGATACCGGGGTTGGTCTGGGGCTTTTTCTTTACGCCAGCTGCAGCGAACTTCGGAAATTCGGTCAAGATAATTTATGTACATGTGCCGTCTGCCATGATGGCGATCAACATCTGGGTGATGATGTTGGTCACGTCGTTGATCTGGATTGTGCGTAGGCACCATGTGTCGGTGCGGGCTGCGAAAGCGGCGGCTTTGATTGGCGTGACAATGACTGTGATCGCGCTGGTCACGGGTGCGATTTGGGGGCAGCCTATGTGGGGTACCTATTGGGCATGGGACCCGCGACTTACGAGCTTTCTGATCCTGTTTTTGTTCTATCTCGGCTATATGGCGCTTTGGGCGGCGATCGATAACCCGGATACGGCTGCAGACCTGACGTCGGTCCTGTGCATCGTCGGTTCAGTATTCGCACTTCTCAGCCGATACGCTGTGAATTTCTGGAATCAGGGACTTCATCAAGGGGCGTCCCTTTCGCTGGATAAGCAGGAAAACGTCTCGGATGTTTATTACGTACCACTTTTGCTGTGCATCGCCGGGTTCATCTTGCTGTTTGTCGCCTTGGTGCTGATCCGTACGCGGACCGAACTACGACTGGTGCGCCTGCACCGTTTGGAAATCCGCGAAAGGATGAATGATGCTTGAGCTTGGCAAGTACACTGACGCGATTTTGGCCTCTTGGGCCATCACTCTCGGACTTTTGATCGTGTTGATCCTTGTGTCTTGGCGCCGTTCGGCCCAAGTGAAGAAGACACTCAATGCGGCTGAGAAAAGGGCGAATGGCAATGACTGACGAGAAGAAAAAGGGCATCTCATGGTTGGTCTTTATCCCGCCCGTGATATTTGTCGGCCTGGCTGTGATGTTCTTGTGGGGAATGAACCGCGACGACCCGAATGCCTTACCGTCAACCCGCGAAGGTGGCATGGTCCCAGCGCTTCAGGTCACGGAATTTGAGGGCGCGCCAAGCTTCACTCATGCCGACTTGACTTCAGGAGGCGTAAAGCTTGTGAATTTCTGGGCCAGTTGGTGTGCACCATGTCGCGCGGAACACCCGCAACTCGAAACCCTGGCGGCTGAAGGCGTCGACATCAAGGGTATCAACTACAAGGATACACCGGCAAATGCGGCGCGGTTCCTTGATCAGCTTGGCAATCCTTACGCGGCGCTTATGGCCGATAGCGACGGCCGGACAGGACTGGATTGGGGCCTGTATGGCGTGCCCGAGACCTTCATCATTGCGGGTGACGGAACGGTTGTGAAACGTTTTGCCGGTCCGATAACCGAGAGCATTCTGGAAAACGTGATCCGGCCAGCAATGGCCGAGGCCTCTGACCGTTAACCGGCCGAATGTAACATCAGGATAAAGGCGCTGAACGCAAGCGTTTCAAGAACAGGTAGAGATATGTGGCGCGTAATTCGCTGCATGGTAATCTGCTTCTTATTATGTCTAAAACTACTAAATCAAAAAAGTCAGTGTAATATGTTGACCTTACGGAACCTTACAATTTTCTGACAAATTGATCCAGTGGATTTTGCCTAAAATCAGTTTGTTTCCTAATCAAAGTTAACGCAATAAGTAATCTGGTCGATGTGCCGTGCATCACATACATCGGCAGATATCCGCCAGCTTTATATGCGATAGCCACCACTGACTGTCAGGGTCTCGCCGGTGACAAATCCGGCATCGTCACCAAGCAAGAACCGTGCGGGGCCGGCTATGTCTTGTGTCGTACCATTTCGGGGCAAAGCGCTGTCAGTTCTGATCATCTCTTGCACGTCGGTGGGTCTGGGGCAGTAGTCGCGTTCAATGGCCCCAGGGGCAATGGCATTCACACGAATTCCACTCTCTCCTAAAGCCTTGGCTTGCGCAATTGTCATTGCCACCAGCGCCGCCTTCGATGCGCCATAGGCCCCAGCGGTGGCAGGGGGAGAGGCCGCATTGACAGACGCAATGTTCAGAACCGCAGATCCAGACTGCATGAAAGGTAAACAAGCAGCCAGCATTGCGGCAGGTGCAATCACGTTGGCCTGGTACATGCGGGCATGATGTTCAGGATCGACCTCCTCGTGAGACGTTTCCGAGACAACTCCGGCATTGTTCACCAGTTTATCAATCCGGCCAAACCGCTCGATCACATGAGCAACAATCTTTTCAGGTGCCGTTGAGTCAATTAGATCGGCCTGGACCGCAAGCCTATCAATTGAAGACGAAGTAAAATCTTCAGCTTCTTTGTGACCGGTTAGGTAGGTGATTGCCACTTGATGATCTTGCGACAGATCATCGGCAATCGCGCGGCCAATGCCACGTGCGCCACCGGTTACTAGGACAACCTTCTTCATAAGTGCGCCCCCATCAATCGGCAGTGTTAACAGCTTCAATTCCCGTAGCAATCACAAAAAAACGCGCCCTGAAGGCGCGTTTTCGTTGGTTTTCATAGGTATGAACTTATGATTTCGCGAGATTACGCAGCACGTAATGCAGAACGCCGCCGTTTTCGACGTATTCAATCTCGACTTCGGTGTCGATCCGGCACTTCAATTCGATCTCCTTAGCCGAACCATCCGCGAAGGTGATGGTGCAAGGTACATTCGAAAGCGGCTTCAGATCGCCTGCCAGCCCGGTGATCGAGACGGTTTCTTCCCCAGTCAGACCAAGCGTTTTGCGCGTGTCGCCACCGGTGAATTCGAACGGGATGACGCCCATGCCAACCAGGTTTGAACGGTGAATACGCTCAAAGCTTTCGGCGACTACGGCTTTGACACCCAGAAGGTTTGTGCCTTTAGCGGCCCAGTCACGTGAGGAACCAGCGCCATACTGCTCACCACCGAAGACGACAAGCGGGGTGCCTGCCTCTTGATAGGCCATCGACGCATCGTACATCGAAGTCTCTTTGCCATCGGGCCCCTTGGTGTAACCACCTTCAACACCGTCCAGCATCTCGTTCTTGATGCGGATGTTGGCGAACGTGCCGCGCATCATGACCTCGTGGTTGCCGCGACGCGAGCCGTAGGAGTTGAACTCACGCGGGGCGACCTGACGCTCGGTCAGGTACTGACCGGCAGGCGATGACACAGGGAACGACCCGGCAGGCGAGATGTGGTCGGTGGTGATCATGTCACCCAGTACGGCCAGAACTTTTGCACCCTCGATGTCCGAGATCACGCCCGCATCTTTGGACATGCCTTGGAAGTAAGGCGGGTTCTGGATGTAGGTCGAAGCAGTTGGCCAATCATAGGTCTCGTCGCCAGTGGTCTCAACCGATTGCCATTTGTCATCGCCTTTGAAGACGTCCGCATATTTCGACTGGAACGCTTCGCGGGTGACGGTCTGTTCGACCAGCTCTGCCACTTCTTGGGTCGAGGGCCAGATGTCTTTCAGATAGACATCGTTGCCATCCTTGTCCTGACCGATTGGGTCAGAGGCCAGGTTGATGTCCATCGTGCCGGCCAATGCATAGGCCACGACCAAGGGCGGTGAGGCCAGATAGTTGGCACGTACGTCAGGCGAGATGCGCCCTTCGAAGTTCCGGTTGCCCGACAGGACCGAGGTGGCGACCAGATCGCCTTCGGCAATTGCTTCGGACAGTTCGGCCTGGATCGGGCCAGAGTTACCGATACAGGTGGTGCAGCCATAGCCGACGAGGTTGAAGCCAATCTTGTCCAGATCTTCTTGCAGGTTTGCCGCTTCAAGATAGGCAGACACAACTTGGCTTCCCGGCGCCAGTGAGGTTTTCACCCAAGGCTTGCGGTTCATTCCAAGTGCGGCCGCTTTACGCGCCACAAGGCCCGCGCCGATCATCACATATGGGTTCGATGTGTTGGTGCACGACGTGATCGACGCGATCACGACCTTGCCAGATTCCATCGTGTAGTCTTCGCCTTTGACCGCCACTTCTTTGCCCATCGGGCGTTTGAAGGTCTCTTCCATTTCTTTGCGGAAGGCCGATTTAGCATTGGTCAGCGCCACATAGTCTTGCGGGCGTTTGGGGCCTGAGATCGCAGGCACGATGGTGCCCATGTCGAGCGACAGGGTGTCGGTGTAGATGGGCGCATAGTCTGCGTCGCGCCAGAACCCGTTTTCCTTGGCGTAGGCTTCGACCAATGCGATGCGATCTTCGTCACGACCGGTGGTGCGCAGGTAGCGCAGGGTTTCACCGTCGATCGGGAAGAAACCACATGTTGCGCCGTATTCCGGTGCCATATTGGCGATGGTTGCACGGTCAGCCAGTGGCAGACGATCCAGACCCTCACCGTAGAATTCGACGAACTTGCCGACAACGCCTTTTTCGCGCAGCATTTCGACGACCTTCAGAACAAGGTCAGTGCCGGTGGTGCCCTCGACCATCTCGCCAGTCAGTTCAAAGCCGACAACTTCGGGGATCAGCATCGAAATCGGTTGACCAAGCAT
Organism: Aliiroseovarius conchicola; assembly: GCF_041403445.1. NCBI lineage: Bacteria > Pseudomonadati > Pseudomonadota > Alphaproteobacteria > Rhodobacterales > Paracoccaceae > Aliiroseovarius > Aliiroseovarius conchicola. Next base: position 21,186 of record NZ_JBGEHL010000017.1, read on the forward strand.
GGCGGCTTCAGCCTCAATCCCGCCAACACCCCAACCCAGAACGGCCAGACCGTTAACCATTGTGGTGTGGCTGTCCGTGCCGACAAGCGTGTCAGGGTAAGCGACCTGTTCACCGTTCTGATCCTCATCCGTCCATACGGTTTGGGCCAGATATTCAAGGTTCACCTGGTGACAGATGCCGGTGCCGGGGGGCACAACACGGAAGTTATTAAAGGCCGACTGACCCCATTTCAGGAAGGTGTAACGCTCTAGGTTACGTTCGTATTCGCGATCAACGTTCATCTGGAACGCGCGGGGGTTGCCGAACTCGTCAATCATGACCGAGTGGTCGATGACCAGATCGACGGGGTTCAGCGGGTTGATCAACTGTGCGTCACCACCCAAAGCTTTGATGCCATCACGCATGGCGGCAAGGTCAACAACGGCTGGAACGCCGGTGAAGTCCTGCATCAAAACGCGGGCAGGGCGATACGCGATCTCGCGCGGGTTTTTCCCACCCTTTTCGGCCCATTCCGAGAACGCTTTGATATCTTCGACGCTGACGGTGCGTCCGTCATCTTCAAAGCGCAGCATGTTTTCAAGAACGACTTTCAACGCGGCTGGCAGGCGCGAGAAGTTACCAAGCCCGGCGGCTTCTGCCGCAGGAATGGAGTAATAGGCGATGGAGGATGCACCTGCCTTTAGCGTTTTACGCGTTTTGGCGGTGTCTGAACCTACGATAATGGTCATTGGGTGGCTCCCTTATGGTCAGGATACAGGGTTTTGCTGGCTTGCATGTGCCTTACATATTGGCGTCATGCAAGGGGAATCCGGTAAATTGTATGCGATTGTACACCAAAAATCGAGCGCGACCTCCACTTAACGGCGAAAACTGTAACATACCGCTCGCAAAACCTTGATTGGAAGGTGTGCAGGCGGCGGGCTATCTAGGTATTAACACAAATGGAATAGAGACCCGATGAGAGCAGTTCTTACCCCCTTCTTCGCGTGCGCCTTGTGGCTCGGAGCGACTTCGGCCAATGCCGATCAGCACCCGGTCACGGTGGCCGAATTATTTACATCGCAGGGGTGTTCATCCTGCCCGCCGGCTGACGAGCTGCTCGGCAAGCTTGCCGAATACAATGATATCCTGCCATTGGCGTTTCATGTCGATTACTGGGACTATATCGGGTGGAAAGACACCTTTGCGCAGGCCGCGTTTACCAACCGACAGAAAAACTATGCGGGCAGCTTTGGTACCCGCTCGATCTATACACCTCAGATGATCATCGGAGGGGTCGATCAGGTGGTCGGCAGTCATGCTGTCGAGGTTATGAATATCCTACATCACCATCAGGAGAAGACAGCACAGGTCGACCTGCTCGTTGTGAAAACGGATGCGGGTCAGGTCGTGCGGGTCAAACCCATGACGCATTTGGATTTACCGGACGATATGCGTGTTCAATTGGTGACCTTCATTCCGCAAGCTAAGGTCGCGGTCAGTCGTGGCGAGAACGCTGGCCGTTCCATAACTTCGACCAATGTCGTCACGGGCGTGCAGACCATTGGCAGTTGGAACGGCAAGACTGACGCAGACTTTGCGCTGCCGATCCCGGTGACACCGGACGGGCAGGGGGCTGCGATACTTCTTCAGGCGTCAAAAAGCCGGGGCTATCCGGGGGAAATTCTGGCGGCCATAAAGCTGGATTGATCGGAACAAGTAAGGCTTACTGATCTTTGGGCATCTGCCATCGATTGTGGATCCAAAGAAATTGATCCATGTGCTGACGCACTTGCGCTTCGAACCGGTCGTTAAATTCTTGCATCATGGTCTCGGCATCGCTGTGGGTGATCGGCTCTTCGATCACGACATCGAAATCGAGCCCGTTTTCCTTGCGGATCGCAAAGGCAGGAATAAAGAGCGTATCGTATTTCAGCGCCATTTCCGCGACAGCAAGCGTGGTCATGGCAGGTTGGCCGAAAAAGTTAAGCTTGGCCCCCTGATCCTCGCGTTGATCCAGAAGGATCGCCAGCAACCCACCCTTGCGTAGGTGCTTGACCATTTCGGCCATTCCGCGACGGGATTGTTCAAAAGCTTTACCTTCAAACCCCTCCATACGTGCCTTGTAGCTTTCGTTGAAATAGGCATTGGACATCGGACGGTAGAGTGCCCCGGTTTGAAAGCCAGCTTGGATCAATACTGCACGGGCGGCGTCGTAATTTCCGAAATGGCCCGAAATGGCAATAATTGGACGGCCGGCGGCTTTGGCCTCTTCCAATGCAGATACACCTGGGCCAGAAAGCTTGGTGGACTTCAACCGGTCGTAAAATGCATCGCCCGACCACATTTCAGCCAGAAACCGCCCTGCATTCTTCAGTACGGCGTGTTCAAGCTTCTTTGCGTCTGAGTCAGACATGTTGGGGCAAGTTAGTGCCAGATTGCTGCGGATACGTTTGTCATAGCCTGCGACCGGGCCGATCACGCGAGCGGCGAGCCAACCAACCGTCGGCAGGCGCCAGCGGTATGGCAGAAGCCGGGGCAAGTTTAGCACAGCGGACAAGGCCAAATGAGTCAGATATGGACCGACACCTCGTTTTTCCTGCACCATCCTGTTTGTCTCCAATGGCGCAGACAGATTTACGCTGCGCTTGTGGCTGTTATCGAAGGCCAGACATAGCTGCCGCGGGCGACAGTCGCAAGCGTTAGGCGGAGGCGAAGTTCGTTTGAGATATTGGGGTCAGTCTTCCTCGTCCTCGACGATCAGCGTGACCTCTCCTGCGGTTTCCAGCGCGCGGATGTTGTTCACCACCGCGCTCATGGCTGCTTCGCCATCCTTGGTCTTCACAGCGCCACGTTCCGACATTTCTTCGCGGATTTGCTCGGCCATGCGCTTGGACATCGCACCCAGAATGAAGTCGGTAACTGTTTGCATCTCGTCCGTTGCGGCGGTGAGCGCGGTGATCAACACGGCCTGATCGATATCCTTGGTAACCTTCGGCACATCCTTTGGTTCAAGGCGGGCTGGGATATCTGCGAAGGTGAATATCGCCTTGCGCACCGCCGTCGCAAACCCCAGGTCATCGGCCTCTAGCCCGTCCAGCACGTCGTCGCGTGTTCCAGCAAGTGAGGCATTGAGGATTGCCCCAACACGTTCCACCGGCCCGTCATCAAACGCTTTGGGCGGGCGCGCGCCCAATTGGTCGGCAAGCGACCTGCCAATTTTTTCCACCACTTCTGGGGCGATATCTCCTGTTTGCGACACAGCGTAGGCGACCTTTCGGGCGCGTGGCCCGGGCAATTGCCCCAAAAGATCCGCCGCGACAGAAACCCTTAGCTTCGAAAGAAGCACAGCGGCGATTTCGGTGCTTTCCGTTTGCAATGGTGGCAACAGCATTTCCGGGTCTAGCTCTGCAATGGTTTCCCATGGATCTCCGCACAGGTTTACCCCGGCCATCTTGCGCACCCGCGCAGCCGTGGCCGGGCTGATTACGCCGTCCAGAACGGTCAGCGCGCCTTCGATACCATTCGGGAAGGCAAGGCCAATATCCTCAATCTCGGACACGAATTCTTCAATGACCTGCTTCAATGTTGCCCGATCGATGTATCGCATCGCCGACATTTGGCGAATCATCTCGGTCTGGAGGGCTTCTGGCAGGTCGCGCAGGGACAGCTCCGCACCCTCGGCGAGCAAAAGGCGCACGATGATCGCTGCCTTTTGCCGCTTTCCAAGTCTGGGCGTGCGGGCGGAAAACCGGTTCACACTCCCATCGTTGGCCGAGTCTGATAAGATTTCACCGACGTAGTTGTCATTGGGCCTTGTTGTAACTGCGGTCTCCACGCATCCCTCCGGTCTGCTTGGGGACAGATTGCACGGAGGGGGTTAAGACAGGATTTACGTGAGCCGAATTAGCGTCGGAATGAAACGGGCTTAGCTGTCACCAAATACCCGCTTGAAGATCGTGTCGACGTGTTTGGTGTGATACCCCATGTCGAATTTTTCATTGACGCCCTCTTCTCCCAAAGCGGCAACAACTTCGTTATCTGCAAGCAATAGCTCACGGAAATCCAGACGTTCTTCCCACACCTTGAGCGCGTTGCGTTGCACCATCGCATAGGCATCTTCACGGCTGACACCGGCTTGTGTCAGGGCAAGAAGCACGCGCTGCGACATCACCAGGCCAGGAAATTTATTCATGTTGTCCAGCATGTTGTCCGGGAAGATCAGCATCTTTTCCACGACACCAGCCAACCGATGCAGTGCAAAGTCCAAGGTGATCGTGGCATCTGGTCCGATGGCGCGCTCGACCGAACTGTGTGAGATGTCGCGCTCGTGCCACAACGCCACGTTCTCCATCGCTGGCACCACTGCCATACGAACCAAACGGGCCAGACCCGTCAGGTTTTCGGTCAGAACCGGGTTCTTCTTGTGCGGCATGGCGGACGAGCCCTTTTGGCCCATCGAGAAGAATTCGGCCCCTTCCAGGACCTCAGTACGCTGCATGTGGCGGATTTCGACGGCAATGTTTTCGATCGAGCTGGCGATCACGCCGAGGGTTGCGAAAAACATGGCGTGGCGGTCGCGCGGGATAACCTGTGTTGAAATCGGCTCGGGGCGCAGGCCCAGTTTTTCGCATACGTGCTCTTCAACAGCCGGATCTATATTGGCGAATGTCCCGACGGCTCCGGAAATTGCGCCAGTGGCAACTTCCCAGCGGGCCTTTTCCAAGCGGTTCTTGTTGCGGTCCATCTCGGCGTAGAAGCGTGCGAATGTCAGGCCCATCGTGGTGGGTTCGGCGTGGATGCCGTGGCTGCGGCCCACGCGCACAGTGTCTTTATGTTCCAGCGCGCGTTTCTTCAACGCAGCCAGTACCCTGTCCATTCCGCCCAGAAGGATGTCGGCGGCGCGGACCAATTGCACGTTCAGGCAGGTATCCAACACATCAGATGAGGTCATGCCCTGATGGACAAACCGTGCCTCGTCGCTGCCCACATGTTCGGCAAGATGGGTCAGGAAGGCGATGACATCATGCTTGGTGACGGCCTCGATTTCGTCGATGCGGGCGACGTCAAATTCGACATCCTTGGCTTTCCAAACAGCGTTGGCATTCTCGCGCGGGATGACACCCAAGTCGGCCATGGCGTCGCAAGCGTGAGCCTCGATCTCGTACCAGATTTTGAACTTGGATTCCGGGGACCAGATGGCAACCATATCGGGGCGGGAATAGCGTGGGATCATGTCGCAGCCTTTTTGAGTTGGAGCAGATATGCGCGTGTCATAAACCGCTGCGTTGCAGCAAACAAGAGAGTGCTTGCGGTGTGGGGATGAAGGGGCGTTGCCCCTCTGCGCTGGCGCGCATTCACCCCAGGATATTTCTGGAAAGAAAATGGGGATTTCAGGTGTGGACCTGCACACCTTTTGCCGGGCGTTGGCGATAGTGGTGGAGGCGTGAGGCGAGGTCTCCGAGATGGAGTTCGAGCTTGTGTCCGTCAGGATCGAGAAAATAGAGCGATGCGCCTTCAGAGCGGTTTTCCTGCCAGATGTCAGCACGCTGGGTGATTTTGGTGCTAAGTGCCGCGAAATCTTCCGGTGCGCATGACAGGGCGAGGTGGGTGTCGTCGGTGCGCGGCTTTACAGGAGCATCGTTGAGTGACAGGCAAAACCAGAGGTCGCCGAGCGTAAGGTATGCTCCGCGTGCCCAACTGGCGTGGAGCGTGGCGCCCAGACAGGATGTATAAAATGCGAGGGACCGGTTGAGGTCGGTCACCGCAAGCGTGATGTGATTGACGCCTGTAATTGTCATGTGATCATCATCAGAAGCCGTCGTTCGCACCTTGTTGCCATGCTTTGACGAGGTTGCCGAAGCGGGTGAACTGGGCCTCGAACGACAGCTCGACCGTCCCAATCGGGCCGTGACGTTGTTTGCCGATGATGACTTCGGCTTTGCCATGTAGGCTCGACATTTCGTCTTGCCAAGCGGCCATGCGGTCAAGCTCGTGATCGCCGGGTTTTTCGCGTTCCTTGTAGTATTCTTCGCGGAACACAAACATGACGACGTCGGCGTCTTGCTCGATTGAACCGGATTCACGCAAGTCAGAAAGCTGTGGCCGTTTGTCGTCGCGGCTTTCAACTTGGCGCGACAGCTGAGAGAGCGCGATGACCGGGATGGCCAGTTCCTTGGCGATGGCCTTCATGCCCATCGAAATCTCGGCAATCTCGTTTACGCGGTTCTCGGCGGTGCCGCGGCAAAGTTGCAGGTAATCGACGATCAACAAGTCCAACCCGTGCGTCCGTTTCAGACGGCGGGCACGGGCGGCGAGCTGGCTGATGGGCAGCGCGGGCGTGTCGTCGATGAACAACGGGCAGCTTTCAAGGTCTTTCGCGGCTTGCACAAAACGACGAAACTCACCTTCATCCATATCGCCTTGACGGATTTTGTGGGACGAGATTTCGGAGGCTTCGGCCAGGATACGACCCGCAAGCTGTTCGGCGGACATTTCAAGCGAGAAAAAGCCAACGACACCACCGTCAATCGCCCCCTCTGAGCCGTCCGGGCGTGTGCCTTTCTTATAGGCCTTGGCCACGTTGAACGCGATGTTGGTGGCAAGCGACGTTTTCCCCATCGAAGGGCGACCCGCAAGGATCAAGAGGTCGGACGGGTGAAGCCCACCGAGCTTGGTGTCCATGTCTGACAGGCCGGTCGAAATACCGGCCAGACCACCCTCGCGCTGATAGGCGGCGTTGGCGACCTGCACGGCTTCGGTCACGGCTTTCAGGAAGCTTTGGAAGCCGCTATCGGTTTGGCCAGCCTCGCCAAGTTTATAGAGCGCTTGCTCTGCCTCGACGATCTGCTCTTTGGGTTCGGACGAGATGTCGACCTTTTGTGCTTTGGTCGAGATGTCCCGCCCAAGCTGGATCAACTGCCGTCGGATCGCCAGATCATAGATCATCTGTGCATAGTCACGCGCGGCAAAGCTGGATATCGCTGCACCGGCTAGACGCGCCAAATAGGCGGGGCCGCCCAGCTCTTTCAAGCCCTCGTCATCCTCCATAAACGCTTTCAGCGTCACCGGGCTGGCGAGCGCGTTTTTCGAGATGCGACTGGCGGCAATTTCCCAGATGCGTGCATGGACGGGTTCGTAAAAGTGACCTGCGTTGATGATCGACGCCACACGGTCATAGACGTCATTGTTGGTCAACACGGCACCCAGAAGCTGCTGCTCAGCCTCAATGTGATGGGGCAGGGCGTCTTGCACCTCGCCGTCACCTGCATTTGTGCCCTGCTGAAAACTGCTGATCTCGTTCATGACTGCCTGCCCCTTTGGGGGATTGTTCTAGGCTTTTGGCGTGGCCAAAGCAAAATGTATGTTTCTGTGGTTATCTTTGTGGATAAGCCGACAGCACACGAGACCCTACCATATTTGGTGGAGCCTCGCAAAGTTGTACCTATAGATAGTGGCAGTCAGGCTTCCATCCGCGCCTTTTGCCAGGCGCGCGGGTCTTTCAGGAACCGTTCGACTTCATCCAATGTGTCAGTGGAAAACGTGGCTTGTGCTTTGGCTTCTGCCAGAACATCCCACCATGTGCAGAGGTGAATGAGCTGAACACCATGATCCGAAAGCGTTTTTTCGGTTTCAGGAAAAATGTCGTAATAGAAGATCACGGCGGTCGCGCCACAGGACGCGCCCGTGTCGCGAATCGCATCGACGAAGCTGAGCTTGGAGCCGCCATCGGTGGTCAGATCCTCGACCAGAAGCACGCGTTCGCCCTCGCTCATCGCGCCTTCGATTCGGGCGTTCTTACCGTAGCCTTTGGGCTTCTTGCGCACATAGGTCATCGGCAGTGCCAGGCGTTCCGCGACCATTGCCGCAAACGGGATGCCTGCGGTTTCCCCACCGGCGATGTTGTCGAAGGCTTCGAACCCTGCTTCGCGCATGATCTCGACAGCCATGAAATCCATCAGGGTCGAACGGATGCGGGGAAAGCTGATCAGTTTACGGCAGTCGATATAAGACGGGCTGGGCAGGCCAGAGGCCAATGTGAACGGCTCATCTGTGTTGAAGTTTACGGCCCCGATCTCCAACAGCATCCGGGCGGTGAGACGGGCGATTTCGTCTTTGGTGGGGAAGGTTGAAGGGATCATGGCAGCGTCCTTGTTCTTTTACGTATCGTTGACCCGCCAATAAAGCGGGAAGCCGGGGTCGAAGACGGTAACGGTGTGGTCGCCGGCCGTTATCGTTTCAGGATAGGCGACGGGGTCGCCCTTGGTCATGGTGATCGTGTCCGTATTCACGGGGAGACCGTAAAAGGCCGGGCCGTGAAGCGAGGTGAACCCCTCGAGCTTGTCCAATGCGTTCTCACCCTCAAAGGCTTCGGCCAAGATCGACAGGGCATTGGGCGCTGTGAAACAGCCCGCCGCGCAGCATTCAGCCTCTTTGGCATGGGTCGGGTGGGGCGCGCTGTCTGTTCCAAGGAAGAACCGCGCATCGCCCGACGTCGCAGCCGCCATCAAGGCCTCACGATGTGTGCTGCGCTTCAGGATGGGCAGGCAATAATAATGAGGGCGCATCCCGCCCACCAACATATCGTTGCGATCCAAGATCAGGTGTTGAACCGTGATGGTCGCACCAATGTTGCGCGCGTTTGCTTTTACATAGTCCGCACCGTTTTTGGTGGTGATATGCTCCATCACAACGCGCAATTCCGGGGTGGTGCGGCGGATCGGGTCAAGCACACGATCAATGAACACTGCCTCGCGATCGAAAATATCGATCTCGCGGTCGGTAACCTCGCCATGAACGCAAAGCGGCAGGCCAATCTCGGCCATTTTCTCGAGTACGGGACGAACCTTGTCGAAATCTTGGACGCCCGAGGCCGAGTTTGTCGTCGCACCAGCGGGATAGAGTTTGACCGCCTTAACCAGACCCGAGGCGTGCGCTGCCGCAACATCCACTGGGTCGGTATCCTCGGTCAGGTAGAGCGTCATCAATGGCTCAAAACGCATCCCATCGGGCAGGGCGTCCATGATGCGATCGCGATAAGCGCTGGCGGCGGCACTTGTGACCACGGGCGGCACAAGGTTCGGCATGATGATGGCGCGGCCAAAATGACGAGCGGTTTCAGGCAGAACGGCGTTCAACATCGCGCCGTCGCGCAGATGCAGGTGCCAGTCATCGGGACGGCGGAGTGTCAGTGTCTGGGTCATCGGAACCGGGCATAACGCAGCCCCACGTTTCGCACCAGATGATTCGGTAGATCAGCGCGTCAGAATGTGCGTCGATTGATGATCCTGCTCTAACCGCCGTGTCGTGACAAATACTGACCGTTGGGTTCGATAGTATGCGGCATTCGACACGATGGTCTGTGGTAGGCGCGTGATGTCCAGAACCTGTTTTTGATGCTGGATCAGATCAATCCTGTGGGATGTGCCCCTTAGATCTGAAGTACCTGCCCGGCTTGAAACACCTAAGTCGCGAAAATGGTCCAGAAGAACCTGCTCGCGGGCGTCAATTTGTACCCGCGCCCGGCGCAGCGCGGCCAGCTCATCGGCGGGGTGCAGGGGGCCGGCAGGCCCTGATGCGGAACTTGGTGGGAGTGGCGTCCCCGTAAGGGGTTTGCGTAGTTGTTTCATACCGTCACTATTGGCCATCAGGGTTAATGACGGTTTAACATCGCGCTTTATTGTGTGGGGACAGGAAATCAGTCGCCGGTTTCCCCCAATGCGGCGTTGGCCCGCTCTAGCGCTTGCTTGAAATGTGGCGCGTTGCGCTGTGCCACGACCGGGGCAGCCAGACGTCTTACCATCAGTGGCTTTCCCTTGGCCTCGACCCCCGTAAGAAGGTTGCGTAAGTACGGCATATAGCGATGGCGAATGCGAAGGGTTTGATAGCATGACATGCGAGAAAGCGTGCCCTCAGCGGCTTGCTCTATCAACCGCTGCGTTACACCCATGTTCCAAAGGGCGCGTCCCAGTGACCGACCCAGCCTGCGACATCTAATATGGCGCACATTGCCTTGCTCGAAAGCGCTGGCATGAACCGTGTCCTGAGATATCGCCGGATCGAACAAAATGAACACGTCTTGAGCAAGCTCGATCATGTCCGGAGCAAAGCCGTACCGGTCATCAAAGCGAAGGCGGCGCGACGTGGGATACCGCCGGTCAAACTCTGCCCGAGTGGCATCAAGAGTTGCCTGCGGTTGTACGGCAATAACCGTGACGTCGGGCGCGACAATCGAGAATGTTGCCGCTGCATATCCACACATGCCTGCGCCGTAGAAAATCACTTTCTCGAACTCTTCAAAGAAACCGTCTTCGATCAGCCGATCAAAGAATCCATAGACGGCCCGGTCACGAAACCATGTGTCTTCGTGGGCCAGAACGCAGAGGTTTGACCACCCATTGCCACGCACGATGTCCCAGCCACGCGGCTGGTGAAGCGGCGTTGACTTGCGGATTTCTTCAATTGTCTCGAAGGTGACGACAAGCGTCGACCCCTCATCGGTTAGGATGGCGGAATGTTTGGCGCCGAGCGGCTCGAAATACCCTCGCTCCTCGCCCAAATCCTCGATCACATCCAACCATTTTTCATTCGAGACGGTGGCCAGATCTACTGACCCACCGCCTGCTGGCGTTTCTCCCTGCATCTCACCCACTCACTCATATTCGTCCTATCCCCATCTATGATTTGGGGGCAAAACCCGGCGCGAATTTGCGCGCATTGCGGCAAAATGTTGATGAAGTGTTAATAATCTACGCCACTGTTGCGCGGCGTTGCCTAATCCCTAGCGACCTGCGGTGATTGTACAAAACGGTAGAGAAAGCGCGCTTGATCTTCAGTGATGGGATTCGCGTAAGGTGTTGTCATGAGACGTCCCAAAAGAGCTCTGTTGGGCTCCTCCTGCATCAAGGCCACGAACTTCTTCTTTCGCCACTGGACCGCTGACGTGTGAAGTTCGGCAAGCTGCGGATCGGCGGTCAGTTGGTGCAGGGCGGCGTTGCGAATGTCGATGGTGTTGAGTATGGATCGGTCCTCGATAGCGTTCCAGTTTCGCTCGCACCAATAATCCATGCCAATCGGCTGTTCTGATCGGTTAACGCGCCCACGGTCGCATTTCAGAATAAAGCTTTCCATAGCGCCCAAGGGATAGTGGTTTAATTGGGCCAAACCGTAATTGGGACGATTGAAAGGTGAGAATATCTGCCCGCGTTGAAAATGAGCGGGCAACTCGCGTCCATGCCCGTCAAACCAGCGCGCTTGGTCAGCTTTGCCATCAACCGGCGCGCGCGGTCGATGAACCCCGAGTTTCTTGTATGCTCCGCGGTTGCGAAACAGGGTCTTGAACATGAAGGCACGCCAAGGCCAGGCCATAACTTCGGGTGCGGCATGAACGAATTGCTCGGTCACAGGTTGGTCGGCGTAGCTGGCGATACCGGCGTTGCCAAACAATCGCCATGTCAGAGTGACTGCATCGGCGTCGGGCAAGGCAGCAATCAGCGCGGCTAGCGTGTGATCACCCGTATGAATATTCACAAATTCGTCGACATCCAATGTCATCAACCAGTCGGCGTCGCGTACTGCGGGATGTTTGTCGGCAATCTTGAAGCCAGTCCACTGGACGCCACCCTGATCGTAGGGGCCCTCGTTGCGAATATGGCTTAGCACCCCCATCTGGCCGAGCCGATCGAGCATCAGATCGGTACCATCATCGCAATCATTGCTTAGAACGACAAAGTCAGTGAAGCCGATCGCGCGGTGATGGGCCAGCCATTCCAGCAAGAACGCGCCTTCGTTCTTTACGCAGGTCACGGCGGTGACGCGTAGGTTCACGACCCAGCCCCGAAAGCGCCGTCGAATAACACGCATAGTTTTGTCTGCGATTGCATATGGTTGGCCTATATTTGGTTTATCTGCCGGTGGTTTCCGCAACTGTGGCAGAGCACCGGAAATGCGTCAATGCAGCACCAATTGCCCGATCTTCCAACGGTAAGGTGCACCTGCCTATCGCTAAAGTGGTCTTGACGTGGCGGAACGTGTATTTCGCTTGCAGTCGTTGCGTGTGAAATGGCAATTTGCAACCACAGCGAATACAGGAATCACTTGCATTGGCCGTTTGATCGCTTTGTTCCGACGAGACGTCGAGTTTGAAAGCGGTCGGATTCGTCTGGCGCGTCTGCTGCGATCAGATGAATGAGACATGTTTGGTAAACGGTATACTCCATGATTGGGTCGTCTGAGAATTCAGACGGCCCATCTACTTTTACTTTGTGCGCCTGTCAGGCCTTTAGGTTGCGCGACAAAAACTCCGACAACGTATTAAAGATCAGGCGGATACGCTTGCTGGTGTGAAGGTCACGGTGTGTGATCAGCCAAACCGGAAACACCACAGGCTCCATTTCGGGCAATATCCGAGTCACACCCTTTGTCACGTTTGCGACCTCGTCAGACATGAACGAGATGCCGAGCCCCTGACGAACATAGTCCCACGCGACAACGCCGCTATTGCTTCCGATGTGAAAGTTGTTCGGCGTAAGGTTGATCCCCAATGGGGTCAGATAACCAATCATCTCACTGGTCTCCCCGATACCAACAAAATCGTGGTGTGACAGTTCGGCTTTGGTGGTCGGCCGCCCTCGACGGGCAACATAATCGTTCGCGGCATACAAATGCGCGGTGGCATCCTGAACCAGCCGCGCATAGAGCTCTGGTTGTTCTGGTCTGACATGGCGGATCGCGATATCGGCCTCGCGTCGCTGAATGTCGCGAATGTCATTTGCGGCGATGATCTCGATCTCGAGCTTCGGGGCGATATCACGTAGATGGCGCAGGACGGGGGGCAGCAGATAAGCCGCATAAACGTCCGAGGCGGTGATCCGCACCAGACCTTCGATGGATTGAGTGTGTGAGGCCGCCGCAAGCGAGACCTGAGCCGCCGCATCGGCCATGTGGCGCACATGCTCTCGCAGTGATCGTCCAGCCGGCGTCAAAACCAATCCCCTGCCGACACGCTCAAACAGTGCGATACCCAGCCTGTCTTCTAGACCTGCCACCTGACGGCCGACTGTGGGCTGTGTTTGCTCTAGAACGCGCGCAGCAGCGGATAGCGAGCCTTCTTCGGCGGTGGCCAGAAATGCCCGCGCCTGATTCCAATCGAATGAGATTGCCTGCCAATTCATGCAAATATGTATAGACCAACTGCGAATTTAGGCAATTTCTATCGATCATGCGTATGGGTACTGTCAGCGAAAAGGTCCGGAAAAAAGGAGTGACCGATGATCAGTTCTGCAAAATTCTGGGACGATGCTGCCCCGAAATACGCCAAGACCCCAATTAAGGATGAAGAAAGCTACAGGTATACGCTTGAGCGGACACGGTCCTACTTGGGCGCACAAGACTACATTTTAGAGATTGGTTCCGGCACAGGATCGACAGCGATGGATTTGGCGCCCAACGTGGCCCATATCACAGCGACAGACATATCGCCAAAAATGATCGAGATTGGTCAAAAAAAGGCTAAGGCGCACGGGATCGAAAACGTGTCGTTCCAAGTCGCAAGTGCTGCGTTGCGCGACATTGACGGCCCGTTCGATGCCGTGTTGGCGCACAACGTTCTGCATCTTGTGGATGATTTACCCTCTACTCTTGGCCGCGCGCATGCCCTCCTGAAGCCGGGCGGGACTTTTGTCTCAAAGACCTTTTGCAAACCACGAGGCTTCGGCCCTGCAATCTACTACGCCATGTGTCTTGCGCTTCCGGTGATGAAGCTTCTGGGTAAGGCGCCGAATGTACTGTTTTTGGCGATTGAAGAACTGGAGGGCGCAATAACCGCACAGGGTTTCGAGATCATAGAAAGCGGAAGCTATCCTGCCAAAGAGCTGCGTCGCTACATTGTTGCGCGACGGCCAGTTGCTTGAAGCGATCCGAGGATAGGTGGGCTTTTCACCTGATTTCGAGGCACCCACAAAAAAACGCCCCGCAGATGCAGGGCGTTTTTTCTGTTTTGAAGTTGGGTTACTTGGGAAGAGGACCGATCATCATAACCATCTGACGACCTTCCATCTTCGGCATGTTCTCAACCTTACCAGTTTCTTTGGTGTCTTCAGCAACCCGCTCTAGCAGCTCACGCCCAAGGTTTTGGTGCGCCATTTCACGACCACGGAAACGAAGCGTAACCTTCACCTTGTCTCCGTTCTCAAGGAATTTGAACACGTTGCGCATTTTGACTTCGTAGTCATGTGTATCGGTGTTCGGGCGGAACTTGACCTCTTTGACCTCGATGGTCTTTTGCTTCTTACGCGCTTCGCTTTCCCGCTTTTGCTGTTCATATTTGAACTTGCCGAAGTCCATGATTTTACACACGGGTGGGGTGGCGTTTGGCGAAATCTCAACCAGATCAAGGCCAGCTTCTGCGGCCAATACCATGGCCTGAGCGGGCGACACGACGCCGCCATTTTCACCATCTGCGCCGATAAGGCGGATTTCGGTGGCCTTGATGCGTTCGTTAACGCGGGGGCCGGTGTCGCGCTGTGGAGGCGCGTTATGAGGTCTGCGGGCTATTGTGCCATTCCTTCTGACGTTTCAGTTAACTTTGGAAGCGGAAGGTAAGGCCCAACCCCTCGTGTTTCAAGCGGATAACGTCAAATCGGGGGTCTTTGTTGGCCATGTCCTGTTTTTTTGCCGGCAGATGGGCGATCTTTGCGCCAAGACCAGCCGGTTTTCGCAATCAATTCAAAGAAGTTGGCGTTTTGATGCGCATTGCGGGAAACTCCCCTTGCGTTCGGTTGTCCAAAACCGCAAATCCCTTCGTGACGCGGCACAAATCTGTGCAGCGCATGTATAGACAAGTTGAGGATGTCGACATGAAAAATACCATCATTGCTCTTGTTATTCTGGGGGTGGCTGCCGTGGGTGGTTATGTCTGGTACGATAACAATCAAACAAAAATGGCTACCGAGCAGGCTGCTGCAGATGCAAAAGCCGCACAGGAAGCCGCCGAAAAGGCCGCAGCTGAAGCGGCTGAGAAAGCTGCCGCTGAAGCCAAAGCTGCTGAAGAGGCCGCCGCCGCTGAAGCATCTGCCGCCGAGGCTGCTGCTAAGGAAGCAGCTGAGAAAGCCGCAGCAGAGGCCGCCGCAGCCGCAGAAACAGCCACAGACGCCGTAGAAGGTGCTGCAGATGCAGCAACTGAAGCCGCGACCACCGCTGTCGAGGGTGTAGCCGATGCTGTTGGCGACGCTGTGGAAGGTGTTATTGGTGAAAACGGAGCTGTCTCAGAAGTGTTGGATCAAGCCACTGGCGCAGCGACGGATGCCGTTGAAGGTGCTGTTCAATCAGCGACAGATGCGGTGACGGGTGCCGCAACAACAGCTGATGCGGCCGCAGACACTGCAGCAGAGGCCACAAGCGAAGCGGTTTCCGATGCGACTGCCGAAACGGAAGCGGCGGCAGATGCCGTGACCGGTACGGATGCTGCAACGGCCGATGCGGTGACCGCACTGACCCCAGAAGGGTTCAATGCTGATACGGTCAATGAACTGATCGATGGGTCATCGCTGGATGATGCAAAGAAAACGGCGTTGAAAACCGCTGTTGAAGCTGCATCGAAAAACCCTGCGTTGCTTCAAGCTGCATTGACTCAGGTGAAAACAGCGCTGGGCATGTAAGCGAGCTATACTACACAACAGAAGAGACGCCGTGCAGGAATCTGCGCGGCGTTTTTTATGCCGGCGCCATCAAGAGCGAATGGGTCGACGCACGGCAAGACTGATTGCTTTGCGTGTTGCAGGGTGGAGAGTGAGTTTGATTGGGTGGTGCTGTGAGGGAGGATTGAACTCCCGACCTCGTCATTACCAATGACGCGCTCTACCACTGAGCTACCACAGCATCTTGTTCGTGGGCGGCTGAGTAGCCCTAATCTGCGCGCGACGCAAGCGCATTCTGGACCCTTTTTTATACCTGCGTTACAGAAGGGGTTATGGAGCGTAAGAAGACATCTGAGAATCCCCCGAAAAAAGGGGCGGATCGCGAAAAACGGCTGAAGGCTGCGCTGAAGGCCAATATGGCACGGCGCAAATCTCAGGCGCGTGCGCGATCGGATCAGGGTGTTGAGCAGTCGCAGAACACGCAAGAAGAATAGAAAAGGCGGGCAGATGGATTCGATAGTTGTAACTGGTGGTGGTGAACTGCACGGCGAAATTCCAATTGCGGGGGCAAAGAACGCGTGTTTGACGTTGATGCCCGCGACATTGTTGTCAGAGGAGCCGCTGACGCTGACCAATGCACCGCGTCTGTCAGACATCAAGACCATGACCGAATTGCTGGCATCATTGGGGGCAGAGGCGACCTCGATGCAAGACGGGCAGGTTCTGGCGATGTCGTCCCATGATATCAACAACCACGTGGCCGACTATGACATCGTGCGCAAGATGCGTGCGTCTAACTTGGTTCTGGGCCCGATGCTGGCGCGGTTGGGACACGCTGTCGTCTCGCTGCCCGGAGGCTGTGCAATTGGTGCACGCCCGATGGACCTGCACATTTTTGGGCTGGAAAAGCTTGGGGCCGAGATTGAACTGAAAGACGGCTACCTTCATGCAAAAGCGCCGCGCGGTTTGAAGGGCGCAGAAATTGAACTGGCCTTCGCATCCGTTGGTGCGACCGAAAACATCTTGATGGCGGCCACATTGGCCAAGGGAACGACCGTTCTTAAGAACGCGGCTCGCGAACCCGAAATCGTTGATCTGGCGGACTGCCTGCGAAAAATGGGTGCCCAGATCGAGGGCGACGGCACCTCTGAGATTGTGATCCAAGGTGTGGATCGTCTGCATGGGGCCACGCATCCCGTTGTCACCGACCGGATCGAGCTTGGCACCTATATGCTGGCCCCTGCGATTGCGGGCGGAGAGGTCGAGTGCCTTGGCGGTCGAATTGATCTTGTGAAAAGCTTCGTTGAAAAGCTGGATGCGGCGGGTATTCAGGTCGAAGAAACCAAACGCGGCCTTAAGGTCGCGCGTAAGAACGGGCGTGTGTCTGCGGTTGACGTGACCACCGAACCGTTCCCCGGCTTCCCGACCGATCTGCAAGCGCAGATGATGGCGATGCTTTGTACGGCTGCGGGCACATCCGTTCTACACGAAACCATATTCGAAAACCGCTTCATGCACGCCCCGGAACTGACCCGGATGGGCGCGAATATCGAAGTGCAAGGCGGTACGGCGACGGTTCACGGCGTTGATAAGCTGAAAGGCGCACCGGTCATGGCCACGGATTTGCGGGCATCTGTGTCTTTAATCCTTGCCGGGATGGCCACCGAGGGTGAAACGGTTGTGAGCCGCGTTTATCACCTTGATCGTGGGTATGAGAAAGTAGTGCGTAAACTGTCCTCAATCGGGGCCAAAATCGAACGGATCAAAGAATGAGCGACACTTCACAAGACGCAAAGTTTGAAGATGGTGGCGAAGACGCCCTGCGCCTTCTTGCGATGGATCAGGAAGACTTGCAGGTCGTCAGCACATTGGTGCAGGACGCCGTGTTCCCAGCAAACGAGATGGGGTGGGACGCAAAGCATCGGCGGTTCTCGCTTCTGCTGAACCGCTTTCGTTGGGAAGACGTGATTGCCGCAAATCAACGTGCGCGCCCGGTCGAACGTGTTCAATCTGTACTTTCGGTATCCGATGTTCTGAAAGTGCAAAGTCAGGGGATCGAACGCGGCGACAAGGACATGATCTTATCGCTTTTGTCCCTGTCTTTCGCTGAGGGCGAGGACGGAATGGGCCGGTTGGAACTGGTCTTGGCGGGCGATGGCGCCATCGCACTGGAGGTCGAGACACTGGATGTCACACTTCAAGATGTGACACGCCCCTATATTGCCCCATCAAAGCACACACCGGAGCACCCGGAATAGATCATGCCGCAGTTTCTGAACTCCTCCGATGCCGATTTTGAGGCGCGGTTCACCGAGCTTTTGTCTATGAAGCGCGAAGACAGCCCAGAGGTGGACGACATCGTTGCCGGGATCATCGCGGACGTGCGTGCGCGGGGTGACGCAGCGGTGATTGAGCTGACGTCGAAATTTGATCGTTTGGATCTAACCCCCAAGACATTGCGGTATTCCGCCCAAGAGATCGAGGCAGAATGCGCTAAAGTCTCGGATCCGGATCGGGCGGCACTTGAATTGGCCGCTGACCGTATTCGCGCCTATCACGCGCGCCAAATGCCGGATGACCAACGCTGGACAGACGAAGCAGGGGCAGAGCTTGGCTGGCGCTGGACGCCGGTTTCTGCTGCCGGTCTATATGTTCCTGGTGGACTGGCGAGCTATCCGTCTTCGGTATTGATGAATGCCATTCCGGCGAAGGTTGCTGGCGTCGATCGTCTGGCGATCACTGTGCCTACGCCTGACGGGATCGCAAATCCATTGGTGTTGCTGGCGGCAAAAATCGCGGGCGTGGACGAGGTTTACCGGATCGGCGGCGCGCAGGCAGTGGCCGCTTTGGCCTATGGGACCGACACCATCGCGCCCGTCGACAAGATCACTGGTCCGGGGAACGCTTTCGTTGCGGCCGCAAAGCGCCGCGTGTTTGGTAAGGTTGGGATTGATATGATCGCGGGCCCCTCGGAAATTCTTGTGATCGCCGATGCAGACAATGACCCCGATTGGCTCGCTTTGGATTTGATGAGTCAGGCGGAGCATGACGAAAGCGCGCAATCCTTGTTGATCACGACGGATGAAGCTTTTGGCCGAAAAGTGGCGCAGGCCGTCGACGCACGCCTAAAGACACTCGACCGGCGAAAGATCGCAGGCGCGAGCTGGCGCGATTTTGGAGCCGTCATCACGGTTTCTGATCTGGACGAAGCGGCAGCCTTGTCCAACCGGATCGCACCTGAGCATTTGGAACTTTGCGTGTCCGACCCAGAAGCGCTGTCCGTCAAATGCGTCCACGCAGGCGCGATTTTCTTGGGTCAATGGACCCCAGAAGCCATCGGTGATTACGTTGGCGGTCCTAACCACGTTCTTCCCACCGCGCGATCTGCCCGGTTCAGTTCCGGCCTGTCGGTCATGGATTTTCTGAAACGCACGACATTGGCGCGCATGACGCCAGCCGCACTGTCGGCTGTGGGACCAGCCGCCGAGACCCTCGCTATTTCCGAAAGTTTGGAAGCGCACGGATTATCCGTGCGGGCCCGACTTGACGCCTTAAACGATTGACCCTCTGATGGCTCCAATGACAACACACCGAATTACCGACATCCAAATTGATGATACGGGGCTGGCCGCCCCAACACCTGCGATCGAACAAGAACGCAAAGTGGCGATATTTGATTTGCTTGAGGATAACAGCTTCGAGCTGACAGGGCGTGATGGCCAAACGCCGCCCGACGGCCCATACCATCTTGGGCTTGCGATACGCGACAAGCGTCTTGTGGTTGATACCAAGACCGAAACAGGCGATCCGGCCGCCGAGTTCCACCTGTCGCTCGGCCCATTTCGCCAGGTCGTAAAGGACTATTTTGCGATCTGTGAAAGTTACTTCGATGCGGTTAAGAAACTGCCACCCAGCCAAATCGAGGCTATCGATATGGCGCGTCGCGGTATACATAACGAAGGCGCGAGGGTGCTGCAGGAACGGCTTGAGGGCAAAGCAGATATCGACATTGATACGGCGCGTCGCCTGTTCACCCTGATCTGTGTGTTGCACTGGGGATAATGAATGGTAGCTGATCGTCCCCAATCGGTGCTTTTTTGCTGTGATCACAACGCAGTACGCTCACCGATGGCCGAGGGGATGATGAAGGCTTTCTATGGCCATGACATCTATATTCAATCTGCTGGCGTCCATAGTGATATGGAGATTGATGGCTTCTCGATCTCGGTCTGTGGAGAGCTGGATATTGTGCTGTCAAACCACCGTGTGCGCAGTTTTGACCAGATGGAGCAATGGGGCGACGATTTGTCGAGCTTTGATCTTGTGATCGCGCTGTCTCCAGCCAGCCAGCGGCGCGCTTTGGAACTGACACGGGTGTTCCATCTGGAAGTTGAGTATTGGCCCATCTTGGACCCAACCGGGTTGGGTACACGCCGGGACGAAAAGCTTGCAGCTTACCGGCAAACACGTGACCAAATACGCGAAAAAATCCTTGGTCGGTTCGGCCCCCCGACCAGTGCAGGTGCCTAAACCGCGACCTAAACCCGTTGCGGACCGAATTACCCTTGAAAACCGAGCGGTTTAGCCCCATTTAGGTGGCGCCTACGAAGGGTGGGCGAAAATACAGGAGTGAACATGGCCAAGGAAGAACTGCTCGAATTCCCCGGTGTCGTTAAGGAACTCCTGCCGAATGCGACATTTCTGGTCGAGCTGGAAAACGGCCATAAGATTATCGCTCATACGGCAGGAAAGATGCGTAAAAACCGCATTCGTGTTCTGGCAGGCGACAAGGTGCAGGTCGAAATGACCCCCTATGATCTGACCAAAGGTCGGATCAACTACCGCTTTAAGTAAGCGCGGCCGCGCATGACGCGTCCTAAACTGATTCTGGGCTCAGGCAGCCCAAGACGGGCCGAGTTGCTGGAGCAACTCGGCCTTGTCGCAGATGACGTCCGCCCGCCCGATGTGGATGAGACGCCATTGAAGGGCGAAATACCGCTGAACTACTGCCGCCGAATCGCTGCGGCTAAAGCCGACGCGATGTCCGTCGCTTCGGACGAGGTTGTTCTTTGTGCGGACACCACCGTCGCGCTGGGCCGTCGCATTATGGGAAAGCCGGAAGATGTTGGGCAGGCGGCCGAGTTTCTGCTGGCCCTTTCTGGAAGGCGCCACAGGGTTATCACGTCAGCGGTTGTCCGCAATACAGACCAAACGTGGGCGCGTGATGTTGTGACTACAGTTAAGTTTAAGCGGCTTTCTGATGCAGAGCTTAATGCCTACCTTGCCTCGGATGATTGGCGTGGGAAGGCAGGCGGCTATGCCATTCAAGGCCCGGCAGGTGCATTCGTTACTTGGCTGCAAGGCAGCTATACCGGCGTGGTTGGTTTGCCGGTCGCCGAAACGGCATCGCTATTGGTTGCCGCAGGATACCCGCTTTACGGAGAAGGCTCATGAAAGGCAGTGTGATTGCACTCGATCACTATCAAGGTCGCATGGCCGCGGCTCATATCGTTGATGGTCAATTAGAGGACTTACTGATCGAACCGCCCGACAATGTGACTCTGCCCGGAGCAACTTTCCGCGCGATCTGTGACCGGCCACTGAAAGGGCAGGGCGGTATGATGTTGCGCCTGCCAGGGAAAGAGACTGGGTTCCTGCGTCAAGGCAAGGGGCTGAAACCCGGCCAACCCATTTTGGTACAGGTGACTGGTTTTGCCGAGGATGGTAAAGCGACGCCGGTGACGCAAAAGCTTCTGTTCAAAAGCCGATTTGCCATCGTCACGCCGGATGCACCGGGCATTAACGTCAGCCGCTCGATCAAAGATGATGATGAGCGCGTCCGTTTGCTGGAAATCGCGCATGAGGTTATGGGCGACGCTCAAGAAGGGCTCATCCTGCGATCAGTTTCCATCACCGGCTCAGATGACGAGATTGCGAATGACATTGCCCAGATGCTCGAGCTGTCGCGTACTGTAAGGCAGGACGCCGACGGGACGACGCCGGAGCTGTTGATTGACGGGGCTGATCCGCATCATCAGGCTTGGCGAGAGTGGCCCAAACCCGATCGTTTGGATGATGCCGAAGGAGCATTTATGCGCCACGGTGTCGCTGATCTGGTCGATCTTGCGAAAGGCCCGTTCGTGCGATTGTCTGGTGGTGCATTTGCGTTCGTTGAACCCACGCGGGCGCTTGTCGCTGTCGACGTGAATACGGGAAGTGACACCACCCCTGCCGCAGGACTGAAAGCGAACATTGCAACGGCGAAGGCCCTGCCACGTGCGCTCAGATGTCGCGGATTGGGTGGACAAATCGTTGTCGATTTCGCCCCCAGCCCAAAGAAAGACCGCCGACAGATCGAGCAAGCCCTCCGCACCGCGTTTCGCGCAGATGGCATCGAGACGTCGCTGGTCGGCTGGACCACTCTGGGCCACTTCGAGCTGCAAAGAAAGCGCGAGCGTATGAGCCTGAGCAGTTGTTTGGAGGGCGTGTCGTGAGCTGCCCAGTTTGCCAAAAGGAAGCTGACCCAAAGTATCGCCCCTTCTGCTCACGCCGCTGCTCGGACGTAGATCTGGGGCGCTGGTTGAATGGCTCTTACGCCGTCCCAGCCGAGGCCCCTGAGGACCTGAATGAAGCGGCTGATGCACTGTCTCAGCAGGAGCAGAAACAAACTCGACGTCCGCACTGAAAAACCTGCATTTTCCCTCTGGACACCGCCCGACCCCGCGTCTACAACCCGCCCACCCGAACGATGAACCGTTCACCCGTGCCCGGGTAGCTCAGGGGTAGAGCAGTGGATTGAAAATCCTCGTGTCGGTGGTTCGATTCCGCCCCCGGGCACCACTCTTGCTTTTCAAGTAGCTAATCACATATTGAATATTGTGCTTAGAGGAGTTGGTGTGGCTACATTTATTCCACTCACTTGTTGCCACATATGAACCCATCAAATCCCCCTCCATTTCAGCCGACTTTCGTGCGTTTCGTGGCAAGTTTGTCAGTTACTGTACTCATTCGTCGTGTTCAAATGATGGAAACACATAGGGACTACTTGGGATCAGTTTCTGGCAAGCCAACTGGCACATAAGGCAGAAGATCAGAACATGAAGTGAGCATGAGTTCGTGGAAGTTGGGTGAAAACTGGATTTCTACTCATGTTGGGTGAACGTGAGATGCTTGAAAATAAATGGAGGCGAGTACCGGAATCGAACCGGTGTACACGGATTTGCAATCCGCATGTGCGGACTGTTTTTCAACGATTTTTCTGTAAACGGACCCCGTTTGTTCACGACGAGAAATCAACAACTTACAAGGAGACGGTAAACGGTTTCCGGGCTGATGCAAGCCCCAAAAAGGGAAAAACCGTCGAGGGGGCGGCCACCCACCTCAACGGCTTTGGTCTTCAATCTACATTCACCTTCTACCCGTTCGCGGCCCTCAACGCAATCGCGGGAGGTGCCAATGTCTAGGCTAAACCGCTTTGAATGGCAGAAGGCCGTCCTGCAAGTCAGAAACCTGAATTCGACAGCCAAGCTTGTCGCTTCTGCCCTGTCTGTCCAGTTCGCCAACGACGAAACCGGCCAGCTTAGTCCTGGTTTGGCAACCTTGATGGAGTTTCTTGGTCTGCCGCTATCAACCCTGAAACGCGCCATAAGGCAGTTGATCGATGCGGGCTGGTTGTCACGCAGCGAAGGGCGCGGTGCGGGCAACTACACGTACTACAAGCTCTTGGCACCGTGCAAGATCGTTCCGTTTCGCCCCAAGAAAAAGGGTTCAAAAGCGAGCCTTTCTGCCAAGGAAAAGGGTTCACAGGTGGCTCAGAAAGTGTCCACTCATGAGCTTTCCTATAAAGAACAATCAAAAGAACAAAAGGCGCGGCTTTCGCCGTCGCCGGACTTGCCCCATGAAGGGCAGCCCGGCGAAGCCTTGCGGTTTGTGCCAGGCGGCGGGGGGTACTTCGAGCGCGAATGGGACGATGCGCTGCGGTCCTACGGCTTGTCTTCGCTGCACAGGGCGCTGCCTCAAATCATCAATGATGGACAGAAAGGCTACCTTCTCCCTGACCGCTGTCCGGCAAGGCGAGGAAGCTCGCTAAGGGACCAGCAAATCCTGTTGGTCAAACAACTGATGGAAGTTCATCGCAATGCTTCTGAACTCGCTGTCGCGGCTTGAGGAGGGCAGACAATGATTACCAGAGAAGATGATGTTACAGCCCACCGTGCAGGGCTTGAAGCGCAAGCTCAGTTTCGCAAATTCATGCTCAAGTTTGGGGTCATGCCGTTTGCAGGGCTTGCCGGTCTGGGCTTCTTGATGGGGCTAACCGGTGCCAACGATCATAGCGGCTGGCCGGGAGTATTTCTCATGGCGCTTGGCGTTGTGTTCGGCGGGATCGCTGGGCTGATCTGCCTAACAGCGAGCCCCGGCAGACCTGCCATCCAGCGTCGCCACAAGGGCGGAGCGCAGGTGAGCCGTTTGGACGCACCCATGGAAGCCGAAGGGGTTCCGCTTGGTAACGTGCGCCTCCCAGAGCATTTGGAATCGTTGCACATGCTGATCGAAGGGGCGACGGGTACTGGTAAAACCCAGCTACTCAAGAACATGGTGGCTCATCTCAGAGCACGCGGAGATACCGTTGTTGTGGTCGATACCAACTACGATATGTGGACCGCCTTCAATCAGCCAGACGATGTGATCTTGTCGCCCTTTGATCCAGCGTTTCCAGGTTGGTTGCCGATGAACGAGGTGCGCGCGCCGTCGGATTGGTCGGCGCTTGCCCAGTCGTTCATTGGCGACGGCGTGGGCGAGGCCGCACAGTGGCACCAAATGGCGAAGGCGATGTTTTCGGCGACTGCACGCGGCTACCAGCGGATTGTCGAGGAGGCAGGTGACACCTTCGATCACTCAGAACTCTTCCACCTTCTGACGGGGGCAGAGGCCGAGGCATTGGCCCCTTTCATTCATGGAACAGCAGCGGCATCGCTTGGGATCAATGATAAGGCTTTGAACAACGTCAGAATGACGTACTTTGAGACCTTGAAATTCTGGGAGCATCTGCGCCCAGGTGGCTTCTCCGTCCGCGAATGGGTTGAGCAAGGCAAAGACCGCCCGTCGATCTTCATTCCGTATCGGAAGCGGGAACTACCAGAGGCCAAGAATCTGATCTCGTGCTGGTTGGATCAGATCATTACCACCGCCTGCGACCTTGGCGAAGACCGCGACAATCGGGTCTGGATCATCATTGATGAGCTATCAGGCCTCGGCGAAATTCCGTCTCTGAAAACCGCTGTTACCGAGCTACGAAAGACTGGTTTTCGCGTCGTCGCAGGTATCCAGAACTTCGAACAAGTGGAGCTTCTCTACGGTCGGAACGGTGCCATCACGATCACCAATAGCCTGTCTAACAAAGTGATCCTACGGGCCACTGATGCGAACTCTGCAGAGCGGCAATCCAAGCTAATCGGCGATGCGCGCTATCAGGTCATGTCGCTCGGCCAATCTTCCGGCACCGATGGAAAACGTTCGACAACGCAGTCGGTTAAAGAAGAAGTCGTGCGCGTTGTTCTGGCTTCTGAAATCACCGCGCTGCCCACCCTTCAAGGCTTCGTCAAATTGGCCGGTGAGGAAACGACCTACCTGACGCCCATACCGGTTTACCAGCCATGACCGGTTTTGGACTTAGGGTAGCAAGCATAGTTTTTGTAAACAAAAACGCTTGTCGCTGCGCGACGCGAGCCACGATCAGAGGCCGGGCATGAGTGATTTGGGCAAGCCAATTGGTCGCCCGAAGGCCGCGCCGGGGGAGGGTCGTGTGGCGGTGGTCGGTGTGCGGCTGACAACCTTCGAGCGGGCGGGTGTGGAGGCCAAGGCGGCGCGGTCTGGGCTTTCTCTGTCTGACTATTGCCGCCGCGCGATCCTTGGTCATCGGGTCACTGCATCGACCGAACCCCAGCAGGTTAACACCACAGCGCTGGTCGAGTTGAACCGCGTAGGAGTCAATCTCAACCAGATCGCCCGTGTTGCCAATCGAGGCGAGCCGTTGCCGCGGTCATTCCCCGAAACTCTCAGCGCTGTTCTTGCGGCTGTGGAGCGGCTTGCTGCGGGTCATGATCCATGAATTGTAGTTTCGCGGATCACGCCCCCGGCATGAGCTTCAAGGGGGCAATGGATTACTACCTGCACGACCGAAAAGAGCTTGGCGAAACGGAGCATCGCACAAGCGCGGACCGCGTCGAATGGACATCCATGCGCAACCTTGCGACCGACCGAACCGACGTCGCAACAGCGATCATGATTTCGACAGCGAGGGACGCCAACCGTCTTAAACGCCAGGCGGGAGAGAAGGCGACTGGCCGTAAGGCTAAGTTGCCGGTCAAGACCTTTGCCTTATCATGGCACCCGAAGGAGGCTGCATCGCTCGACCGCGCCGAGATGGAGCGCGCCGCTAATCAAGCCCTCAAGACCATCGGTATGGAGAAGCATCAAGCGATCATTATCTGCCACAACGACACCCGTCATCCCCATGTCCATATCGTAGTGAACCGGGTGAACCCTGAGAACGGAAAACTGGCAACGTGCGGACCAAATCAAACCCGCGCCTTGGATCGCTGGGCCTACGAATACGAGCGCGACCGGGGCAACATCGTGAGCCATAACCGCGCCGAGAAGCACGAGCGGCAGGACTGCATGAAGAAGCGGTATAGTGCAGACGAGCGGCGCAACCATGTTCGGCAGAAGAAGTCTGAAAGAGCGCGTTCAAGCGCGCGCCAAGACCTTCGCAAGCGCTCAAAGGAGCAGACTGCGAAGCACAAACAGGAATGGGCTGATCTGAGCATAAGATATCAAGCGAGGAAAGGGCATCTGCGCGACCGATGGAAGGCACGGATACGGAATGAGCGGAAGGTATATAACGCGGCAAACAAAGGCCTGTGGAAGCAATACGGCCGCGACAAGTGGCGGCGTAAACGTGAATTCGACAAGCTTGACAGCACGTTCTACGGTCGGTTGTCGCTTTCGATTCAAACAGCGCGGTTGCAACGTGCGTCAGGCGATCCAGCGTTTAAGGATATCGGGTTGGCCAAACTCACTTGGGTTAACCTCCAAAACGCGCGGCTGCGAAATGCGACGATCCTTGGTCTTGAGAAGCAAAACTTGGCAAATTTCAAGGATTGGTACGACCGCCCTTTACGCCGACGCCTCGACAAGTTGAGTGAGGCGCGGGCGCAGGATCACCGCGATCTTTATGCTCGGTTCCAGGAAGAACGCGCCGACCTCATCACACGGCAGAAAGTGGAACGCGGCGAGCTTCAATCTCAGTGGCGAAACGCCGAGCGGCGGAATGATCGAGGTATGCGGCAGGAAACGAGAGCCACCGGTGACGGCGAAGCCCGACCTTTGCAAACGCTTAGAGATGGTATGGAGGGAAGAATAATGAACAATGACGTGCAAGGCACTGAAAACAAGTCGAAACCAGCTACTCAACTATCACCGTCACAAGGCCCGTCGGCCAAGATGCAGGCGGAACAGCGGGATAACCAGTTAGAGGAAAGGAACGCCAAGTTCCGCGAAGCTACCCGAAAACAAGGCGAGCAAGACAGAAACGCGGCCAAGACCCAGTTGGAGCAAAGAGTCGATGCGCAAGCAAAGGCTCAAAGCCGGGCCGCCCAAGCCACACAAAAGGCACGACAGCAACACGCGAAAGAGAAAGCAGCGGCCAAGGACCGGGGGGCAGCCGAGAAGCGTTCGCTTCAGGACAAATCCTTGGCACAGTCTAAGGCCAAGGATGCACTAGCGGGACTGCGATCTCAGAGGCCTTCTGTGGCAAAAGCGAAAACACAAGACAGGGAGCGTTGAACGATGGACGACGAAATCTGCGGAAGCAAAGGCAAAGTCAGGGAAGATAAAATCAAGGATCGATGGCCAGACCGTCCGGGCTGGGACGTGCTTGCCAATACAATTGAAACTCTGGCCAAGGCATGTGGCGGCAGCGCGCAATGCCACAAGAAATACGAGTATTTGAGCGTCAGTTTGGAAACACGCGGTATGCCAGAGGCGCAAGTCAATGCTCTTTGGGCGTTTGCGGAGCTTGTCGAGCAGGTCAGTGATGCCGAAGATCACGGCGATCAGTCCACTGTCCATTGGGTTCGCCAGACCTTGGCTTCTAGCAAGCGCCGATAACCGACTTCTCGAATTCCGCTGTCATGTTCTAGGGGTCGCTTACGGCTGAGGGCGAAATAGTACGCCAGCGCCGGATCGGCCGTTCGGACAACATGCAGAGAAGGTCTTCAGTGAGCCCATCTTGCATTTTTTTGGTAACGCTGCGAAGGTCGGCAAACCAGATGCCCTCTTAGTCCACAAGTGAGAAGCGTCGTTTGCAATGAACAAGCTGTTAGCACTCTTTGCCGCGCTTCTTGGCCCATCACCCACATTGGCCGAAACAACTGTCCCCAATCTTTTGTCAGAGCTTGAGCTGCTCTTGGAGGCTAAGCGACCAGCCCTCATGGAAAGTTTTCGTCCTCCAGTTTCAGTTGACGAGATCGCAAGTCTGGAAAACAAGTATCGGATCGTTCTGCCGGATGCGGTGAAGGCGCTTTACCTCTGGCATGACGGTCAGGATCCTGTTCGCTTTGAGACGTTTGTAAACAACATGACGCTCCAGCCATTGTCAGAAGTTTTCGAGACGAAAGCCGAACTGGACGGAATGATTGGATACGACTTTACACTGGAAAACTGGTGGAATCCGGCTTGGTTGCCTTTGTTTCACAATGGTGGCGGTGATTATCTGGTGATCGACCTTCAGGGTGTTCATACCGGTGACGCCAATCAGATTCTGAGAGTCTACCACGATTGGGAGTATCGACCGATCATCGCACGAGACCTTGAGACCTTTCTTCAGGCAGCACTCAGCTATCATGATACCACGCCGTTGGAGCAGATGGACGAGTTTCACGAGATCGACGAGTTTCTGCCGGCGTTGGACGTGTCTTTCAATGCATCCGGTCCGATCAAGCCGCTGAAATAACCTGCAGATCAATCTCGCGTCGGCATGCTTGACGCCTGGCAAGGAGGCACTTTCATTCTGTTACTCGCAATAGCCGCGCTCTTGGCGTTTCTTTCGGCCAGCATCTTGGCGGCGATCATTTTGGTTCCAGACGTTGTGGTGCAATCACTCTTCATATTGCCGGTGGGTTTATACTTGTTGTTTGCATTCAGAGGCTTGTCGCAAAAATGGATAAATGGGCAGGCTGATCAGGCACAAGATCAGGCAATTGGTCACGTACTGCTGCCAATCGATCTCATCGCAATTATTTGCGGCATTGGTCTGGCCTATCTTGGGGTCACAGCGCAGTTCTACACCCAGTTCGAAGGCGAAGCAGCAGGGGATTTCCCACTGTCGCTCGTTCCTACGGTCGACATTCCGAGCTTGGTTGCCGGGAGCGTCTTGGTCAGCATTAGCATTGGTCGAACGTTCTTGCGAAATCGCTGAGCGCGTTGAGACGGTCCGTCTGCTTTTCTATGCGCCAGGCAATTTCGGCTTTGCGACAGTTTCAACCGCCTACTTCATCACCTTCCTGCAGGCTCGGCGATGCAGCGAAGGTAACATGAACAGTGTCTGACGTCAGCACCCGTTGGACAGATTTGAGGATTTGAATAGAGGAGGATTTCTGGTTCATCTTATCGATTAGGAGATCGAGATGACGAAGAAGCCGACTACATCGAAAGACGCCGCCG
>NZ_JBGEHL010000018.1:0-32605 GCF_041403445.1 Aliiroseovarius conchicola
CAGACAATCCGGCAACGACGCTTGCATCACGAAAAACAAGCCGCATAATCAATCACACAAACGAGCCAGAGCCTCCAATGCTCAAGCCGCTATGATGTCCAACTTTATATGACGACGGACACAAAGACCGGCTCTGATACCGTTGGCTACGAGTGGCGTTAAATGAGTATTGTACTGCTTTCAGTTTGCTCAGTTCTGGTGGTAGGATGCTATGCATACATCATCAAAAAGCGACGCAACTACGCAAAACGCGTAAAGCTTGGAATGCTAACGTTCACGGAACTAGTGCGAGAAATTATGCGCTTTTATTCGTATGGACTGGAAAAAGAGTATCTTGTCGCAGAAACGATGCGTACAGGTAAATTTTTCCAGTTCCGCCTTTTATCTGACAACGCGGGTGCTCCCTTTTTAATTTCCGACATACCTCATGTGAATGTGCCTTTGGAAGAGATCCACCGCCTCGAAGAGCACCTCGATCATCACAATTGGCAATGGACCAACCACGAAGAAGAGGGAATGCGTTTCTGCCGTATTCGAATAGATCCGAATCGGGAGGCCCTGCACAGGTTTCTGTCAGACATATGTAAATTAATTGGCGTTGAAGATACCGAAGTCTTCAATATTGCGGAAGGAAGCGGCACCTACAGGATTCTGGGAATTATCGCCTAATGGTTTTGTTCTGGGCGTCACCACGGCCCACCCGGTCTTTGTGCAAGGCGCAGGCTGGATTTTCGCCGGAGACCTCACCCCCGGTGACGCGATCCGCGACAAGGATCTGGAACCGCTGACGGTCATCTCGATCACGCAGGATGACACGCCACAACTTGTCTACAACTTCGAGGTGGCGGAGGCTCATAAAGACGTCTGCGTAATGGGGCGCGTTTTGTGATTTTCGGGAATTTTCTCATGTGTTCTGGTCCGCTGAATTTTCAGCGGACACAAATCGTTTGGGGGTTTCGGTTATGGGATTGCGAGGGTTTGCGGGTTGAGGGTGATTTTGTTTGCGGCCTTGAGCAGGTTCTGCCCAATTGCCGCCATCGCCAGTTGGGCGTGGGTTTTGGCGACGCCAAAGTAGCGTGCACGGTGCAAGCCGAAGAGACGTTTCATCGTGCCAAAGCATTGCTCAACCCGGAACCGGCGCTTTGAGATCATTCGGTTGAACTTTTTCTCCGATGCGCGCAGCGGGCGATTACGAGCCGCCTTTCTCATGATCCCGTCGCGATGCTTGCCGCGCAAACTGGCTCGGTTGGCCTTGCTTGCATAGGCTTTGTCCGCCAACACCCGTTGTGCGTTCGCGCCTGCGATCATGGTTTCAAATTGAGGGCTCTCGGCCTG
The DNA here is from genome assembly GCF_041403445.1 of Aliiroseovarius conchicola. Classification (NCBI taxonomy): domain Bacteria; kingdom Pseudomonadati; phylum Pseudomonadota; class Alphaproteobacteria; order Rhodobacterales; family Paracoccaceae; genus Aliiroseovarius; species Aliiroseovarius conchicola. The sequence continues at coordinate 1,336 of NZ_JBGEHL010000018.1, forward strand.
GTTGGCAGGGGTGGTGTGGACCTTGTCCACGAAGCCTTCTTCATCTGTACGGGCGAAGGCTTTGTAGCCCAGTGTGGATTTGGACCCTTTCTTTACCCAACGGGCATCCGGGTCGGCACTGAAATGCAACTGCGGATCATCCGGTGCCTCACCCTCGGCCCGATCTTCAGGCGCTTCGATATGAGTACGGGGCCGGGCCGCGCTTTCCACCAAAGTCGCGTCGATGATCGCGGCTTCGGCCTCCTTCAGCTTCAATCCATGCTCTTCGATCTGACGGCACACTTCGGCCAGAAGATCGTCGTAGACGCCGCCCTTCACCAAAGCGTTGCGGAACCGACAATGGGTCGTCTCATCCGGGACCGACACGAACATGTGGACATGGTCGGCTGACAGCACGCCGCGGATGATATCGACGCCCTTTTCGTGACAAACCTGGCGGCAAATGGCGCGCACACGCAAGCGGATGTCGCCCGTCAGCACCTTGTAGCGATACTTCGTCGACCACACGATGTGATAACGGTGATAGAAAACACAGTGGCTGCCGGTGTCGTATTGCATGATCATACCCTGTAGAAAATGAGCCTTCGACCCGGCTGCGGCTCATTTTCTACAGGGTATGAGCCCCCTTCTTTCCTCAACTCTACTGCCGCTCGGTGTCGAACGTACGTAGAAGCCTTGAGGTATGTAGTGCGACGCCACCACCTTCCATCCATCCCTTGGCAATTTCCTGTAACGTGCTCGTCTTTCCAAAGCCGAAGCTGGCCGTCAGTAAAAGGCGGGGCGAGATCCGATATGGACCGGTATTCGAAGGGTCGACAGCTGCCTGAAACTCTCGAAGCGATTCAAGCACGTGCATGGTAGGATCAGTGCCTGACCACTTTTTGCCTTCGAACGGAGCGTCCGAAATAAAATCGACGATGCCCATCGACTCTCGAAATGCCGCGATGGACCTATCCCGAAAAGCGTTGACCCAACCAATGATGCGCTCCTTGGCCTGCTCAAGTAAGAACTGGGTGAGTTGATCGAGGTCCAGAAGGCGCGCTTTTTGGCATTTCCCTGAATGCTTCAGATTGGCAAGCGCCGTTTCGACCTGGTCTCTGTCATCTCGCTCTGTGATCGGCCGGTTGATTGTGAGCCAGTATTCTTCAACGTCGGGACCTTTTCGAGCGAACTTTTTGATCTCATCCAGTAGGGCAGGGACCTGATCGGTTTGAAACGGCCTCTCATATCCTTTGCATTGGATCGCGACTTCGACGGACTGATCCGCTTCCCGGTACAAAAAACATCGACGCCTTGGCGGTCGAGGAGGCCCAGTCGACGCGATTGCGCGACCCGCTCCGATAGAACACCCATAAGCGCCTCAACCTCATTAGCGAAAGCATCGCCGCTGAGTGCCATGAGTTTGTGCCGGGTTTTGCCAATCGTCATCGAAGTAAGTTCCTGAACCTTCTTCCTAATATTTCAATTGAAGTCACTTTCGGCAACAATCGGTTCGTGGCAGTGTCTCTCATACCCAACGAGCGCATTCTCAATGAATTCTTGACAAACTCAATCATATGATTATCTTTGTCACATCATATGGAGAGCAATCATGTTGAAACCAATCCAGTACGCGCCCGATCAAGGCATCGTGCAACCTGTTGCGGAGACAGACAAGATCGCGGCGATCGTCAAAGCCGTTGTTCGCGCAGCCGACGCCTGGGATTTGTCCAACGCTGAAGCAGCTGCACTCTTCGATGTGCCAAGTGCGACCTGGAGCCGAATGAAGTCTGGCACCTACAAGGGCGTTCTCGACCAAGACAAGGTCACACGCGCGAGTCTGTTAATCGGCCTCTTCAAAGGCCTGCGGCTCCTGTTCAACGGTCCTTTGACCTATGGATGGCCAAAAACTGCAAATTCCGGTCCTGGGTTTAATGGAAAGAGTCCAGTTCAGATCATGTGCGCAGGTGGCATCCCGGCAATGATGAAGGTTCGACAACACATAGATGCACTCCGGGGCGGCGTGTGATCAGAGCTACAGATCTAGAAGAGGTAGAGTTTACGGATCCAACGACAGTTCGTCTGATCTCGACAGCCTACATTGACGAGCCCGCGATGGCCCCCTTGGCGGACGATGAGGACGACCTGGCAATCCTGGAAGAGATTGAGGGCTTCACCTCCGCACGCCGCACGGTCACACTTCCCGTGCCCGGCGGCCTCGATCCAGCTGAGCTCCTGACCGAGGCGGCTGGATACGGATGGACCTATGTGAATGCTGCCTTTTGCTACACCAAGGCGACCGGCAACCGATTCAACGGACCGGAGCGCGGTGCCTGGTACGCAAGCTATGGAGAGAATTCTATTGAAACAGCGCAGGCCGAAGTGGCCTGGCACCTGACGCGCGAACTCGACGCGACGGGCATCTACGAGAACATCACGGCCTACCGTGAACTGCTCGCAGGGTTCACAACGCGACTGCACAATCTCAATGGCGGGGCAGGGGAGGATGCACTGAGTCCCGATACCGCGGTCGCATACCCGATCGGTCAAACCCTTGCGCAGGACGTACTTGGTTCAGGCGGAAACGGGCTACTCTATCCCTCCACCCGACACGAAGGGGGACAATGCCTGGTCGCTCTGCGACCGCACTTGGTCCAGAATGTTCGCCAAGGCGACACCTGGACGTTCGAATGGGCTGGGGAGCCGATCCCTTCAATTTCAAAAGAATAAGTGAAACACTACGATGATTGTTAGCGAGATTGTCGACCAATGAAAGCCGGCGCACCATTTGATGTTATACTTCAGACTTGCTTTCGAACATGACCCCCTTATTGCAGCCCGATCCTGGAGGAAAGGAGCGCGCGCTACACAAAGCAGCTATGCCAGAGAGCCTGCTTGTCCCCATAGCGGCTGAAAGCGTTGATGCAATAAAGGACCATGTTGGTCAAAAGGTAGAACAGCTCTCGGGAACACGGTTTGAAAACGCGTTGCTCGTCTATGCTGAGTGTGGTCCGGCAATCTCAAACTTGAAAATATGGAAGCATCCGAACGCCGATGTCCTGAACTCGAAGCGCCAGCTGTGGGTAAAGCCGAAATACGGTGGATATCGAAGAGCATAGCGCCGCAACCGGTTGTTTGTGTTCTCAACCGTGCCTTTCTGCCAAGGTGCTTGCGGGTCGCAGAACCACGGATCCACACCAAGCCCGGCCTTGAGATGGGCCCAAGCTGTGAACTCTGTGCCACGATCGAACGTAATTGATCTTCGAGCACCAGAGGGCAGGGGGGCCAAACTTCCTATCAGCCCCTCCATCACAGGCTTCGATTGCCGATCCTGGTTCTTGAGAATGACGGTATATCGGCTGACACGTTCGACCAAAGACGTGATGTTTGCCTTGCCGAACTCCTTGCGAAACTGGACCAGATCACATTCCCAGTGACCAAATTGCTGGCGACTTGAAATGACGTCCGGCCGTGCTGCGATTGACAAGTGAACAGGGAACCGAACCCCGTGATGGCGCCGCATTCCACGTCGTCGCCTCAAGCGACGTTGCTCCGGCAGATGCTTGAAGAACTGCTCCGCTCGACCTTCCTTTGAGTAGGCATAGCGATAGATCGTCTCGTGGCTGATACGCGTTGGATGGTGTTCAAACTTCATGCGGCCCGCAATCTGTTCCGGCGACCAGCCAGCCTTTAGCCGATCTTCAACCGTGGCCTTCAGCTGCGGCGTTCTGACAAGCTTTCTGTGAATGGCACGACGGCGTTCGTAAGAACCTTGGGCCGCCAAAGCATAATAGCCATTCAGCTCAGGAAGTTCAGTATCTCGATGCGCGTTGCGCCGGATCTCTCGATAAAGTGTGGAGCGGTCACGACCCAAATATTCTGCGATCTCTCGTACCGGAATCTTGGCTTCCAGAGACTTCGCCAATATTTTGCGTTCTTCCAGGTTCAAGTGGGGGTAACAACGGCCCATCAGACAACTCCATGTAACATCCTGTTTTAATACAGAAGTTGCACTTCATTTGTGAATCCACCGTGGCGAAAATTGTGTTGCAACCAAGTAGAAATGTCGCTGGTTGTGCAAAGTAGAAATGTCACCCCAAGCACTAACGGAAGCAAGGCTTGGCAGCCCGTAGACCCCACACATCGAAGGGCTGAAAAGCCTTGCGGGAGATAGGGCACGACGTTCCCAACCAAAATCGTCAGATGACCGCTTCGAGCCCAGACCCACCAATGCTGCAATACGCACGAAGAACCGCAACAGCTCGAAAGCGGAGGTTCATCGTTATGCATTGGATGGGATAAGTCTCAAGAAACCCATCAAGCTACGTTCAATGCGAGGGTAATTCGGCTTGAGCCTAAGCAACCACCTCCACGATCTGCATCATGCCGTTATCCTCATGTGGTAAGACGTGGCAGTGGATGACGAATTTTCCGGTAAAGGTCTCGAACCGGGTTTTGAACCCAACCGATCCTCCCAAGGGCACGCCGATTGTGTCCTGCCAACGGCGCAAGGGGCTGTCCGCGGGCAGTTCATCGCCATTGATATGAGTGATGAGAAACGGATTTACGTGAATATGATAGACATGCAGAACTTGGGTTCTGTTGCTGACGGTCCATTGCTCTGCTGTGCCAAGCTGCATGGTTTGTTTTAGCTCTCCGTTGAACGCCTCAAGGTCGATGGTTTGTTGCCGGGTAAAGGCGATTTCGCGGGGACTGAGGGGGGTGTCATCAAACGGAACAAGCCCGGAACCGGGAAGAGTTGGGTCGTCGGACCAAGTGCTGATAAGCGGTTCGCCAGCGACTTCAACGTTTATGTCGATCAGCCGGGCTATGTCGTTGTTCTGGAACATGCCAGTTAAGGAGGCGAATAACCCTTCAGAGGCTTCTTGCGGTTCGGCAGGCGCCCGCACGATCACATCCATACGATTGCCAGATGCGAGAGCAGCAGGGTTAAGCCAAGGTTCGTCAAGATTTTCTAGGTCCACGGGGTAGCGGCGTTCCAATGTCAGCCCATCAAATGCAATCAGGTGCATTTCAAGGTTTTCCAGATTGGGTCGCAGAAAGGCAAAATCCGTACCCCGCCCGGTGCCGTTGATCACGCGCCAGCGCTGCACTTCACCCGGCCGCATCTGGATCGTCGGATCAAGCTCACCGCCGCCATCGGGATCGGTCACAAGGACACCCTGGTTGGTGATGAAGAGTATCTTTTCGACGGCTTCTTCAATGTAGGCCGGCATCGTGCCTGGCAGGTCGTCGATGATCAAGGGCCCTGCCAATCCGTCGCTCACTTGAGTGCCTGTAGAGCCGTGTTTGTGGGCGTGATACCAGAACGTTCCCGAGGCGTGATTGTCAGGCAGTTCGAACCGGAACGTGTTCTTCCCATAGCGGAACGATGTCTTCACTTCGACCCCACAAACTTCTTCACAGGCCACAATCTGACCTTCAGGAACGACGCTTACAAAGACGTTGTCAGCATCGAATTCTCCGGATGAATCCGTCGTTGGGGAGACATGCAAACCATGGGTGTGGAGGTTGGTCGTGTTAAGCCCATGGGGCTGGTTCGGATTGGCCGTGCAATCGTCGTGGAGGGGTGGAAGGTTGTTCACCAGCTCCACGTCGATGGTTTCCCCCGGCAGCGCCCGGATGGTCGGGCCCAGAGATTTGCCATTGTAGGACTGACGTCCATCCACCTCATCGACAACAAGGCGGTGGGACGTGGCGCTCTGGGCCTGCGCTGCGCTGAATTGAAGCGCCGTCATGCCGCTGGCTAACGGGACCAATACCGCTGCTGTGCCGAGCAAAACATTCCGCCGCGTCAATTTCTCTGATCCTGTTCTTGTGGACATGTCAGACCTCCCTCTGCATTAGTTACCGTTTGCCAAGATGGCTTCCCGAGCCGCTTGCAGCGACTCAGCGATTTGTTGGAACTCTGTGGCGCCGCCGTTAGCCAATAGGTTCTCTTGCTCGGTGGGATCGGCGGACAGATCGTATAGCTCCATGTCTTGTGCCTCGGGTGCCACCAATCGGTATTGACCTTCGCGGATGGCCCAACCGTATACACCTCCACCTTTAGTCTCGCGATTGGTGAAATGCTCAATGTAGGCGACTTCGCGGGTGCCGGCTTCGCCCGACAGAACCGGAGCCAAATCAAATGAGTCAGGGGTCGATACCTCTGCGCCTGCGAGGCCCGCGATGGTTGCGTGCAGGTCCGTCGTGTTCACAAAAGCATCTGTGCGTCCTGCGGGAATACCAGGTCCAGTGACCACCATAGGCACGTGGGTGCCGCTGTCGTAGATCGTGGCCTTTGCTTGGTGGGTTCCAAAAAGGTCTCCGATCACCTGGTTCGGCGTTCCGTTATCCCCGATGAAGATTACCACTGTGTTCTGGCGTTCTTCTTCACTCATTGAACCAATCAAGCGCCCGATTTCGGTATCGAGGGCTTCGAGCATTGCCTGATAATAGGGCAAGGGGTTTTCATTCACGGCCGTCTCATCATCGGGCAGGTTGTCGAAACTGTGAAGATCGGCAGGCGGCAAGTGGAATGGAGAATGCGGGGCGTTGTAGGCCAGCCAAAGGAACCATGGCGTGTCCTGTTCATCGATCCAGTCAATTGCGCGGTCAGTTAAGACAGTCGTTGCATAACCGTCAATCTCCACCTCCTTCTCATTTTCGATTGCGGTCCAGTTCCAATAGTCCTGCACGCCACCCCGATAGAGGCCGAAATAATCGGAAACGCCCATCTGCGCCGGTTGATCATATCCCATGTCGACGCCAGAGATGTGCCATTTACCTATCACGTTGGAGGCGTATCCCGCTGGTGACATTGCGTCGAACAAGGTTGGCGTGTCTGCGGATAGCGCATCGCTTCCATCCGCAGCGACCGGGGCGCCTACACCCGTCCGGAAGCCATAAAGACCTGACATAATCGTTGCGCGTGTCGGCGAACAGGTTGGCGCGGCATAGGTGTTTTCAAATACCAGTCCGTTCGCGCACATGGCCTCGACGTTGGGCATGGGAGCTTGCTGGTCACCGAGCGAATAACAATTCGACGCGTCGATCCCCATGTCATCGGCGATCAGAAGAAGGATATTGGGTCTGGCCTCTGCTGACATCGGCAGCAAAAGAGTGGAGAAGGCGAACAAAGCGGTTTTCTTAAGCATTAACTTTCCTTTCGTTAGAGACAAGATCGCAGACGCCTAAGCAGGCGCATCGCGCATTTTCTTCCATCGGCTCCTGAGGATCAGGAGTGCTCCGATTGCAGTAGCGACTGCCAAAACCACGCCAAAGAAGTTACTGAGAAGCGTGGCAACTTGTTCAAGCTGAGTGGCAAAGACATAGCCCAGACCAACATAGGCCAGTGTCCAGATAAGCGCCCCCATAACGGCAACACCTGTGAAGCTGCGCCACGGAAGTCCGCCAGCGCCGCTGAGATAGCTGATATAGGGGCACGTTGGGCTGATGATCGTATGGCTCATGAGTACGGAGAGCGCTCCGTGTTTTTGAAGCAGCGCTTCACTTCGGTTCAGGATCGGGGCGAAGCGGTCTGACTGAGAAAGGCGAGCAATCAGTTTTCGACCGAACCGGCTGGCCAATGCGAATGCAAGTTGGTCGCCAAGAATGAACGCTACGAAGGTGGTCATAACGACAAGCACAAATGAGAAGTCGCCCGCCGCCGCGAAACTGCCTGCCGTCAGAACCAACATCGACGCTGGGAGAGGCACAGCGAGACAAGCCAGAAAAACAACGCCGAACACCAGAAACAAGCCATAGTCCGGGATAAGGGCAAGCACCGTATCGATCATTGTTGACCTGCCCGAAGGGTATCTATGGCAGCGCGGACCTGCTCTGTCAGTTCCTCCATGGAAAGCCCGCTTGCCTCAGCGACGCGGCCAAGCCGAATGCCCTTGTCTGCTTCAATATCCAGACCCAAGACCTCAAAAACAAAGGGGCGCGGCACGTCGTAAGTCAGAACGATATAGCGCGGGGTCATCCATGGCTTGAGATCGACATCGACGTGACGAGGATCATTGAAATAGAGGAAATCCATGATGAAATGGATGCCGAACCACAGGGCCACGGCCAATGAGATGACAAGAACCGAAATCAGCATCCAGTTTTGTCGGGCAAACTCCGAAATTTGCGAACGAGTCATGAAAAGAACCTGTCGGATTGGGTCGTAAGACTACTCATTTACGACCACCCAGGAGCGATAGATCGGCTCGACGTCTTCGCAAGGGAGCAACATGAGGTCACGGGACATGAATGGCCCCGCTGATCGGCTTTCCGTGCCAACAGCAATGCAACTTGTCATATCGGAAACGGGAGAAATGGCCTGTGTTTCTGGGGTGAACTTGAACTGCTGTGCCGGGTTTTCTGTTTCGCAGGTAGCCATCCCCAAGGGGACGGTTTGGTCTGATTGTACCTGCATACAGTAATCTGGGAATGCAACTGATCGGATTACCCCTTGTTCACCAACCAATGCGAATTGCACATCACCACCTTGCGGTTTGCAGGAATGCGCATGCAGCTGGCCAGAAAAACCACGTCCAACTGTGTCAATACACCAACCGAGGCTTGCCGCTTCATCCAGATTGTCGGCAAGGTAGATCACGGGTGCTGGTGTACGGACGTTTGGCGCGTCGGCAAGGGAACCCGAACCGAGTAAACCGATAAAAATTGCAATAGACCACACGACAGCTCGTTTCATTTGAAACCTCCTGCAAGACGAATTTGTTCTGCCTCAACCTGGCGTTCGCTCAGACACTTGCCCCAAAGGGTCTTTGAACTCGCAACCACGCAGAATGACGCAACCGACATCAGAACAAGAAAACCAATTGGCAGGGCATTGTCACGCATTAGATCAATCGTCCTCGGTTCGGAAACGCCAAATTTGATAGGGTACGCGGGTCTCTGAGCATTCCTCCAATGTCAGCGACTTGATCTGATGCCGAGAAGTGCCGCCACGACCTAAGCGGGTGTCTTCTCCAGCCGTCAGGCATTGATCTGCGGCCGAAAGAGGACGGAGCGTTCCATCCTTTGAGTATGTGATCTGCTGCGCTTCATTGTTTGGATCACATGCAGTGAGTCCGATCTCATTCCCCATAACCGTCGCACAAACGCCAAATCTGGTCATGTAGAGGAGGTTGTCGGCAAATCGATCGGTTTCGAAAATCTGATCTACTTCAAGCGCACCCCGGTAACTGTAGCATGTGTGAGCCTGCAGACCGCGTGTCGGGTCTGCATTTGCACCCAGCCCGCCGGAAATATCGAGGCAATAACTGTTTAGATCACCATCGAGTTCGTCGACCAAAGTGATTTCGACCTCATCTGCGAAAGCCGTCGATGCAAGCATGAAAATTGCGCTCGCTTTTGCAATCCATTTCATTTTTCACCCCCACGGCGCGCTAGTTCTTGCCCCATAGTTGGAGGGTTTTCCTTCAAACCCAAAGCGCAACATTGTCGCAAATTGTATCAGGTTCGGGATATCGAGACGGTTTGCGACAAAGAATTTCGCGCATGTCGTCCTCAGTTTGATAGGTTTAAACTGCTTGCTTCCCAGAGTAGCCTAAGCCTGAAACAACACCAGAAACTATACTCGCCCAACATGTCCGGTCCATCCCATCATATTCTCATCGTTGATGACGCCCGCGACATTCGCGAACCGCTGGGGCAATATCTGCGGAAACATGGGCTTCGGACGACACTGGCAGCCGATTCAAAAGAGGCCAGACAAGCGCTTTCTGAAGCCGGAATTGATTTGGTCATATTGGACATTATGATGCCCGGAGAAGACGGGCTTAGTCTTTGCCGATGGATGGTCGATAATACCGCCATCCCCGTGATATTACTCACCGCAATGGCGACTGGCACAGACCGCATCGTCGGGTTGGAACTTGGCGCGGATGACTATGTCGTCAAACCATTCAATCCACGGGAACTTCTGGCAAGGATCAAAGCCGTGTTGCGGCGGGTCCCCGAGCGGCAACAACAATCTTCCAGTCACCGCTTTGCAGGGTGGCTACATGACGGAACACGCAAAAGCCTACGCCATGATGACGGGCGCGAGATGTCTTTGACCACCAGCGAAAACCGGCTGTTGACGGTCTTGTTGCAGAACCCGAACAAAGTCCTGAGCCGGGCGGCCTTGTTGGATCACGTAGCAGGTCGCGAAGAGAGAGCCTTTGACAGAACGATAGACAATCAAGTCGGGCGGCTGCGCAAGAAAATTGAGGATGATCCCAGTGTTCCCAGCCTCCTGATTACCGAATGGGGTGGCGGGTACAAACTGGCTGTTGAAACAGTGGTGCCGGTTTGAACCGCCTGCCACTTGCATCCCAACTGATGGTTCTATTGAGCGTCGCGTTGAGCTTTGCCTTTATTGGTGCCTTGGTTGTCACGGTTTTCGTCCAGCGACTAAACGACCGCAATGCCCGAGAAGCTTTGGTCGCAAACCGCATGGCTGAATTGGTTCTGACACTTGAATCGCTCGCGCCTGAGCAACAGGATAGATTTGTTCGCGATGCATCAAATAGGGTCACCACAATTGAGATTGCAACTGAGCCAGCGGTCCTGAAAACGCCTACGGATGACAGGTCGCGCTTGTTAGCTAATCGCATCGCTGAAACCACAGGGCGCAGCGATATCCGGGCTTCAGTTCTTTCGATGGCTGCTCCAGATGTCACCGAGGATACCCGCAACGCAGGATTAAACCGAGGTGTGATCTTGGTTTCATTGGCGTTGGATCAGGACCGTTGGCTAAACTTCTCCGCCTCGGAACCCAGAACGTGGCACACAAGAGCGCAACGTCGATATTTGCTGACGGTCTTTGCTTGTTCGCTTCTGATTGTTTTGGGGGCCGTCTGGCTTTTTCTGCGCAGGGTCATGCGACCCATAGATGAACTGGCCCATGCTGCGAAGTCTTCTGCAAGAGGAGACAGGTCAGCGCGGGTTTCAGAAGAGGGACCGCTAGAAATCCGGCAGGCAGCTAAAGCCTTCAATACCATGCAAGAGGAAATCTGCGAGTTTGATGCCGAACGCATGCGCATGATGGCGGCTGTCGGGCATGACCTGCGAACGCCGCTCACGAGCCTACGTATTCGGGCGGAGATGGTGGACGACGACCTCCGCGAACCGATGATTGCAACGCTCAATGAGGTTACAGCCATGGCCGATGGTTTGATTTCTTACGCACGGACAGGACAATCTGAGCCAATGACAGAAGAGGTGTCCCTGCATGTGCTACTGCAAGCCCTCTGCGAAGAATTTAATGTATCCTTTCGCGCATCGGTCAAACCGGTAATTCACGGGGGGTCAGTTAGCCTCAGCAGAGCTTTCCGCAATCTGATTGAAAACGCTGAAGCCTATGGCGAGAGTACGATGGTTCTGTTGAGTGCTGAAGCCGAGCAAGCAGTTGTCACGATTGAAGACAATGGGCCGGGCATCGAGCCCCTATTGCTTGCCAAGATTTTCGATCCTTTTGTGCGCGGTGATGCCAGCCGCAATATGGACAAAGGCGGTGTGGGATTAGGCCTCTCGATTGCGAAAGAGATTGTCATCGCACATGGAGGCGATTTGACCCTCTCCAACAAGCCGGAAGGTGGTCTTGTTGCGCGTGTGGAGCTCCCAATGAAATTTTGAGCTGGCAGAAAAATTTCAGATTCTGGATGGCCGCAATGCGTCAACAAGCTGCCATAGCACTCTGAGTCTACAACGGCAGCAAAGTCCGCTCTGCCGTCATTCATTGATCTTGCGCTTCTGCGCGCTTTTTGGCCCTTTTGGCAAGCTTTGAGTTCCATCCATCGTTGCGGCGTCCGGTTGGTTCATAGCGCGACCGTTGTTTGCCTGCGCGGCGTTTTTTGGGTGCCGCTTGTTCCTGCTCAGCCTTGATATGTTCCAGCACGGCGCTGAGATGCTTGTTCTCGGTGATGGCGGCATGCGTGACGCGCTGATCTTTGTCGAAGACGGAGTAGGGGAGTGAAACGCCCTGCCATCGGACCTCGAGGCGACCATCTGGGAAAGCGAAGGTATCGACATATTTGCCGGGCAGTCCGCGCGTCATGTCATTCTCAGCCAGGATGATCCGCTTGGGGGCGACCGAGATTGCAAGGCAGTTGGGGATAGCCAGGACGTCGGTGTATCGGGTGTTGGGGGCCGCTGATCGTAGCGAAGCTGAGCCCAAGCTTTAGTGCTTATCCGTTGCAGCCAGAATACGAGTATAGCGAACTCGCCAATTCATGGGTTGGTTGGTTCAATAAAATATCACGCCACTCATTGCGTCCAATTTGTGAACAAAGTGTTTTTCCATTCTCGGTTGACACTCTGTCACCGATGGGGCACCCGTTAAACGGGATTTGTAAAGAAATTTTTAAGAGGTGATATGTCACAGGCTCGTAAAACCCTATAGTTTGGTACAGCAATATTCTCAAGTACAGCGCAGTGACGAGGGGTTTCGGTAATGAATGATGGCCCAATTGAAACTCAGCAAGTTAGTGTACTTGTCCGCACCTTGCTCTTTGTGGCTCCAACAGCGAACTACGTGTTCCACTCCTTGGGAGGCGTACTAGGGTCTGTTAACACTATTGCATAGCGCCGTTTTGTGTTAGAGCGCCGTCCTTGAAATCCGCATCGTGGGAATCCCACCGATTCAGATTTCAAGGACGGCGCTCTAAACAACATCGTCGAGCAGGATCGTCGTTTTATCAAGCGGATGACACGGCCGATGCTGGGCTTTAAAGCCTTTCACTCTGCCGCCGCAATACTGGCCGGAATTGAAACCTCACACATGATCCGCAAAGGACAAATCACCACCCAAGGCACAAACGGTTTCCAGCAATTCGCTGCCCTCGCAGGATAAGTGCGCCCGGGAGAAAGGTGATTGCTGCCCATGGGAAAATTTGCGACACAACCCGTTAGACACCCAGACGAAGAACCGCGACGCTGGTGTTGTCCTGATTGGGCGCGCAAGCGGCGATTACATCCTGCACAAGCGCTCGCGCAAACTGTGCGCTGGACACAGTTGCATGTTCGGTCGACAATGCGACGATGCGATCATCCGAACATGTCAGCAAACCGTCACTGGCAACTACGAAAGCAGCGGTTGAGTCTGCCTCAATCTCGTAGCTGTTCAGGTCGATTTTCGGTATCGGCCGCCCGATCATCGCCGAAGTCAGTTGCGAACGGCGCGGATCCACTGCCGCAGCGTGGGCATCCATCTCGCCCACAGCGACTTTGCGGCTGAGGATTTCTGCGTAGGAGTGATCCTCGTTCAGACGCTCGAGCGCCCCATTTTCGAACTTTAGCAAAAGCGAATCGCCAACCGAGATCCAGTAAAGCCGATCTTCCTGCAGCAAAGCTGCAATCAGAGTTGTGCCCATCCCGCGGGTGTCCGGGTACTTCTCTTGGTACCGCGACAGTTTGGTGTTTGCCTGCTCAACCGAATGTCTCAGCAACACACGAATATCGGCATCGCTGAGTTCTTGGTCCAGAATATGCGTTTTGAAGTAGGTCAGCATGTGCTTGACCACCAGCGCACTCGCAATTTCCCCTGCCTTGTGCCCGCCCATACCATCAGCGAGCACTATAAAAGCAGAGGTTGCGCTGTTGTTGACCGAAAAGGCAACGCAGTCTTCTTGATGATCGCGGTCCCCCATGATCATCTCGGCGCTGACATCAAGTGTTTGCATATCTGTCTTCGTTACTCTTCGTTGTCGTCGTCTTCGACATCTTCATCTGACAGCCAGTTAAACTCGTCATTACAAAGTGGAATAAACATAAGTTCAGTCTGACCAAGCTTGATCCGATCCCTGTCCGAGATTTCTTCGGTGCTGAGCAAAGGCTTGCCATTCAAGCGCGCAAGGTTGGCTTTGCCGCCGTGCCCGACATAGAACGCTTCATCCTCAACGTCATAAGCGATGTGAACATGCCCATCGCGCGAGATCGTATTGTCCCCGAAATCAAGGCAAACCGCCTGATCCATTCCACGACCTATAGCATTCACGCCGTTGCTCAGAGAAAAACTTGTCCCGCGGCCCGGGCCATCAACGATGACAAGCCAGCCCGTCGGGAAATTTACCCCATCCTTGCGTGGGCCGGATGCTACGGGGCGCGCATCATCTTCCTCGATATCATCAATATCATCTAGGCCCTCGAAGCCCAGAAACGTCGTTTTAACACGACCATCACCGCTTTCTTCCACAACGGGCTGCTGTTCCGCAGTTTCACGGAAAAGTGTTGACACATTTGTTTCGCCCGAAACCGTGTCTTCTACTTGCTCTTTCTGTTTGTCTTTCGACGAGAAAGCACGGTTCAGCGACAAGAACGCTCTGACCATTTGAATTCCTTTCAACCTACTACCCCTATGCCGGTTAACGTGAATTTGCGTGAACTTTGGGGCACAAATAAGCTTCTTTCTGGGCTACTCTGAGTAATTTCGGAAACAATTATGCGCGCACCGGCTCTTGCCACGCTTTGCCAGCACCAGGCGGAAGCGCTCGGGTGGTCAAGCCACGCGCAGTGGAAATGGAGCTGGCGAGTTGGTATATAATGCTCCCAAAAGCCATATCTGCGTCTTCGTCGGAGGCCATCTCCATTTCTTTGATGATCTCGAGGGTTGCATCACAATCTGCGGCCATTTCCCGAGAAACAACTTTCTGTTTCAGATCATAAGCCAATGACACCAACAGCGCTTTGACGTCGGCGCGCGCCAAACCATCGCCTTTTGCATGGGCGTCTTTAAGCCCTTCTAGCCAGATATCGGCAATACTTTTTTCTGCCTCCTCAGCCGCTGCAGGTTCAGCCGCTTTAGCTCTGGGCTCTGCAGTCTTTGGCGCATCCAGGTTTTTAGGTGGTTCGGGCAAAGGAACGGCGGGCGAATCTTTCTTCTCAGGTCTCTGATCGGTAACAGCCACAGGCACGGTTTCACGGCTGATACGCGCAGCGCGCGCTAGGATTGCATTATCTTCTTCCTCAATCGCCCTCGCACGTGCCTTTTCAGCTTTCTCGGTGGCCACATCCCAAAAATAATCACTGGTGTGCCGCGCAAGAAGCTGATCCAACTGAGGAGCAATTTTCGTCGTTGCCTCCTCAACCCGCTCTGAAACCATGGCGTTCAACGCTTCAAAAACATATTTCGCTTGCGCGTCCGCCCATCTGAGAAGATCGCTTGTTTCAAGCGCTATTTCGCTGCTTGTCAGGTTTACAACCCGTTTTGCGACAAGGGCGATCTTGTCATTTGTTCCCTTAAGGCTCGCAAACTCGGTGTCGGCATCGCTTACCAGCACCACCACAGCGTTCTTTCGGATTGCGCCCGGCACGGCCTTCCAAACGCGCGATTTTGATAGGGTTAACCAATCGTCTGGTGAACAAACGAAAACCAAAATGTCGCATAGGCGCGATAGCGTGAATTTCACCAACTGAGGTGCAGCCTTGTCGGTGCCCGACATGTCCATCACTGACATCTGCGCAGGCAAACCAAATTTTCCCTTGATGTTAATAAGGTCGGCCATTTTCTTTTGCGCGACCTGCGGGCTTTGATCAAAAGGTTCCTGATCGGATCGATCCCACCAGCGGAGCAGAGCAAGTTCTTCTTCATGTTCAGTCAAGAGGATTGGCCGAAAATCATCGCCCTGAAGATCAGCCAACTGATCTTCATCACCCGAAACCAGAGCAGAGAAGCGTCGTACAAGTGACGTATCCGGGCCGGTGAAAACAACAGTCTGTGGACGGGCTAGCTTTTGCTCCAGATCCTTGATCTGTTTGTGAACATCAGGTGTATCGCATCCCGCGCCTGCCGATGTTGTCAGCCAGCTTTCAAAAAGCCGCAGCGCAGTTTGATAGTCCAGATGGTTACGCTTCTCGAGCATCGCACAATCCCCCATTCTTATCGCTGTCGTCTAGCTGAGCGGGTTTTGGGTTCGGCGCGTTGCGGATTTCATTGACGCCAACGCCTTTCAGCTTCACCAATGCGGACATCGGTATGACATACTGCGTGATTGCAATCTCTCCGCCAAGCGAAACGAAATCTTCAAGCGCCCAGTAAAGAGTAAGCGGGTTGCCAAGCGGCGAATCCGCATCATTCTCGATCTTCATAAGCTGACCGCGCGCCGCGAACATAAGAATTGTGTCGCCGCAGCTGCTCGACAAAGTAGTTGCGCGCGGCAGATAGGTCGCGTCGATAATCTCGAACAATGCTTCAAGTTGATCTTCCGGTGCCATATCCGAGATCACCTCAACCTCCGGTAAAGGATCGAGCCCGGACTGCACAAATGCGCTGATCACCTCCTGACTAACCAGCATCCTGTTCTCCTTTTCAAGTTGCGCACCGACTATGCATCAAACGAGGCAGAACTGCGAGCGCACACTTCAGAAAAAAGCAGGTGCGGCAACCCAGCCATACTATAACGACCGAACCGATTTCCAATGCGTCATCGGCACAACGATGTCGTCCTCTGAAGGCAGTTGGACGATCGTCTCGTCCTCGTCTTCCTTACAGTTGGCACGGATACGCTCCAGCTTTTCGAACATCAGCGCGCCGCGGGTCCTTTCCCAATCAGATTTGCTGCTCTCGGACTTGCGGATTGTATCGCGATTTGAATGCATAAAGACGATATCCGAGAAGTAGTCATCGGTTTCCTTCGTGAGACGATCCCGGATCAGGCCGCAATGTTCCTCCGTGCGCAATTTATCCGCCCGGCTGACCGCCAAAATTCGTTGAGGTTTTTTGGCAGTCGCCAGCTTCTCAAGGCTTTCCTTCTCGGTCAACCGCCAGGCTTGGGATGAAATGGTGACCCAAATCAGAACATGAGAATGTGCGATGAAATCTACAGCATCCTCCAAAAGACGTCCGTCATGGAAGAAGGGCAATTCGACGATCTCAAAGCCCTTCATATGCGGTCGATCGATGACAATCTCGCACAGATTTACATCGCGAACATCCTTGATTTCAGACCAGTCCGAAACCCCAACCGTTTTTCCGTCACGAGTGTGGTACACTAGTTGCTGCGTAACACCGTAACGGATCAGGACCGCGGGCCGCCAGTCTTGGCCGAAGAATCGCGGCATCAGCTCTTTTCGCAGCAAGCTATTGATAACCGCCGACTTGCCGGATCCCAAATCGCCCGCAACGACGATCCGCAGTGTCTCCAGCGGAACCGGCGCCGCATCTTCGGGCTTCTCCAAACTATCCTGTGTGACTTCAACCGACATTCCAATTGTCCCTTATGCTGCTGCTGCAATCGGTGTTTCCGACAACTTACTTGAGATGACAGATAGTTTCTGAAGACGCCGTTCAAGCACCTCCAGTTGACTTTGCAGGCGGTTCACCACCTCGTTCATCCCATCTGTACTGCCCGACGCATTGCGCAATTGCCGTTTAAAGCGCTGCAAACGCTGGTTTTGACCGGCAACGGTCACATCGACTGCACGGGTGACAACGCGGATCCGTTCCACCCCAGCCTGTGCGCGTTCAGACTGCGCTGCGCCATAGGCCCTCAGGATTTTTTCAATCACAGGGCGAAGATCGGCAATGGCGATTTTTTCAAGAACGTCCAGCGTCTTCTTTTTGTTTACTTTGCGGCCACGCCAGAATGCCCAACTGCGTTCCGAAACAATCGGAATTTCCAGTGTAGTCTTCGACAGCGTCAACGTAGACGCAAACTCCTGACAGGGCAGGTTGCCAAGCGGCACGTCAAAACTGTGCGAGGCCAGTTTTGTTTGCACCGCGTCCTTGCAAGCAGCCGAGCAATTGAACATCGCCGTATCAATGCCCGCACGCGATTTATCAAAACTGCGCGACACCAGGCTTTCAAGCTCGCGCAGCAAGTTCTGTACATCAACCCGCAGGAATTTGTCTTTGCTGCCCGCAACATCGTAGCGCATCAACTTCTCCGAAATGCTCTCGTATTGACCTTCCACAAAGCCGGACACAGCGTTGTTCATGTCCTTTTCAAGTTTGCTCCAGAACTTTGACATCAGCTTTTCCAAAGAGGTATCAAGTGCATCGATCTGATCGTCCAGTTTGGTTTGCAAACCGTTGGAGTCTTTGATCTCTTTTTCAAGTTCAGCGATTGTGTCTCCAACATTGCGGGCCAGCTTTTCAGCTTGCCCTTGGACCAAATAGCGTTCTTGCTTGGTCGCAAATAGCGTCCCGCTTACTTCTGCGCGGGTTGCGTCATGAATTTGTGCAAGCGCGTCACAGCCAACGCCCCGATCAATCGCGTCCGAAAGGTTCTTTTTAACCTTGTTAAGGCCCGAACCCAGCATCAGCCGGTCGAACTGATCTTCGGGAACTTCGCCGTACTCATCCAGCAGATAAGCCTCAAGCTCGGTATTATCGAGGGAGTCGCGAATTTCCTGCGCCGAGTTCTTCGTCGACAAAGCCATTTCGGCCATAAACGCACTGCCAGCAATGATCGATAAATCCATATCCGGCAGAGCGGTGGACAAACGGGTTTTCACATCTTTGATGATCTCGGGGACCTCATCGGTATATTCGTCAAGTTCGTCGATGCGGTTGATGAAGACCAGAACGTCCTTGCTGTCCTGAGCAGCCAGCAGCCGGATCAGTGAGATATCAACACTTGTCAGCGCCTGGTGCGCCGACAGGACGACGATGAACAAGTCCGACTTGTCCAGATTGCGGCAGGTATATTCGTCGCGCACGAGGAAGGGGTCATTGACCCCCGGCGTGTCCGTAATGATCACCGGAACCTGGTATTCGGGCATGCGCATATAGACGTTTGCCGTCTTGGTAATGGCCGAATAGCGGCCTGAACCCAGTTGGCCCGTCGCTTCGCCTATTGGGCGACCCGCACACACATAAGCTTGCAAAAGCTCAGGCGATAGGAAGTCATAGGTATGATCGGTGCCCAGCAGCGCGGTGTAGCTGTCACCCAACCGCTCGCGCGCCTGATCACGCATCTCTTCGACCTGTTCTTTCAGCAAGTTCGAGTCAAAGCCCGGCAAGTGCTTTTCTGCCAGATTGCGCAACTTGGTGTTGCCTTCGATGATTTCGTCCCAGTCCTTTTCCGAGAAAAACTCAAACTTGGCACCAAACTCCGGATCGCTTTTGATATTGATCCGCAGATTGGTCACAACCGAGGTCCACGGGTTCACGTCCGACGGCAGAAGATTATCCTGCTTGAGGAGCGCGTTCATAAAGGTCGATTTACCGGCCTTTACCTGGCCGATCACAGCCACCTTGGCGGCCCAACCGTCAAGCCGTTTACGCAGCTCTTTAACACCTTTGCGGCTTTCCCGCGCGACACTTTTCTCGAACTCCCCGAGCGTGGCTTCGAGGAAGTCTACCTCTTGTTTCTGGGCTGGTGCAATTTGCATGACTTAATCCTTTGCCAGTGCGTATCCGGTCAGAGCGGCTTCGACCGATTCTTCTTCTGCTGGTGCGTCTGAGGTTCCTTCAAGGCGAGTCAGAAGAGTTTCGACAGCATTCTTCCAATCGTCCATCGTAGCGGGCGTTCTGAACTCGGTGATTTCTTTCCAGATATTGCGCGCGCAGGTGCTTTCACCCTCGTCTTTGCAGAAAAGAGGTGTGACGTTTGGAACACTCTCGGAAGACTCTTCAGCTTTTGCTGCCTCGATGGGCGCGGCCTTCTCCGGCTTGCGGGCTGCGTCGGCCAGCACCTTCCGGATTTGGCTCGGGCGGCGCGGCACAACGGTGCGCGTAGGCCGTGTAGGTGTGACCGGTTTGGCAACAGTCGCGGGCGTGCGCAAAGCTTCAACCAAACTCCGATCCTCGCCTACGCAGTCAATACGCGGCAGGACATTTTCGAGCAAGTGTTCACGGATCTCTGCGACATCCGCGGCATCGATGAGGCTTTTCATCAGGAAATGCTCGAAGTACTCGGCGGCATCGCGACGCACCCGGCGTTCAACCTTCTCGGCCGACTGTTCATCAACCAACCGGTCAGCATGCGTTATCAGCATGCTCGACTGGATATAGTGGCGCACATCCAGTTCATCCCAAACGGCTTTCTCGCTCTGCCGCCAAGCTTGAACCGCATTCGAACACCAAACCAGCACATCGGCATAGGTGAGCATCCGTTCCCAGCAGATCGACGGTATATTCGGGTCCGAGTTACCCGGCGTGTCAATCAAATCGTAGTGCTCAAGAAACGGTGAGGATGACTTAACGACGCAGAAAAGCGTGCTTTCCACATCCACGTCTTCCAGCGACGTCAGGGGCGTGACGGTTTCGTTAAGATCGACACGAATGCCGTCCCCTTCACCCTGGATTACCCAGATCGGAGGCATTGACGTGGACGTGACGTTCGAAGGCAGAAGCTCATGCTCCAACAGACGATTGATCAGTTGCGATTTCCCCGAGCTGAACTCGCCCGCAACCATCAGTCGTTTTTTGCGTGTGGTGAATTGGTTGGGCGAGCTCATGCAACGCTCCTTTCGCTGGTGTCTGAAATACGGTCGGCTGTTTTACCGTCGACAACACAATCCATTATGGTGGTGGCAAATTTGGTTTGATCAAACGTGTATTCCTCAACGATGCTACGGACGTGACCGACATGCTCATTGAAAAAATCGTCGACCAACTCGCGTGCAAGTTCGTTCGTCTCTGAATGAATGATACCAGAGTATTTCTTGCGAATTCTTTGCTTGGCACCAAGGCCCCAGATGCGCTGCCACCATTTACCGTTCAGGTCCAAAGATAGCGTCTTTGCAAGAACAGTTGGTGCACGAGCATCTGGAACTGCTGGCATTTCCGGCGAATCGTCTTCGCTGAAAAGCCCCAGTTCGCTTTCAAGTTCGCCATGCAGCTTGTCGTGGAAGTTCTCCATCGCGGCCTCCGCAGCGCGACGAACCTTGACCATCGATGTCAGATAGGCCGAACGCATCGTGGTCCGCAGGGTTGAAGGATCATGGCTCCAACTATCGTTTTCGCCATAGGTCGCAATATGCGATTCCAGAGCTTCAAGTGCCGCGTTGAGAAAGACGGTTTGGCCCCTCTCAAGCCGCGACAACAGGAATTCGCGGGCAGCGTCGGTATCGCTGTCCAACTTGCATAGCGTTGCGGTGCGCAGCTGTTCAAAGGAACGACGCAGATCGTCCATGCCAGCGCCGCTTCCACTAGCGCGGTGTGCAGCAGCCTTTTCGATCTTTTCGTTCATGGCAGTGATGCTGACGATATCGCGCTGAATTTCCTTCAGCATCCATTCCGCCGGGCCTTCAACGATCCGTTCGGCAATCTCAACTTGAAGATCCATCACACCCGATGCCTGCATCGCAGCGGCTTTTTTGTCCTGCTCGGTCGCGAAAGGTATACGCTTGGCCTTAGCCCAGCTTGCAAGCGCGTTCATGCTGGCAGGGGCCATTTTGTCCAACGTGTCACCGATGGCACAATTCGCCCAATAACCCGAACCGAACAGTAGGGTCATCGAATCGTCCAAACCGATACGATCGAGCGTCTTCCTGATGCTGGCGCCAACTTTTTCGCTTTCGGCGATCGGATCAGGCAGTTCGTCAATGCGGTTCACAAAGATCACAACCTGACGCTGCTGGACCGTGCAAATCATCCGTAATAGCGCAGCATCCATGGTGGACAACGCCTGGTGCGCTGAGAGAACGACCACGCAAACACGGCTTTC
Source organism: Aliiroseovarius conchicola (assembly GCF_041403445.1). Lineage (NCBI taxonomy): Bacteria > Pseudomonadati > Pseudomonadota > Alphaproteobacteria > Rhodobacterales > Paracoccaceae > Aliiroseovarius > Aliiroseovarius conchicola. The sequence goes on from NZ_JBGEHL010000018.1 coordinate 22,926, forward strand.
ACTGATCGAGTTCAGCGTGATCTGTTCACGCATCATAAAGGTGTCGTTCACACCGGGCGTGTCACGCAAGCATATGCCAGGGATACTACCGGGTACATCAATGTAGAGGTCAGCCGTTTTGGTGATGTCCGCATAAACACCTTCTTGGCCGCCCTCTTGCATATCCTCTGGATCGCCATAGCAGATATAGCGGTCGATCATATCTTTGTCGAGCTCAGCAAAGGTGCGGCTTTCGCCCAGAAGCGATTGGAATTCATCACCAAGGCGCGCCTCGGTCGTTTCGCGCATCTCTTGAACTTGCGCCTTCACCTCATCGGCTTCGTACTCAAAACCGGCGCGATTGGCCATCTCACCCATGCGGCCACCGGTATTGACCAGACGATCCCATTCCTGCGCATCGAAAAAGCGGAATATCGCGCGGGTGTTAAAAGGGCGACTGCGGCTGTTGATGTGCACAGCTGTAATCACCGAAGTCCAAGGGTTCACATCCGATGGCAAGAACGAGGTTTCACCAATTACCGCGTTAAGCAACGTCGACTTACCGGCCTTAACCTGACCGATGACGCTTACCGAAGGCTCAAAAGACTGGATTCGCTCAATTGCGCGATTGATCTGATCTTCCAGAAATTCAAACGAGTTATCGCGCGTTTCGAGAAGCGATTGCTCCAATGCGTCAAGCTTCTCCCAGCACGCGTTCAGAGGGCCAAAGCCCTTGCTTTGCGTCTCATCTTCGTTCTTCGTTTCCATAGTCGTGACTTTCTCGAAGTTTTTTACCCACGCCGCCTGACGGGCAAATCCAAGTTCAGTTCCGTCGTTTTTATCGTTAACCGCCTTCTGGCGGCTGAAAGTGCGTGGGACGTGTCAATTGGCGTTCTGCCATCTTTGAATCAATCATCAAGAATCACCGCACACGATTCTGACAATAGTACCTCAGATACCCTCACACTCTTTCCTATAACGCACCTGACAAGCAAACAGTGCTTAAACTAAGAAGAAATTTTGGCAAAATTTGGAAAACAACCCGTGTTGCCATAAGCTATAATTGTCCCGACACCCAAGCAATGTTGCGATTCGGGGCCTGATGGCCCCGCATCCGAAACAATTTCGCGGCTACTCAACCCAGATTTCAACCCGGCGGTTTGTTGCGCGGCCCTCGAATGTTTCGTTGCAGGCAACCGGGCTCAGTTCCCCATAGCCCCGAACGGTGATCTCGACCCCGCTCAACTCACCATTGGTTGCTGCCGCAAGCAGCTGGTTCCGCACAGCCTCAGCGCGCGAAAGGGAGAGCGCTTCGTTTTGGGAAACTTGGCCGTTCGAATCAGAAAACCCCGCCAGAACAAGTCGCCGCGTCGCGGATTCACTCACATATCTAAGAACCCGAGCGACATCCCGTTTGGCCTTGTTGTCCAAAACTGAAGAGCTAGGTGCAAAACGGAATGTCGTCGACAAACGCTCGGACGCAAGAACATCTTGCACAAAATTCTTAAGCTGGCTGGCCGACAATTCGTCGGTCACACCATCCAGCGCGGTCAGCAAGCGCGCCCGTCCATCATCACGTTCCTCTGGAACGGTAGAAAGACTGATAAGTCCCGCTTTGCTAACAAGATCATCCAAACTTTCATCGTCCAAATAGTCGAGGAATCTGGCGGTGAACCCATTTGTCTGGACGGTGCTGTAGGCGGTCACTCGGTTCTGCAAAGTATATTCCTCAGACTTGATATTGAAAGCGGTCGGCTCCATGACCATTCCGCACTCGTTTACCAAGGAAATCGGGCGCAAGCCTCGAACGCTGGAGTATTTCACCACTCCAAAGCCAAAGCGATCCTGCTCGATCGAACGCGTCAGCTCGCGCGTCGACGATACCTTTCGAACATCGCGTGTAAGCGAGACATTCGATGGTTTGAGGATTAGATCCTCAATATGGTGAAACGCTTCGGCTTCGGGACTGAAAGAATACACGTTTATCTCTCGGTCCGGGCCACCAAAGGTGGACCAATTGTTGATCTTGCCCGACAGAACGTCCGCGACTTGCTGCACCGACATGCGGGAAACCGAGCTACGATGGTTCGCGACAGCAACATAGCCATCCACTGCGACGACACGTTCCTGTTTGAAGGCCCGCAAATTGCCATGCCCTGCCGCGGCAACGGTCTGAACGGCAGCATCGTCGACAGGTTGTTCGCTGAACACCAGCGATGCGCCGCCAGATGCAAGAAAACCAAACAGCTGCGCGGCACCGGATGAATCTACCGCGATATTCACTTCCTCCTGTTCGCCGCTCTTCGGCAACAAGATGTTGAATGACAGATTGCTATCGATGATGGACTCCGGGCGGATCTCTTCGCCAATTGGTACGCCATCCGGCATGACAAGCCGCGCCTCACGCTCTTGGCGTTCTGCAAACCCATCAGCCAGTAGCGGCACGATAACCCCTGCAAGTTCAGCGGGTGCGACAACGGTCATGTCGATGCCCTGTTTCAGCGCGACTGGGCAAGCTACACCGCTGCATGTCACATCGTCGCGATCAAAAGTCACAACACCAATATTGGTACGAAGAACGAAGCTATCGCTGTGCACCGCTACCAATTCACCTCGGACTGGCGCTTGGTTACCGCTCTTGGCGGCCAACTCGACTTCATTTGCGGTCGCGGGAAGGGTAGCCGCAAGGAAGATGCTTGCGGCGGTAAGAATAGCAGAGAGCTTCATCCTGCTTGTCCTCATTTGTTTGAGAAATCGGAAGAACTGCCCTCAGGCAGTTCTCACTAAGTAAACGTGGCGGGGCTGTGGCCCCGCCACGCAAGGGTTAGGTTAAGACTTAACCCAGAATTCCACACGACGGTTCGTTGCACGACCCTTCGGGTTCGTGTTGCAGGCCACCGGCTCAAGCTCGCCGTAGCCTTCAGCTTTCAGCGTGATGCCGTCCAACTGGCCATCGGTCGCCGCTGCCTGCAGCTTTTCCAGAACGCTTTGCGCACGCTCCCTCGAGATCAGTAGGTTCGGGTCGAACGGACCTTTGTTGTCAGTGAAGCCCACAACCACGATCTCGCTGGGCTTACGTTCAGCGATGTAGGACAGCATCCGCGCCATATCGCGACGTGCCTTGTTGTCGAGACGGTCAGAGCCCGGCGCAAAGCGGAAGGTGGTCGACAGACGTTCATGCGTGTTCATGTTCTTAAGCAGAGCTTCGGCCAGTTCAGCTTCGTACTCGTTCTCGCCTTCTTCCAGCTCGGCTGTCAGGCGCTCGATCGCTTCTTGTTGCGTGTCCGATACAATCGTTAGGCTGGTTAAACCAGCTTTGGAGACTAGACCGTCAATGTCGGAGTCCTCGAGATAGTCAACAAACTCACGACCAAGACCTTGGACATCACGACGGTTATAGGCAATCACACGGCTTTGCAGTTCATACTCTTCAGTCTTGATGTTGAACGCGGACGGAGCCTGAATAATCCCGCATTCCGAACGGAGGGGAACGGCACGCGCGTCACGCTTCGATGAGAAGCTGACAATGCCGAAACCCGCCGGGTCGTCCAGAACGGCTGTGGTCAGCTCACGTGTCGAGTGAACGACGCTCGAGTCTTCAGTCACATTAACTTCCTGTTTTTTGAAAAGAAGTTCTTCGATCATGTGGAAAGCTTCGGTGCCGGGGTTGAATGTGTAGACGTTGATCGGCGCGTTCGAGCCACCGACTTCAGACCAGTTGGTGATTTCGCCCTTAAAAATCTGCGTCGCTTGTTCGATTGACAGGTGCGGCACGTTGTTGGCAGGGTTTACTATCATGGTGAAACCGTCCACCGCGATCACGCGCTCTTGCGCGAAGTCACGCAAGTTGCCGCCGCCGCTGTCTGCAACCGCTGCGCGATGTGCTTTGCGGGCCGGGCTTTCGGTGAACACGATACCTGCTTCCTTCGCCGCCATCCGCTCATACAGGCGCGAGCCAAAGCCGGTGTGAATGCCGAAAGTGCCAGCAGTTTCACCGTCAAAGTCGGTCATTTGCACAGCAAATTCAAGCTCTTTACCAAAGGCGTGGTCGCCCACGTCAACGGTTTCAGTATCAACCGGTTCGCCGTTTGCGTCCAGAAGCTGGGCTTCTGCGTCCAAGTTCGATGCGGCATAGCCGTCGGCCAGGATCGGAACCAAAACTTCAGCCAGAACATCAGGCGCGGCAATTTCCAGATCATAGGCCAGATCCAGACCAGCAGGACAGCCTTCACCTTCACAGGTCACCAGTTCTTGGTCGATAATGAATTCACCGATCTCGGTTTCGACCAGATACTTGCCGTCACGTGCGGATAGCAGTGTACCGGTGATGTTGATGTTGCTGTCAGTACCGATCAAGCGAACTTCTTGTCCGATTGCCGGAACGGTGAGAACCGAAACGGCCAATGCAGCAGCCGTTGTGGTTTTAAGCTTGGAAAGCCAATTCATAGGTTTTGCTCCTTAGTCTTCTTCCCTTGCGGGATACGATTTAAAAAAAATGCATTGGGTAGTCCGTGCCCCGCGACGGGGACGGCAGTCTGTTGGGGTGCAGGCATTTAGGGAGGTCATCCCAAAACCGTGGCAACACGGGGATGGCCGAATTTCTTACGAAAGGGTCGCGACGTACGCTTCGTAATATTCGGTGACCTGATCGCTTTCGACCAAAAGCTTCTCGGTCTCCTCCGCAAAGGCGGCAACCTGTTCAGCGCTTGGCTTCTTGGCCGCATCCAACTCGGCGACCTTGTCGGCCATCGATGTCCAATGAGCTTTGGTCACTTCCAACGCCGATTTCGCTTCGGCTGTCGGAGGCTCGGCAATGGTCATGATGCCACCGCCACCGGTCAGCAGAACATCAAGGATCTTGCCAAACTTGGTAGAATTCTTGCGGAAATCTTCGTGCGCCTCTTCGACCTGATAGTCAAGTGCAGCAAAGGCCACGTCTTTGGTCAGCTTTTGCGTCAGCATTCGCTGACGACCGGCCAGATCCACCGCCACGGCCAAGCCGGGGTCGATGTCGACACCAGAGTAAACTTCTTCAATCGCGCGAACCACGTCATGGCAGGCTTTCTCCAGCGCGACGTCGTTTTCTTCAACAGCGGCGAAATGCGCATCGTCGACTTTATGGTCCGCGATGATTTCTTCCACGGCCTTGCGCATCGGCTTCCAAAGCTCTTCAACTTTCTTCAGACGGTTGTTGATGACAACCACACGCTCTTTGACGATGCCCGAGTTTCCTTCACCGGTGGCGAACCCCAGAAGAATGTCGTCAAACTCGTCATGGGCTTCTTGCAACTGCTGGAAATCTTCTTCGACCTTGACGCCCAGTTTAATCAAAGCAACGGCTTTAGCCGTCCGCTCTGTCAGCATGCTCATCCGATCGGCTTTGTTGATGTGATGCGCCACCTGACCTGCCGCCATCGCCAAAGCTCCGCCCACGGCGGAAAGTGATGTCGCGGCGCAAGTTGCACCCATTAACACGGCGAAATGCCGCCGACTCATCTTTACATTCATTTCATTCAATCCTCATTTACTGATCCTGACAGCACAGGGATCGACCCCGGCACCGGTGACATTGTTGGACTGTCGTCGATAATTTGGGTGAAACTGAGTTTGGTTTGTGCTGATTGTTGGACAATGATTGGCCAAAGCGCCCTCTATCCATAGTTTTGAGTAACGTTTGTTTTTTATTTTATGTACAGAATGTTACGCCCGCACCGCTCTTAGCCCACGGAGGGTTATAAACCAGTTTTTGGCATGAATTGGGCAAAAGTCATGGTGCGACATTTAATTGACGAAACGGTTTTTGTGTTAATTTTGTCAACAATCGGATCACATAAAAGCGTTTCGAAATTAGTTTGCGATGTATCCGGCAGCTGTAGCCTAGACGGAGCTGCGGGACACTTGCGGTGTTACCGTAGCTTGTCTCAGAGAGCTTCGTAAGGGGTCTGGCCGTTGTGTGCGTCGTGCGGTCTGGCGAAGTTGTAGAACCGCTCCTATTCATCGAGTTTGGCTTCGAGATCGACGTCACCTTTGTAACTGAGATGCTGGTAGAATTCCTGCTGATCGGACCGGTGGGACCGCTCGACTTTGCCGTTCAATTGCGGTGTGCCGCGTTTGATGTAGGCATGCCTGATCCCGAGATCTTCAACATACCAATGGAATTTGGCCTGGAATTCATAACCATTGTCCGTCCGAACCTCGCGAATGCGAAATGGGAACTTTTCAATGATGTGGTCAATGAAATCGATGGCGTTAGCCTGCGTTTTTTCTCGTAGACCTTGAGGGCGCGAACTCTGGTTGCATCGTCGATCGCTGTGTATTGGAAACGACGGACCTTTTCGCCACTTTTCCCTTTGAATGTCAAAAGCTTAACGTCCACTTGGATATGATGTCCCGGCACCTGTTTTTGATATCACTTGATGTGTAATTTGCGCATGCGTGTGCCTTTGGGCAGTCGGTTGGCATCGAAGAACTCCGAGACATGCTGTATGCCACTCGAAGAACCAGCGAGACCTGGCAAAACTTCCTCAATGACTTCGTCGACGATCCAGACATTATCGCCCACGCCAAGGACAACCGCTGCGGTGAGAACCGTGCGTTTACTATTGGTTCAATCTATTCTCGAAACTTTAGCCTTCGAATCTTTGTTCAGAACTGAAAAACACGGGACCAATGAACAGCCCCGCACCACTTCAATCAACGGCGAAAAATCTAATTTTTCAGACCAAGAGGAACCTGGGCGGACTCCAAAATACCTTTGCGAGCAACGGTAAAGAAGCCGATTGAATTTCCGCTCTCCATCAGCTTTTTCGCCACCTCCACGACAGCCGTGCGATCACGCAATGCTAGGCCGGACAGCGCCTCCGAGCGGAGGACATCGCTTACTTTCAGCGTGGTATCTATGGAAGGCGGTATCGTCGCAACCCGCGTCTGGAAGCTTCCATCTGTTGTTTTCTCTGCGATAAAAACCAACCCATTGTCGAAGCTGAACTTGAAGCCCGGCGCGAACTCGACTTGATGATTTTCAATCTCGGAACTGCCAGTAGATCTGACGCGAATTGTTGCGCTTACGGGGCTACCATTTCTAAGCCTCGCGTCAGCATTCAGTCGTGTTTCAATTCCGTCCTGATCGCTGACCAAATGCTCATTGATCGAGTAGATCACACTACCTGACTGCAACCAGCCTTGCATCTCTGCAGGCAGATTGGGGCGGACAAGAGTGACACGCGCGAAGGTGCCTTGTGCACTTTCCGCCGAGGTCGTGGTGAAAGGCAAATCAATCACCCAGTCCGCAGTGATCGGTAGATCGGTCAGATCGAGCGCTGGCTCAGCACTTTGCGAGGCCTCCTGCGCTGCGCGCAGCGTTTCAGCGGTGATGACTGTCGGCCCACTTTCAGTTTCCTCGGGCGCTGTTACAGTTTCCGGCTCCGCAACAGGTTGCGTTTCCTGGGTCACCTCTTGCGTCGCTGCGGGTTCAGCATTTTTGATGTCAGTTACTGCTTCCTCAGTAACCGCTGCAACGTCTTCTGTCGTGGAGGCATCAATCGTTTTGATCGGCGCGTGCTCAACTTCTACTGCTGTTTGTTCGCTCGGAATAGCTGCGGATGTTCTTGCCACCTCTTCCGTTTCAACCACGACTTCGGTTTGATCACCCGCCGACGAAAGCTCTGGTCCGACGGGTGTTTGCGTCGCGAAGTAGTAACCGCCAGCGCCACCAACCGCTAACAGCCCAAGAAGTAGAATCGGCACGATGTAAGAAGACTTCTTGTCGGCAACTTTAACAGCAGGAGCCGCGGAGGAGTTTTCAGATCCGAGCGGCGGCAATGTACTTGCACGCTCAGCGTCGGTGAAGTCCTCGAGCCAATCATCAGCGGAGTGGTAACGGTTTACGGGTTCAACCGATAACGCCTTGTCGATACTGTGAAGAACGATGCCCGAATACCCGTCAACGCGGCCTTCAAGCGGGGTGTAAGGATCGTGCCTGCCTTCGCTGATGGCCTTGACACGTTCATCCGCCGAAGCAGGAGCCCGCTCTACGATAAGGAAGTAGAATGTTGCAGCCAACGAATACAGATCGCTGTCATAGCGCTGCCGCGCGCCGCGTTGATAAAATTCGGGCGGCGAGTAGCCTTCTTTAACAGCGCGGATCGAGATATCGGTTTCCGATCCCTCGGCCATGCCACTTCGCGCGGCGCCAAAATCGATCAGAATGGGGTCGTTCTTTTCATTAACAAGGATGTTATCGGGCGCAAGATCGCGATGCAGGATGCCCTTGCCGTGAATGAAGCTGATCGACGTCAGCGTCTTTCTCAACCATCCCTCGACATTCCCGGGCGTCACATCGGTCTGCTGATGGCGAACATCAAAAAGGTCGGGGCCTTTTATGTACTCAACAGCCATATACGCGGTATTGTTGTCCTTAAACACCTGATGAACAGACGCGATGCCGGGATGTTCCATATCGGCTTGGTTCTGCGCTTCGCGCATAAACAGATCAACCAACGAGCGGTACGCATTCTCTGAGGTGCGGGTATTGGGGTGGACATCCGTCCCGACCCGTTCGCACATTGCCGTCGGAAAACACTCTTTGATCACGACAAGACGGTTCAAACTGTCCTTAGCGAGATAGGTGATTCCGAACCCGCCGGAACTCAGCGGGCTTTCGATCGTATATTGACCGGATAGCAGTTCAGAGCCAGGGGCTAGGATATTTGGATCCACGAGCTGAGTCACGGTTGCTGTATTTTTCATCCGAAGTCCTCCGGACAGACGTCTTATTTACCATTTATGCGCTTCCGAACTCTTCGCCCAATCATGCATGTCTGCCAATGCTGCACAAAGTGACAAGAACATAAAGATGTTTCGAAGATACACACGCACTCCTGTACATATTATGAGTCGATTTTGTTGCGAATAAGGCATCAATAGTATCACTTTATGGTAATCGTGTGGGGGCGATAGATTAATCAAAGACACGTAAAGAATGCACTACATACGAACAAAAGTCCTTAAAATCAAAACTTAAAGGTAGGACTTTCATCATCGTCGCGCCCAGCGGACTACACGCAAAACGTGTCGTTACTACATGCTGAACACAAGTCGCGCGCACCATTGCCACAATAATTAAGGTGCTTTGAATGAGTGGCAACTGAACCGCGCCGAGTTTACGAAAGGGCCGCAACCGAGGGGCTGGAATCTCTAAGCCCACAACCGTCCACGAAACAGCGGGAACACCATTTCAGGTATTTCGTCGAACGCTGTAAAGCCCGTCGAAAGGTTTGCAACAAGGCCGTATCATCTGATCGCGCCCGTCCAATATGTTTCCGGGATTCACAGCCAAATGAAAAAGGCCCCGCTTTCGCGGAGCCAGTATACCTTTTCAACCACAAAAAGGAATCGAGTGCTTTCTACAGCAAACCCAGTATCGAGACATAAACCAGCTGCCGCAGTGGTAAACAAAGGAAATAGCTCCAAAAACCTAAATCCAGACTTCGAAAGCATTATTAGCTTAGTATCAATTGGCATGCGTCAACAAATTTTCAATACCTGCTCACAGCATGCTTTCGTTACAAACTGAACGACTACCGGCGCCAGCCGGTAGTCGTTCAGTTTCGAGTATGCCATTTCGATTGGGTTGAGGTCGGGCGAGTACGGCGGCAGAAAGAGCAGCCAGTTGCCTTGTGATTTCAGAACCTCTTGCGCAT
>NZ_JBGEHL010000019.1:0-27649 GCF_041403445.1 Aliiroseovarius conchicola
GGCGATTTTGGGGCCGTGGGTATTTCTCGACCACCAACGGCGCCATCACAGAGGACATCGTACTTCAGTACTTGGAAAAGCACATCGCCGATCCTACCGGCGCCAGCCGGTAGTCGTTCAGTTCTCCTTGGTTTGCAGACAGAACAAATCCGTCAACCAAGGTCGCAAATTCCATACATGTATCGATGGAATAGTTCGCGTGACATGGATCAGCGGCGAATGGGTCGTCGCACCTCTGGCGCGAGTTGCGCAACCACGCCCCTTGAGAACATAAAAATTGTCGACCAAAAATTTTGCCGAAGGCTTCCAGAAAGAATTTGACTGTGATATGATAATATCTGCCTATTCGTCTCGTAGGACCTCCAAGCTAATCATGATGAGTGAAATGTTGTTTTTTTTCCTCATGCAGGCGGATTTGCGCACAGCTACATACCGCTCCAGAAATCTCTATTGCGCGACATTCCCGTTTGTTGTCTGGAATATCCGGGTCATGGAAGCCGAATAAACAGTCCATTGATCAATTGTTTCGAAGCAATAGTAACGGATTGCGTAGATCAAATTCTTAGGGCTTGCCCTAGGCCTTTCCCTGCCAGGGTTGCACTGTTTGGACATAGCCTGGGTTCATACATCGCCTATGCTGTCGCACTCAGGCTGAGAGAGAACTCAATCGAAGTTTCCCATTTCTTTTGCTCATCTGCACGGTCGCCAGAATACATAGGCAAACATGGGTATCCATTCGATATTCGGGGAATGAGTGATTCTGAGCTCTCTTTTTTTCTAGTTGATAAAATGGGCGCCGATCCCAATGTCCTTTTGCATCAAGATTACTCAAAGGTTTTTCTAAGGATCATTCGGAATGACTTCGAACTTTTCTATAATGCTCCCCTATTCGAGAGGGAGTCTATTTCCTCACGTATTATCGCCATCCTGGGTGAAGAAGACGAAATAGGCCGCTCTCATATGGTTGAATGGAAATTAGTGTCTTCCGGCACTTTCAACCTTCAGACGTTCCGCGGAACACATTTCTACCTGTTTGAACAAGTCAACATCGTCAGCGAGTTCATTAAGCAGCATCTATGACTCTTCACGGCGCAAAAATGTTCAGTCTGCTTTTTGCAACTCTCGCTCATTCCTCTTCGCTATCCCATTTCGCTTTGGAATTGGGAACAAGGGATACCGATATCATCCTGATCAATGAAAGCGCTAAGATCAAAGTGCCACTGCCATCGGGCACAGTGCAGAAGAGAAAGATAGAATTTATTCTGGGCCGATATTGCGCGAAAAAAGCAATGGCCCACTTTGATCGCGATTATGAAAACTGCTCACTATCAGTAAGGAAAGATAGAAGCCCCGATTGGCCCTCTGGTATCGTGGGCTCTATCACTCACAGCGACCGATATATCTGTGCCGTAGCAGCTCAATCCGCTGATTTGTCGGGCTTGGGGGTCGACTGTGAGGCGATCATCGCACATGAAACGGCCAGGAACATTCATAAACATATCGTCCAGCCTGCAGAATGGGCGCTGTATGCGCATTCTCCCTCCCGGCTGGATCTGGCGGAATTCGTGACCCTTATTTTCTCTGCAAAGGAAAGCATCTTCAAATGTTACTTCCGGCACATAGGAAAGCACTTCTACTTTAAAGACGCTTCCATCGACGGCATAGACTTTGACAGTGGCCTGTTTTCTTTCACCTTTACGAGCGATCTCAACGAAACATTCAATAAAAACTTCCATGGCACGGGAAGCTTCACAAAAACGCAAGACCATATCGCAACGGCGGTCACTTACAAGAGTGCTCCCCGGTAATACCGTAAGCGCTTACACAGGCTTTGAAGTTCCTGGGCAGCAGCAGGTCGATGTCTTTCTGCTTGTGGCCATTTACGATCGCCGAGAGGACGCCTGTCAGATAGCTATGCGGCTCGACGTGGTTCAACTTGCACGTCTCGATGAGCGAGGCGACGACGGCCCAGTTCTGAGCACCGGCATCGTGGCCTGCGAAGAGGGCATTCTTACGCTGTAGGGCGATGGGGCGGATCGTGCGTTCGACGGCGTTGCTGTCCATCTCGATACGGCCGTCGGTCAGGAACAGGATCAAACCGTTCCAGTATTTGGCGATGTATCTGAGGGCCTCACCTGTGGGCGACTTGGAAGACACCTGCGTTTGGGCGTGATCCAGCCATGCCTAGAAGGCTGCGGTCTTGGGCGCGGATTTTTGGTTCCGAACGGCCAGGCGTTCCTCTGCTGACTGCCCACGGATCTGCTTCTCGATCCGGTAAAGTGCCGCGATCTGCTTGAGCCCCTCCTCGGCAATGGGGGCTACGTTGTTGTGGGTCAGGTCATAGAGTTTGCGCCGGGCATGGGCACAGCCATAGGCTAAATCGATCGGCGCATTGTCACGCAGATCAAGCACGCGGTTGTAACCAGCATAGCCGTCCACCTGCAGGATGCCGCTAAAGCCCTGCAAGATTTGAGACGCGTATTTGCCGGATCGTCCGGGTGTGTATGTGAAGGCTACGCCGGGCGGTTCAGGACCATTCCATGCCCTGTCGTCCCGCGCCAAGGCCCAGAAGTAGCCTTTCTTGACCTTCCCCCGCCCCGGATCGAGGACAGGTGCGGGGGTCTCGTCCATGAAGAGTTTGGAACTGGTTTTGAGATGCGCCAGCAGAGCGTCATGGATGGGCCTGAGTTCATAGGCGGCTTTGCCCACCCATGAAGCCAAGGTGGAGCGCTCAATATTGACGCCTTGGCGGGCATAAATCTGGCTTTGCCGGAACAGAGGCAAGTGATCGGCATGTTTTGACACCAGAACTGTTGCTACCGCAGCTTCGGTTGGGATGCCGCCCTCAATGAGGCGCGGCTTCGCAGGAGCTTGAACAATCCCGGCCTCACAGGACCGGCACGCATATTTGGGTCGGCGTGTGACGAGCACTCGAAACTGTGCCGGGACGATATCCAATCGTTCACTGACATCCTCTCCGGCCACGTGACGTTCACTGCCACAAGAACAAGTTGTCGTCTCGGGCTCGATCACCTCTTCCACACGCGGCAGATGCTTTGGCAATGCCCTATGCGGTTTGCGCTTGGCAGGCCTTGTCTTTGGCGGATCAATCGCTTCATCTTCGGCATGGACCGCGGCCATGGCGGTCTCGATGTCTTCCAGCGCAAGGTGGTATTGATCCGGATGACCCTTCTCGGACTTCGCGCCATAGAGCGCACGCTTGAAGTCAGAGAGCAGCTTCTCAAGTCGAATGATACGATCTTCCTTGCGTTCGATGATACCGTCGCGCTTGACTACGGTCATTGAATTGGACACCCCGCGTCATTGAGTGTGATCACCAAGGGTCACATGATTGATCATGCACATCAGGTGCTGCGCGCGGCGGCCTACAACGAAAGCAAAGGCATGAAGCGCGTAGACCTCACATATCGCAGCGGTTCATGCCTTTGCGGGCGCGCCTAGTGCCAAATCCCGGCAGATTGACATCTGAACCTCAGTCCAATGTATGCATGGTCCCAACAAGAGTATGCGCCATTGCCCTCACCGAACCGGTCCTTCCTGGCCGGCGCGGCGAACGTGCCGGAAGAGCCCATACTGTGAATTGCGATTTTTCGCTGCGCGCGCTCGCGGCACCGAATATTCTGCGCAGGCGAAAAAATCACCGCCGCCGTGCAGCGGCGATTTCGGCCATTCGTGAATCGCGCAGCATTTTTTGAGGGGTGAAATTACAGGTCGCGGGACTTTGCTGCCGTTCAAAAATTGAAATTCAATGTCCGCTATTCATATGCGATGGCTCTCTGAGCGGCTCAGTTTCGCCAGGCAGAGCAGGCCCAAGAGAACGAGCGGCAGCCCTATTGCAAATACGGTCGAGGCAGTCTGTGGGTCAGGTGTGTGGCTGATTCCAGATGCATTTGCCACCATCCCGAGGAGCGCAGCACCGAGTGCATAGCCAATCCTTTGGGCCGTTGGGATCGCCGCTGAAATCAACGCACTTTCTGTATCGGTTTGTCCCGCTGTCGCAAACCGTGGAATGAACGACCATGCCATCCCGAAACCTGCCCCCTGCAACAGCGCCGCAAATGCAACGAGAAGAACGGGGCCGGACGCTATGAATAGCCAGAGGCCAATGACTCCAGCGACTACGGTGATGAGGCCGATGGCAATCATCATACAATCCTGACTTTCGGGTCGTCCGGAAACCAGTGCCGCAACCCCCGCCCAGGCGACCGCTTCAATCGCAATGAGATACCCCGCTTGAAGTGGCGACAGGCCATGCAACGTGACGAGAAAAAACGGAGCATATGCCCCAATCGTGATGGTACCTGCGGCAAAGGCAACGACCATACCGATCGTGGCTGATGCCCTGTCTCTCAGCAGAGGGTCACACCTAGGCAATAAACGTCCTTTTGGGGTGCGTCCATCCAGATAAAGAAAACCGACCAAAAGGAGAGAGCCAAGCGCAATCAAAAGTGGAGTTCGAACAAGAGAAATCTCTTCTCCTGCAAAGGCAATACACAGGATGCCCGTCGCCAGAAGGGTCAGTCGACCGACAGGCCATGTCCCTCGCGCATGTGATGTTTCTGCTATTGGTGACGCCATGATCCAGATGAAAATTGTCAGAGCGAGCGCTGCGGTCGCGAATGTCCAGAAGGCCAGTCTCCAGGTCGCAAATTCCACAAACACCCCACCGATCAAGGGGCCAAGAAATGCAGACCCGGCCCAGAGCGTAGAAATCAAGGCAATCGCACGTGCGCGAAGGTATCTTTCGAAGAGCGTCGTGACGGCGACAAAAGACATCGCCATCAATCCACCGCCTCCTAAGCCCTGAAACAGTCTTCCCCAGAGCATGGTCGGCATCGTACTGGCGGCAGCGCTTATTCCGCAGCCTAACGCAAAGGACAGTGCACATAGGGCCATCGGATAGCGTAGACCGAAACGGATCAACAGATAGCCGCTGGAGGCACCGACGATGATCGAGCCGACCTCATAGAGCATGACGACCCAAGACATGAGATGTGTTCCACCGATGTCAGCGACGATCACGGGCAGCATGGTGGCCACTAAAAGACCGTCGGCAGCGTGCAGTGTGACCGCGAGGCCGATCACTAAAAGCGATGCAACATGCCTTCGGACGAAAAGATCGCGCCATCGAGCTGTCGGAGGATGGGGTGGTTTACTCAATTCAGCACCTCGACCTCATCTGTCATAAGGACTGATAATGCTTTCTGAGAAACGGTACGACCGGCGGCAATCTCGGCCTCGTAAGATTGTTCAGCCGCTATGATTTCTTCGCAACGGATGATAGTTTCATCAATTCGCTCAAAGGGCACGATGACAACGCCATCGAAGTCAGCGACGATCATGTCGCCAGTACGGACTTGTTGCCCGCCAATGTTTATAGGCAGCCCGACTTCTGCCGGGCCACTCGTATGGGGCGAGGCCGGATTCAGACCTTTGCACCACACAGGCACGCCAACTTCTGCGATGCGTTGGTAATCGCGTACCGGCCCATCAGTTATGAAGCCTATCGCACCAGTGTTTTTCAACATCCCCATCATGAGATCACCGGCTGCAGCACAGCCCGTGTAGCCATCGACTGTGGCAACGAGGATATCTCCAGCCTCAATGAACTTCATCGCGGCAAGCGTCCCGAGGATGTCCGCCGGTCTGTTTTGTGCCGTCAATGCTGGTCCTACCGCTTTTCTTGGCAGGTCATGAGAGTGTCCCAAAAAAGAGATACTGGTCGCAAGCGTAGAAGCGCCGCCAAGTGCATCTGATACATTTCCGGTCGAGAATTTTGCAAGCGCCTTGACCTGCTGCGGTGTTGGGCGATGAAACGATGAGGATACTGTCAGCTTCTTGGGTTCTTCAATCATGGTGGCTCTCCAGCAGGGATACTCCGTGCTAGAATGTCATGCTTTGAAAAACCAATGATCTTATCTCATATGCGGATGAGCCTGATTAAAGCGTAAATTGATCTGACATGGCCGCCATCTCATGCAGTAGCCAAAGGGCAAGCATTCTGGCCATATTCTGGTGTCTGCTGTCAGTATTGATCGACAGTATGATTGGGCGGTCATGCGCCACCACTCCCGGAAAGGCGGGAACCAGCCGACCTGCCCGAAGGTCGTCATCCGCTATGGTTTGGCGGAGCAACACGATACCTCTCCCATGAACGGCAGCCTGCAGGGCAAGTTCGACGCTCCCATGCGTTTCGGTGTGTTCGCCGACGGGATCATGACTAGTCGAACCCATTGCTTCCTTCCAAGCGTCCCAGGACGCTCCGTATTGGGCTAGATGTTGCTCCTGGCCGAGGATGATTTTCGTTTCTATGCGAAAGTCTTCATCCGAAAGCACAGTCTGACCAACGCGCAGAATGTCGGGACTACACAAAGCGAAGCAGGCGTCGTTTGCGAACCGCATTGTCTCGAAGCCCACGCAGCCGTCGAAACCAATGACCAGATCGGCATCACTCGCCTCGCCCCAAGACCTCAGTTCAAATTTCAATGCTGAAGGTTGCGCTTCCATCCGATCTAGGCGCGGCAGGAGCCAACGGTTGGCGAGAACAGGATCGCAATGAATGAGCAGCGCGTTGTCTGGCTGGTTTTCGCTTAGAAGCTCAATGCCATCGTCCAGCGTGGCAAGAACTTGAGCAGTCAGCGCAGCTAGCGCGGCACCTTTTTCAGTCAACCTCTGTGCATTTCCTTCGCGCTTGAACAATGCGAATCCGCAGCGGAGTGAAAGTTCCTTTATCTGATGGCTCACTGCGCTCGGCGTTACGCCAAGCTCATCTGCGGCTGAAGTAAAGCTGAGGGTCCGCGACGCCGCTTCAAAGCAGCGAAGGTAGCCTAAAATGTCTCTCAAATCGAAGCCCGCGTTGTAGTTTTAGGCGGTAGATCCACCTTTCTTTTTCCACCATAGCGGACCTTGGGGCCAAGTGCAGCATTTTGGAGGTATAAGCTCTTTGCGGCCCGATGCCTGCGCAGCAATGCTCACGCGGCGGATAACACCACACCGGTCTTCCGATAGATTTGCCAAACCTCTGATTTCGCGCGGTCTCGGTCAACGCGCGGTCATTCACAGCCCAACAGCTGATGTTCATGCCCTGGGCGGCGAAATTTGACTGCGAGCCCAACCCGGCCATCTCCTTTTTCTGCTGCGCGCGCACGCAGCGCGAAAATTGCTGCACCAGCTTAAAGTTCTAATCCGCCGCGCGGCGGGAAAATCGGTCATTCATGCCAGCCGCAGCAGAAACAAAAGGCTCAACGCTACAGACGCGGACGGAGCGGACGGTGAGGTTAGAAACCTAAGCGGCTGCTTAGTGGCAGAAAGCCGACGTCAAGCTTCTCCCATCACGTCAAGCACTATCTTTTCTACAGCTTCATGGACGTCCTCGCGGTCCACGCCCGGGTTGTCAATGAAAACAAATTCCTCCCCTTCAATCACATTGGCAGTCGGAAAGCCGAGGAATGTGTAGTGGCCGACGTTCTGTCCGATGCTGACCTTGTCAAACCGCGAGTTGATTGTCGCTAGCCAATCAGCGCAGTCCCTGGAAGGTGCCTCGGTGTCAGCTTCCCCAGAGATCAGCGTCACTGGGATCGAAATTGATTGTAGGGACTCTGCGTCAAACGCGCGAACCGGTGGAGCGGGAGCAATTGCGGTGATCGAACGAATGCGCTCATCCTTAAAGCTTGCATCCTGTCGCGCCCACGACTTTCGAAATGTTGACGAACTTTCGAGCAGGCGCTTAATATGGCTTGCAACGTTGGGGAATTCTCTTGGTCCGGTGGCTGACGAAACACCCGATCGCGACGCCCAAGATAAGTAACGATCCATTGAGGTTCGAGCACCCGCAAGTGCCAGAGCTGTGTAACCCCCAAGCGAGAAGCCAACCGCGTGAACGCGCTCCACGTCGAGCCGTCCGGAAAATGGTCCGTATTCGCTTAGCATCGACAGAAGGGCAGAAAGATCAAGAGCACGCTCCCACCAACAAAGAAAGCCTTCGGCGCGATAGGGTTCACGCCCGGTATTGCCGTGGTGGTGCGCGCCGATAACAACATAACCGTTTTGCGCTAGCCTTCGCGCTAGCCAGCCCATGCTTTCGGGTGAACCGCCAGTGCCGTGCGATAGAAGTACGACCGGGAACGCTGAACTATCTGCTAATTCTCTATCAACTTCGACATCTCCGAGATCGAAAAATTGTCCGTGCGGGCGGTTTCCTCCAGTATCGTCGGTCGAGACCGGATACCACGCCGACCAAGCCAAAGGTCGATCAGTCGCGCCATCCCAATCAAACCGATCACAGTCCATCTCCAAGCCAGTTCGATATCCTACACTGCCCACAGGTAGCCTCCTCTTTTGCGAATGATTGCAGGCGCAACCCTAGAATTTCAAGTGGCGAAGATGCGTGGGATCAAAGTCCGCGTCTTACCAGTTCGTGGGTCGTGCAGCGAACGGCGATTGCTGCACTTGCATCCGCTCTGTGTTCTTAAACTGGTATGTCGTTCGCACATAATGTGATCCGAGGAGGATGATTGCAATCCCGTCGCACATAATCTGATCTCATTCGCAAATAAAGTGAGTTTGGCACCCCGGATAGCGTCAAATAATTCGAGCGAGAATCCGGGATGTTTGCAATCCGAGCCCCGAATAAGTGCAATTCGCTACAGCTATCGCGATCTACCACCATCGGCTGATCAACAAATCCTTGCGGAAAATCGTGGCGCAGAACATAGTGCGAACATTATTACTCTTCAGCGAGGCTACAATTGATGGAAAACATCTCCCCCTACCTGCCGGGCATCCTGCTTTCTTACGGCGCATTTTTGATGGCGATTGCTAGCCCCGGTCCAAACGTTCTCGCCGTGATCGGAACCTCTATGGCGGTGAACCGACCTTCAGGCATGGCACTTGCTATGGGTGTTGCGACAGGAACACTAACGTGGGCGGTGCTTACCGCAATCGGACTATCAGCCCTGCTTGCGACTTACGCTTCGGCAATTCTCGTTATCAAAGTGTTTGGCGGTCTCTACTTGCTCTGGTTGGCGTATAAGGCGTTTCGGTCGGCGGCATCTGCCCACGACGTCGATGCCACAGAGCTGGCGGGCGGTCGGCGCACTGCATGGGGCTACACAAGGCGCGGATACATCATCCAAATGACAAACCCGAAAGCTGCACTGGCATGGATCGCGATTATTTCGCTCGGCCTCGCTCCCGGTGCGCCTCTGTGGGTCGCTGGCGCGATTGTGGGCGGCACGTTCGTCTTGTCCGTGGTGATCCACCTTCTCTATACGGTCGCGTTTTCAACCCCGATGATGGTTCGCGTTTACGGGCGCGCACGCCGCTTCATCCAAGGCGCACTCGGCACGTTCTTTGGCTTCGCAGGCCTTCGCTTGCTGACCGATCGGAGTTGAGCGGATGGGAATCTACGACGACAACGCAGCAGCCCAAAATCTCAATACAGGTTTCGCGGTGATGGTGCGGATCACGGCTAAGGAGGGTGAGGCTGACGCCATTGCTGAAATCCTCCAGAATTTGGCCAGACCATCAAACGCGGAACCGGGCATGAAGTTCTTCATGCCTTACAGATCGCCCGACGATCCTTCGCAGTTCTTTGTTTATGAGCTTTACGAAGATGCCTCTGGGTGGGACGCGCACAACGCTTCGCCACACTTTCTCGCAGCCGTTGATGATCTTGTCGCAAAGGCCGCACACCGAGAGCGTATCCCGTTTGCGCCCTTCGTGACATAAGGCCGCTCATTCGAACGCAAGTCGCGATGGAGTGCCCCGGAACAGGTAGCGGCCATTGGCGCAAATGCAGCGAAAGAGCGGTTTGTCCCGCGATCTGTGTATTCAATCTCTAGAATCGAATGACTGCAATGGTGACCGGGCGGCTTGCCCTCCCACGTTCGCCAGGTGGTAGATCAGCCCTGATTTTCCCATGGGGAAGTCAGATCAACGAAACTGGCCGCACGGGCAAACAGGGGATGGGGTTAGTTTGCGCCGTTTGAATCGAATTCATCTGATAGTCAACAGTTCCTCTATTGTTCCGCCTTAACTGGATCCTACGAACAAACCTTCCTCTGTGGTTGCCGTCCGCTATGCAAGTCGTTTTTACCTTTCTGGAAGTGATCGAGTGCTTTCCTCTGTCAGGCCTGTTTATGCGACGCTTCTTGATTGCCGCTGGCCGGTATGGTGATCCGCGGGATGGGTCCAAATCCGATCGCCGGGCTTTAGCGGCCCTAGAAGGTTTGCTGGTTTTCCCATTCCCGGATTTCTCGATTGTTCCATTCAGGTTTGGACGTCTTACACTCCTTTCAGCTACACCTGCGTGCTGATGCTCTATCAGGCCGTAATTGGCGTAGCCGGTTCAATATACTCTTCGCGTTTCGTCAGCATAGCCCAGATCTGTCGGGCCATACGGTTGGCCAATGCAATCGCAACAAGCATTCTGGGCTTGCGCTTCATCAACCGGTCGATCCAGTCCCCATCACGAATTGGTTTCCGACCCAGCCAGTTCAGCCGCGACATTGCGCCAATAATCAACAGGCGACGAATGTCTGATTGCCCAGCTTTGGACACAGCGCCCAGCCTTGCTTTGCCGCCAGTCGAGTTTTGCCGTGGCACCAAGCCTAACCAGGCGGAGAAGTCTCGCCCACGCCTGAAGCTGGCCATGTCCGGTGCAAAAGCGCTGATCGCAAGGGCCGTGATCGGACCAAGCCCTGGCATGGTCTGAAGACGAGATAGTGTTTCCGATTGATCAGCAAGGCGCTTCACCTCTTTGCTACGCTCATTGATCCGTTCTGTTTTCTCGGAAATTTGGGTGAGCATGTCCCGACAGTCATCCAAAACCACTTGCGGGACATCAATGTCCGTTCGCTCAAGGATCTCCCACGCCTTTCCAAGGGAACTAATTCCTTGCGGGAGGGTTAAGCCAAATTCAAAAAGGGCTGCACGGAGTGCGTTTACCAATTCCGTCCGTTGCTTAACAAGTCGCTCTCGCGAGCGAAACACCACCGCTTGCGCCTGCTGCTCAGTCGTTTTTGGAATTACGTAGCGCATCTCCGGTTGACGCGCAGCAATGACCAGCGCCTCAGCATCCGCTGCATCATTCTTTTGACGCTTCACAAAGGGCCGAACATATTGTGGCGCGATCAAACGCACCTCATGCCCCATTTTTGCAAGCTCCCGCGCCCAGAAATTTGCGCTGCCACAAGCCTCCAAGACCACCGTTGCCGGGTCGCGCTCAGCCAAAAACTTCTCAAATTGTGGGCGGGTTAGTTTCTTGCGAAACAAAAAATCACCCGATTGTTTTGCCCCATGAAGCTGAAAAACGTTCTTTGCCAAATCAACCCCAATGATCATATCATCCATGCCGTCGTCCTTTCCTTGATGTGGCCATGACACCACAAACTTGGCACACTACGATGCCGTTCGGATAGGACGGCAACCACACCATTCGATCGGGCCTTTACGCGCGGTTGAAGCGGCAGCCAAAGATTGGAGCTATTTCAAAGTGAAAAACCACTTGGCCCCGGGAGCACGCATGACAATCTCATCTGGAATAGAATCCGGGCCCGACAAAAATACATTTGATCCAAAATGACTGTGCATATGCGAAAGTCTTTGCAGGCGTAAGCCAGTCAAGTCTTTATAAAAACTGGAGTATTTATCGGTCGCGATTAGCTCTGCAATCTTATCTCTATGACACCGGACTGAATAGGCGTGTGCATTGGTAATGTCTGGATCACTCAGCATTCGATCCAATTCAGCATTCATCATGGGAAGCCGGTTTTGAATGGAATGATCTTCCTCGGCGTTGTTGTTCATACGAAACCAAACTGAAACTAATG
The DNA here is from genome assembly GCF_041403445.1 of Aliiroseovarius conchicola. Taxonomy (NCBI): domain Bacteria; kingdom Pseudomonadati; phylum Pseudomonadota; class Alphaproteobacteria; order Rhodobacterales; family Paracoccaceae; genus Aliiroseovarius; species Aliiroseovarius conchicola. The sequence goes on from NZ_JBGEHL010000019.1 coordinate 11,853, forward strand.
CAACAGTCCCTGCTGGTTCGAGGTCAATCTTTCATCCGTCTCATCACCAGCGATTTGTCCGGTATGGACGCTCTTGCACCCATCGTTTCCGTCGCCAGTGCGCCGGCCGTCATCGCGAATTTAAGGCAGTCAGTAAGGGATTTCCCCGCGGCCCGGCGCGCAAGAAACGCAGCATTGAAACAATCGCCGGCCCCTGTGGTGTCCACGACCTCGGCTTTCAGCGCAGACATCTGGCAACTTTCAATCGATCTCTCTTGGCCCCGTGCGACGGCAAAACTCGTCCCTGCCCCGCCGGTGCAGACAACGCATTGCAGTCTGCCAGACAGAAGATCTTCGATAGCGCCCAACTCGGGTTCACTCCCAAACAGCATCCTGTATCCAACATCATTGATGAACATGAAATCTGCGACCCGGGAGGCCTGCTCAAAACTGTCGCGGTCAAGGCCCGCTGCTGCATCGACATCTACGCAGATAAGCGACGGCAACTGTTCAGCACACTGCGCGATCCGCGCAAAATCAACGGCCATCAAGTAGATTGCGTCGAATTCTGACAAAGTATCGGCGTCGACGCCTTCCTTGCCGGTCTTTGGGAAGGGCACGTAAATCAGGGTCTTTTCGCCATCAGGTCCGATCGCGATGATCGTATGAGCGCCGCGTTCTACGCTGTGAGTGCGGAGCTGGCCCACATCAACACCGCCATCTTGAAAAGCGTCTTTGTGAAACTCGCCTTCCCATCCGTTCGCGACCTGCCCGATCATGCTTGGGCGCAGGCCAAACTTTGCGGCAGCACAAGCAAAATTCGACGTTGTTCCGCCCGCTGCAGATCCAACAAACTGCCCCAACATCTTTCCACCAGCCATGAGTTCGTCGGATGTCCGGTATATCTGATCAATTACGGGATCACCGATGACTGCAATCTTATTCATTTTGTCATTCCTTTTGACAAACACGTCAAACTATCCAGCATCAGACCCAATAAGCCATCACAATCCACCGTCAAATGGGCTCAAACGTTGATCGGCCCAGACATTGAACTCGGCAACCGTCGTCACATTGCCTGGATAATGAATGGAGCCACCCATTATCGCCAAACGCTTTGCGCGTCTAATTGTCGTCGGGTCCAACGCGAAGGCCAGCGCAAGATTGGTCAAGGGCCCGATGGCAACAAGCGTCACTTCCCCCTCAGGACTATCCCGCAGAATATCCAGTATCGCAATCGCTGCCGGACGCGCCTCGATTGGTGCTGCGGATTGCGGAAGGCTGATTCCGCCAAGCCCATCCGCCCCGTGCACGAGGTTGCTTCGAGGGGCTGTTTGATCCAGAGGCGAGAATGCGCCCTTGAACACAGGGGTTTCCGGCCGGCCACCCAAAGCCACAATCCGCCGGGCGTTTTCAAAGGTTTGGTCAACAGGCCGGTTACCCGAGACCGTCGTTACCGCATGAATGTCAAGCTCCTCCAACCCCAATGCGAACAGGATGGCAAGGGCATCGTCGATCCCGGGATCGCAGTCCAAGATAATCTTCTGTTTCATTTGTCCTCCGACGCAATGGGCCCGGGCATCAATGTTTCGATGTGCCGCCTATCCGGCGCGTCCGTTGGAGTAGGGATTTCCACATCCACTATTGACGCCAGGTCTGTATATTGGTACGTACCACTTTGTGTAAAGCCAAAAATGGCCTGCCCAAGGCAGACATCGTTCTGCCAGACCCTATGATGAACGGGACAAGTGGAGAAACCAGTGTCGAAAGCCCGCTATGTTGAAGTCGCCAATATGATCGCCAAAGCGATTGATACCGGTAACCTCAAAGAGCGCGAGGCCCTGCCTGCGGAACGCGCTCTCTCTGACGACTACAGCGTTAGTCGCGAAACGATGAGAAAGGCTATCAAACTTCTTGAAACACAAGGATACCTTGTTTCGCGTCATGGGCGAGGCACGTTTGTGGCCCCTGACCAGATGCGCCACATGCATCGCTCGATTGACGGGTGGAGCGATGAAGCCCGTCGCAACGGGCAAATCGCCAGTCAAACTGTCCTGAAGTTCGGGCAGGTTGTTCCTGCGCCCGATATTTGCAAAGCACTCGAACTGCCCGCCAATACCCGCGTGTTGCGCCTTCACCGTATCCGGCTGTTGGATGGCCAGCCCGTTGGGCTGCACGACAGCTATGTCCACACCGGCTCAGATCATCAGCTGCGCCGTGACGAACTGGAAGCTAGCGGCTCGCTCTACGCGACTCTCAAGGCCAGGTTTGGTCTCATCCTTACCGATGCAGCCGAAAGCATCAGCGCCGTCATGCCAACAGATGAAGAGGCACAGTTGCTCGAAGTCACCGGAATGACGCCATTGCTGCGGATCGCACGGATGACGGTCTCGGATGATCTCAGGCCCGTGGAATACTGCGAGATGAAATACAACCAACGCTACAGCTACGACACCGTCGTGCGTCGGCGCGGGCTGGAAAACTAAACAAATCTACCAACGGAGGACTACCATGAAACATCTACTCGCTACCTGCTGCGCGGCCACCCTCGGCTTGGCATCGCCGGCCCTTGCCGACGCCCCACAAAGCGTCGCTTTCTTCGTCAACGGGACATTGGGCGACAAGTCGTTCTTTGACAGCGCGCAGCGCGGTATGGACCGGATCGCCGAAGACTACAGCCTGGAAACCCGCACAATCGAAGCTGGTTTTGATCCGACCCGGTGGGAATCTGCCCTGATTGATCTTGCCGATAGCGGTGAATACGACACGATTGTCACCGGTACGTTCACAATGGTCTCTTATGTTGAAAGCCTGTCTCAGGAATATCCCGAGGTGAATTTCATCATTTTCGACGGAATCGTAAACTATGACGACTGCGGATGTGAAAACGTACACTCCATCCTCTTCAGACAGAACGAAGGCGCCTATCTGGCCGGGGTTCTGGCAGGAACGTTGACGACCGAAGCGACGGACGCGCTTAACACCCAGGAAACTCTGGGATTTGTGGGCGGTATGGAGATTCCGGTCATCCAGGACTTCTTTGTCGGCTATGAGGCTGGTGCGAACTCGGTTCTTTCGGATGCGACTTTCCTCGAACAATACGCCAATAACTTTGGCGATCCGGCCATCGGCAAGGAAATGGCTCTTGCGCAGTACGGACAGGGCGCGGACATTGTATTCGCCGTAGCGGGCGGTACCGGCCAAGGCGTACTGGAAGCTGCAGCAGAACAGGGTCATCTCGCGATTGGCGTCGATTCTGACCAAGCGGCAATCTTCGCAGTGTCGAACCCGGAAATCGCAAACCGCATCGTGACCTCGGTTCTCAAAAATGTGGACAATGCCTTGGTTTCGGCCTTCGGGCGCATTCTTGATGGTGAAAAACTGTTCGGCACAGCCGATGCGCAGGGCCTTGAATCAGGCGGTGTTGGCCTCGCGATCAATGACGTGACGCGCAAATATGTATCCGACGAAACCCTGGCCCGTATTGATAAGATTTCCTCCCAGATCATCGACGGGACCATCGACGTGCCGACAGCATTCTAATGTCGACACTATCCCCGGGCACTCGTCTTTGCCCGGGGAGCCAACCGGGGGAAGATCATGCAAGATGATATCGTTGTATCCGTAAGCGAATTGGGAAAAACTTATCCCAACGGCACAGAAGCCGTGAAGGAGGTGACGTTCGATCTGAAGCGCGGCGAAATCCACGCGATCGTCGGTGAGAACGGCGCCGGGAAATCAACCGTAATGAAAATGCTTTACGGCCTGGAACGTCCGACGACCGGCACGATTGACGTTGGTGGTAAGACCGTCGCGTTCAACTCTCCGCAGGACGCGATTGATCTGCATATCGGCCTTGTCCACCAGCATCTGATGCTGCTTGACAGCCTGAGCGTTGCCGAAAACATCGCACTTGGGTCCGAGCCGGTTAAGGGCCTGTTTCTGAACAGACAAGATATGAATGCCGGAGTGGCCGAAATCGCCGAAAAATATGGGATGGCGGTTGATCCGGCCGCCATCGTCGGTCGCCTTGCTGTCGGGTTGAAACAACGTATCGAGATATTGAAGGCGCTATACAAGGGGGCGGAAATTCTGCTGCTCGACGAACCCACCGCCGTACTGACACCGCAGGAAACCCGGGATCTGTTCAAGGCAATCAAGGGTTTGACGCAATTGGGCATGACGGTGGTCTTCATCACCCACAAGCTTGTCGAAGTAAAGGAAGTCGCTGATCGCGTGACTGTCATGCGCGATGGCAAAGTCATGGGGCAGGTCAACGCCGCCGACGTCACCGTGGCCGACATTGCAGAGATGATGGTGGGGCGGCCCGTCACATATATCCCGGCTCCACGAAAGAACCCGGACGTTAAGTCAATTGTAGAGGCCCGAAATCTGACCTTGATTGGCCTGGATGGTCGCGTTCGCTTGAACAACGTCAGCTTCGATATTCGACCCGGAGAAATTCTCGGGGTGGCCGGTGTCGAAGGCAACGGCCAAGCCGCCCTCGGGCAGGTGCTGATCGGCCTTCTGCCACCAGCAGAAGGTGAAGCAAGCATAAACGGAAACACTTTCACGGGTCGTGGAGTTGGGGCCGCTCGGAGCCTAGGCGTCGCAAACATCCCTGAGGACAGAATCCATGATGGCATCGTCGCCGACATGTCAATCGAAGAGAATTTCATTGCGGCAGAATACGCTAACGATGCTTACTCGCGATCCGGCTTTCGGAAGCGCGCGGCCGTGAACGCGGCCGCAAAAGCAATGATTGAGTCCTTCGGTGTCAAAACAGCATCAGAAAAAACCCCGATTGGCGCTCTGTCCGGCGGCAATATGCAAAAGGTTGTTCTCGGGCGCGAATTTTCGACCAATCCTAAGTTCCTGATCGCCGCCCAACCAACCCGTGGTGTGGACATCGGTGCCGCCGAAGGGTTGCGACAGCAGTTGGTTGACCTGCGTGATGCAGGAACCGCGGTTCTTTTGGTCTCGGCAGATCTGGAAGAGACAATCGCGCTCTCCGACCGCATTATGGTCCTTTACAAGGGCGAAGTCGTCGCCCATTTCAACGCAGATCAGGCAGACGAGAACGAGCTTGGCCTCTATATGCTCGGAGCAGAACGGCAAAGCGATGCAAGCGCTTGCCTATCCGACCGGCAGGAGATGTCCGATGTCTAGCGCTATTGCAAACCAGTCTTCCATCCTAAGGGAAATCTTGAAAACGATTTTTGTGGTCGGGATCGGATTGCTGATTGGAATGATCATCATCCTGTTCATCAGTGAGGAGCCCACAAAGGTTTTTGACGCTATTCTCACCGGGCCGCTTCCCTCTTCGACGGTTCTCGATGACGGGACGATCCGGTGGCGTGGCATGTCGCGCTTTGGCACGTTTATCGAAGACAGCATCACGCTGGCGCTCGTTGGTTTGGCGGTCGCGATCCCGTTTCGGGCCAGGCAGTTTTCCCTTGGGGCCGATGGGCAGCTGTTTCTCGGTGCTTTGGCGTCAGCAGCCATCAGTATCTATGTCCCCCTGCCCGGCGCAATTCTGATCCCGCTGGCTTTCACTGCTGCCGTGGTCGTTGGCTTTGTCTGGGGTTGGCTGCCCGGTATCATGAAAGCCAAGGCAGGCGCGAATGAAATTGTGACAACGTTGATGCTGAACGTCATCGCGATACAGTTCTTCATCTTCGTTGTTTTCAATATCATGATTGATCGGCAGGCAGGCTTTATCGTAACCCCCTTCTTTCAGGCCAGTGCCATACTTGAGCCTTTGATCCGGCGCACCAACGTCACCTGGATGATCCTTGTCGCCCCACTTGTCTGCCTGCTTGCCTATGTGTTTCTGGCACGCAGCAACAAAGGATATGAACTGCGTGTTATAGGTCAGAACCCGTCGTTCGGGCGGCAAATGGGGATGCCGGTGGATCGAACTGTGGCACTCTCCATGGCCATCGGAGGCGCGGCGGCCGGGATCGCAGGCTTTCATATCGCCAATGCAATCCTCAAACGCCTACCCAGCGATTTTCCGGCGGGCCTGGGCTTTGAAGGCATCGTTGTCGCCCTGCTCGCCCGGAACGACCCGCGCCTGATCATCCCGGCGGCATTGTTCTACGGGTATTTGCGTGCCGGCGCCCAGGTCATGGAACGGACGACCGACGTGAGCCGCGAAATGGTGCTTGTTGTGCAAGCCATCATCATCCTTCTCACCGTTTCTGAGAATCTGCTGCCCCGACTTGGACAGTGGCTTGGCCTTGGGAGGCGTGCCAAATGACAATCATCGAGTTCTTTCAGACCCTGCTTACCGCATCCTTCTTCGCCGCGATCCTGCGGGCTGCGACCCCGATGATCTTTGCCGCACTGGGTGGCCTGATTTCGGAATTGGCAGGTGTCATCAATGTTGCCCTGGAAGGCATGATGCTGATTGCCGCCTTTTTCGGTGTGATCGGGTCGGCATGGGCTGCAACGATGTGGCCTGATGCAGGGCCATTGTTTTTTGCACTCGTCGGGGCAGCGGCTGGACTCTTGTCCGCTGTATTCCTGGCGCTCGTTCTTGCGATCTTCTATCTCGAATTTGATGCCAACCTGATTATCGCAGGTGTCGGGATCAATATTCTGGCAGCGGGCCTGACGGTCTTTTTGTTGTTTTCCATCTCAGGCGACAAAGGCTCGTCCGCCGGGTTGACCAGCTTTGCTTTGCCCACGATCAGCTTGGGACCCTTGCAAGACGTTCCCGGAATTGGTGGTCTGTTCGCGGGCGCCAACGGATCCGGCCATCATGTTCTGATCTATGTTGCGCTGATCTCTATCGGGCTCGTCTGGGTGTTTTTGCACAAGACGAGGTTAGGGCTGCGTCTGCGGGCCGTGGGCGAAAACCCCGAAGCCTGTCGCACCGCCGGCATCCCAGTCAAGCGCATTCAATACTATGCCATCCTTTTAAGCGGCCTGCTGGCAGGGCTCGGTGGCATCTATCTCTCAATGGGATACCTAACGCTGTTTCAGGCCAATATGACGGCAGGTCGGGGCTTTCTGGCGCTCGCCGCGATCTTCCTCGGGGCGCGCTCTGTATTCGGCACGGCTGCCGCCGCAGCCTTCTTCGGTCTGGCCAGCGTATTTGCTGCCCAACTCGGGTTACTCAACGTGCCCACGGCAGTCGTTTTCTCTTTGGCTCCGCTTGTCACAATTCTCGCCCTTCTTGCCCTTGCCTGGCGTCGGCATCAGCGCAGCGCCCGCCGTGTCCAGTCGGGCCTTGTCACTCTCAGCGCGTCTCGAAAGGAAACTCAAAATGCCAAGCCGCTCTAGCACGACCGAAAAAATCTACTCCGGGCTCCTGGTCGCAGGCATCGGTGACGCTCTTGGGGCCCCCACCGAGCAATATACAATGGAAGAGATTCGCGAGCTTTACGGTGAAAAGTTACTGGACCGTTTTGTATCTCCCCCTCCCGATACTTTCGCCGGGGCGGAGAATGGCAAGACTGCAGAGATAACCGACGATGCCAGCCAGATGTACTATCTGACACGCGAGCTGGTTGAAAAAGGGCCTGCGTTCTCAAACGAAGATTGGATTGCCTGCTTGCTCTCCTGGCGCGAGACCTCGCCCAAAGCTGGGTTTATGGGGCCTAGCACCGAAGCGCTTATTAACGCTTTGAAAGAAGGACGCGACCCTACAAAATTCGGTCTGATCGGCACCTCAAACCGCAAGATGACTAACATCGGTGCAACGAATGGTGCGGCTATGCGCTGCGCACCTGTCGGCATGTGCTTTCCCGGCGATATTCGGTCCAGCTGTGAGATGACACTTAAAACATGTCTGCCGTCACACGACGCCAGTGTGGCAATCGAGGCCGCCTGCGCAATCGCGTCAGGGACGTCTATTGCAATGACCGACAGCGCGACGGTGGACAAAGTCCTGGACGCTTGTTTCGAAGGCGCCCGGTACGGCCGCAATCTTGCTCGGAAACATGGACGACTCGAGGCCGGCCCTCGTTTCAAAGCCAGAACAAAGATGGCCCTGCGTATCGCGCAAGAAGCCAAAAATACGCGCTACTTTCTTGAACGGTTGGAAGCGGAGGTCGGAAACAGCGTTATGGCCGCCGAGTCAGTTCCATGCGCGATCGGCATTTTCGCCTATGCCAATGGTGATCCATGGAAGGTTGTCAAACTGGCCACGAATATTGGCAACGACAGCGATTCCATCGCCGCAATGGCTGGTGCAATGGCCGGTGTATTGAGTGGCCACAGCGCCATTCCAAGCGAGATCGTGACTGAATTTCTGGCGGCGAATGACGATTTCGATCTCAAAACGATGTCCAATACCTTGAGCGCAAAATTCAAGCTCGCCGAGATCGCGGCCGCCTGAATAACGCGATCAAAGGGACCGGGGCATTAACCAAGGCATTTGGCCACGATGACGCTGTTGAGGTCGAACATGCTGCGCAGATCCCATTCAAGCGCCACTGCTTTCCGCACGAAATCACCCTTTGCGCTGTGCGGTGGTATCTGCGCTATCCGCTGTCCTATCAGGATGTCGTCGATCTGCTCGCTGGGCGGGGATCACTACTGACAGGTCGACCGTGTACCGCCGGTTTCAGAAGTTCGGCCCCGAGCTGACCAAGCGAACAGAGAAGTATTTGCGTCGGACAAGTGCCGATTGGCATGTTGATGAGACGTATATCCGCGTCGGCGCGGCAACCCACCGACTTCCAGTCGGTTCAGCTTTAGCGTGAAACAACGTGCTGCAAGGCGAAATTCGGCTACGCGTTCGGGACATCTGCAAACTGAACCTGTCGCGCTTTTCTTCCGCTCCAAGTGCTCGTTTAAGCCACCTTTCGTTCGAAAGCGGCCGGGCTTCTCCAGCACTGTGCCGGGTGACGGCGGCGCGGATTACAGACCCCGCTCTCATGAGAGTTTTTGATCTTCTCGACACGATGAGACTACCCCGCTGGTGCGGAATGGTCAAAGTCTGTAGCCTGTACAAGCGCTGGAGACGGCAAGCCGAACCGATGGTTGTCATGCTCTCATCCGCGGATTGATTACCGCCTGACCAAATTCGATACGGGAGTGCCTCTCTCTAAGAACGGATGTGTTTCCCAACGGGGTGCGAGGATTTCCCTATCCATGGCTGCCATCTCCAGCGTACTGCACAGCCGGGTCTGAGCTTTCCAACCAATGTCTTTGATTTCTTGAGGCAGGTGCGCCGAACGCTTCAGATACGGCTGCCCCTCCTTTGGCGGGTGTCTGTATGACCAACTCGCTTCAACGAGCATAGTTCTGGCCAGCGCATTGCCGGTCTTTGTCAACCGCCCGCGCCTGCTTGTACCTCCGCTCGAATGTTCGCTGGGTACCAATCCCAGCCAGGCCATGAGTTGTCTCGGATTCTCAAAGCGCGTGATATCACCAATCTCGGCCACCATGTCTGACGTCAGCGCTTTTGGGACAGAATTGAGGTTTTCGTAAGGGAGGATTTCTGGTTCATCGTAACCTTCATGGAGTGAAGATGAACAAGAAATCCGGAAGCAGCAAAGCGTCTGCAGATAAATTGGTAAAAAACATCCGCCGCAAGACGCGGCAAACCTATTCGGCGGAGGAGAAGATCTGCATTGTTTTGGCGGGGATGCGCGGAGAAGAAAGCATCTCAGCGTTGTGCCGTCGCGAAGGCATCGCGGAGAGCCTTTATGGGGTCGAGTGCGGCTCAGTGCAGAAAAACACGCTAAGGATTTTTACCGTTTAATATTAATGGGTTAAAATTCTCGAAATTCACGCGTCGACTGTGACACATCACAGAATATATCTATATTTTTCAAAAGCTTATTTTCTTAGACCGAATGAGTGTTTTTGCGGCGAGCGCATCGCTTGTGATTTTTTCGACGAACACGAATTTTTCGACCCTGTAAACACCATTCAGAAATGTCACTGGTTGTGCAAAGCAGGAATGTCATTAAAGGCGCCAGCGGGAACAAGGCTTAGCAGCCCGTAGACTTCAAATATCGAAGGGCTGAAAAGCCTTGTGGGCGAGGGGAGATTCTATGTGCGTCGTAGTATGAAGCGTGTGCTTTTCCGACCTTCTAAAGACAGCGGTCGATGCGGTGAAGACAGCGAAACAGAAGCTTCTATGTTCTATTTGAAATACTAAGCTTGCCAGTTTTGCGGATAGATTGGATTGCCCGCAAAACTGTGCCTGTGAATGCTGGGCCGAATTGCCCTCTGGGGCTACGATCTTCCAGCGTATAAGACGCTTCCAGCACATCGGCGTTCAACTCATCCACGATCACCCAAAGGGGAATATCTGTGTCGAGCTTGGCACGGTGTGCCTCTGTCTCAGGGATAGCGATTGCGATGCGTTCGGCGTCCGGTTTCTTACTGGTGATCGGCGCAATAAACAAAACATGTTGCCCCTGCGCGTTCATCATCACCAGTGCCATACAGCTAGGCCGCTTTTTCCGGCCTTCGGTCTCGCCTTCTTCGGCCTGCCAGTTCCAAAGATAGTGGTAATCAAAAACCTGCCCCGCTGTTGGGAAATCATTTGCCACTGAAATGTTCCTCTAAGCCTTTGTCCAGCAGTGCGCCCAGTTCTGGTGGCATATCAGCTACGGACACAGCAACTTGCGTTGTGCGGCCCTCTGTCAGTGTTTCGTAGCGCTCCATAGACATAACCACAAAGCGGGGCTTTCTGTGCTTCGTGATCGCAACGGGCGCGATCGTCGCTGCTTCGAAAATGTCGGCGGGTGAGCGGTTCATTTCAGCGGCTGCAAATTCTTTCATCTGCCTACTCCTTAGTCCGTTATATATGTAATATACGGATATTTCATATATATGCAAGCAAACCTCGGCAATCTGGAAAGAAAAAGACCAGCCCGGTCCCTAAATCCTCAAGCCTTTCCTTGCGTTCGAGAATAAGGCGCTGCACCCGCTCTTTTTCAGCGGCTTCCCATTGGGCGGCGCCAGTGAACACCTCAAGGGAAACACACTGCCTTTGATAGAAGCTGCCGGATCGCGTCGGCCGGAACCTGTTGGAAGGTGCTGCAAATGACTTTGACCATTTGCGCTTGATCATCCTCGAATGCGATGAAAGGAAGGATTTGAGCGAATTCGACGGACTGGCGCGGGCAGGAGGCGCAGCCGACAACTCGGGTCTGTCTAATTCGCTTCAATCCGGCGGTATCCTTACCGCTAGTCAGCCGAAGCGGCGTTCGACTTGCTCGAACCCCAAGGCTCTATGCCTGTCCAGGCATGTAGTTGTTTGGTGAGGAGGGCAGGGGGCGACGCAGCGCGTCGAACATTGTCTGGAGCACCGCGCCGCGTGCGGCTTTGCGAACACGCGAAAGGGCGCTCTTTCGACCGCCCAGGTGCGATAGCGCCTTAGTCTTGATCTTCCTCTTTTGGTTTGGCTGGGAATGCTGCCATTTCCACACCGGGGAACATGTCGTGCTTCACTGTGACCGAAGTGACGTTGCCGTCGTCGTCGGTGTTGAGGAAGAGAACTCCGCAGGTGTTCCAGACGGTATGACCGCTAAGCAGCCTAGCGCTTGCCACGTTAGGTGGCTCGCCTCCATCGTGTGCAAACGATGAACGAGGGTTGCACTATGAGTGCCGAGCCTCATGCACAGGGAGACGAACCATGTCAGAATATAGCGCATTCGTGGGCCTTGATGTCCACAAAGAGACAATAGCCGTAGCAGTGGCCGAAGCCTCCCGAGGAGGTGAAGTTCGGGAATGGGGAGAGATTGCAAGCACGCCGGATTCTGTTGCGCGGCTGTTGAAGAAGTTAAGCGTGCGTCATGATCGGCTGCATTTTGTATATGAAGCAGGGCCTTGCGGTTATGGCCTGTACCGACAAATTCTAGCAGCTGGTCACGCATGCGAAGTTGTGTCGCCAGCCCATACGCCGCGTCGCCCGGGCGATCGGATCAAGACGGATCGGCGTGACGCAGTGATGTTGGCTCGGCTGTCTCGTGCCGATGAGCTAACGTCGGTTTGGGTCCCGGATGAAGTTCATGAAGCGATGCGCGATCTGATCCGGGTGCGCAATTCTGCTACAAAGGATGTACGATGCGCGCGGCAACGCGTGACAAGCTTTTTGCTTCGCCAGGGCCGCATTTGGGGCAAAACAGCTTGGAAGCGTAGCCACCGTAGATGGCTGGCAAACCAGAGCTTTCCTCACCCGGCTCAACAGGTTGCATTTCAGACATATCTCAATGCAGTGGAACAAGCTGAGGCTCGACGCGATAGTATTGAAGAACAGATCCAAATGTTTGTGCCGGACTGGTCGCTTGCGCCTGTTGTCGAAGCTCTGCAGGCCCTTCGAGGTGTCGCGTTGATTACGGCTGTGACGCTCGTCGCTGAGATCGGCGATATACGCCGTTTTCAGCACCCACGCCAGTTGATGGCATTTCTCGGCCTCGTTCCAGGAGAACGCTCCAGCGGTGAGACCACCCGTCGAGGCCGGATCACCAAAACGGGCAACATACTGGCAAGAAGCACGCTGATCGAAGCGGCGTGGGCATACCGACAACCCGCAAAGATCGGTATGCAAATGATGCTGAGGCAAGAGGGGATTCCCCAGGCTGCAAAAGACATAGGCTGGAAGGCGCAAGTCCGCCTTTGTGGCAGATACCGTCGCTTGGTTGCTCGTGGAAAGAAAATGCCTTTGGCAATCACAGCCGTCGCTCGAGAATTGGTCGGTTTCATTTGGGTTTTGGCGCATACCGTGGAGCCAAACGAGCAAAATACGCAATCGTAACCACCGATAGGTAGAATCGAACAATTCAATGCGGCGGGCTGGGTGCCGGGGAAGGTCAGGGAATCCCCGAGAACTTGTAGGGCAGATCCATCAGGTTTCTATGCCCGCGTTCCAGACAAGGGTCCCGCGACGTATGCCGGAATGCGCTTTGAACGCGCGGATTAGAGTATGATCAACCGTCGCACATTGCCCCGGCATCCTGCCCGCCGCATTTGCACACAAACGGAACCGCCAGTTTCTTCTGGGCGAGTTCAATGCGTTGGAAGCAAGGCTTGACTGCGGTCATTAGAGAAGTTCTTGCCGTCTTTTTCGCCGGTTTTAACGCGCAGTTTCAGAGCTTGTGCCATTTTGTAGATCCTTCATTTTGTGTTTCGATAAACATTTTCTGGCGTGCAGCTATGAGGGGGGTGTCAGCAGGTATTTTGATGCGCGAGGAATGCCCATCACGCAGGGAAGGGCAGGGGAAAATACCTGTTGAAGCGGTTCTTGAACCGCGGCTCACCCCGGCTGCGCGCGATGTTTTATCAGATAGAAACACATATGAGGGATCGGAAATGGTGTGCCTGCTCTAACTGTGAATTTCAAACAGGGAACGGCAAGAATGGATGGGACACCGGGCCAGCTCCACCCGACATTGATGATGCAAACGACCACGAAGTCTCGGTTTGTGCAGCTGATCATGTTCCATGTGGATAGCCACATTCCAGACAGATCAAGTGGAAGATCAAAACAGCGCACGCAATGGCATCGACAAAAACGCCCCAAGGGAAGCCGCACGCGGATCCGCGATAGCCGAAGCGCAGCTGGCCGCAGGGAGATAGGGCAGGGTGGTTCGGGGCGTAAGCCGGTATGCCGGCTGAAGCCTAGGGCGCGGCCATCGCCAATGAACAACTTAGAACAAAGCTATCTTATCGAACTCTTAGCGGAACAGATTGTCATCAATGCTGTCAATTAGCGCTGGAATTGGATTTGAAAGGTGTTCTTGCTCTTCGCCAAAAACTTGCTCGGCTTGGTAACATCGAATTGTTGCTTGAAACACACGCTCAATCAAGGTTGAAACAGTGCTGGTCGTCTCAAAGGCTGCGATGTCGGCAGCGATTTTTTGGCAGGTTTCTTCTGGTAGATTGGCGACGATCTTGCACAATGTTGAGTGCAAATCAGTGCAGCCGTGTTCAATTGCTTCTTGAAAGAACACCAAAGGATCGGTGCCAGCCGAAATATCAAATATGCTCACCAAAAACTCACCAGAAAAAACATTACACCCGACAACACACAGACAACTAACGGAGACCAGTTAAGAAATCCAGCCGGTAGTTTCCAACCGGAGAATCAGAATGTTACGCATGGAGCAACACGGCATCGAGGCTCAAAAGCGTCGCGTCGGACCTTGCAAGTTGTTCCTACTATGTTCCAATTCAGAACATGCCTGCCTCACGCCCACCCATTCGGGCGCATCCCGCAAAACCATTTCGAACAATGAAGGATGCGGCCAGAGACAATCAAGTCATTCTGTTGCGCTGCAATCTTTGCTAGCGCGGCGCGACATTCTTGGCGTCTGACTTGCTGAACATTGTCGCTCATGATCACCCTCTGCACTATCCACCGATGGGGTGCTCAAAATGCGGTGGCACCGAATTTGTTGATGTTCGTGTCGAAAGCATCCGTGATCGCGACTATCCTTCAGAGAAGATGCGAATTGCCAAGAATGGTGTTGGGATTATGTCCGATAACGGCGTCGAATAGGCGGTGTGATGCTCCAATTTGCGGCAGACGCGAGTGATTGCGTTCAATCTCTGGAATACTACACATAATAGAATTAGGTATTTATCAGGAAGCGAAACCTTTCATATTCCCGTCGGTCTCGCAAACCCTAATGGCCGTGCAGGCTCCTTTTGCACGGCCATTTTCTTTCTACCAAAAAATTCCATGCTGGACGGCGACGCGGCTAACTGCTGCGATGCCGGAACATTCCAATCATAGGAGTTGCCAGCATAGTCACGAAAGCAACACGCATTTCGCGGCTTGTGGCAGCGGTGGGAGACCAACCTGTCGTCGTCGGCCTCGATATTCACAAGAAGACCTATTCGGTTGCCCTGTTTCCCAAGGAAGACGGGTTGGTTAAGAGCCACACCTGCCCCTCAGGTGAAGCAGCTATTGCGCATCAGCTGAAAGACTTGGGTATCAACATTGTGCATGTCGTCAACGCGGGGATGAGAGTTACGCGCCAAAATCCAATTCTTGAGCTTGCGATCCCAGTGCGGCCGGCACGACAAGACGCCCGCCGGTTTGCCGTTCTTCTTGATCTTCAATTCTGGCTGCCAAAAACTGCCGAACTCCGAACAAGAAAAGTAACGGCACACCAATTTCTACAAACCTTTCGGCATGGATCACAAATGTCCATAACACCGACAAAAGGCTGATAGCCAGCAAGACAAACGAGTACCGCACGACAAGTTTCGGATGTTTGCTTTGCACACCAATAAAGCCGCGCTGCGAAATCAATGTCAGAGTACTGCCCGTAAGAAGAATTGCGACCAGAACAAATGATTGTGCATTAGCAATCAATGTATCGGCCACAGAGCTTAAGCCAAGAAAAATGATCGTTTCGACTGTTGGGGTAATCACAAGCATATATATGTTGATTCCAAGCAATACTGGATGTGGCCGGAGCCTTCCAATCGTGTAAGCTGTGCAAACAACAGCCGCTAAAATAGCGCCAGCCCAACCGGCAAGTCGTAAGTCACCGCTCCAATGAACCAGCGCTAAGAAAACAATCGACGGAAAGTTCTCGAACAATGCAGTAAACAGTAAGTGTTGGCGAGAATTGGTCAAATGTATCACCTCGAAACGTTTTCTCAACTTCGCGCTAGCTGAGGGCCAATGTCAAGAAAATGACCTGAGTTGACATTCGTCCACATAAGAAAGAGGCCCCACCGAAGCGGGGCCAGTTACCTTTTCAACCACAAAAAGGAACTGAACGACTACCGGCTGGCGCCGGTAGGATCGGCGATGTGCTTTTCCAAGTACTGAAGTACGATGTCCTCTGTGATGGCACCGTTGGTGGTCGAGAAATACCCACGGCCCCAAAATC
>NZ_JBGEHL010000020.1:0-22781 GCF_041403445.1 Aliiroseovarius conchicola
GCACATTCCCGCGCTGGACTGGCAAGTAGGGCTGGATCAGCGCGTATTGATTTTCTGTTAT
Source organism: Aliiroseovarius conchicola (assembly GCF_041403445.1). Classification (NCBI taxonomy): domain Bacteria; kingdom Pseudomonadati; phylum Pseudomonadota; class Alphaproteobacteria; order Rhodobacterales; family Paracoccaceae; genus Aliiroseovarius; species Aliiroseovarius conchicola. Next base: position 62 of record NZ_JBGEHL010000020.1, read on the forward strand.
CTCATTCATAACAGATACCTAGCATCAAATAGCACTAAGTAATAGTGTTAACAGGCCCTAGCTTCTTCACTGCAGTTCACCACTCCCTTGCACTTTCACCCACCACCACCTAAACACGCCCGGACGTATGAAAAACTGACGGGATTGGGGCTAACATGCCTATTCTGGTGATGAAATTCGGTGGCACGTCAGTTGCCACTCTGGACCGGATCCACCGGGCCTCAAAACGGGTCGCGCGCGAGGTGGCAAATGGCTATGACGTGATCGTCATTGTCTCGGCCATGTCGGGCAAAACCAATGAGTTGGTTGGCTGGGTGAACGAGACGTCGCATCTGTATGATGCGCGCGAGTACGACGCCGTTGTTAGCTCTGGTGAACAAGTCACCGCAGGCCTGATGGCGCTGCGGTTACAGGAAATGGACGTGCCGGCCCGCAGTTGGCAAGGCTGGCAGGTACCGGTGAGAACCACCGGCGTGCACTCGGCCGCGCGGATCGAAGATATCCCGCCCGACAATATCAAAGCCAAATTCGCCGAGGGCATGAAAGTCGCAGTCGTGGCGGGGTTCCAAGGGATCGCCGATGACGGTCGGATCACCACGCTGGGTCGCGGTGGGTCAGATACAACCGCCGTAGCCTTCGCCGCTGCCTTCGAAGCCGAGCGTTGCGACATCTATACTGATGTGGACGGGGTCTATACGACCGACCCGCGCATCTCGGACAAGGCGCGCAAGCTGGACAAGATCGCATTCGAAGAAATGCTGGAACTGGCATCTTTGGGTGCGAAGGTGTTGCAAACCCGCTCGGTCGAGCTGGCGATGCGTTATAAAGTGAAACTGCGGGTTCTCAGCAGTTTCGAGGAATATGACCCGGAAGCAGGCACGTTGGTCTGCGACGAGGAGGATATCGTGGAAAGCAATGTAGTCTCGGGCGTCGCCTATAGCCGCGACGAAGCGAAAATGACCCTGATTTCGGTGGCCGACCGCCCCGGCATCGCATCCGCCATCTTCACGCCCTTGGCCGATGCTGGTGTGAATGTGGACATGATCGTTCAGAACATTTCGGAGGAGGGTCGCACAGACATGACCTTCTCGTGCCCTGTGGATCAGGTCGCACGGGCTGAAAAAGCCATGACCGATGCAAAAACAGCAGGCGATATCAATTTCCACGACATCGTGGCCGACCAAGACGTGGCCAAAGTGTCTATCGTCGGGATCGGCATGCGGTCGCAGGCCGGTATCGCCGCAAAGATGTTCCAAGTCCTGTCCAATGACGGCATCAACATCAAAGTCATTACCACTTCTGAGATCAAAATCTCAGTCCTGATCGACCGCAAATACATGGAGCTGGCCGTGCAGGCGCTGCATGACGCGTTTGAGCTGGAGAAGGTTTAAGGGTCGGCGAGTTTCGTCGAGAGCGGAGAGCGATCGCGCGATGGGTGGGCCGTTTTTATTCTGTGGGGCGAATGATCGGTTTGCGCCCAAAGTGTCGGATGACGCTGTTGACGCGAACGTCTGCAATGGAAGTAGAAAGCCTCAGAGTTCCGGGCAGGTGATCTCGAAATCGACCTCAATCTTGCCAATTCCACTTGCCTTAACCTCACGCGCCAAACTAAAGGGAAACGTTTCGAGAGTGTCTCTTGCACGCATAATTTTATAACGCTCGCCAGCAACAAACACTACGATCTGAAAGCCCGTCTCAAATGCCTTGATGTTTAGCGCTGGCTCAACACCTCCGGTGGTTGTGTTGTTAGAAATCACTTGGTTGTGTGATGAAATGTCCAGAATGTCAGCGTAGCGCGTACACAACACGGGCAGTGCAATCGTATGACCATCGATATTACCCGAGAATGATCCGTTTGGATCAGCAACAGGCGCAAGCTGCGCTTTTGCGGCCCCTCCAGATATGACACAAACCGTTAGAAATGCTGCCGTACTTAGTGCTGCTACGTTTCGTTTCTTTGACATCCTGGCTCCAATACAGTCCAAAAATCTCTTAATGATGTTCTTCTTGTGGCCCTTTGTATGTCCGTCGCGGGTTACATCTGTCAATCACGAAGACCCGGAACCGCTTCGCCGCCATCTAAACTGATCAGGTGTTGAATATGAACGCGCCGCCTTTGACTTAATGGACAAATTCTAAGAAGCTTAGATAGTTTTAGTTTAAAGGAATGTGATTTTGCGTTTACTTATACTTTTTGCAGTGTTTGCTGCCACGCCACTCGCCGCACAAGACCTTGATGCCCGTTATGCGCCAATCGGCGCTTTTGAAGGAATGCTTGGTGATGCGCCGGTTTCGCTTGTCGCAACCATGGACCTTGAAAGAGATAAATCTTCGGTCACGATTGACAATCGATCCGGCTTTCCAATTATCGGCGCGCGGACCCGAAGCATTGGTTCAGATGGCAAACTTACTTCGCCAGGTATTGCGTTTTTGTTCGGACCACTTATGCCCGGCGCCTCGAGCGACGCGGAGGTAACAATTATGTCCGAAAGCGGATTCTACGTAGCTAAGCCAGACCTAGACGGCAGGGTGCCAGTGGTGGATCTTGAGTATTCTGAGACATCTCTCAGCTTCGCAATTGAAGCAATGATATCGCCGGTCATTCGTGTCGAAGGCGAGTTCGAACCTGATCCTGATCGGCAACCCATTGCGGTATCTGGACGATTTGAAGCCACACCGGATTGGAAAAACTGATGGGTGAATTTGTGTGGAATCTGGTGGAACTGGACATTTACTAGAAATTGCTGTGACCGCAGCTTTGTCCCGCACTTAGGGCAACGTCCTAAGTACCACTGTACAATCGCTTGACTCGTTTAAGTTCGGCGCGAAATTTCAGAGCCGCTCCAATTCAATAGTCACCCGATCCATTTGCGCCATGCGCAATTACTCGCCGCCCTACCCAACATCCGTCTATGAGTGCAACGAGTTTCTGGCAAAGGGTCCCAACTCACTCTACTGTGTGATTTGTCCAAGTGGATCACAGATACCGCAGGTACAGGGAACGGCAAGAATGGCAGAAAGCCAACAAAGTGACAGTCGCAAGCTTCTTGTAAAGCTGCGTGAAACCCTTGCCTCGGCGTCCGAGGGACAGGAACGGTTGGACAGAATCACATCGTTGATCGCTGAGAGCCTTGGGGTCGAGGTTTGCTCGATCTATTTGTTTCGGGACAGTGAAACACTGGAGCTTTGCGCGACAGAGGGGTTGAACGCGGCCGCGGTTCACCAAACCCGCCTGCGCGTGGGCGAAGGGCTCGTGGGTCGTGTCGCGCGTCGCGGCCGCCCGATCAACACCACGAACGCCCCACAAGAACGTGGTTTTCGATATATGCCCGAGACTGGCGAGGAAATTTACTCCAGTTTTCTGGGCGTCCCGATCCAACGGCTGGGTGAGAACCTCGGCGTGTTGGTCATTCAGTCCAAAGACGAGCGTGAGTATTCGGCAGACGAGCTTTACGGCCTTGAAGTGGTTGCCATGGTGCTGGCCGAAATGACCGAACTTGGCGCATTTATCGGCGAAGGCGAAGCGATGGGCGCCCTGCACCAGCGCCCGACCACGTTTAACGGTGGCATCGGCCAAGAGGGCGCTGCCGAAGGACATGTTTGGCTGCATGAACCCCGCGTCGTCGTGACCAATCCCGTGGCCGATGATCCTGATGTGGAACTGGCGCGGCTGACGGAAGCTGTCGAGACCTTGCGCGTGTCTGTGGATGAATTGCTGGCCAACACACTGACCAAAGACAAGGACCAGATGCAGGTGCTTGAAGCGTATCGGATGTTTGCCAACTCTAAAGGTTGGATGCGTCGGATGCAGCAGGATATTGATCGGGGCTTGTCTGCCGAAGCCGCCGTCGAGAAGGAACAATCAGCCGCCCGCGCCCGAATGAGCCAAGTACCCGATGCCTATCTGCGCGAACGGCTGCACGATCTGGACGACCTGTCCAACCGTCTGTTGCGGATTCTGACCGGGCAAGGCGAAGAAACCGGTGCTGAAATGCCAGAAAACCCCATTCTGATCGCCACCAACATTGGACCCGGCGAGCTGTTGGAATATGGGCGGGGTTTGCGCGGGATCATATTGGAAGAGGGCTCGGTCGCCAGCCACGCAGCCATTGTTGCACGCGCGCTTGCGATCCCGTTAATCGTGCAAGCCGGTCGTATCTCGACCGAGGCCCTGAACGGCGACCATATCCTTGTGGATGGCGAGAACGGCATCGTGCATTTGCGGCCCGAAGAAACGGTGGTCTCTGCATTTCGCGATAAGATGGCGATGGAGGCCGCGCAACAAGAGCGTTATCGCAGCCTGCGGGATAAACCGGCCATGGGTCGGTGCGGCACCGAAGTAAAGCTCCATATGAATGCTGGCTTGATGGCCGACTTGCCGTCGCTTGAAAATTCTGGCGCGGCGGGTGTCGGTCTGTTTCGGACCGAGCTTCAGTTCTTAACCGTTGATCGGGTTCCGAGACGGGGCGAACTGGCGGCCACTTACGCGCGCGTTTTGGATGCGGCGCAAGGCAAGAAGGTCACATTCCGTACGTTGGACATCGGGTCTGATAAGGTATTGCCTTACATGAACCCGCTGGACGAACCGAACCCCGCACTGGGATGGCGTGCCATTCGGGTGGGTCTGGATAAGCCCGGTGTAATGCGGATGCAGTTGCAAGCACTGATCCGAGCCGCTGCAGGCCGCAGTCTGAGCGTCATGTTCCCATTTGTCGCTCAACTCGATGAATTCAGAGATGCCCGTGAAATGGTTCTTGCCGAAATCGAGCGCGAGCGTGCTCTGGGCCACGTTCTGCCCGAAAATACCGAGATTGGTGCCATGCTAGAAACGCCTTCGATGGTGTTTGCCCCGCAGCAATTTTATGACATGGCCGATTTCATCTCAATCGGTGGCAATGATCTGAAACAGTTCTTCTATGCCGCTGATCGAGAGAACGAGCGAGTTCGCCGCCGCTATGACACGCTGAATGTCTCATTCCTGAACCTGATCGAGGAAATTGTGACCCGATGCGACGCTGCACGTACACCGCTTAGCTTTTGTGGCGAAGACGCGGGCCGACCTATTGAGGCGGTGTGTTTTGCAGCATTGGGCATGCGTAACCTGTCGATGCGGCCGGCCTCTATTGGGCCGGTTAAACACTTGATAAGACGTACAGATATCTCTGGCTTGAAGGACGTAATCGACGAGGCACGGCTATCTGGGGCACAATCTGTGCGACCGGCAGTCCTGGATTATCTGACCCAGAAAAACCGCGCGGCGACGTAAATTTACAGAAAATTTTAGCGTGTTAGAACTTTTTTCAGACATTTGGAACAAAGATGGAACGAAAGAAGGAGAATACCCATGTCGTTCAGTCTTATCCTTGCCGGAATTTTCACCGGTACACTCGCCGCCATCTATGCCATGAGCCTTGATAGCGGGGTGGTATGGGCGATGGTCTCATACGCCGCTTCAGGCACACTCGCATTACTTGGGGCCGGGGTGATCACGGCAATCCGGCGAAATTACTGGCCACATAGCAAACGGGGCTATGCATCGCGCAGCATTGCGTGGAAGCAGCGACTGGACACCATGGCGCACCAAGCGTCGGAACCAGCGCAAGTCGGCCCTTTTCAGGGGTCCTGATCAGGGATCACGCAGCGGGCGTTACTCGGGTCACTTGCCCTGCAATATCGTCCCAGCTGCCTGCCGCAAGATCATATCCTAGGACGCGGTCGGGGTTGGTTGGCGGCGGCATCACAACCTCGTCCAGCCGCGAAAACCCAAACCGGGTATAGTACGATGCGTCCCCGACCAACATCACACGAGGCAATCCCATCCCGTCCGCGATCAACAAGCTTTCACGGATCAAATGCCCACCCAACCCTTCGCCCTGGCGGGTCGGGTGCACAGCAACCGGTCCAAGTAAAAGCGCATCGTGCAGCGCACCTTCGCTGACTATCTGAATGGGCCAGTATCGGATCGCACCAGACACAATCCCATCACCATCGCGCGCCACCAAGGACAACTGGGAAACTGAATCGACACCATCGCGTAGCCGATAGGAAGACAAAGCCTCGCGGCCGGGTGCAAAGCACAAATCATAGAGCGCTTCGACCTCCCACCAATCCTCTTCAGTTTCTTCCTTCAGGTGATACACCTGCCGCCCCTCGCCTTCTGCCGTTCTTTGCTGCTATCACGGCTGAGCGCAAAAAAGGAAGGGAGAAGCGAGTGTTCTATGAGCCAAAGAATGGGCACGGGTTGCCGCATAATCCGTTCAATGCATTGATTGTGCCGCGCCCAATCGCATGGATCAGCACGCGCGGCGCTGATGGTTCCGAAAATCTCGCGCCCTACTCGTTCTTTAACGGCGTCGCCTACGAGCCCCCTCAAGTGATGTTTGCAACGACCTCGGGCAAAGAAGATCGCGATTTGGGAAAGGACACCGTCGACAACATCAACGCGACGGGCGTGTTTTGCGTTCACATGGTGGGCGAAAATCTAACCGATGCGATGAACGTCTCATCCGGCAGCTACGGGCGAGATGTCGATGAAATATCGAAGGCAGGATTGGAGCGTGTCGAATGCTCGACCATCGCCGCCTCTCGCTTGCCCGCGGCCCCTGCAGCGTTAGAATGCAAACTGACCCAGATCACGCGTCTGCCGGGAGACGAAAACGTTGTCTGCTTTGGCGAAGTGATAGGCATCCACCTGCGCGACGACTGCCTGATGGGCGGCATTTTTGACATCACCCTCGCACGCCCCGTGGCACGGCTGGGATACCGAGACTACACCGTCGTCGATGACAAGTTCACGCTGAACCGGCCGGGCGAATAGACGCATCCAACCATCACTGCTAAGCTGGAATCAGAACCTTGGAGGGTGACATGAACAAAGCGGCCTGACGTCCACATTTCTTTTCTCAAAAGAGGTCCCATGCCACTTGTCATGCCCGACGCAACGCGCGTCCACCCCGTCACCCTGCCCGATGGTTCGCACCACGAAGGCACCGTTTTTCTGTCCAATGTGATTGACCAGCCCAATATCGAGGTGGGTGCTTTCACCTATGCCTCGGACTTTGATCCACCCGGACCTGACGGATGGGCCTCACGACTTGCGCCTTATTTGTTTCCGATGTCCGAAGGGCGTCTGATCATCGGCAAGTTCTGCCAGATCGCCAGTGGTGTCCGCTTCATCACCGCTTCAGCCAATCATGCCTATCATGGGCTTACCAGCTTCCCATTTGGAATATTCACACTTGATCAAGAGGTCATGGCCCAGCCTGACAATCGCGACACGCGCATCGGACATGATGTGTGGCTGGGCTACGGCGCCATTGTTTGTCCTGCGGTTACCATCGGCAACGGCGTCATCGTCGGCGCGGGTGCTGTGGTGCGCGATGATGTCCCCGACTATGCGATTGTGGCAGGCAACCCGGCAAAAATTGTCAGAATGCGCCTGCAACAAAGCGACGTTTCGCGAATGAACCAGTTGGCCTGGTGGGATTGGCCGGTAGAGTTGATCGCCCGTGCCCGAAACGCGTTGGAAACGGGCGATCTTGAGGGTTTGGAAGCGCTAGCGCCGAAAGATTAGTGGCTGCCCAAAATCCCTGTTCGTACAGAATAGTCGGCGGCGACCTCGTAATCGGGGTCGTCATCGCTATCGACCATCAGGTGTCCGGCTTTGGTCAGCAGATCATGACAGTCGCGGCTCAGATGGCGCAACTGGATCTTCTTGCCTGCCGCTTCGTATTTCAGGGCAACAGCTTCGATGGCTTGCAATGCGGATTGGTCCACAACGCGCGAGCGTTCGAACTCGATCACAATGCGGTCGGGGTCGCCTTGCACGTCAAACAGCTGGCTGAAACCGTCAGCTGACCCAAAGAATAACGGGCCTTCGATCTCATAGATTTTACGGTCACCTTCCACGCGGGTGACTGCATGAATGCGGGCAGCCGCATTCCACGCATATGCCAGCGCTGAAACGATCACACCCACGACAACTGCGACTGCAAGGTCTTCATAGACGGTAACCACGGTCACCAGAAGAATGACAAATGCATCGGTTTTTGGCACACGGCGCAGGATCCGGAACGAGTTCCAAGCAAACGTACCGACCACAACCATGAACATAACACCGACAAGAGCAGCGAGCGGGATCTTCTCGATCCAGGACGACGCTGCGACAATGAAGAGCAGTAAGAACACCGCAGCGGCAATCCCCGCAATACGGGTCCGTCCACCCGATTTCACGTTAATCATCGACTGACCGATCATGGCACAACCGCCCATCCCGCCGAAGAAACCAGTGACAACATTAGCCGTACCCTGCGCGATACATTCCTGCGACGCACCTCCGCGATGGCCTGTCATCTCGCCCACAAGGTTCAGGGTCAGCAGGCTTTCAATCAATCCGATGGCCGCAAGGATCACTGCGTAGGGCAAGACGATCCACAAAGTCTCCATGTTGAAAGGAGCCAGCATCGACGGAGGATACAGCCCCTCGCCCACGCCGAACGGGTTGTGGAAGCTGGGCAAACCGCCTTTGATGGATGCCAGATCGCCAACTGTGGGCACATTGATGCCGAACACAATTACGATCCCCGCGACAATGCCAATGCCGGCCAGTGGCGCGGGTATGACCTTGGTCAGTTTGGGCATACCCCAAATGATCAACATCGTGAGGCCCACAAGACCCAACATCATATAAAGCGGCAGGCCTGTTAGCCATTCCTCGGTGTTATCAGGGTTCTTGAACTGCGTAAGCTGCGCCAGGAAAATCACAATCGCGAGCCCGTTCACAAACCCCAGCATCACCGGGTGCGGAACGAGCCGTATGAATTTTCCCCAATGCATCACGCCCGCAAAAACCTGCAACAGGCCCATCAGGACAACCGTTGCGAACAGATATTCGACCCCGTGCTTGGCCACCAGCGATACCATCACAACCGCGAGTGCACCCGTCGCACCCGAGATCATCCCCGGGCGACCACCAATCACAGATGTGATCAGCCCGACCATGAACGCTGCATAAAGACCGACCAGCGGATGGACCCCGGCCACGAAGGCGAAAGCCACGGCCTCTGGTACCAAGGCCAATGCCACGGTCAGACCAGAAAGCACCTCGATCTTGATGCGGTTCGGTGTCAACGCCTCGGACGGAGACAAGCGCAGATCAGGACGTTCAATTCGATTGGCAAAACTTGCCAGCAGGGCTCGGGCCACGGGACACCTCGTTTGGGGTAACTTGTTCGCGAACCGTGCCCATACAGGATTATAGCCCGTAGAAATAGCCCCAAAATACCAATCAGCACTGGGTGGAACCCGATAGGTCCCGCGAACGTGACTGGACTGTGAACCAGCAAGAACCGCACATGGGGTCCATACGGAGGATGGAACATGTTACCCGAGCGAATACTAAGCGTAATTTCTGCGGTGTTGATCGCGGTTCCAGCTGTCGCCCAAGATGCAGAGGGCAACGACCGCCCGTCGAATTGGCGCGTCACCTATCAAGAAACACGCGAGGGTTGGGACACTGTCTGCGACGAACGGGGGGAAGGTCCAGATTTCATCCAGCGTTGCTATCTACGCCGCGTTGATGTCTTTTCACCACGACCGGAATTTGCCGCACAATTTTTGTTTGTTACGGCCTCGGAGAACGGCGCAAGCGTAGAGTTTGGGATCGAACCTGGCACGTTGTTCGTTCCCGGTAACTTTAGGATATTGCGAGACGGCGCCTCGGTCTGGTCCAGTCTGCACCCGGGATGTTTGACGGGGCTAAGCTGCACTTATTCTGGTCAGGATGCAGTCGACCTTCTGGCCGAAATGGAGACAAGCGACAGTTTCGCCTTTGATTTTCGCGACCGTCACGGCAAACAGCAATCGCTGCGCTGGCCGCTTGCCCGCGTAGGTGAGGGCTTGAACGATCTGCAAGATCAGCTACGTGCCCGCAACTTGCCCGCTTTACCGGATCGTCCGTGATTTCTGGCTTGCGCCCCAACACCGAACCCATCAATCTCTGATTGCAACGGAGGGAAGGGGCGACGATGGATACCATGATCGGGATCATAGGTGGCTCGGGCATCTACGACATTGAAGGTCTGGAGAAGGCTGGTTGGACGGCGGTGAACAGCCCGTGGGGCACTCCGTCCGACGAGGTGTTAACCGGCGTGCTCGACGGCGTGAAAATTGCGTTCTTGCCACGACATGGACGCGGCCATGTGCATGCGCCTTCGGATGTTCCTTACCGCGCCAATATTGACGCCCTGAAACGTCTGGGTGTCACAGATGTGATCAGTGTCTCGGCCTGTGGCTCCTTTCGAGAAGAAATGGCACCGGGTGATTTTGTCGTTGTAGATCAATTCATTGACCGCACATTCGCGCGCGACAAAAGCTTCTTTGGGTCGGGCTGCGTGGCCCATGTGGGTTTCGCCCATCCCACCTGCCCGCGCCTATCATCGGCCTGCGCCGCTGCGGCGCGTCGGGCAGGTGTGACTGTACATGAGGGCGGCACTTATCTGGCGATGGAGGGACCTCAGTTTTCAACATTGGCCGAAAGCCGTATGTACCGCGACCAATGGGGCGCGCATGTGATCGGGATGACCAACGTGCCCGAAGCCAAGCTCGCACGCGAGGCCGAGCTTTGTTATGCGTCCGTCGCGATGGTTACAGATTACGATTGCTGGCACCCTGACCATGACGAGGTTGACGTGGCACAAGTGATCGCGACGCTCACCGGAAACGGCGACAAGGCCAAGCGTATGGTGGCCGGACTGCCGGCTTTGCTTGGCGCTGACCGCTCACCTTGCCCACACGGATGTGACCGGGCCTTGGATATGGCCATCATGACGGCACCCGACAAACGCGATCCGGCGCTATTAACCAAATTGGATGCAGTGGCTGGGCGTGTCCTGTGACCAAGCGCCCCTTGCGCGATGGTATGGATTGGGTCAAACCAGCTTTGGATTTCAGATTGTGAAAGGCGCTCGTATGAACAAGGGCAAAACCGTCAAAGACTACATCCGCACCATCGTCGACTTTCCGCATGAGGGCATCTTGTTTCGCGATGTTACGACCCTTTTTGCCGACCCGCGCGGCTTTCGCATGGCGGTCGACCAGATGCTTCATCCCTATGCCGGTATGCAGATCGACAAAGTGGTCGGGCTTGAGGCACGCGGTTTCATCCTTGGCGGCGCCATTGCGCATCAGTTGACCCTTGGCTTTGTGCCGATCCGCAAGAAGGGCAAACTGCCCGGCGCCACTTTGTCAGAAAGCTACACGTTGGAATATGGCGAAGCCATTGTCGAGGTGCATGACGACGCGATCCAGCCCGGCGAAAAAGTGTTGCTGGTGGACGATCTTTTAGCAACGGGCGGTACAGCCGAAGCCGGTATCAAACTCATCGAACGATTGGGTGGCGAGATCGTAGGCTGCGCCTTCATCGTCGACCTTCCCGAGTTGGGTGGGCGCAAGAAGATCGAGGCCTTGGGCATGGATGTCCATGTCTTGTGTGAATTTGAAGGGTTGTAACCTTACATTAACCCTGATGCGCTAATCGTAACTTGCCTGTTCGGAGTACAGGCGCTGCTTGCGCGCATAACAAATCGCGCGACGCCCTGCCCCACCCCGGCAGGGCGTTTTCTTTTAGGTGCAACAAGTTTCATAAAACAACTGGACAGATCATCCGAAGATCACACCCGGATTCATGATCCCCTTCGGATCCAGCGCATCCTTGATCTGCCGCATCGCCGCCAGACGACCGGGATCGCCATATCTCTGCAACTCCGCTGGTTTCAGACGCCCTATACCGTGCTCTGCACTGAATGATCCGTCATATTGGCGCACCAACCCATACACACTGTCGCGTATATCTTGGCGCTGATCTGCATACTTATCTGAGCGTTCGCCATTTGGCGGAAACACATTGTAATGCAGGTTACCGTCTCCCAAATGGCCGAACGTATTCACGCGGAACGTCCCTAATCGTGCAAGCGCGGCGTCTGCCTCGGCCAGAAACGACGGAACGGACGAGATTGGCAGGGAGATATCATGCGACGAGATGGAGCCAATATGCTTGTTGGCCAGCGGAATTTCTTCACGCAACTTCCACAAAGCGCTGCGTTGTGCGTCACTCTGAGCAATCACACCATCGTCACATAGACCCGCCGTCTCTGCCGCTTCATACAAAGACATAAGGGCGGCAACCGGATCACGATCCGGCCCAAACCCAAGCTCCAGTAACACCGACCAGTCCGGTACGTCACGAAAGGGTTGAGCCCCACCTAAGCCAGCAGACGTCAAAAACTGAAACCCGACCCCTTTGATCAACTCAAATGCACTAAGATCTGCGCCATGCCGTGTTTGAACCAGTGACAACAGTTCCAAGGCGGCGGCGGGATCGCGTACCGTCAAAAGCGCCGTCCCAAACGCCGCTGGCCGCGGATACAAACGAAGGCTCGCGGCGGTGATCACGCCCAAAGTCCCCTCTGCCCCACATAAGAGCGCACGCAAATCATAGCCTGTGTTGTCTTTGCGCAATCGCTTTAGACCATGATGAATGGTCCCATCAGGCAACACAGCCTCTACACCAAGACACAAATCGCGCGCACTGCCATAGCGCAAGACATTCAGCCCCCCGGCATTGGTCGACAAACAACCGCCAATCCGACAAGACCCTTCCGAGGCCAGCGACAAAGGGAAAAGTTTTCCAGCTTGACCCGCAGCCGCCTGAACGTCGGCCAATACGGCCCCAGCCTCGGCGACCAAAACAGCCTCGGCTTCATGTACCGCACGAATACGCGTCATGCGCTCTAAGGTCAGAATGACCGGCGCCGCCCCCGGCATGACCTGCCCACCCACCAGCCCGGTTCCACCGCCGTACGGGACGACCGGAACCGATGCTTCTGCACAACACCGCACCACGCTTGCAACATCGTCCACGGTCGACGGCGCGACAACAATCCCGCCGTCACCATGAAACAGTCCACGCGGCTCTTCGAGATATCCGGGGCCGAGCGGGCGGAGCGCCTCATCAGACAATCGCGACCGCAACGCCGCCTCAACCGATGCGTCTGCTGATCTCACGCCACTGCCCCTTTTTTCTTGTCACAAATATCCACTGGGGCCGAGCGGAACGCGTGGCCCCAGCGACCGGTGAGCGCTCCTGCAAAGGAGCCCGAGCCGGTCGCCTTCACGGCCAATCGGCTCATCCCGCCTGCGTTCGCCCGCGCCGGTCCGAACGAAGGTTGGCATAAAGCACATGATTGCGCCAGCGCCCGTTGATCTGAAGATAGCTCTGCGCCACACCTTCATACTTGTAACCTGCGCGCTCCAACACGCCACGCGACGCAGCGTTCTCTGGCAGGCAACCCGCCTCTAGCCGTGACAAATCAAGCTCGTTGAACGCGTAATGAACGACCGCTTCCAGGCCTTCTCGCATATAACCTTGGCGGGCAAATCGTTCGCCCACCCAATAGCCGGTCGTGCCCGCCTGTGCGGGACCTCGCCGAATGTGGTCTAGGGTGATTGCGCCGATCAAAGCCTTGTCCTGACGCCGGATCAGAAACAGCGGAAGCGCGGTCCCCCCCTGGATCGAGCGGCTGGCCCAATAGACCCGATTGGTGAAACTCTTACGGCTCAGATGGTCCTGTGCCCATGTCGGCTCCCATGGGGTCAGAAAGTCACGACTGGCTGTGCGCAACGCAGACCACGCCCGATAGTCGCTATGCGCGGGTGGGCGCAGCGTCAGACGCTCTGTTTCTATCCTGACCTTCTTCGAGCGCCCCAGCATTATGCCGCACGCCTCTCTTTCAATGCTTCAAGGCCATAAGCCCGGCCGGCCGGGCCATAAACAGCCATCGCCATTTCACTGCTATGCAGACCGGCCCCAAAACTGCGCAGATCGGCCAGCGTGACGGCATCGATCTTCTCAACCGTTTCGGACAAGGACGGCACGCGATCCCAAATCGCCACCAAACGCGCCATACGTTCGGCCCGGGCCGACGGACTTTCCAGCCCCATCAAAAGACCCGCCTTCAGCTGCGTGCGCGCACGCTCCATCTCTCGGTCAGACATATCGCCAGCCGCGCGCTTGAGTTCGTCGATGCAAAGGCCCGAAAGATCAGCGATATCTTCGCCCGACGTGCCTGCATAAATCGTCATCATCCCGGTATCGTCATACGCCCCAAGCTGGGCAAAGATCGAATAGCACAACCCACGCTTTTCGCGCACCTCTTGAAACAGGCGCGAGGACATACCCCCACCCAGCGCTGAAGTGAACAATTGAGCCGCATAGAAACCGTCGTCGCGATAGCTCGGCGCTTCCAGTCCAAGGGTGAAGTGCACTTGCTCCAACCCATTGCGCACTTCAAGGCGCTCACCGCTTGACCAATGCGCCGCATCGACCACATGGGATTGGCGGGCCTGTAGATGGCCAAAGGCTGCCTCGGCCAACCGCAAAATCTGTTCGTGATCCACCGCGCCAGCCGCGGAAAGGATCAACTGATCCGGACCATAGTGCTGAGCCACAAAGCTCGACAAATCATCGCGCCCAAAGCTCTGCACGCGCTCGGCCGGGCCTAAAATGGTCCGCCCCATTGGTTGGTCGGGAAAGGCCGCTTCTTGCAGCCAATCAAACACAACATCATCCGGCGTATCGAGCGCTTGACCGATTTCCTGCAAAATCACACCGCGCTCGATCTCGATCTCGGATGGGTCAAAAACGGGGTTAAGAACAATGTCGGAAATGACATCCAGTCCAAGTGCCACGTCATCTTTCAGCACACGTACATAATAGGCTGTGACTTCGCGCGACGTATACGCGTTGATATAGCCGCCTACATCCTCGATCGCCTCAGCAATCTCAAGCGCCGAGCGTTTTTGCGTGCCCTTAAACGCCATGTGCTCTAAGAAATGCGCAATACCATTCTGAGACGACGTTTCGTGACGACCACCTGCGGCCACCCAAACGCCCAACGACGCACTTTCAAGCCCCGGCATCGTTTCTGTCACGACGCGCACACCATTGGGCAACTTGTCCAGTTTCACACTCATTTAGCCTACCGTCCTGTCCGCTCGGAAATCAGCGCCTCAAGCGCGCCAAGATCATTTGCCACACGGGTCACGCGTTCGTCGCGTCCAAAAAGATCTGCCATATGTGGTGGCAGGGGCGCATCTTGGCCGCACGCGTCTTTGACGGCGGCAGGGAATTTCGCGGGATGCGCGGTGGCAAGGGTAATCATCGGGCTGTCACCAAGGTGTTCTTCAGCCACCTTCACACCAACAGCGGAGTGCGGGCACAGAACCTCGCCCGTCTGGGCGAAGCTCTGTTTGATCTGCGCCATGGTTTCCTCCTCCGAGGCACGACCAGAAGTAAATTGTTCCTTCAGAAACTCCATCGCACCTTGCGAAATCGCGAACCCACCATCTGCCAAATCAGCCATCTGATCGGCAACCACCTTACCGTCGCGCCCATACGCATCAAAAAGCGCGCGTTCAAAATTCGAAGACACCTGAATATCCATCGACGGGCTGATCGACGGCGTCACCCCCGCTTTGGTATAGGCGCCTGTTTCCATAGTGCGGTGCAGAATGTCGTTTTGATTGGTCGCGATCACCAGCTGGTCAATCGGCAACCCCATTTTCTTGGCGATATAGCCTGCGAAAATATCGCCAAAGTTGCCCGTCGGAACAGTGAAGCTGACCTTACGATGGGGCGCACCCAGCGACACAGCCGATGAGAAATAGTATACGACCTGCGCCAACACCCGTGCCCAGTTGATCGAGTTCACTCCTGCCAGCTTCACCCGATCGCGAAACTCGAAGTCGTTGAACATATCCTTCAAACGCGCCTGACAATCATCGAAGTCCCCGTCGACGGCCAGCGCATGCACGTTGCTCTCGGACGGAGTAGTCATCTGGCGGCGCTGCACATCCGACACGCGGCCATGCGGGAACAGGATGAATACGTCGACCGCATCAAGCCCCTTGAACGCCTCGATCGCGGCTGATCCAGTATCGCCCGAGGTTGCACCCACAATGGTCACTTTTTCACCGCGACGGCTAAGCGCAACTTGGAACAGTTGGCCAATCAGCTGCATCGCGAAGTCTTTGAAAGCCAGGGTCGGGCCGTGGAACAGTTCGAGCAGAAAGTGGTTCGGGCCCAGTTGCACCAAGGGAGCACGCGCATCGTGGTTAAAGCCCGCATAGGCCTTAGCGATGATCCCGGCAAACTCGTCATCGCTGAAGGTATCGCCCACAAACGGACGCATCACCCGAAAGGCGATTTCCTCGTAAGGCAGACCCGCCAGTGCAGCAATTTCGTCTTTTGACATGGTCGGCACAGTCTCGGGCACATACAGGCCGCCGTCACGCGCAAGACCGGTTAGCATCGCGTCTTCAAAGCTGAGTGCAGGTGCGTCACCGCGGGTCGAAATATAGCGCATCTGGTGTGAGTCCTTCAGGAGTGTCGGCGTTTCTTACGCCAAAGCAAGGTAAGTGTCATCACCGACCATGTAAGGGCCAGCAAAAACCATGTCCCTGCATATTCCAGGTGACGATTGGGGATACCTTCGGTCGTAACGGGTAAAGGCGCCACGCCCGCCTGAGGCGGATCAATCTGGCGGGCGATGACCAGAACCGGGCGCGTGCCAAGAATCTCGGCCATTTGGGGGATATCGCGTGCAAACCACGTGTTATTGTCTACGTCATTGTCTGGTGTTGCGCCGCTTCGGTCATCGGGCCAGTGCAGATTGCCAACGACCGTTACTGGCCCTGTCTGCACGGGTGGCTGTTTCTGATCCACACGAATGAACCCGCGATCAATCATCACATCCCCACCGTCCGTCGCCAACGGAGAAATCAAACGGTAGCCTGCACCGGATTGTTTTGTGCTGACCAACACCCGCAATGTCAGATCGCGCATTTCGCCGGTCACTTCAACGGGCAGGTATTTATCATCAATGGGGCCAGGTGTCGCTGGCAAGGCCACAGGCTGTGCCTCGATACGCGCGCTAATCTCGGCCAGCACCCCCTCTTTCCACTGAAGGCGCTGCACCTGCCATATGCCCAACCCGATGAACAGGGCAAGGACGGCAAGGCTAAGGGCGATAGCTACGATCTGGCGCAAAGACATGAGCGAATTTCCGAAAAGCAAAAAGGCGCGAGCGGTTTCCCCCTCGCGCCCCAGATAGGACGATCAGCCGATCAGGTTCAACTGCCCCAGATGTAGATCGCGGCAAACAGGAACAGCCAAACCACGTCTACAAAGTGCCAGTACCAAGCCGCGGCTTCGAAGCCGACATGGCTTTCTGGTGTGAAATGGCCGACACGGGCGCGCAAGAAGCACACCAGCAGGAACAGTGTCCCGACGATAACGTGGAAACCATGGAAACCAGTCGCCATGAAGAAGTTCACGCCATAAACGTTGCCCGAGAAACCAAACGCCGCGTGGGTGTATTCGTAGGCTTGAAAAATCGTAAACAACACGCCCAAAAGCACTGCAATAAGAAGGCCGTTCGCGAGGTCTCTACGGTTGTTTTCATGCGCAATCGCATGGTGCGCCCAGGTCACGGCACAGCCTGATAACAGCAGGATCAGCGTGTTGATCAGGGGCAGATGCCATGGATCAAACACCTCGATCCCGACCGGAGGCCAAGGGCCATCCACCGCGGGATAGTTATCGCTCATCGGGAAAATGGCGTTCTTGAAGAAGCTCCAGAACCAAGCCACGAAGAACATGACCTCGGACATAATGAACAGGATCACGCCGTAGCGTAGGCCGATTTGAACCACTTTGGTGTGATCACCGGTTTGACCTTCGTGGACGATATCCGACCACCAAGCGTACATGACATAAAGAACGCCCGCCAGACCAAGGAAGAAAATCCACGGAATACCGTTGGCCATCCATTGGACAGCCCCGAAAAGCATGACGAACCCCGAAAGAGCTCCGATAAACGGATGAATCGAGGGCGGTAGAATGTGATAATCGTGGTTCTTAGCGTGTGCCATAAGCGTATAGTCCCTGTTCTTCTGGCTCAGTTTTGCACTGCTTCGGTAGCCGGCGCAAGCTGCGCAACCTCTTCGGGCAGTTCTGTTTCGTGGAATGTGTATGATAGCGTGATGGCTTTGACATATTTTGCCTCGCCGTCATCAACGATCTCTGGGTCAACATAGAAGGTCACCGGCATCGTCACGCGCTCGCCCGGTTGAAGAACCTGTTCTTCAAAGCAGAAGCAATCGATTTTGGTGAAATAGCCGCCTGCCGCATAGGGAGCAACGTTGTAACTTGCGGTGCCTGCAACGGGGCGGTCGGTGGGGTTATACGCTTCGTAAAAGGCCAAACCGGTTTCGCCCAGCTTGATTTCCATCTCGTGCTGCATGGGTTTGAAATCCCACGGCATGCCGCGTTCTTTTGAGGCATCGAAACGAACAAGTACAGTCTGATCCAGCACCCGGTCAGAGGCTTCGCCCGCAACAGATGTCGTACCTCCGAAACCCGTCACACGACAAAACCAGTCATAAAACGGGACAGAGGCCCAGCTCAGCGATCCCATCAAAATCACCACGCCGACCATCTTTGCAGCGGTCTTTTGGTTGCGCGTCAGGCTCATTGACTTGCCTCTGACGTGGAGGGGGCTGGCGTATAAAGTTCACTAACCTTGGCAACGGTCAATCCGTAAACCAAGCCAACAAACAGCACCAATGCCACGCCCACGCCTACATTCCGGCTTAAGCGGCGTTTGTGAAGTTCGTGATCAACCTTGATCGCCATCAACCCCAACCTCCTAGCCCATAGGGCTTCAACGAGGCTTCGACCAAAAGCGCGCCGTAGTGCAAGAATAGGTAGGCAAGCGACAGCTTGAACAGGCCACGTTCAGCCTTGTGACTGTCCGCATCCGAGGCTGCATCATCGCGACGCCACACATCAAACGCGCCCTTGATGAACATCGCGTTCAACACCAGTGCCACCGCCATATAGACAGGGCCACCGATCGATGTCAGGCCCAGCGCAATCGCCACGACGGCCAAGACCAGCGCATAGCCCAAAATATGAGCACGCGTTGCTTTGCGCCCGTGGGTTACAGTCAGCATAGGCACGCCCGCATTTGCATAATCGCCCTTGGTAAACAAAGCCAGCGCCCAGAAATGCGGTGGTGTCCAGGCAAAGGTCAGCGCGAACATCAAGACGCTTTCGATACTGATCCCGCCGGTTGCAACCGCCCAGCCTATCATCGGAGGGAATGCCCCAGCGGCACCACCGATGACAATGTTCTGAGGCGTCCAGCGCTTCAGCCACATCGTATAGATGACCACGTAGAAAAAGATCGTGAAGGCTAAAAGACCAGCAGCAACAAGATTGGCAGCAAGCCCCAGCATGACGACGGACATCACCGACAGCGTGATCCCGATGGCGAACGCGTCGCCTTCAGTCACTTTACCTGACGGGATTGGTCGCGATTGGGTGCGCTTCATCTTGCGGTCGATATCGGCATCCCACCACATATTCAAAGCACCAGACGCACCCCCGCCCACCGCGATGAATAGGATCGAGGCCAGACCCACAACCGGATTTACACCAACGGGCGCCACCAACAAGCCAACCAGTGCTGTGAACACGACAAGCGACATGACGCGCGGTTTCAACAGCGCGAAATAGTCTCCAAACCCAGCTTCGCGGGTTTCTGACTTGGTGTGAATACTGGCGTCGCTCATGTTGGATTACACGATCTGGCTAGATGCATTTGACTTACGAACACCGCCCATATCAGGGCAGCGAAGCGGACGGCGGATAACTGTCCGCCATCCCTGATGATTACTCGGCTTGCGCGACCTGAACGGTTGGCAGGCTGTTGGCGTTGCCGGCATATTCCTCAACAGCGCCCTTCAGCCACTCTTGATACTCGGCCTCGGTAACCGCTTTGACGGTGATCGGCATATAGGCGTGGTCTTTGCCGCAAAGCTCAGAGCACTGACCAAAATAAATGCCTTCGTTGCCGGGCTCAACTTCGAACCACAACTCCGCCAGGCGGCCCGGAACGGCGTCTTGTTTCACACCAAAAGCTGGGATGGTCCAAGAATGGATCACGTCAGCGCCGGTGACCTGAAACACGATCTTCTTACCAGTGGGCACAACCACAGCTGTGTCCGTGGCAAGTAGATAGTCGCTTTCTTTATAGCCGTTCGCTTCAAGCGCGCTTTTGTCCAAAAGGAAGCTATCGAACCCGAATTCGTGCTCGGGGTATTCATAGCCCCAATACCACTGGTAACCTGTTGCCTTGATCACAACATCACCCTTTGGGATGACCTGCTGCTGGAACAGTACAGGCAGCGAAAAGGCTCCGATAAACACAAGGATAACGACCGGCACCAATGTCCAGATAATCTCGATCGGAGTATTGTGTGTAAAGGTCGCGGGCTCTGGGTTGGCACGACGGTTGAAGCGGAAAACTACAATAATCAGCAACGCGGTCACAAAAAGCGTAATCGCGATGATGATATAAAGGATCATGTCATCCAACCCCTGCGCCGCCTCGGCGATGTTGGTCGCAGCGGGCTGGAACCCGGTTCCCTTAGGAACAGGCTGGCCGATGACTTCCAGATTTTGCTGTGCCATCGCTTGTCCGGCGGTCAAAATCGCTGTTGCAGTGGCGAAAAGGCTGCTGAAACGCATCATGTTCGTCTTTCTCTTCCCTGTGCGGCGCGGCGCGAAATGCCGACAATTTGCGGTCCCGGCTGGCGCTCGCTCATACCTCTCCCGTGCGCTGGCGCGGGAATCCTTGTTTCTCTTTGGTGTGAAACCATATTAGAAAGCAGGGAACAAGGAAAAACCTTCGCGGGTTAAGCAACAAATTCCCCGTTTTGCACGAAATCGAGGCCCCCATGACCGACGTCACCCCCTTTCGCCCATTCGAGACTCATTTGGACTTGGAAACGGCCCGTTCCCTTGTCGCCGACGTGACATCTGGCGCAGACGACGGAGAGTTGTTTCTCGAACGAACACGGTCCGAAGCGCTTGTATTTGACGATGGCAGACTGCGAACGGCCAGTTATGATGCCTCCGAAGGGTTTGGACTGCGCGCCGTCAAAGGCGAAACCGCTGGCTATGCGCATTCGACCGAAATCAGCGAAACAGCCTTGCTGCGCGCAGCTTCCACGGCGCGGCTTGCGGTCGGTGATGGGGGCGGCACGTGGGCCGATGCACCAACGCGCACCAATCAAAAGCTCTATACTGACGCTGATCCGATGGCGGACGCAGGCTTTGGCCTGAAGGTCGAGACCCTGCGCGAGATTGACGCCTTCACCCGCGACCTTGATCCGCGCGTGGTTCAGGTCTCGGCCACGATTGCAGCCAGCTTGCAAGAGGTTCACATCCTTCGTCCCGATGGGGTCTTGGTGTCGGATACGCGCCCGATGACGCGACTTAATGTCTCAGTCATCGTCGAGAAAGACGGACGACGCGAAAGCGGCTCTTCGGGGGGCGGCGGGCGGGCTGGTTTGACCGGATTGATGGCTCCTGAAAACTGGCAGACCTCGGCCCGAGAGGCGTTGCGTATCGCATTGGTTAACCTAGAGGCCATACCCGCCCCCGCCGGTGTCATGGATGTTGTGCTGGGCAACGGCTGGCCCGGAATTTTGCTGCACGAAGCCGTCGGCCACGGCCTTGAAGGCGATTTTAACCGTAAAGGCACCTCGGCGTTCTCGGGTCTTGTGGGCACACAAGTCGCAGCCAAGGGCGTGACTGTTGTCGACGACGGCACCCTGCCCGACCGCCGCGGATCGCTGTCAGTCGACGACGAAGGCACGCCAACGGGCCGGGCGGTTTTGATCGAAGACGGTGTGCTGGTTGGGTATATGCAAGATCGCCAAAATGCGCGCCTGATGGGGGTCGCTCCGACAGGCAATGGACGGCGTCAAAGCTATGCCCACGCGCCCATGCCGCGCATGACCAACACCATCATGGAAAGCGGCACCGCCACACCTGAAGAGGTGCTAAGCGGCCTGAAGGACGGCATTTATGCTGTTGGTTTCGGTGGTGGGCAAGTCGACATCACCAACGGTAAATTCGTCTTTTCCTGCACCGAGGCCTATCTGGTCGAAGGCGGCAAAGTCGGCGCGCCCGTCAAAGGCGCCACCCTGATCGGCGACGGCCCCGCCGCAATGAAACAAATCCGCGCCATCGGCAATGATATGGCGATGGACCCGGGGATCGGCACTTGTGGCAAGGCCGGGCAGTCGGTTCCGGTCGGAGTTGGTCAGCCTTCGTTGCTTATCGGAGGGTTGACGGTTGGGGGTGCTGCGGCTTGAATACGCCTCGTCTGAAGCATTGCCTATTTGCCGGTCTAGGAGCAATCACTGGATCAATAGCTCTCGGAGCAACTGTTGTTGCAGCTGCCAGTGCTTTTCAGCACACGTTTACTTACGGCACCTATGCATACCAAGTAGTGCAGTTCGCAACTGTGCTTGGGTTATTCCTGATACTTGGTAGTATCGCAGGGGTGTTTAACATCACGTTGGCGACCTTATTGTACTGGATAATCACAAAGCGCTCTAGACCACGCCTTGTTATCGCCTTGGGAGTAGGCTGCATTACTTCAGCCACTATCTATGGTATGACGTTTGAACTAGGGCCTGTTAACACTATTACTTAGTGCTATTTGATGCTAGGTATCTGTTATGAATGAGATAACAGAAAATCAATACGCGCTGATCCAGCCCTACTTGCCAGTCCAGCGCGGGAATG
>NZ_JBGEHL010000021.1:0-22116 GCF_041403445.1 Aliiroseovarius conchicola
ATCCGACGTATCAATGGGTGCTGAGCTCGGTTTCTCGGCGTCTGGAGGCTGATTTTTGGGTGTTTCGCTCATGTTTCTGAGCCTACCCCGATATGTCCGATAATGCAAACTTATTGGACGTAGCTGAGAGCAGTAAAGCGGGGCGGTTTATACACTATATTGTGGCCAAAAGCGCCGCGAGAGACTAGTGTTGTGGCATGACATATCAGCCCGCAACTATCGACAACGACCAGACGACCCTACCGAAATTCCCCGGCTGGGTCACCTCTGGTCGTGCAGAAACCCCTGAAACTGTGGCCTTTCGGTCAGGGGCAGCATTGACGGTATTGAATGCCTTGGTGCCCGATCCGAGACACGGCGTGCCAATGAAACTGCTCGCCAACCGGCTGGCGCTGACCGCCGCAACGGCGACCTCGAAGCTGGAAGGGCGCATGGCACGGGAGGCGGATATTCGCGACGCCTATCATCTGACGCCATCCGGCGAGGCGCGGGGCCCGGACGGCGATCTGTTGGCGTTCTGGCGGGAGTGCGTAAGACTACGGTTGATCGGGCGCGATTGGCAAGCGGCGTTCAAAGCGCTTGTAAGGCCCGACCTTGAGATGGAAGTCGACGGCTGGCTTCAATCGGCAGCTGCCCGCAGCCAAATCCACGGGCCGTTGGCTGGCTGTGCCTCGGTGATGCGCGCGGTTCTCGAGGTGGATGACAGGGCAGAGCGGATAGCCTGCCTGCTCTCAGATGTTGCGCTGGTGCGTTTCCTGAATTGGCCAACGGTGCTGCCGGTCACCGCACGGCGTCTCAGTAAGGCGATGTTGCGGGACCTGGTTGCGGAGGAGCAGGGGGCTGACTTGGTTGTTCAACGGCGCATCCTCGAGTCCATCGAAGACACGATCCGACTGGCGCGCGAACTCGCATCCAGGGCAGCGGCGCTCCAAGCCGTCGCCCCGAAACTCCGCGCAAAAGGATCGGCGGCGGCCGTCGCTCTATTCCTGTCTGACGATGCAGTCGCTCCGTCAACCATTCTCTCGCCAATGATTCAGGGCACCACCATCTCCATGACCGACCGCGCAGCGCGGCGGTTTTGTGACCGATTGGTCGAACTGGATGTCGCACGCGAGTTAACCGGGCGGCCCACGTTCCGGCTCTACGGGATTGCGCCATGACGACCGCGACACGGAAACCAAAACCGAAGGCCGAGGCCGGCGCGGTTTTCGATCGGGAGATCGAGGAGCTTCCGCAGGAGCTGCGCTGGCGCGAATGGATGGGTCGGATCGAGGCGGTGCTATTTGCAAGCGCGTCGCCGGTCGGACGCGAGGACCTGGCGCGCGTAGTGGGGCAGGGGGCCTCGGTCGAAATGCTGATTGACGACATCCAGGCCGAGTTGGTCGGCCGGCCCTATGAGCTGGCTCAGGTCGCTGGTGGTTGGATGTTCCGGACCAAGACCCAGTTCGCCGACGCGATCAAGGCCGCGGCCGATTTGGGAGACCAGTCTCTCGCCTTCACCGAGATGGAAATGGGCGTGCTCTGCGCCATCGCCTATCATCAACCGATCGACCGGGCGGGATTGAAGGACATCTTCGGCAAGGAGGTCAGTCGCGATCTGTTGGCGCGGCTCCGGTTCAAGGACCTGATCGCCAGCGGGCCACGGTCGCCGCGAGCCGGCGCGCCGCATACATTCGTGACGACGGAAGTGTTTCTGACGGCGTTTGATTTGCAGACACTGCGGGACTTGCCTGAGCTGGATTTGGCTGTTGGAACCGCAGATGAGGAGGCCCAGGCGGCACAGATTTGAGGCTTCTCACTTTCAATCGGTCGGGATCGCTTCCAACTTACATGCCTTTGGCTTCCAAAAATCATGTTGTTGAGCCTGCTCCCGCCGCACCGATCGACACTTGTCAGAGATGGTTTTCCATTCCTAGAACGGTTGCAGGCTGTGACGCACAAGCAGGGCAACTTACTATCTCTTCGACTTCTTTAAGAATTGGTTTGTTAGGCGCAGTGTAAACCTCACCATTCAGGATGTCAGTTACCTGCTGTTCAAATTCCTCGAACGACATTGAATACATTCCACCCCGAGCACCTTCGAATCCACAATTCCAAGCGGCCAAGCTCTGCCCATATGTTAAAGCATCTGCAAACTCATCAGGACCATGATTGTCAAAAACCTCCAATCCACCGGATGCGAGTTTGTTGATTAGGCCTGCAGTGCACCAATCTCCTGATCCGCATGTGTCTTCAAGCCGAGGAGTTTTGAATGCGTTCATTTGTTTCCATGGCAGAGGCCGATTGCCTGACTTTGAGCGATAACGCAATCCTTGTTCTCCAAGCGTCTGAATCTCAAGAATAACTGACGTTTCGTTGCTTATTACGTCACCTGCGTCAGCCAAGCGCTGATCGGCATATTTCAAAACATGAGCGATTTTTATGGCTTCGGCAAAGTGTTTTGGATCCGATTTGGCGGAAGGTTCAAACACTACCACAGCGCCGCTATCCGATGCGTCTTTTGCCATCGTCAGCATGGCACGGGACAATCTGTCCATGAAGAAAACTGAAGCACCGCTCATGTGCGGTGAAACAACTTCGATCGCCGCTTGGGTCACTGCCTTGAAACGGGGAAGATGCTTGCCGCATGATGGGCATGCCCACAAGAACCGATGACTTGGATTGCCGTTACGGTCCGGCTTTATCTGTTGAACAATAATAGGCGTATCACCTTGCGGTTCACATTTAGCAAAGTCCAGCTGAACACCCCACCTTTGCATATCCGTCAGCACGCGCTCTGAAGCAGCATCACCATTCATGCGTGCTATTGGATATGACTTCCAACCGAGGAAAGCGAGAATCGATAAAACGTTGCCACATGTACCTCCCGTCCAGGATTTAACTGGGCCTTCTGGATCTGCTCCAAGGATGAGATCCAGAGCGATCAGGCCGGCGCCAAAAGCCTGTGGAGGGTTTGAAGTTTTCATTTTTTGACGCTTCCGTTTTTCTTTAATTTTGGTCGAGGCTGGGGGTAGGCATCGCCTTCCAGCCAAAGGTGAACAAGCTTGTGATCTACTGGCTCCTGCGGTGGTCCGCTTTTCATATTGTACCCGATGGCTTCCAAATATGCGACGGGTAGGTTCCTTTCCATGGCCGCCAGCAAGGCACCGATCGCCATAATTTTACTTCCCAATGGCGAAAGTATCATCAACGAGCCGCCGATATCCTGAAACACAAGCCGCCTTAGATCATGCAGCCTTAGTATAGTTCTGTATAAATCCAAAGGGTTAGATTCATCTGCATACACTAAATTTCGAGTATCGACTGACCAGGCATTTTCGAGTTCTGTGATATATTCTTCGGCCAGAATATCAACTTGTCGTGGGTTTGCGGCGGGAAAAGGAACAATCGGGCAGGTATCGTGAGGCTCAAGATATCCGTGCAGCGAATTCAGTGCCGCCCTGCGCCCAGATACCAGTTGCGGTAGCCAAAGCTTTGCCGCTCCTGAGGAGCTGTCCAGCGATGTACCGCCCCGAAAACCATGAATATATCCAGGCGAGTCGCTCGGGATGAGCGTTATGCCAGTATCTAGTGACGGGTTGTGAGTGACAAATACATGAAGGTTCGAAGGCTGCATATTCGCTTCAATACGTTCAATGAAATATCGAATGGCGGGAAAGCTCGTCCCTATTGACAGCGCACTGATGTCCACAACGACATCCGTGTATTCGTCGTAGCTAAGGGCGTTAAGAGCATTCACGACATTGCGTCCGCCGATCACGGCGTTGTCGGAACCGAAAATTTCGATCTCGACAAGCTTGTGCTTTGTCAGAAGTTCTTCCAAGTCCGTCTTGTTGTTGTCAGCAAGATCGACCAAGTCCTGGCTCGGTTCTGGACGTATTTCCTTGATCAGCACGGCTTCGATATTTGTGCCTGCATCAACAAGGCATGTCGCGACAATCTTTGATCTGGGATCAAAACCCGCACCGGCAATAAGTAGAACGTTGCGTTCTTCTTCGGCAAAATAGTCATTCGCAAAGTTAGCTACTTCCAGCCCGAAATTGGCAATACACTGGTCCCACCTCAACAGCTTGCTCCCGTCAACTTGATTTCAACATCGACAAAAGATCGTCTGTTGTACGTTCCAAAAAACCGCCTCTGGTCTGTGAAAGTCCAAAATGCACTCTCAAAACGCCACTTAATTCAATCTGACACCACATGCGGTTTTTCGTGCTGTGGTTTTGAACCAACACGAACGCGTTGTAGGCCGCACCAAATTTCAAGATCCGGGCAAGTTCCTCATATTTTTTTGGTATTTCGTCAAATTCCTCTTGGGGTATGCCAAACGCTCCCGCGCCAGCACCGCCTCCCAACGATGCATTGCCCTCCAACGTTTTCGCAATGCATTGTTGAGCTATGCCTTCAGCGAGTATTGCAACTTGCTGACTGTGCGGAAAGTCCCATTCGCGGTAGATTTGCCCAGCCTTCTCACGCAAGAGTCGATTTTGAACCCTGCTGGTCAACGAAGCCGGTTTCTCGCGGATCAGCTGCGTTTCGGCTTGTGTCACCAAGGTTGATGCGAGATGAAGAAACTGCTCTGCATTCTCCGAACTTGCATCGCAAAGGGCATCAATGTCGTAGTAATATGGCCGACCAAAATCGTGAAGCAGCCGGACTTTCGCGCCATCCGCGATGCCACCATCGACTTTGATAGGCCTGTTTGGTTCGACATCCTGATCTTGATGGTCGAAGAGGCCTTTCTGTGGGATCCGCTTCAGATACCGATGGAATAGGATCGAAAGCATTGCCTGGGCGACGTCTTCGCCTTCCAGCCCAGTACTGGATAAGTAATTGGCAACAAGTTTTTCGAGTGACTCACGACGCGCATTCGTTATCCCATTTCTCTGCTGAATGCTGTCTACTGAGCTTGCCAACGTTTCAAGCTTGCTCGGCGCTATCATATCCGGACGTGTCGAAATAAAATCCGTAAGATCCTGAATGCCCCGTCTCGAAAACACGTCCATCTGCCTCAGATACCGGGTTGCCATTCCCTTTGCCATCTTCCGAAAAGCTTTGCGCTTGCTAAAGCGATCATCTTGGCTCTGCATCCAGATAACAGTGAGTTCGCGCGCATTCTTAAGGCCAGGGCGTTTGGTATTGGTTTCACCCTGCGCCAATAGAACGTCTGCCGGTGAAAGAGCATCCATACGCGTTAGAACCCACCGCGAAATCTTCAATTCCCGCCGGGCAAGCCATTGTCTAAATGCTGTGAACTGTTCCGGATGGAGGCTATGTGCATCATCAAATATCACCAATGGACGGAGTATTGTTTCCTCTTCACCTATCTTGATTTTGAAATGCTCAATGACGTCAAATGGGTGATAGGCCGCCGCAGCCTCATCATCGATATCATCAATCGATGGCGGAAGAAGTGCGGCCGAGATATTGTATATCTGTTCTTCAATAGCGCGAGCCTTGTCGAACAAAGAGGTTCCGTTTTTTCCTCCAATTGCAGCTAGTGCGGCGATAGCATCACCGCGCGGCACTATTGAAATCTGATCAAGCGAAACCCCGGTACTCACCAGATTGCTGATCCACGAAAGAACGGTCCTACTTTGAATCAGCGCAAACATCAGTTTGCATTTTAAATCTTCGGGGTAGGGAAATTCCCAGAAATCCCGATACTCAGACTCTAAGGGAACTCTACCGCCAAGTAGCACAGGTTCTCTGTTCTTGATCGCACCACATTGTGTGAGCGTATCAACCAGTGGTTTGAAGTTGGTTTGGCTCTCGTGTTGCAGAAGCGTTTTCAGAGTGGAGTACTGGTACAGCCGCGCGATCGTCGTCTTACCGCTTCCGGGAGCTCCAATGATGACCGACAGCTGGTCATATAGCTTGCCGTCGTCGGCATGTTTTTTGAAGAAAGTAATGAGTGGATCTGGCGTCACAAGTGGCAGAAACGCTTCATCGTCGCGACGATATTCAGATGCTCTTTTTTCAAATGGGTTTGCCAATTTCTAACCTCACACGTGCCTTTGCCGACGGCGAAAGAGCGGACGCATTGCTGGTACGTCAACGCCCTCCCGATCACCGCCAGAGGTTTCAGCCCAAAGCAGAGCTGCAGAGTTGTTAGGTGTATTGTGTTCGAGGACTACGGGCAGCGCACATCCTCCATACCCGAGCCCAAGATGCTGAACTCCTCCCACTGCAGTGTGTTTGGTTTCGATAATGGGATCATAGTATTTGTTCGCCAAGGCAATAAATGCATCATCCTTGCCAGGAACAATCGGCAACTTCTCGTCAAACACAGTCGCAAATGACAAATGAACCTCCTTGGGCCATCCGTCGCCTTTCATGGACTTTCTCGCGGCCAACTCGCTGTCCGTCATTTTGGCCTTTGCATCAGACGTCGCCATGTAATGATGGGCGCACAACTGCCAATCGGGGGATACTATGTTCCCAACGTCTTCGTCTTTGATTGCGTTGAATAGCGAAGTGCGAAAGCGCGTGAGCTTACCAGACCACTTTTTCTTCTTGTCGTTGAACCTCAGGAATGACGTACCGGTTCCGGCAAAATCATCGACAAGATAGATGATCCGGAAGAGAGCGTCTTGATCTTTCAAGTCCTCGCGCAGACTCTCCAGAAGGTCCTTCCATTTTTCGGTGTCGATCTGCGGCGCAAGAACGAGCTGCTCGTTACTCAGACGGCCAACATTTGAATGTCGGACAATGTCCATTCTCGCACCATCACTGAGGCCCAAAACAAGGGTCTGTCTACGCAAGCGCTCAATTGCGGATATGGCCTTTGGGTCAGTCAGAACAGTGTAGGGTTTAATACCGAGATCATCGGCGACAGTCTTAACAATTCGTTGTCGAATGGTGTTCGGAAAGAACTGTTCGACCAGTCGACGCACCTCACCGGGGCCAACATAAACCATTCGTTCTTTGACGAATGTATATGCGACCTTACGTTCATCTTGATCAAACTGTTGCAGCCACGTCGCCAAGCTTTCAATAAAGCGCATGCCCGCCTGAAAGTCTCGGTAACCGTCATATTTGAGACGAGCCATGAGTTTGAGCCAACGAAACTCCTTGCGTGCCTCATCATCGTCCCAACGCATGATTTCGCCCATGACTTTAAGTGCGAGGTCTTGGTTCATTTCAAAGCTCCCTTTCGGAATTTGAAAGCGCCGTCGATACACTCAATAGCGTCTAGATACTCGACCAAAATCTCAGGTCCGCGTTGCCCTCTGGAGCCGAGATTCCAACATGTGGCGGGATCAGAGTTGATTTTGTCGACGCCAAGCGAAAACGGTTCAGCCAGCAGATCCTGATCGTTACCGTTCAACCCCGCACTGTCGCCAATCGACAGTATGGAAACAGCACCTCTCCTTTTTCTCAGCGCATGAGCAACGTTTGTTTTTGATACGGTGGGCGACAAGATGTCGATAGAATGGCCGGACCGCACTACATTTACGTCGTTCAATCTTGCCCGTGCCAGTAACTCCATCACACGACTAAATAAATGCTCTGGATCAGTATTGCCCTTACTGGTCAACGTTACCTGGAATTTTCGAACCTCCTGCTCGGAAAGATCGATCAACTGTTCATCCGTCTTCAATACTTTGGCCGCTTTCTGAAGAGCTTCACCAGCCGTCGGATTACCATCTGGGACAAGATCGTCTTTTAACGATCCAATTTCAGCTCCGTTGTAATACCCGATCAATACCTTCTCCCAATGTTGTGTTGGGATTACACTCTGTAGGGCGATTCTGACGGACTTGCCTCTCCCGGTTGCAAAACAAATCCAGATATCCGCTTCGAGCATCTCTAAGAGTTTTTGCAGAATCCTTTCATTTGGCGGGTCTCTCCTTGAACGTGTTTCGACGATGGTTCCGTCATAATCAAGTACGATAGCTTGAAAGTTTTCGGCGAGAATACTATCGCGAAACAGGGCCAATTTTTGCTGCCAATAACTCAGCTTACCAGCTTTTTCTAACCATTCTATGGCACTTGCCGACTTGCGCTCTATTGCAACTACGTCTCGAGGCGATAGCCCATGCGAAGGTTTGGCTGTTGTTTCTCGAGGTGGCCTTAACCGGTATAGATGGCGCCCAAACATTGGAACTCCTGGCCGACCAGGATCGATGCCATGAGCAGTTCCAGCAAGACCAGT
Organism: Aliiroseovarius conchicola; assembly: GCF_041403445.1. Classification (NCBI taxonomy): domain Bacteria; kingdom Pseudomonadati; phylum Pseudomonadota; class Alphaproteobacteria; order Rhodobacterales; family Paracoccaceae; genus Aliiroseovarius; species Aliiroseovarius conchicola. Next base: position 8,156 of record NZ_JBGEHL010000021.1, read on the forward strand.
CAGCTCAAATGCCGCCAGCAAGGAGGCCAAACCCGCCGAACCATCGCCTGGCAAATCGATTGCGACTTGTGGAATGTCGTCCGGCAGTAGCGCGAGTGTTTTTTCGGCTAGCTTCTTGTCTTCCGGCGCGACCAAAGCAAGTACGCCTGAATCGTTGCCGCGTTTCGCCAACCAATGATGGCGACCATGGGCGAAGTTGCGAAAATCAGCGAGCTGAATTGAACCCAATGCTGCTTCAGTGAATTTCGATTCCAAATCAATAGCGCCAAGGCTCGTAGACGGCCCATAAAGTACAACAGTAGTCGAGCGCTGCCATAAGGCGTCGGTTCGTTCCTTTAATCGAGGCCGACTGTCACTAGGCGTCAGAATTGTTCTTCTAAGAATATCGGCCGTATTGTTCCAGGACTCAGTTTTTTGGAAGAGGGCTGCATACGCACGTTCAATCAATCCACTGAAGCCGAACAGAGAATTGGTCGCTAAGAACCCGTCTTTCCCTGCCGGCGGCGGAAAAATATGGAGATCAACAAACGGATGAGCTCTGCATATTTCAGTCAGTTTTGTGTCATCCCTCCCTGTCATCACCACCAGATGTGACGGTTCGCGCGCGATCAAGGCTTTTACCGCAGCCAGAATGTCTACATTTCGTCCACCTGCGCTAAGCAGCCAATTGGTACTTTGTCTTTCAATCGGCTCACGAACGATTTCTAACGGTGTGGATACTGCGGAGATCTTCTTGGCATACTGCCGATGCTTGCCAGCCAAACCATATGCTGCAGATAACGAGCCGCCCGACCCAATAGCGACCATTGGTAGACTACACGATGTCCGCAGTGAGTTCTGTAAGCCGGATATGTCAGTGCGGCAAATCCAGTCCAGTGTCGAACCGAGTTGGTCCATTTCAGATGCATACGGTTTTGCCATGGTACGGTAGATCTCCCAATCAAATTGCCGCAATGAAAAGCGAACAAAAAGAGAACATACCTCAAAACTTGATCGTTGTCAGCTCTCGTTTTTTTGCACATTGGCGAAAAAAGGGAAAGAAGAAACCGTGCCTACCGCGCTGAAGATACGTCGTTTCCCCAAAAGAGGTTCGCGCTAGCGATGCGGGTCAGACGCGATGCCGCGTACATATTGCCACAGAACGCAATGGCCCGGAATTTTGCTTAAGCCAGAGGGGCGGACTTGCAAAGTGTCAGAAAAGCATATATGTTTCTGACACCAGGAGTATGCAATGAACACGACCGCTGAATCCATCACGGCATTTGCCGCCAATTTGCCCGAAGGCGCGACGATTTCTGCGAAGGAACTGTTGCACTTAGGAGAGCGTGCAGCTGTCGATCAGGCGTTATCTCGGCTCGTCCGGCGGGGCGAGCTCATGCGCGTCAAGCGGGGCTTGTTTGCGCTGCCCGTCAAAACACGCTTTGGCGAACGGGCGCCGTCGGTTGAGGCCGTCGTCGAACATATCGTGCAAAGCACGGGTGAAACGGTCTCCGCAAGCGGCGCGTCGGCAGCCAATATGCTTGGGTTAAGCACACAGAACCCGACCCGGCGGGTGTATTGGACATCCGGCCCTAGCCGCCATCTCAAATTGGGTGCGCAAAGTGTCGAACTACACCATGTACCAAACTGGCAGTTGCGTGCGCCGCAAAGCAGGGCAGGGCACGCGCTCAGGGCAATGGCATATTATGGCAAGTCGGAAGCGAGGCAGGTTTTGCATCGGCTTAGATCGCAGCTTAGCGAAGATGAGCGAAATGAACTCTTTGCTTTACGGGGGGGCACGCCAACCTGGCTTGCCAAAGAGCTCAGCGTTCTTGCGGCGGCGTAATGGTAGAGACACCTGACTATTTCTCGCTGTCTGATAAAGACAAGGTTGAAGCTTTGGAAACAGCCGCCTCAAAACTGGGGCGGCCCGCCGATCTACTGGAAAAGGATATCTGGGTTGTCTGGGCGCTGAACGCTCTCTTTGACAGCGCACTTGGCGAGAGCTTGGTTTTCAAGGGAGGTACGTCCCTGTCCAAAGTCTACAAGGCGATTGACCGGTTCTCCGAAGATGTCGACGTCACCTACGATATCAGGAAAATCATTCCCGATCTTATCGATGATCCGGACAAGCCCTATCCTCCCAACCGATCCCAAGCGAAGAAGTGGACAGAGGCAGTGCAAGGCCGATTGTCGGGATGGATCAAAGACAACGCCGTTCCGCTTCTTGAAAGTCGAATAGACAACGATGGAACTGGAGCAAAACTTCGTCTCGAAGAAGACAAACTCTATCTCGACTACCGGGCCGTTCGAAGCGGCACGGGATATGTACGGCCAACAGTCCTCTTGGAATTTGGTGCGCGTTCAACAGGCGAGCCCGCAGAGCGCCATGTTGTCAGATGTGATTTGGCCGACGCGATTGAAGGACTGGTCCTACCTGAAGCGCAGCCTCGTGTAATGAACGCCGAACGGACGTTCTGGGAGAAAGCGACAGCCATACATGCCTATTGCCTTCGTGGTGCGTTCCGGGGCGGTGATCGATATGCCCGACATTGGTATGACCTGAACTGTCTAGATCAGATTGGCATCGCTGAAAGTGCACTAAATGACCGGGCTCTCGCGAATGACGTCGCCGAACACAAGCGGCATTTCTTTCGAGAAACTGACAGCGGCGGCACCATCATTAATTACCAAGTTGCGGTGACCGGATCCCTCAGTCTTGTGCCAACCAACGCACCCCTCGACGCATTGAAAGAAGACTACGGCGAGATGATTGATGCCGGACTGTTCCAGTCAGACGCGATCTCGTTTGATGACTTAATGAAGCGCCTTGCTGTACTTCAGGACCGTGCTAATGCGCAGAAGGGGTGATGGTGCGCCCACTAACTGAAAATCCTACCAACATCCCCGGCGTGGTCGGAGACGCCAACTGAATGGCTCTGGTTCCTAGTGGAAATCTGATCGTAGCATAGAGGCGACTTGGCACTAGGGTTCGATCCTGAGTTCTTCGAATAGTTGTTCCGAGGGCTCTCCATCTTCGGCCATCGTGCCCGGCTCCAAGTTGGCCAGATTCTCGTCTATAACCGCGTTGTGATAATTCTTGAGCCAGCTATATTTTCTCCGGACTGTCGCATTCGGGCTCTCAGCGAGACCATTCTCGACTAGCGTCTTATGCCGATTCAGGAACTCAATCCAGCCGGCGTATTCGCCGTCGATTTCACCGAGGCTAGCTCGCAGATAGTCAATGTAGTGAAGGCCTGACTCGTCTTGGCGCAGCAGATTGTTCAAGTGCCGCCTTTCATCAATGTAGGAATGCCCTTCCCGCCAAAGCGTTCTATCCTGCCGGTGGTGTTCAATCACATCTTCATGGACCGCAATGCGCGGGAAGATGACCTCGCCTTCTTCCATGAAGTAGGCTTGAACGAGTGCAGGCCCAAATACCGGTCCGCTAAAATCAATACCGAGATGCATGGGACCGATCGCCATGGCGCCACGCACCAATATACCGTTCGCCACACATTCGATTTGGATATGCAAGAGGTCAATGATCTCCCAGACCAGTGGGCCTGCTTGGTACTGGGTTTCAATAGTTCTGGTTCTGACGATCGCGTCAGAAACGATTTCCGCATGGACTTCGCTGATCATCCGCATTTCGTCGGATCGGGTCGGTGCGGTAGCATCTCCTTCGGACACTCGGCGAAACGTCGAAAGCAAACGCCTAATCTCTGCTCCACTTCTCGTGTTAAGGAGATTCCGGAAACCCAATACGTCAAAGAAAGTGACTAGGCACTGTTCATAATCGGGGTCGTTTTCGAAATCAGTCATAACTCATCCTTTGTTAGCCGAGTAGCTGTTCAGGCATTTCCGCTCATGCTGTATTATCTGGCAAGCCCAAGAGGTCAGAGGAACGTCAGCATGGAAGGTATGCTTCGCATCATCGACACTTTGAGCTGCGGCTGGGGCTCAGCGATTAAGCTGCGATAATTGCCAGTTGTCGAATGAACCACGCAAGATTAGTCCCAACAGGGGCATCGTTCGAAACTGATGCTATTTTGATCGCGAAAGCCTTTTCTCAAGAGCTTACGCAAGTCGTTCGATGCGGAAACAATTTAGGGTTTGTGATCGGAGCGGTCCTACGCTGCATTCTCTTCCGGCACATCTGCCGTCTTAATCAGTTCCTTAGCATAGCGCTTTGCCTGAGAGATGCTCTGTTTGTAATCATCCGCAGCAAGCGACAGAGACTCTGGAGATGTGGCACGATCCAGGTCATCACTAGACCAGTCGTCTGAAAGACGTTTGCTGATGGCGTAGCAGGTTGCCTTGCCAACACGGAAAGCCATAAACTTCCGGGAGGCTTTGAGGATAGCGGAACGCACCACCTCCGGCTCGCCCAATGTCCGCAGTTCCGCGTCCAACTCAACGGCCATTCGCTCAGAGGCTGAATAAAGGCCATTTACGAACAGAGTTTGGGCGTCTTTATAAAACCGTCCGGCACGGCCTTTCAGGTTCTTTTCGGCGATCTCTTCCGCATCAGTCAGAATCTTGATCTCTGGCACACGTTCCAGCGACTTTGCTGAGCGAGAGAGCTTTGACCCTTCGGGAGCCTTGCGCACCTTCTTATGTTTAGCACGCTGACTTTTGCTTGGGTCGGGGCCAGTGTGGTTTTCGCCGTGATCCTCGCCAGTCTCGGGGAAATCAGTGTCTAAATCGACAGGGTCCGACGTGTCGCTGCCTTCAGCTGCGCCCTCAGTCACCAAAGCCGACTTGCGCCGCGAAGAACTCAAGGTCGCAGTGGGGACACGAAACTCATCCAGCAATTTCTGAAGGTCGCTTTGCAGATCGTCCAAATTATCATCAGATGTTGGCGATTCAGACCGTATCACGTCTTTGACCCAGTCGGGCATGAGTTCGCGGACATAGGCATCAAAGTCTTCGGCACGCATCGCGGACCGATCATCTGGCCAAGTAAGTCCATCCCGATACTGGTTCGGCAATGCCAAACTGTCGATGAGTTCAATTTCAACCGTGAGGACTTTGGAGCCGAAGGGGATGCCGAAATTCGGCGCAGCAGCAGACCATGCCTTCTTCGATTTGATGTCGTACCGCTCTCCCTTGTGGACAAGCGCACAAAACGTGGTGGAGCTCGTCGCTGGGTTGGCAAGCGCGCTCAGTGTGTGGCTGTGGCGCTCATGTTTGGGATCATGAATGTAGTGGATCGTTAACTCTCCTCCGGGAGCTTCGATCCGTTCGTGATTGGGCAATTCACCGATTACTTCTTTGAGTGTCTTCAACCGCCGTGTGCGGCCGGTTTCTCCTTTGCCGCCACCCTTTGTCATTGCGACATCAACTCGGACTTCCACGCCCTCTCCAAACCGCGCAAACCGTCGGAAGATGGCCGATGGAATATAGCTACGATCTAAGCTTTTCCCTTTGCCCAACGGTTCAGCGACAGTGTCGTGATCTTCGCATTGGCCGAGCAACACTACTTCGGTCCAATCGAAATTCGTGGCTTGTCCGTCTTCTCTCGCAACATCTGAGACATCATAAACCGTGTCGAAACTTCCGTCTGGCAGCTCTGCTGGAAACCGAACGTAAGTGCCTTCATCTGGGTCATAGCCGATTACAACTTCGTTCACGATGCCATCCTTACACGAGCGGTAGCGGATACCTTCGCGCGACATAGTCAAGCCAGAGACTTTTGCTCCGATCCCGAAATTGCCATCCAAAGACATCTCCTTGTTAACGGATGAAGATAGATCGGTCGCCTGTTTCAGCTCTTTGTCGTCCATGCCAACGCCGGTGTTCCAAAAGGTTAGCTTACGCACGTCTTCAATTATCGTGGGATAAATCTCGATGCGGCGATTGCCAGCACTTGCACTGCACGCGCTTTCGTCGGCGTTCTTAAAGAACTCACGCACCAGTGTGTCTACCGGGGCCTGTTCGATCAGTCGGTTGATCAAAAAGCGCTTGTCATGAATGTTAAGTGGTTCTGCCTTCATAGATTTGGCCCCCCCTACAGTTTAAATTTGTCGGCGGTATCTGCCGAAGATGAGCCAAATTTTCTTTCGACGTCGCTTATCGCATCTCGAAGAGCCTTGATGATTTTTTTCACATCGGCGTCGTCATATTCATATGCTCTGCCGTTCGACAGATTTCCAAGTTTCCGAATAGCATCAAGCGCAGACTGCGTGCGCCCTTCAGCCAAACGTATGAATTTCTCTCGTTTATCATTGCTTTGAGTCATATGTTCACCAACTCTTTCACTCATTGCGTTGAATTTCAGATAGCTACTGCAAGTAATAGAGTCAAGAATTGTCATGAAATTCATGACATATTTGCAAATTATGTCCCAGTAGAGTGAAAAAATCCGAGAATTTAGCTACCAAATCTTGCAATATTCCCCTCCATAGAGGCTTTCCGACTCGCTTTTTGGGAGAAATGCGGTGCGGCTGGCACGCATGCACTCCTAGTTAATTGTAGCGTGAACAAGTTCAAAAGAACTGATCCATAGGCGGCGGCGATTCTAGCGATCTCAGAATGTCTGCCCGCTCCAACGGGCGCCGCAGTGCATGGCTCGAAACCCTCACGTAGATCTCGGTCGTCTTGAGGTTGGCATGCCCAAGCAGCGCCTGCACCGTCCGGATGTCGATGCCTTCCTCGATCAGCATCGTCGCGGCTGAGTGCCGAAACCGGTGCGGAGTCAGGTGAGGCGCGATCCCCAAGCGATGCGATAGCACACGTAGTCGCTTTCGAAAGGTTTGCGACCGAAGCCGACGACCAACCGCGTTCAGGAAGAGTGGCGATTGCAGGGAACCGTGCTTGGCGCGGTTCATGCAATACCGTCGAAACGCGTCTTGCAGTTCCTCGTTGGGCACAAAGACGATCCGCTCCTTGTTGCCTTTGCCGCGCACGATCATTTGGGATGCGTCGGCAGTGACATCGCGGACTTTCAAATTGGTAAGCTCGCTGATCCGGAGACCGGTCACTATGAGTAGCTTGATCATTAGGATTGTGACGACCTGATCTGCGGGCCGTGCATTGGCCAGCCCGGGTTCCGACTGCAAGATGGTTTTCATCCTGTCCCGTTCGATAGGGCGCGGCAGGCGTCGCGGAATCCGGACCGAGATACGGACGTCCGTAAATGGAGAGGGCAGGGCGCTGTTCCGCTCTGCGCGCCAGGCAAAGTACGACTTGAGCGTTACAAGTCGTCGCTCGATGGTCGCCGGCTTGGCGTCCAACTCATCGCGCAGGTGGCGATGGTAGGCGAGGATGTCGTCTTTCCACAGCCGCTCCGTGAGCTGGTGCGCTTTGGTGAAGCGCGCGAAGGTCCGGAGATCCTGGGCATAGGCCCGCAGTGTTTGGTGGCCGACGCCGCGTTCATCGCGGCACGCATTGACGAACGCTGTGTGATCGAGAGGTGGCATGTTGGACTCCTGTTGAGGTGTCCAGGTAGCCCATCACAGCTATTGAATTTGTCGAAATCTCTGCTGCTCAAGCGGTAATGATAATGGGACCCACTATTGTCAAATCCAACTTTCGGATACGCGCTAGCCGTTTGCAGATAAGATGCCCGCAGCCAAGTATCTTCCGAGTGCCCAATCATGATTTGCGTGCGGTCTTGATTGCCTTGCCTTTCATAAGTGACACACAACGCGGTTCATTGCACCCTCAAGACAACGCCTCGTTGACAGGACCTTCTGGTTGTTGAGTTGTCCGTCGTTGGCGCCGCGAGTATCAACGCTCTTAGATCACTATCGGGTGTGATCTCACCAGCCAGACCGATCCAGAGTTCAGACACGGCATTCTCACCGTCAATGCGCTGGCAGTTCATGACTACGCGATCGCCAGCACCTTCTCCAAAAGCAGCATCAAATGCTTCTTGCAATTCAGCAAATGTGACAAACTCCCCCAGACGATCAACAAAAAGAGTACCCACCGAACTTTCATTTAACTGTTCGATAACCGTTATTGTGTCGAGAAAATACTCATCCGGGTCAGATCCGATATCATCCCCGGAATTGAAATCCTCATAGCAGGTTCCGTGTTTGGACCACTCATGCAGATGCAACCCTGACTGCGTGCCAGGCATCAAAACATCGAGCCGATCGCGTAAGGGTGTCGAAATGTTTAGTGTGGTGACACGTGGCAGGCTTCGGCGGCAGGATACAGGTGGGCCATTGTCACAGTAGCAGGGAAAGATACTCGTATCATCGAGATCGTCGGGCCAAAGACCATGGATCGAAAACTGCCGCGCATCGGGCCGGTCTGCAGTCTGCGTCTGGCATTCAGTCTTCGACTGACCCCGTTCTGTTGCGCAAAAGGTTGGCTGCCAGCTTGCAGCGAGAACGTTCTCAATGGAATCTGGTGTGATGGGCTGTTGCTGGGCGCCGTCACCGTCCGTTGTACCTGAGGATAAATCTGCTGTCCCGCAGACCACATCTACCCAGCGGCGGTCGGTGACCTCTGCGCCAGGAACAACAATCAGATAATGTGTTGCTTCCTCCTTATTCTTGCCGACCACCTTATATTTTTGACCGATCACGGTCATGATATTGCCTGGGTTGTCGCTCGCCAATCGTTTGTTAGCTGGGCAGACCTTCTGCGCCTCAAAGATGCCCTCTACGGATACTTGAGCCCTTATCTCCGGGACAAACAAAATAGTCGCAAAGCAAATGCTTAGCGCGGCTAAAAATCCATTCTTCATTCTAATCTCCAGCTTCAATTTACATGCTCAACATCGTTGAGAAATGCGACAAGCCTCCAATTGCTTTTCTCTTACCACGATCGAATCCATCATAGGAGTGATCCCGCGGTCGAGCATGTGGGGCAGTTCAAGTTCTTTCATTCAGATGCTTCAGACGCGCAGAGGTTATTGTCTCATGAGGAGGAAGCTACACTTATCATAGCCCAAATTCAGCCAATGGGACCAGTTCGTAGCCTTCTGGCACCGGTTCTCCTACGCGATGAATGGACATGCCTATGGGCGTTTCCCTGACGCGCCGCGACGCCCGGTCCCAATCAAACTGGAAGATCTTTCTGAAGTAACTTGCAACCTCAACATCGTCGACGATAAGGCTGGCATCGCGATTTGCGATCGCACCGTATTCACTGAGATTGTGGCTGCCAAGCAAGACGCGTTCACTATCGACAATCAAACCCTTGGTATGGCATCGGCTGAGCAACCGAATTTGATCCGCTTCAAATCCTTGATCAATCAACATCTCCTTCATCTCGGGCGAATAGTCGCTTCGGAGAATAAATCTGACATCGACGCCATCACGATGTTTCTCGAGCAGCGTTTTCATCAGTCTTTCAAAGCGTGGATCGACATTACGATCCCGCCATTTCACCGTTTGATTTTGCAGTTCGACCGACTGAGTGGCTGACTCGACCAAGGACTGAACATGTTCGATGAAGTTGTCTGGAGTCATTAACGGCTGAATACGAAGTCGCTTTTCAACCCTGAGAGGAGCAAAGTAAGTTGCTTGGCGCGGAGTACGCTCTTCAATACTTGCAGAGATTGGAACCAAGACCATCGGAGGAAGTTCAGCAGGGGTCGCTTCGCGGATTGATCTGCGGAGTTCACGATAAGATTCAAGATCATACTTGATATAGTCTTCAAGCATCTTTGCGAGTGCTACGTTCTCGATAACCGCATGCCACTCGCGGTTCTTGTTTCTTAACAGCGAAAATCCCGTTTCATTGTCAGCAATAGGATCAACTTCTGGCTGGTTCGACGGCTCCCAGTTTCCGCTTGAAAGCCAGAATGCGCTGCTGTCTCTGACAGCTACCTTTGTATGATAGTGCCCAGCGAACAAACGCCGTCGCCCATCGGCGAGCTCGTATCTGAAGCGCTCACCCATCATGTCGCTAAAATGCCTGACTAGTTCTCTTTCAAAAGAGTCGGTGTGCTCCCTGTCTATACTGGCATCACCAAGGACCAAATCGAGCGTTCTTGGCGCAGTACCCACCGCCTGTTCCACGGCATTCCTGACATGGTCAGTAGCAAAGTTGTATAGTCCGATTGTGAGAGACTTCTGTGTTTCGGAGAGAAATTCTTGCAGAGTTGGCCAGCCAGCATCAGGGCTGACATGGAAAACGGCGGCCATGTCTTCCTCGACAAGATCAAGCGAAAGGTCTTCCGGTTCTTCGTACCGAATCCGCGGAACAGACTCAAACGCAGTGTATCCGTAGGCTCTGAGGATTTCTTCAGCCGTTGCTGGCCGGACTTGAACCGCATATCCACCATAAGTCTCGGGAATCTTGGCAATCGTCTCTTCGCTTCCATCAGCAGTGTAATCCAGTGAAAGAACGATGGCCCGTTCATCAGAAAATTTGCCGTTTGTTAGAAGCCTGCCGCCCCGCACGTTGACGATACCAGGCATGGACGAGTAGGCGCTGGAGGCGTCATGAACTGCAGCGTCTATGGGTAGGGGATTTTGGTTGGCTTCACCCGTGGAAGCTTCTCCCAGTTCAACAGTTATACGCAAAGGAACTTCTACGGTAACTTTTCGACCTCCGTTCTGATTTGTTTTGTTATTCATGGCGTGTCCTTCGTTGGTTGCGCTTTCGTCAGTCGGTCTGGCAGGTCTTGTCCGCGTTGCTAACTGGTCCAATTTCTCGGCGAGCGTTGTTGCTGAGACGGCGTAGTTGATCGGATTTGGAAATGTGCCGCCGTAGTGCAGGCCCAATACATTGCCAGATCGTAGATCAACCAAAGGCGATCCTGAATTTCCGCCGAGTGTCGAGCAGTCGTGCGATACACTGGTTCCTGAAATCGACTTTAGTACGCCTGGTGCCAAACGCTTCTTGTTGTAAACATCCCCCAGTAGATCCAAAACTACATTGAGGTCCGTTTCTCGAGTGTCTTTCGCTGGATAGCCAATAACTGCAGATGGAGTTCGTTCTTCAACTTCTGAAGCCAGCTCGAGGCGAGACACATCTGGTCGATCTGATGAAACTGCAAGTCGCAAGAAAGCAAGATCAGGGCCCGGGCTATCCTCGATGTGCAGAACCTCGACAATTGGAATCGACATAGAGGTATCTCCTGCAATCGAACTTGCTTCCTCCTTGATGTCCAAAGTCGAGGTAACTTGGCTTCCACTCAATAAGCCATCAACAAATTGATAATTGCCATCGTTCCGGCGATAGGCGAACTCTATCGCAACGTGGCGGTTAGTGACTACGATGTCACGGCCATCAGGGGCTGCTAGGATGAAACCAGTTCCAACCCAAGATCTGTTCGGATGATTTGCCACCTCGATGCGACCAACACCTCGAATTGCCGTCTTGATAAGGTTTCGATTCTCAGTAAGTAGATTCTTGAGAACATCGGGAAGTGTCTCATGAGCAGTCAAATCAAAGTCATCTTCGCTAATCAGAATTGCAGGCCGTCCCTGTGAGAGTGCAACCAATTCCTGCACCATGCGGGTAACACCCACGTCTGATTCTTGCGGGAGCGACTCATTGACAATGGTGCGTAGCTGGCCTTCGAACTTCTTGCTCATCGGTTTGATGGAAGCCGATTCAGAGAAGAACTGCTCAACCCTAAGCTCTGGGTGTATTTCAACTAATTCATGATACGCATTTGAAATGCGCTTAAGTTGATCCTTTGTAAGCGGTTCCATTTAATCCCCCACAAAATACTCTGACAAAATCATACAGCAACATCGCCTTAATCTCGACACTGCCTGAGTATTACTTCGGTTTGGCGACAACAAAGACTGCTCGACTGAAAGCGGTTAGTTTTGAATTAAGTCTCTTCTCAGACGGGCTGGCAGAATTCATAGTCCGACTGGAAAGCTGAGATTCTAAGTCATTGATGTTGGATGATCAGCTTTAGAACGCGGCGAGGCAAGGGCTAAAAGTGGAGTTGTGCGGGTTAGTGGGTGGATCCGGTCTTGATTGCCCAACTCGGCTCAGCAATGTTGAACGTGTAACTGAAGTAACGATAACTAGGAAATATCGTTCCTCCTTATTGATTGGCGGGTCTTTAGAGTGCATTGTGGCAATTCAATCTGGACAATTCGCGGTGCCAGAAAGGTAGTGCCACCTCTTGGTCGGTTCCATTGGACTAGGCGAAGACTGGCAACTACGATGCTCCACCCGGTTTGGAAAACTCAGGCGCTTTAAAATAGCAAATGCCGAGAAATTGCTCTACTCAGCTCACGTCGGTAGGATTAACAGGTAGTGCAATTGTGAAACGTCAATGGAATCCCAAAACCGTAGCAAAGAGTAGAGACTTTCGCAGGCGATACGGACCAATGCTAGATGGAACCCGCATTAACAAGGTGGCGGTGTATATATCGGTATTTGCCGCAGCGTCGGCACTTTTTATCACCGGGGTTCTTACGCTCAAATGTACAAATGACTGGGCTGATAAGTTGTCCGGAGTTACGTTTATCACTCTCGGTGTCGGTTTATGGATCTGGAATGGTTTGGTAGGAATCTATGCCGCACTAAACCTCATAGACTTTTATGCTTTGAAACATAGACATAGGTTGCCATTATTTCGGTTGTTGGGGTTTAGTGCTCTGTTCGGGATAGTGGTAATTTCTGGGATAACAGTGTCTCGCATTGCGTTTGAGATCGAGCTTAGGGGATCTAGAGTCTGTTCAAGCTAGCTTTTTGAAATCAGGCGTCTGTGTTTGCCAGATTGTTGATTGACATTCTGGAGCGTACTCGACGCTGACATTAGCTTCCGATCGCCTGCACGTCACGGTCAACGGCAATCTGGGATTTGCATAATCTGGTAGACATTGGAACGCTGTTTCGAACTTACATCGACGGACCCGCACTGTGTTTAGCTTGTTTCTTATACTTGTCCTGCGCCTCAATAGCCTCACCGATTTTCTCCTGTGCGCTCTCGGGGAGATCAAGGAACTGCCTGGCGAGCGGGGGGATTGGCTTATCTGACTTTGCTTCACGCATCTTGGCAATCTCATGGGCAAGTGCCGTTTCTGCTTCTTTTCGACCAGAACGCGGTATTTTGCGCTCATAGTTCATGTCGCGCATCGCCAAAACCAGTTCGCGTTGATCTTGAACAGAAAGGGAGGCGATCTCATCCCAACGTGTGCGAATGTCGGATGAGAAATTCGGATCAGGCGAGACATCTAAATTCACACGCCGGAGTAGTTCGGTCCTGTAGTCGGGATTTTGCAGACGAAAAGTGAGCTTATACAACTCAACTGCTCCTTGTGGAGCATCATTGAGCCAATTACCAATCCATCGCTCTGCGAGGTGGTGGTCCTGACCGTTTGGAACGGCCTTCTGAATGTCAGCAAGCCAAGCTTGCAACGCACTGTAGGCAGGGCGGATAGGCTCAAGCGCCTGATCGAGCTTTGTGTACTCATAGGATAGCTCGGCGTGATCGTCATAGGCGCGCGTTGCCAGTTCCTGTGCTTCAGCGGTTTTCTTACGTGCGCTGTCAAGTTGATCTTGTGCTGCTGAAAGCGCCCGCTGGGTGTCCTGAACTCGTTGCTCAAGATCCCAGGCGCTTCGGCGCGCCTCGACTAACTCGACACTCTGCGCTTTCCAGCGTTTGGCTAGATCCCTGATTTCCCCGAAAACGGTTTTGACAAGATCAATGAGATTTTGGGAAAGTGAGAAACGCTCACCATCGATCCCATGCAGGGACAGGTATTCTAACCTCTGATCGTGCGTTACCGATCCGCTATTCTGGGAGAACAGAGTATCAGCTGACGGCGCCGTCGGCATTTCATCGCGCCGAACCAAGGTGTCGAAAGTCAGATCGAAGGCGCGTGTTATGGCTTCGCCGATATTCGCGGTGAATACCGCAAACCATGACGATCGAGCTTCGATATCCACTGCCGTCTGTCGCGCTTGTCGCTCATTCTCTTCTAGGGCCTGTTAACACTATTACTTAGTGCTATTTGATGCTAGGTATCTGTTATGAATGAGATAACAGAAAATCAATACGCGCTGATCCAGCCCTACTTGCCAGTCCAGCGCGGGAATGTGCG
>NZ_JBGEHL010000022.1:0-21623 GCF_041403445.1 Aliiroseovarius conchicola
GGCGATTTTGGGGCCGTGGGTATTTCTCGACCACCAACGGTGCCATCACAGAGGACATCGTACTTCAGTACTTGGAAAATCACATCGCCGATCCTACCGGCGCCAGCCGGTAGTCGTTCAGTTCAATTTCGGACAAGGCCTTTACCTCGTTATAATTCGCGAAGTGTAGCATTTGTTTGTCTTATTTGTTTACATAATCCCGCGTTGTACGTCTGGACGAAAACCTCTAGCCAATACCTGTGCGCCAAAAACGGTTGTTTTTGTCACTGAAGGTTGGTTCACCAATATCGTTGGAAAATCTTGTGACATAAATCCTTTGCAAAACCCAGTTTGGCTTTGGCATGTTTTGGGCCAACAGTTGAGAACCGGACATTCGTGCCGAGTGCCGCATCAGTTAAAATGGGCTCTTCGCGGTCATCGGAGCCGATGCAGCAACTGCACTGAGTGAGGCCAACGCTACCATCGAGGACGGCCCAGACCTGCCATTGGCGTTGACAACTCGCGCTGCACTGCAGCATTACAAGAGCGGACATTGGTTGGGAAGTTATACCCCACTTGCAAATTGGGCAGTAACTCCCAAATCTTAGTTGCCGACCTAGACGCGCCTGGATAAAATAGAACAAAATACAAACATTTCGAGCAGACACATGAGAGCTTTCATTTCTTACTCCCATCGAGATGTAGACTCACTTGACCGCCTGCATGTTCATCTTGCGAACCTTCAGCGGGAAGGTCGGATCGAAACATGGTACGACCGCGAAATCTTGGCGGGTGAGGTATTGGATGATGAAATCAGCGAAGAGCTAGAGGCGGCTGAGCTTTTTCTGTTGATGGTTAGCCCCGACTTCATAGCGTCCAACTATTGTGTCGAACGAGAGTTGCAACGAGCCTTGGAGCGGCACGAAGCGGGCGCGGCACGGGTTGTCCCTATCATCGTCGAACCATGCGACTGGGCTGCAATGCCACAGCTCCGACGTTTGAAAGCAGTGCCGAAGGACGGTCTGCCGATCTCGGAATGGACGAACGCAAATACTGCATACCTAGATGTCATACAGGAAATTCGCCGGATAATCGATGCGGGTGTGTCGAATGCACTCGCTTCAACTGCTGATGAAAAACAGCCAGCGACGACACCACGAGCCGCCCCTCGCTACCGCGTTCAACGCGACTTCGACGAAATCGACCGCAGTGAATATCGCGACGCGGCGTTCACTGCGATCAAGGACTATTTCAAGCTGGCGATTGGTGAGATAGACGCGGTCGAGGGGCTGCGAGGCAGATTTGTAGACCGAGGCGCGAACTCCTTTGGCAGCACCGTTGTCAATCGTGGCCGGCAGCATGGAACGGCGCATATTACAGTGCACTGCCGAAACGCGGGGTTCGCGTTGGGTGACATCTATTTTTCATTCAATGAGAACGCAGCAGACAATACGGCAAACGGCGGCTTCAACGTCTCGTCCGACGAATACGAACAATTCCTAGTTGTGACTATGTCAATGTTTGGGAATGAGCCTAACCGGCTAAATCCTGAGCAAGCTGCAGAGTACTTATGGTACCAGTTCATTGAGCAAGCAGGCATTAGTCATGCCTAAACTTGCTCGCTTTCGCTGCAACAATTGCGGTTACCGTTTCGAAACCGCGGTGCTTAGCAAGGACGAACAACGCGAAGCTCGCCGCGACAATCGCCCGACCAAAGCTGTACATTGTCCCGAGTGCCGCCGAACCGACATTCGAAAGGGTTGGGTTTAGTGGAAATGCGAAAATCGAAATTTCAGGGCCATTCATGGTCATCCCAGTTGTCGCCCATGGGCCATTATTCTGAGAGAAAGAAATGCTGTCGCCAAGTGAATTCACAGTCGGAAAAGTCGGTACCGCAAAGCCGCTCAGCTTGATCCTGCCGACCTCAAAGTATGAGGAAACGTTGCTGGTTGGCCAACTCGATGACCTTCCGACGGCGGTGTTTCTTTCTGGGCAGCATAAATCGATGTTCTTCAAGACCGAAGGCAACGAAAGCTGGGGTGGACTGATTATTCCATCTGTACGAATTGAGATCGATGAGACTAGCTTCGTTGACGAATACTCCTCTGAAGCGCCAATGCTATCTGTTACTAGGACCGACACAAAACTTGTTGTGGCGGCGAAAGCAGAAAGATCGTTCGGCCGTCAAATCCAAATCACCTTGCACGAAGGGCTGGTTTCATCGGGAGAGGCCAAGGCTAAGTTTGCGAATTGGCAGATTGTTCTTGGGGAGGGTCAAGACAAGCGTGTCTTGTGGACTGCGACATGATCCACGTCCCATTTGAACGTCGTTTTGCACTGCCATCAGAAGAGCGACTGCGCGACCCAGACTACATGTCTATCTGGGGCAGTTATGAGCACGGCTCCCTACGTTGGAGCGACCTCTATGCTCACCGCTGTGTCGTCGTCTTGGGCGAGGGGAAGTGCGGTAAGACCCATGAATTCAAACAGCAAAAGCAAGCGCTCCAGGTTCAGGGACAAGCTGCGTTTTTTGTCCCACTTGAATTGCTTCAAGACGGAGAGTTTTTGGACTCAATCACCGCGAAAGAAGAGCAAGAATTTCAGCACTGGTTAGAGGCATCTGACGCAGAGGCAGTGTTCTTTTTGGACGCGGTCGACGAGTTGAAGTTGCGTAAGGGCACGCTGCGGCGTGCATTGCGAAAAATTCAGACTGCTGTCGGAGCGCAGACACACCGGGCGCGCTTCTTCATTTCATGTAGACCAAATGATTGGGCTGACGAGCTGGATTTTCAGGTTGTGACTGCTTTGGTTGCGCCAAGAGAAAGAGCCGCCGAGGTTACTGAAGCTCCAGCAGGTGAAGAAGTCTTCACGGCAGTGATTGCACGAGATAGCGGCCCACCCCCTAGTGATGGGGAGGAGGGGGCCAGCGGCAGGGAGGAACCTGTAAAGGTTTTCGCGCTGTTGCCGTTATCTAGAAATGAGATCGTTGAATTTGCACGTCTTTACGCAGCAGATCACGCTGATGTCTTTGCCCAGCACTTGGAGGAAAAAGAGCTCTGGCATCTCTACCAATTGCCTGCAGACATCATGGCTGCGCTTGACCAATTGGCGACGGAAGGACAACTCGGCAACCTTCAGGAACAATTGGTCTTTGGCATTGGCCAACGGCTTCGCGAAACCTCTGACAAAAAGCGCAATGATCTGAGCGTAAAAAAAGGCATGGAAGGGGCGGAGCGGATTGCGCTTGCGCTATTTCTAATGAAGCGCAGGTCAATCTACTTTGCAGCGCCTGGCGGTGACGCAGAGGGAGTCAGTGTAGCCGACATCCTGCCGGACTGGTCGCACGATGAGCAGGTCGAGTTGCTTGGCAAGTCCTTGTTTGACCCCACAGGCGTCGGTGCTGTGCGCTTTCATCATCGATCCACGCAGGAGTTCTTGGCCGCTCAACGCCTTCAGAAGTTGCGTGAGCAAGGTCTTGCGACAAGCGACCTCCATCACCTGTTGTTCGCGAGCATCGGACAAGAGCGAGTGATAGTCCCAAGTATGGAACCTGTGGTGGCATGGTTGGCACTGTGGAACCCCGACGTTCTGACTGATGTGAAGGAGCGAAACCCTCTCTTACTGTTCCGCCAGGGAATCCCCGCGATTCTGAGCCTCGAACTGCGCGCGGAACTGTTACGCAGGTTCGTTGAGCAATATTCTGGTAGCGACTGGCGCAGGGTCGGCGTTGGGCACACTGAGCTGAAGCGCGTGTCGACACCGGAGCTGGCGCCGCTGGTGCAAGAGTTGTGGGACCAAGCCTATACAGGTCACGACACGCGAGAGCTGCTTCTCGAAATGGTGTACCTGACGCCAATGGCTGATTGCGCCGATTTGGCGTTTCAAGCGGCCTTCGACGAGAGCTTGGATTTCCACCATCGGACATACGCTGTCTGGGCAGTTCTTAGATGTGGAAGCAGTCAACAGAAACGCGAGATCGGGACTAGCATGGTGGCGGGCAATTGGCCCGAACGGGTTGTGCGCAATGCGCTGCCTGATCTGTTTCCTGAAGCACTTGAACTGGCAGAGTTTCTGGCTCTTGCAAGATCGCTGAACGAAGTACCGCGTTCCGTTCATGGCTTGGGCTATGCACTACTTCAGGCGATCAAGTCGGATGCCATGAGCGCAGAGCAAAGGGTCCAAATCAGGGACGACCTGGTCGACGCAATTTGGTTGAACCGCACCGAAGAAAGTCGCGTCTACCAAGCGCATTCAAGCTATGATCACTTCGTCGATCCCGTGATAGCGGCTTGCGATCTGACTCCACCTCAGTCCACCGAAGAAATCCCACGTTGGGCATGGAGTGTTGCAGTGGCCTTTCACTTTGGAGAGCGCCGCGAAAGCATAGTCGCCAAAGAGGAAACCAAAAGGTTGCAAGAGGCATTGTCCGAGAGTGTTGCTTTGCGGGAAGGTTACTTTTGGGCGTGCTTCGACTTGGCAGAAGCTCTTGAAAAGCCCGAGAACGATTGGCATCGATTTGTACGATCCGACTATGGGCGGGTCCTACGACCTTTTACGGAGTTGGATTTCTCTTGGCTTCTTCGTGCACTTGCGAATGGAGCAATAGAGGACCGTCGCGGCGTAGCGTTCTATACGCTGAGCATGTTCGTCAGAGGCGGCGAAAACGCCCAACTTGCGGTCGAAATAGCAGAGCTAATCTCCGACCGAGAGGACCTGCAAGAAGCATTTGAGCGGATGTTGAATCCTCCACCTCAAGAACCCGACGAGCACGAAATTGAACACCAAAATTGGCAGCGTGAACGTGAGATCGAAGAAGCTGAGCGGCAGGATGGTTGGAAAAAATGGCGGCAAGAGGTTCTTGCTGCTGAAGATCTAATGCTGGGGGAAGCAGACCGGGAAAACACGCTATACAACCTGCACAATGTCATGCAGCATACGGAACGCGACCACAATACGTGGGGGTATTGGGATGCACAGTTTGTTGAGACGGCGTTTTCTCCGGATTTTCTCGCCGGTGTAAGGGAAGGTCTCTCTGATTTCTGGCGACGCACCGACGTATCGCTGTTCAGTGAGCGCGCAGAAGAAGATCGGAATAGCTTTTCAGCCGCCAGCCTTATGGCACTTGCTGCGCTCAAATGCGAGGCTGAGACCGCGAATTGGGCCGAAGTCCTTTCGCATGATGAAGCAGTAGGGGCGACACGCATTTCAACATTGGAGCTGAACGGTTTCGGAGCCTTCCTTCCGCAGCTGGAAGCGGCCCACCCGCACGCCATCGAAGAAGTCATTGGTACTGAAATCAACCGACAGCTCGCAAACCTTACGGAGGTAGGACGTGCACCCATTTTGCATGACGCACTCCACCATGGCACACCATTCATGCGCGACATCGCAGCCGCAGCGGCTACAGATAGCCTACCGGCATTTGAGAATGCGCTGGAGCAGAATACCCAGACCGACCTCAAATATGCCTTCGAACTGATTGCTGGCAATGGCACGGATGAGGCCATTTCGAATGCCGTTGGAGCGATCCAAAATCATATCGACACATCCAACCAAATGACTGCTGAAAGCCAGCGGTTCTGGCTGAAAATGTTGACCCAACTGAGCCTAGAGCAAGGGTGCGAAGCGGTGCTGGCAGCGACCGCTGACTTATCAACGCAAGAGTCCCGAGAAGCTGCAATTTCAATATTTGCCGCGATCTTCGGTGATCGCCACTGGGGCGGGCAACCGAGTTTTGATAGGGTGGAGAATGGCCGTCGCCTCGATTTGTTGACCCTGCTGGTCATAAGAGCCTACCAAACGGTGCGCCCGCAAGAGGATCAGCACCATGAAGGCACCTTTACACCGAACACTCGCGACCACGCTGAAGAAGCACGCGGTTACCTTCTGAGCACACTTGTTTCGACGCAGTCGCCGAGAACGCTGTCGGTGCTTTACGAATTGTCCGCAATGCCCGAATTCGCGCATCTGACTGACCGTTTGAAACAGATGGCTACAGAGTTGGCGGCGAACATATTGGAACCCGAGGCCATGAGTGGCTCGGTATTCCGAATATTCGACCAAGAGCGGAACTACCGCGCCTATGACGACCCATCTCTATTTGCGGTCATGAATCACAGGCTGGCAGACTTTGAACACCACTTGCTTAACGACGAGCAGACAACTGTAGCGACTTTGCGAAAGGTGGAAGGCGAAACAGAGCTACGTCAATTCCTTTCCTACTGGCTGACCCAAAACGCTCGAAGTGCATACAGTGTTACACAAGAAGCCGTTGCAATCGCTGAAAAACGAACAGACATCCGATTGCACGCAGCCGGTTTGGACCGATACGCTTCTGTAGAAGCGAAGTTGGATGACGCAAGACATCGATGGAGCGGAAGCCAACTGAGAGATGCTTTGATCGATCAACTCGTGGGGCGTTATCTTAACCATGAGCGATGTCGAGTTGGCTGTCTCTTAATCTGTATGCGCGAACCGCGGCAATGGGAGCATCCAGACACCGGCGAAAGAATGGATTTGGAAACGACGGTCGCCTGGTTGCAGAGCGTTGCCAACGCCATCATGGAAGAACGTTCTGAACTGCTGCTTTCGGTGAAAGGGATCAATTACTCAGTTACTGCGAACGAGTAGATATCTGCGCCGATCGAGGCGCTATTTGATGTATCCACGATTTCGATGATCAAAGTCCGCTTTGGAGCTTCCCGAGTGTCTCCGCTACAGAGCGGCGAATTCACACTTTCCGCCCAGGGGACGATGCCAGCGAAGCTGAAGCACTAACATGAGAAATGTCACGCTCCTGGCCCGAAGGCGAGAACCGCTGCGATAGATGAGGTCTCCGCGCTTCTCGCCTTCTCTGGTGCAGAAAGAACATCGGCACTGCGGAAGTCTTTCTAAGACTGCACGGCTGCGTTAGCGGGATGTTGCTTCAATTAGTGGGGAATGCGCGCGCTTGTCTGGACGATGTCGCGTCACGTCAGCGTCGAGTAAGCTTTTCAACGAGTGCTGATTGCCGCTTGGGACCGGTGCCGAACGTTGTTGTAATAAGCAATCACGAGAGCATCAACAACGTCACACCTGCCGATGTTTACTTCGCCCGCGACAAAGCCATTCTAAAGCAAAGGGAAAGGATCAAACAAAAGACACTCGAAACGCGACGCTTGCATCACCGCCAGCACGCCGCATAATGAAACCAACAAGATGAGCCAGACTCTTTCTTAGGTTAGGCCGCAATTGGTCCCAAAAACCCTGACGACGGACACAATGAATTTGACTTCATTCTGCTGAATGCGGTTTGGATGCATATCTTACCGGAAGATAGATCCGCATCATTCCAGCGTCTCAAAAGACTTTTAAGTCCTGATGGATCTGTCTTTGTGTCTTTGCGTCTTGGTCCTGTTAGTGAAGACAGGGGTATGTTTGAGATTTCCGGTTCTCAGTTTGTACTAGATGCAAAAGAAGCAGGCTTTGAAGTTACTCCGCGAGGAGTTTTCGAAGACCTGTTGGGGCGTGCGGAAGTTAGCTGGAAGATGTTTGAGTTGAGGCAATCCAGCTGAGTGGTGCTTACCGAAGTTGCAGCGGGAGGCTCGCGCCACAAGTCGCAGCAGTGTATTCAGGCATTTTGGAGGATAACGGGTTGAATACTAGGGCTATCGTTACCGAGTACCTTTTGATTTCGCGGTAGCCGCGAAAGCCCGGTTCGCTGAAGCTGCACTGCAGCGCAACCCCCGATTCAACCCCAGGCTTTTGAATCTGGTTCAGTATGCGCTTCCTTTTTCCTCTCTTACCGCGAGCCGTAAGAAGGCATCAGAAGCCGAAAACCGGCAAAAGGAACCGGGTTCTGACGCAAAAGGCAAATAACCTGACTGAAAGGGAACTCAGTCGTGATTACTCACATCACCTCAGAAAGTGGTGAGCCGTGAAGGATTCGAACCTTCGACCCACTGATTAAAAGTCAGTTGCTCTACCAACTGAGCTAACGGCCCCCATTTCTTCCTTACGTATTGGTTAATCACTGTGGGGTCAAGCAGGTTAAATGAATATAGTCGAGCTGGCCTGATCCCCTGAATCTCTTCCAGTTTTGTGTAGGTTCCGCCCAGCTTAAGAACGGACAAATGAAGACGTGATTCACCGACGAACAGATGCTCAAAGGGCAGAAAGCAGGCGAGCGAGCAACTGAAGGCTGCAGGCGCTATATCTCTGGTGACTTAGCGAGGTGGCCTGAAGATCAGGGCATGGTTCGCGTTGAGCTGCCCCCGAAATTCGGACACTGACGTAAGCGACGATTTGCTGTCTGCTGATCTTCGACAGGAAGGAGATCAGAGATGTCGAAACGGAAGAACCACAGTCCTGAGTTCAAGGCCAAAGTCGCGCTTGAGGCTTTGAAAGGCGAGCGCACCTTCGTGGAGCTGTCGAGCCAGTTTGGGGTGCATCCTACGATGATCCACAGTTGGAAGCGAGCGCTTCAGGAGCGCGCGTCAGGCGTGTTTGAGTGCGGTGGGAAGAAGGCCCCTGGAGGATTACGAGCTCGGCCGGATGCACACCGAAGAATTGGATCGGCAGATTGTGGACGCGCTGACCGACGAGGAGGTTGAAGCCTCGGACATGGATCTGTGATTTTGCGTAGCCAGACCGGCACAAAGCCGGTATGAGGACCACATGATCAAAGTAAGCGCACATATCACCCTATTATAGCGCCCGCGGAACGACGGGCGGCTTTGAGCTGTTCGCCACGCGATGATCCCCATCCCCGCACTGTCTCTGACGCCGCCGCCTCCAAATATAACGGACGGGCATGACGGAGTTAAAGACATGACCAATTGGTATACGGCAGACCCCCATTTCGGGCACGAGAACATCATCAAGCTCTGTGACCGCCCCTTCCGTTCAGCAAACCACATGGATGCGGTGCTGATGCAGAACCTCTGGGCTATGGTTGGCCCCAAGGATGAGCGAATGCTCCAAATACATCGTCAGTCGTCCTGAATATCTTTGACCGGGCAAGCAAAATGTGTCGCGATCTCAGCAAAATTTCTGCTGGGGAGCTGGCCTCTGGATTACCCGCTGCCCATGCTCGAAGTGAGTGGATCGCACCCTGATCGACAACTATGTTTTTTTGAGGGTCATCCGTATCTCAGATCCAATTCGAAGAGCATTGGCAACTATGGTCAGAGTCGGATTTACTCCAAGGGATGATGGGAATGTTGAGCCGTCTGCAATATATACATTCGCGGATTCATGGATGCGGCCGTCTTTGTCTGTTACCGAAGAGATGTACGAATGGCCCATTCTACATGTGCCGAATTGATGTTCGCCAAATGTCTTTAAAGCACCGCGTGTAACAGTGGTATGCGAGTCCGAACCCAGTATTCTTTTAAGGTTGGCGGCCACTATTCTACAGTATGTGTTCTCATTACTTCCAAAATTGCGGGTAAGCCGCGCGATTGGCCTACCCATGAAGTCACTAACATTTGGATCCAAGTCAATCATATTGCTTTTCCTTGGTAGATCATCTCCCAAAACCATCAAATCCACCTCGGAATTCATAAGTGCCATTGCTCGATCATCATCGGTAATGGGGCACTTATTTGGGTTAGAGCCAGAAGTTAACTTCTGCAGCCTATCCGACCAGAATTCGGTGCCTACCGCAATCCCACCCTTGCACCATATTCCTGCCTGCTTGTCTCGGATCATGTAGAAATCGGAACTTACAACTGTTCCCGAAACCCCTACACACGGAACCCCATTACTCCTATTCAGCAGTGAAAGCCTTTTTCTTGCCCTGAGTCCCATAATGTGAAACATCGCGTTTTTTCCGAGGTTGTTTGTCTCGTTTCCCAGACTTACCCCACGGTCATTCTTTGTTAACAACAGAAGCCGAGCCGTTTGAATCGCTCCACATGCAAGAACCACCACCTTTGCATTAATTTTTAGTCGTTTAGTCACTTTACTATTTTTGTGGCATTGGATTGCACTGATCCCGTGAGCTTTACGAGTATACCAATCGATATCAATTCCTGTGACAATTGTGTTTGAAATGACGGTTATTGCTCGCCCCTTCCAGTGGGGCGAAAGAAATGTGTTATCTACCCGTGCACGTGCAGGGTGCTCAAAAGGCACATAGATTCCGCCACAACGCTGGCAAGGTTTTGCAAATCGGCTTGATATTTGTGTAGGTAAGAATTCGCCGGTGGAATTTATCTTTTTCCGCCCGTGTGTCGCCGACGCCCTTAGTGCCAAAGATGATGGGGCGGTTTTATACCCTGCAGACATAAGCATATCTTCGGCGAGTTTTGCAGGCAATGTGGCTGGTATTGCCTGGTAAGCGTAATCGTCCCCTTGATCAAATCGCGTTAATTCTGAGTACTCACCGAGATCGGCTTTAAGATCATTCTGCCATTGGGCCTCCGAGAAACTCTGGCTGAGCGCAGCGGCATTGCCTGAAACCCCCAGAATTGTTTCTGCGTCTTCGAGAAATGGCTCAAGCTCTTTCAGAGAAATCGGCCAGTCCGCTAAATCATACCCCTCGGACTGAAGTTGAGCGCTCTGGCCTACCGCACTAAATAGTTGCTTAATTCGAAAATCAAGATGGCTCGGTCTGAAAGCCCATCCACCCCAATGCCGTGATCCCCCCCCCACACCTTCTGCGGTGCGTCCTTGCCCTGAGAGATGAGCGTCCACTTCGGCGTGCGTCCGAAAAGAAGTATATGAGCTATCGGAGACTGGATCGTTATCAAATACGTCTTTCGGGGAGCTGTTTTTCCCTTGCTCAATAATTATGACTTTAAGGTCCGATTGTGCCAATAACCAAGCGGCAGCGGCTCCCCCCCAGCCCGAACCAACGACAACAACATCACAATCCTCTACCGAGACACAAGCTGAATGCATGCTCACCCCACCACTCTTGGTGAGGCATTGGAGTTCTCATTTTGCACGAAATCCCATGAAGTCATATTCGGCGCCATCATAATTCAAAAACTTTCCATTCAATTCGTTGTTCCAGTTTGAAACAATACGTAATATTTTTCTGGCTTGGTGCCTTGCGCTTAGTTTTCCTTTTGGATTCATCCGGCTAGTCACTCCCCCGGGGTGAACAGAAAAAGTACTTGTCCCATCTGGCAATTCAATTGCTGACGAAAAAGTTATCATGTTCAAGGCAGCTTTGCTTGCTCGGTATCCATAATTCCCGTCAAGATTTTGAAATTCATCGTTTTGCGATGCACGTGAGCTTGAAACATTGATTACGAAAGCACGCTTTGTATCAAAATGACGGAGCAGTTCTTGCGTGAGCAAAAGTGGTGCAATTGAATTGATTTCGAACATCTCAAGCATTGCACTTCTGGAAATACTCCCTAGCTTGCTGGAATTTTGATACTTTCCTTCTGAAACACCTTCTCCGTTTATTGCGGCGTTATTTGCTAAAATCTCAACCGGCAAACCGATTTCTGAAACATACTTTGAAAGATTGCCAATGTCTTGGTCGAGCCTCAAGTCTACTTGCCGCCAATGCAGTCTAGGGTGAGTTAGACTTACTGTCGATATATCTCGGGAGGTTGCGACAACGGTATAGCCTTTTTCCAGCAAACACTCCAAAAAAGCGAACCCAAGGCCTTGACTTGCTCCCGTCACAACCGCGAGTTTGTTGATATATTGCCGACTCAATTTGTTCATCACTTTCGTTCCAGTATGATAGCCTTAAGTATGTAGCCCAGATTTGGGACAAATGGGGCCAACTGCGTGCAAGTCGCTCAGCTAATTTTTGTTGTTCAATCCGCGAACGTTTGTTAGCAGATTAGAACGAGACTATCAACGATAGGTAGATCTCATTGGCCTTCATGCAGTTCGACCATGAGTTTGGCGTGGGCGGAACTGACCGACCGTCGGCCGATGTCGGTAGGATCAGCAATACGATTTCGAGATACCGAAGTTCGATGTCTTTCTTGATGACACCGTTGGTGATTGAACAGTACCCTCGCCTCCAAAATCTGCGGCCCCATGTGTAGATGCTTCCGTTTATGCAGGCAATCTGGCTGGCCTCAGTGCAGGCGGCGCTTTTGGCCAAACCGGAACTGGTTCTGGATCTACTGGGCTTTGGCCAAGCCGGAATTGGTCCTCGACTTGCTGGGCTTTGGCTTGTCAGAGGCGTCGGGCGGCTTCGAGAGCGTCTTCGGCATTCGACTGGACCGCCCGACCAACGCGCCGAGCGTTGAGGAAGGTTTCACCCAAGAGCCGCGCCTCGCGCACGGGATCGATGCCAGAGAATACTGGCAAAACGGCACTCGTGTGGAAGACCTCTCCGAAGCCTTCGCCACTTTCTGCGAGACGGGAAAGAAAGCCCGCAACGCCCAGATCACAGAAGCCATTGCGCGCACCCTACCCTATCGGGCTGGCGGCGCGGAGTTCTTCGGCCTGATTGCGGACGAAGCCGGTGCCGATATTCGCAAGCACTGGACGCCCACGGCGGAGAATTTCTTCTCGCGGGTTTCAGCCGGTCATCTGATCGATCTGCTTTGTGAATTCCTCGACTGCGATGCCCGCGATGAACGTGTTGCCGGTTTTGCCAAGCTCAAGAAAGCGGAGAAGGCCGAGAAGATGGAAAAGCTCGTGAGTGATCCCACCACCCAAAAGCTCATGGGGCTGACCTCAGAACAAAAAGCCAAACTCGACAAATGGGTGCCCGACTGCACCTGACGGCTCCTTCGTGGGAGATATCGCCTTCCGCATCTGCTCGCGCGTCAACCACTTTCCTGGGTGCCATTGTGCTGCTCCTCATCTTGTTCTCCTTACGTTCCTAACATGATTCTCGTGGTCGGCCAAGAATTGGCACTGCCTGACGTACGGGTTTCAGGCAAGAATGCCGCCGCTGCGCTCTGCTCAACTCAATCGCGCGTTCGATTTGGAGTTGTTGGCAGCAGATGCGCTCCTTCACTTGGTGTTGCATGACTTGCTGGTCGCAGGGTCCGCCCCGATCACAAAGGGCGGCTACCGGTATTTTCCCCAGCCCTTCGGGCATTCCCCGCGGAACAAAATTCAGGCCCCCTGCCCTTCTCCGCTTCGCTTCGCCTTCGGTGTGTTCAGGTCGTTGTCCCCTGCCCTCTGGCCATCATTGCAACACCAAACAAGGAGCACAGCAATGACCACCAACTGCATCAAATTCGAAACCGCCGACATCGAGACCGCCAAGGGCGTCGGTTCGATCTCCACCCTGACATTCGACATCGATATCACCGTGGAGCCCGTTACAAGCGACAATCCAATGGCCCCCACGCACCGTGTTCTCGGCCGTTCGCCACGCGGCCGTCTGGTCGAATGCGGCGGCATCTGGAAGAAGCAGAACCGTGACACCGGTGCTGACTACTTCACCATGAGCATCCGGGACTTCGGCTTCAACGCCAATCTCGGCAAGGCAGCAAACCAGGATGATGATACGGTTCAAGCCGTGATCCCCTGGGGTTCGAAGAAGGCTTGAACGAAAGCTCCAGCGAGGTTTTTAGCCTCGCTGGAGGGTTTACAGTTGTAAACTAATCTGGTTTTCTCAATGGCGTATATAGTCTAATCCTGCCGCAATAGGCACTAAATCAGCGAAAAACCTTGACTTAGATAGGTGAATCACACCTGTTATCCCCAAGTGGCGCGAAAAAGGCCACATTTTCGAAATTGGGGCAACCAGATGATTCCAGTGACACCACTTGCTACCGAAAGGCCTTCATCTCTCGCAACTGAGATTTCCGAGCGGTTGAACGCAGCAATTCGAGAACACCTACTTGCGGCATTCGCTCCGGACAATACCAAATCCCTACGCAAATTCGCTGCTCCTGAAGTGGCCGAGCTACTGGGCGTTTCCGGCCAGTTCATGCGAAAGGTGCATGCTGAGGGAACCGTCCCTGAGCCTGATGATATCCGGGGTGGCCGCCGATACTACACCGCTCAGGAAATCTGGAACGCGCGCGAAATCCTAGAGCGTTCGTCTCGAACCAAAGGACGGTATGTGCCGCGCCGATCCTTCGAAGAGAAGCTTCAGGTATGGCAGTTGATGAACTTCAAAGGCGGTAGCAGCAAGAGCACCTCCACTATTCACTTGGCTCACTATCTCGCTCTTCGCGGTTATCGAGTTCTCGTTGTTGATCTTGACCCACAGGGCTCTCTCACC
Organism: Aliiroseovarius conchicola; assembly: GCF_041403445.1. Classification (NCBI taxonomy): domain Bacteria; kingdom Pseudomonadati; phylum Pseudomonadota; class Alphaproteobacteria; order Rhodobacterales; family Paracoccaceae; genus Aliiroseovarius; species Aliiroseovarius conchicola. Next base: position 14,126 of record NZ_JBGEHL010000022.1, read on the forward strand.
TCAATGTGCGGGATCAGTCCGGAGATCGAGTTTGATGGGCTGACGATTTATGACGCTATTCGCTACGATGATCCCGTGAACATGGCGGGCGTCGTACAAGCGACGTACTTCCCAGGATTGTCTATTGCGCCTTCGAGGCTGATCCTTTCTGAGTTCGAAACAGAATCCGCGGTTCATTCCAATCCTGATCAGCCCTTCTTTACGCGCATAAGAAACGCATTGGCGCAGGTCGAAGGTGACTTCGATCTCGTTCTCGTGGACAGCCCTCCTCAACTCGGCTTTTTAACGATTGCTGGGATGGCTGCGGCGAGCTCTCTTATCGTGCCGCTAACACCTTCCATGCTGGACGTTTCTTCCACGGCCCAGTTTCTTGAGCTTGCGGGTGCGTACATGGGTGTGATCGAAGACGCCGGTGCAACGTTACAATACGATCATTTCAAGTTCTTGGTTACCCGTGACGAACCGACCGATGTGCCATCGCAGCAGCTCACATCGTTCATGCGCGCATTGTTTCAAGATCGCGTTATGTCAGCGACTGCTCTGAAAAGCACAGCAATCAGCGATGCGACGATGCTCAAGCAGTCGATCTATGAGGTTGTTCGTTCCGAAATGACGCGAGCGACATACGATCGTGCCAAGGGCTCTATGGATTCAGTGGGCGAAGAGGTCGAGCGAATGATCCATCAAGCATGGGGGCGTTCATAATGGCTAGGAAATCACTCCAAGATATGTCTGGCATCGCCAGCACAATCGCTCGGTCTGGCGCAAAGCCTGCGGACAAGGTTGTGAAGACAAGTGCACCGGCTCTCGGAGCGCTGCAGGGGTCACTTGCCGCAATTCGTGAAATCGATCCGGAGCTTATCGATGACTGGGGTCCTGTGGACAGACTCGACGAGTTTACAGCTGTAAACTCCGACGATGACGGTGAAGGTTTCGATGTGCTCAAAAGCAGCATCCAAGACGGAGGACAGCAGGTACCAATCCTTGTTCGAAGGGCGAAATTGGAGGGGCGGTTTGAGGCTATCTATGGCCGGCGACGCCTAAGAGCCTGTAGGGAACTCGGCATCAAAGTACGCGCCAATGTCCAAGACATAGATGACCAGACAGCTCTTCTCGCAAAGGGTTTGGAGAACGCCGCCCGCAGGAATTTGTCGTTTTACGAAAAAGCACGGTTTGCGGAAGCTATTCTTGAAGCCGGTCATGCTACTCCCACGGTGCGGCAAGTTTTGAGTCTGTCCGCTTCGGGTCTCTCTCACTTGATGAAAGTGACCCAGAATGTGCCGGTCAAGGTTGGCGATCTCATCGGGGCCGCACCGAAATCAGGCAGGCCCAAGTGGACCGCTCTCGCAGAGCTTTTCAACTCCAAAAAGCTTTCTGAGAAGGTTGCGGTATCCGTTCTTCAGAAGTGTGGAAAGGAAGTGAGTTCAGATGATCGATTGGATGAGCTGCTAAAAGAAGCTTCCAAACGAGGTGCACGACAAGACCGAAGCTCTTCGGAAATGATACCGGTCGAGGGTGTGACGATCAAGACAGGACGCGGATCGATATCAATGTCGGCTAAAAAGTCGGGTGCCAATGCGAAATTTGCGGAATGGCTCGACGACAACCTGGCTGAGATTATCAAGAGATCCTACGCCGAGTTTACAGCTGTAAACCGGACGGATGAAAACTGAGGACGAGCAGAAAGGAGGAAGGCAAACAAAGAATAACCCCCGAAACCGGAGCTTCGAGGGCTGCTGCGCAAAGCGCAATTCTTAGATTAGACACTTAGAATCTAGCAGCCACCGAATCACCACACAAGAGAAAACGCTCCTGAGCGAACGGGGAATCTTTGTCTGCTGGCAAACTAATGACAAAAATCAACGATGCTCCGCATGGGGCGACTGGGATAGTCATGCCCCAGAACGGTGGAGGTATGTCCAATATCAACCAATGTTCTGGGTGGCGCAAAGCGACGGCCGGACTCGCTGTCGCTGAACAACATGCACAAGCTGGCGAAAGGGCTGCCATTCCCAAAACTCAAGCATTCGTAGCTGTGAAGCGCGTTGGCGCCCATATCGGCCTCAAGGCTGGCGACTTGCTGCTCCTCGACACGCTAGGGGCCTTCACGCAGGCCCAGGACTGGGAAGAGGGACAGCGCCCGATCGTTTGGGCGTCCAATGCCTATCTAATGGAGCAGACGGGCTTCTCGCTGTCTGCGCTCAAACGCCATACACGGCGCCTGGCGGAGGTGGGTGTGATTTCCTTCAAGGACAGCCCCAATGGCAAGAGATGGGGACACAGGGATGCTGACGGGCGCATCATCGAGGCCTATGGCTTTGATCTGTCCCCGTTGTCGGCCCGTGTTGAGGAATTCGAGCAGCTTCAAGCCGAATTGCAGGCCGAGCGCGCGCTTTGCCAGCGCTTGAAGCGTCAGATCACGGTAGCGCGCCGGATGATCCGCGCCCGGATCGAAGCCGCCTTCAACGGAACGCTGAGAGGGCCTTGGGAGCATCTTTCGGAGCTGTTTGAGGATCTTCTGGACCGCCTTCCGCGTCGGAATGCGGCTTCAGAGGCGCTTGAACGGCTTCTGGCATGGTTCAGGGACCTTCAGGTACGCGTCGAGGCGGCCTATCTCAAGGCCGTTCGGGCGGATGAGGTTGTGGAAAACACCGCTGAAACCAGCGAACAAGTAATTGAACAGACTCAAGAAATGAACCCCAGGGAGGTCGTTTTTGACCCTCATATACTAATTACAAACCAACTTAATCCTGTAACCTGTAAGTCCTTTGAAAAAGAGAACGTGGCGGACGTGGTGCCCAATGTGCCACCGGAAGAACGGGTTGATAGGGAGTTGGAAGATTGGGTTGCCGAGACGCGGAAAAAGCGCGGTGCAGCGCTTGATTTGCCGACGGTGATGCAGGCTTGCCCTGAATTCGCGTCCTGGGCGCGGAACATGGGCGGATATCTGAAGGATTGGGGCGATCTGCACCGGGTTGCCGGGCAGTTGAGGCCGATGATTGGCGTTTCCGAGCACGCCTGGAATCTTGCGCAGGACCGGCTTGGGCCGCAAATCGCGACAGCGGCGCTGGTTCTGACCTTTGACAAGCATTGCGCCGGCGAAGTCGCGTCTCCGGGCGGCTATCTCCGTGGCATTGTCCAGAAAGCCGGGGCAGGGGAGCTGCATCTCGAGCGCAGCTTCTATGGGAGGCTCAGCGGGCAGGCGGCGTGATGAAACACTTTCAGTTTACATCGAGTCACAGGATCGTTTCTTCGCGTTCGAGCCGGAGGCGAGAGGCAGCGAAAACCGATGCCATAGTAACTGAAAGTGCCATGAGGAAGCGGATCAGAGACCCGCGGCTTTCGTCAGGTTTACTCGGAACCGGTCCCGACGACGCTGGTAGCGGCGGGTCATCTCGGCCGAGGCGTGCCCCAGCTGCTTCTGGACGTAGCGTTCATCGACTTCTGCCGAACTGGCGAGGCCCGCGCGCAAAGAGTGGCCCGAGAACAGGGCGAGGCGGTCTTTCTCGGGGAGTTTCGACCGGATGCCGCTTTTCAGGACGGTTTGCTTGATGAGGCGGGCGACGTGTTTGTCGCTGAGACGTGCTTCGAGGGCCTTCTTTCCGTCGCGCGAGGTGCGCACAAAGACTGGCCCGAAGTCGATCTTAGCGAAGTGCAGCCATTGTTCCAGCGCATGCACCGGGCAAGTCTGTTCTGATGAGCCGCGTCCGATTTCAACCTCACGCCAGCCGGTCTTGGCGTTCAGCGTAAGCACGGCACCATCTTCCAAGATTTCAATCCAGCCACCCGAATCCGAGGTGTCGTCTTTCCCGACATCCAGGCTGACGATTTCGCTTCGGCGCAGCCCACCGGCATATCCGATCAGTAGGATCGCGCGATCTCGCAGCCCACGCAGATCGAAACACAGAGTAGCCACCATGGCGAGGATATCCTCCGGCAGGATGGCCTCTTTCTGCACTGGCGGGCGCGCGCGTTTGCGTTTGATGCCAGCCAGAACGGCAGAGATGTGACGGTCCTTGCGATCGAGCGGAAACCCGCGTTGCGCGTAGTTCCAGGCGAGGCCGGACAATCGACGATCAATAGTGCTGACCGAAAGGGCAGGGGAGGGGCCTGTCGGCGCGGCGAGATCGGTCAGATACAAGCCGATCATTTCCGGCGACGGGGGCAGAGGATCCGTTCCTTTCAGCCTGCACCAGCGGGAAAAGTGCTTCCAGTCTGCCGCGTAAGCCTTGCTGGTGTTCTCAGCCGTCGAGGCCTTCGCGTAATCGCGGGCGGTGTCCATCAACCGGTCGAGGGTGCCGGATCCCGCGACATGGGCGGGCAGGGCGATCGCATCGTGGTTTAAGCGATCTCTCTCGTCGATCTGAGTTTCATCCGACGTATCAATGGGTGCTGAGCTCGGTTTCTCGGCGTCTGGAGGCTGATTTTTGGGTGTTTCGCTCATGTTTCTGAGCCTACCCCGATATGTCCGATAATGCAAACTTATTGGACGTAGTGAAGATCCACAGGGTGAGGCGGTTAGTAAACTAAACTCTGGATTAAAGCGCCGTGGTAAAATAGGATCACCGCATGAAAGCCGGTCAGATTTCCTTAGACAGCACGGCAGACAGCTGCGCCCGACTGCCCCGCTGGGTCACTGCGACGGGTGCCGAAACCCTTGAAGATGTGGCCTTTTTATCAGGGGCCGCGCTGGCGCAGCTGCATATGGTGGCGACCCATCCAGACACACCCGATGCCTTGTTGCGCGCGCGTCTGGCGTTGCGTTCGGCTGAAGCCTTAATGCAGATCACAGGCCGTCCCGAAAGGGCAGCAGAGCTGCGTGATGAATTGCTGCTTTTGCGCCCGGATGACCTGCCTGGCCCGGCGGGTGCTGTTTATCAAAGCTGGCAGCGCGCCACAGAGCATCCCCTTTCCGTAAAGGCAGTATCGCGGGTTTTGCCCAATCTGGAGGCCGAACAGATCGCCATGTGGCTGGACGCAGGGCAGGGGGGGGGCATCACGCGGGCCGTACAAGTGCTTGAGGCCGTCCTGACCGGCGCCCCGCGTGCCGAGGCGGCGGCGTTGATCATTTCCGATGCCGCCCTGTCTCAGGCGTTTGGGTGGGACGTCCTGTTCCCTGTTTTGTCCATTGGTCTGACACGCGCCGATCTGCGCAAGCGTGGAGCTGACTTACAGATGGCCTGCCATCGTGCTGCGTTGCGCGCCGTGAAAGAGATCCTGCCGCTGGCCCAAGACCTGTCGCGCCGCGCGGCATTTCTGGCCCATGTCGCGCCCAAGCTGCGCGCCAAGCAATCGGACGCCGCGCTTCGGATGTTCCTGACCCATGACGCCGTCGCCCCCGCCACGCTGCCCATGCCCGACCGCGCGGCGCGGCGGCTTTGCGACCGGCTGGTTGCCCTTGGCGCGGTACGCGAGTTAACGGGTCGCGATACGTTTCGCCTGTATGGGATCGCACCATGAGCCCCTACGACACGCCCCTGTTTGACCGGTTATTGACCGATCTTCCAGCCGATCTGCGCTGGCGCGAATGGATGCGCCGGATCGAGGCCGTTCTGTTCGCCAGCGCCCGCCCTGTCCCGCGCGAGGATCTGGCGCGTGTGGTGGGCGACGTATCGGTCGAGCTTCTAGTTGATGATCTGTCTGCGAGCCTCGAGGGCCACGCCTTCGAGGTGGTAAAGGTGGCCGACTGCTGGATGCTGCGCACCCGCCCATGTCTTGGCCCGGTGATTCACGCCGCAGCGGATGTGGGGGATCAGGTTTCGAACCTTGGCGAGTTCGATGTCGCGGTGCTGGCGGCCATCGCCTATCACCAGCCCATCACGCGGGACGGGCTGAAAGACATCTTCGGGAAAGAGATCAGCCGCGATCTGATCGGCCGACTGCACGAACGCAACCTGATCGGCACCGGCCCCCGCGCACCCCGTCGCGGTGCCCCATATACCTATGTCACCACCGACCAGTTCCTTGTCGCCTTCGGACTGGAAACGCTTGCAGATCTGCCGGATCAAGAGCAGATGCAGGACGCGGGGATAGGGTAGGGGTTTTTCCCACAATTGTGGATATGAAACTTCTGTTGCTTGTCTTCAGCGTGTTCCTCATTTCTGTTTCAGGTAGGAGGCTAAGATGGAAAACGAAGACCTGAACGACGCAGCAATCGAGCAGTTAATGCGAAGGCTGGACAATATCGAAAGGAACATGGCTGGCAAGGGGGACGTAATGTTCGCCGTGTTGATGGCGCATGTCTTCACAGTTCTGGTGCTTGCCGGAACGGTGGTCTTGTTGGAGATGATTGTCGAGTTTTGATGGCTAAAGTGCACGATTTTGAACAACGGAATTCCAATTTGAAAACACCATGGTTGGAACCATACTGATAAGCTACAAATAAAGCATAAATGACGTTGTCGAGAAAAAGAGGTTTTGAACAATGCAATTCCAATTTTTCTCGTTCGACGACAATGGGGCCACCCGCTCCTATGTGGCACGCGAAAAAAGGCAGGAAATATGCACCACTTGAGCACAGCATGCCGAGAAATCTCCGGGTCGATGGAGTACATCTACCTCGACATTTATAATTATGCCGAAGAGCTAAAGAAACGCACAGAAGATGTGTTGCGCGACTTTGATTTGACCCGTGCCCAACGCGGCCGACTTCCGGTTATGTCGATCAGATATGCGTCCCGGGATCCGTTTCCGCGTGTGGTCTGGGTCTATGTTTATGGAAAGCCTGGGGTCAGGAAGGGTGGCACGTCGCGGTTCACACGAGAGTTTCCAAAGCCTGTCGGGTACAAATACCGAGACTCCATATTCGAACCCTATCCAGAACCTATACGATCGGAACTCAAGCAAATTGAAAGAGATGCGGCCAAACTTCGTGAGCTGATAAAGAGGACCAAATATGTGTATCGGTTCGCGAGAGATTACCAGAAAGCGGATTTCCGGTGGTGAGAGACGGGAACAGAGCTTGTTGGCCGCGAAAGCGCAAGTGACTAAGATCGCATAAACATGGTGAGCGCACCTCGCAAAGGGGCAGCGCGTGTCGCGGATGTTGGTCCTGACATTCTGGCAAGGCTGAATGCAGGAGAGATCGAGGCCGCGACACTCTCGGAAAATCTGGCAACAGACTTTGCCGCTCTTTTGGCTGCGACAATCCCGGAACTGGCAACGAAAGCCCAGAAGATCGGTTCCAAGGCCGGGATCACCAAGCGTATGGCCCAGGTGGCACGCATCCTGTCCGATGACTGCGGACAGGAGCGTTTGGCTTGGCTATCGCAACAGCCATCAGGGTGTTGTCACATTAACTGCGTGCACAAAGCGAAATCATGCGGCCAGGATTTCAAGCTGCTTGTGTGACGGCATTCCAGGCGTCAAATGCTTCTAGGCGATGATAACGGATTGTGAGGGCAGAACGACGGCGAGAGGGAACAGAGAAGCAATTCCGGATGGCTGAGTGGATCGGCACGAACCTTTGCAAACTTCCCTGTGACCGGCGATCCTTGCA
>NZ_JBGEHL010000023.1:0-20594 GCF_041403445.1 Aliiroseovarius conchicola
GACGACACGCTCCCGAATATCCAGTGATAGCGATTTGCCCATGATCCACCTCCAAATATGGTGAATCACAAAATCCGCATCGTCGGAATCCCACCGATTCAGATTTCAAGGACGGCGCTCTAGAAACGATCCGATCCGTCAAACGCGGCCACATCCATTACAAACAACCAGGTGTCCTAGGCGAGATCGCGTTTATTCGCCAGCTATTCCAAGACGCTGCATGATCACTGGCAATACCCCGGCCCGCATGCGATACAATGCGATTAATGCAACAGTCCCATAAACAGAGGCACCATGCTGTTAGGACAAGATAGATCCTCTCGGGTTGCAGTCGTCTTACAGGGCGGCGGTGCCCGGGGTGCATATCAGATTGGCGTATTGCGGGCGATCGCCGATATTGCTGGGTCGCAACAAATCCCGTTTCAACTTGTGTGTGGGGTCTCCGTCGGAGCAATCACTGCTGCGTCAGTTGCAGCCGCTGCGATGGATTTTCAGAAAGGTGTACGGTATCTCGAAACCCTCTGGCGCTCACTTACCTGTGACGACATTTATGATGTTCGCGGATCGCACATGTTGAAGACAGCGGCTCGCTGGGCGGGCGCTTTGGTTTTTGGTCGCGTGGGCCTGAATGCCCCGGCCTCCCTTTTGGACGCCACCCCTTTGGCACAGTTGTTGGGACATGAGTTTCATCCTAGGCAGATTGACCGGGCTCTGCGCTGCAGTGCGCTCCATGCTCTGTGTGTCACGGCGACCAGTTATGAGGAAGGGAAGGCTGTCACTTTTTTTCAGGGGGACGAGGGGATCGCAGAATGGACCCGAGCCAGACGCTATGGTCTGCGCGCGGAAATTACTGCCAAACATTTGTTGGCTTCCGCAGCACTGCCTTTTGCATTCGCCCCTACCAATATCGCGGGTCGTTTCTACGGGGACGGCGCGCTGCGTCAGACGGCGCCGCTTTCTCCGGCCATTCACGCCGGTGCGGACCGTATTCTCGTCATCAGCACCCGAGATCGTTTGCTCCAGCCACCGTCACCGAATGTAGAAACTTCATTACCTACCATAGGCAACCTAGCTGGCCATATGGTTGATATTGTGTTCAATGACAATTTGGATGCAGATCTGGAACGTCTGTGTCGCATCAACGAGATATTGTCCCTGATGTCTTGGCAGGAGCGCCAGAAGACCTCCCTCAAAGTCATTGATCCAATGATCCTGTCACCCTCAACAGACCTGCGGAGGATCGTGATCCGGCATATGCACCGGTGCCCTTCCACCCTTCGGACGCTTCTGGGGCGTTTCGGATTCGAACGTGACGAAGGACGCATGGCAAGCTATCTGTTGTTTGATCCCCGTTATATCGGGGATTTGATTGAGCTTGGTAAAGCAGATGCGATGGCGCGCGCAGAAGATATTCGGGCATTTCTGGCATCTGATTGGGGGGACTGGGGTCGAGTGCGGCTCAGTGCTAAATAGCACGTTAAGAAAATAAGCCACTGAAAAGTATAGATAATTTCCACTGGGCATTCCGAGAGATTCATAAAATATGAGCTGGTTAAATAGTTGATGTTAAAAGACAAAAGTCCTTATAGTGGTTTTCTGCACTGAGCTGCACTCGACCCCAACACGAGCAAGAAGCATCCACAGCATAAGATCTAGCCGTACTTGCTGAGAAATGTGGTGATTGATCGTCCTAACCAAGTCTGGTGCGCAGACATTACCTACATTCCTATGCGGCGGGGCTTCCTTTATCTTGTGGCGATCATGGACTGGTACAGCCGCAAGGTGCTGGCCTGGCGGCTGTCAAACATTATGGACGCCGACTTCTGAGTGGAGGCTTTGAAAGAAGCGCTCGCCAAGCACGGTACGCCAGAAACCTTCAACAGCGACCAGGGCAGCCAGTTCACCAGCGGCGCGTGGATCGACGTGCTGATCAACGCAAAGATCAAGATCAGCATGGACGGCAAAGGTGCGTGGCGCGACAACCGGATGATTGAGCGGCAATGGCGATCACTGAAATACGAATGCGTCTACCTGAACGCCCCCATTCGACCCACGGCATATTGACGCCAGATGAGGCCTATGACAGCAAAACAGAGCCAATGAAATTAGCAGCCTAAATGAAACCCTGATCCATCTTAACAAGGCTGCAAACTGGTCGGAAATCTAGGACCACCTCTGACCTGATGGCCGAATTCAGCCTCTCAAAGGCCACCATCTACCGATATCTCAGCCCAGTCGAAGGAGCAAAGTAAGTTTTTGCAACGGAGCCCATCAGAGATCTGGCATAGCCCTATGTCGCATTACGTACCTTTGTTGGGACAGACCCAATACTAATGTTGTGTTTTTACATCTATTTAGAAAATCATACAGTTATTGTGCAACAACACCGCTATGTTTCCGTTTTTGATGCAATATTGAAAAAGCCGCAAAGAGCTCCGATCAAATGAAGCAGCAGTGTACAGAGAACTGGTTACCAGCAAAACACCGTCAACAGAGAAGACTGCTTAGAGGTCTCCGAAGGCCGTCAATTGTTGCCTCTGTACTATTGCCATTTGTTGCACAAATAGCATTTTCTGGACCCATTGAAATATTAAATGCAACCGGCAGTGATCAAGTTGTAACTGCTCCGGCAGATGCAGAGGGCCTTAGACTTAAACTTTGGGGCGCGGCGGGTGGTCATGAAATAATAACCACGACACAACCCTCGGGGGCAGGAGGATACACTGCCGCAGAATTTGACCACAATGTCGTATCTGGTGGCACCAGTTTTTCAGTAGTGGTTGGCTATGGCGGGAACATAGGTGGTCGTCCTGATGAGTTTCAAACTGAAGCTGGATACATTGCGGGAGCGGGCGGCGGTGGGCCGGCAGCATACGGATTTGGTTCCGGCTCTGGTCACGATCAGGGTGGCGGGCTTAGTGGCGTTTTCACTGGAACCGGGCCGGTAACCGTAACGGATCAGGCCCGAGCCCTTGCCGTTGCAGGCGGAGGCGCGGGAGTAGAACATAGCAGCTCCGGCACAGGAACATTTGCAGGTAATGGCAACACGGCAGGCTCAGGAGGCCAGCCAACAATGCGCGGTTCGACAGATGTCTTCTTTCCAAACGGTAGTTTGTGTGCGACCGGCCCGGCGGCAACCATTTTTTCTTCGGCACATTTTGGTGCGGGCGGTGGCGGCTTCAGCGGCGGTGGAAGAGCTCCCAGTGCTTCGACCTATACCGCAACGTTTATTGACGGATCGGGAACACCGTGTCGTGCCGATATTGCCGGCGCTTTGGGGGGAAGTGGATTTGTCGCATCAAGCGCGATCAGTAGCGTCATCCTGGGGTCACCTAATGGAACAGAATCCCCCCCAAACACGAGTGATAACGACTATGTGAGTGGCATTGGTCAAGGTCGAACAACCCCTGGTGCTGGCGGGAATGGTTTGGCGGTGATTGAGTGGTTGATTCCCGGCATCGGCGTCGTCAAAGGCTCGGTCTTCAATGACGAGGTTGTCGCCGATGGCAACGGCCAGGTCGGTGAGACCATCACCTATACCTACACTGTCTCCAATGAAGGCGACCTCGGCCTCGACACCGTAACGCTGACCGAGACCGGCTTCACCGGTGCGGGCACAATGCCAACACCTGCACTGGTCGCTGTCAGTGACACTGGCGGTGACGGCATCCTGTCAGTCGGCGAAAGCTGGACATACAAGGCCACCTACACGCTGATCGCAGCCGATGTCGCCGCAGACAGTGTTGACAACCAGGCCACCGCCAGCGGCGACACACCCGGTGGTACAACCGTCAGCGATCTCTCTGACAGCTCCAACCCCGCCGATGGCAACGGCACAGGAACGCCTGGGCCGGGTGTTGGCAATGATGAGACCACCACCACAAGTTTCGGATCAAACCCAATCATCGCTAATGATGATACGCTACCCGGTGCCGATGGTGCGGTCGGTGGGACAATTCCAAATATCATCGCCAATGACTTGCTCGGCGGCGTGGCAAACCCGACCATTGGAACGGACGTCACGGTCAACAATTCCGGCACCGCGCAGGACGGAACAACCACGCTTGGTCTGGATGTGATGCCAGCAGCGGGTGGTATCACACTCGATCCGGCAACGGGCATAGTGACTGTTCTGCCCGGCACAACAGGTGGCGTGTACAATTACACTTATGAGATCTGCGAAGCCCTCAACCCGACCAACTGCGATAAGGCAACGGTCGTAATCGAGATAACACCGCTCGAACTGATCTCACGGATCGAGGAAGATCTCGAAGAGATCCTTGAGGAAGATCTGACCAACACATTGACGATGCAAAGTAATCAGATCAGCGGCTACTCAGCCGATGCACTAGATCGTCTTCGCAATCGCGATAGCTGTCTTGCGAGAGTGAACGCACTCCTCGAACAAGAAAACATATTGTTCAACGTAGACAGCGCACTCATCAGGCCTGAAAGTGAGCGTACGCTTGATGACATTGCGCTCCTTCTTGGCGGCTGTCCCAGGAGTGCTTTTGAGATTTCCGGTCACACGGACAGTGATGCCTCTGATGCCTACAATCTTGATCTGAGCCAACGCCGCGCCGAAGCTGTTCTTCGTGCTCTGACGGCGCGTGATGTCGATACCACTGGGTATGTTGCGCGCGGTTATGGCAAACGTCAGCCCATTGCAAGCAATGCGACAGAGGCGGGGAAAGCGCATAACCGTCGTGTGGAGTTTCGTGCCCTGACTGACGAGGACGACTATCACGGACCTTGTGAAGAAAGCTTCAGTCTCGTGCGGGCCTTCGATGCACACGCCAATGATGATGGTGCAAATGCCGACGGCCATTTCCTGAGAAATGAGCACGACTGTATCACTGACCGCCGTGAAGTCTTTGAAGGGTCGCTGAGCTTCTCTGATACCAATCAGGGGCAGACACAGACAGCGATCAACCTGTCTTACCGTCGTGAGCAGTACCGAGGCAGCGACAGTGTCTTTGGGTATTTTGTCGGTCTCTACGCGTCACAGTCAGACGTCTCAAGTAGAGCCACTGGTGAAGTTCGTGGTCTGGGTGTGAATGCCGGTATCTACGGAGCCAACCGCCTGCATCAAGAATTGTTCCTCGACTACTATCTGGGCGCGGCGACTGGTCGGCATGAGTTCGATCTCGCCTTCGACCGCAGCATTGGCACGATCACCGCTACCGGCGACTATCGTTATGTTGCAGGGTTTGCGGGGGCTGCGCTTTCCGGCGAGCTAAAATTTGGCGAGACCACACTCACACCTCGTGTCGGATTTGACTATGTCTATACCCCTGGCGCAGATGTAGACGTTCTGGCCCAGATCGGTGTATTGTCAGAAGCCGGTGATCTCGACCTAGATGCCATCTCTGGCGGACGTATCTTTGCAGAGATACGAACCGATCAATTGATTTGGAACGACACAGCGAATATCTGGTTCAACCCGCGCATCTCCTGCTATCAGTCCTTAGGCAGCCTCGACGGTGTCTGCGGGTTTGGCGGGTCCATCGGAGTTGAAAGTACCGATGAAGACAGCGATCTGACATACTCACTCGGGCTTAATGGCGAATGGGGCAGTGATCACTTCCTCGGGTCTCTTACTGCAAGAGCCAGCCGTCAGCTTGGTCGAAGTACCCTGAGCGGTGACGCGGGCCTCAATGCGGACGGAAACGTCACCATGGGGGCGAACTTCCAGATGGACTACTGACAAGCTTCTCTGAAGGGGACTGTTGCACTAATCGATTGAGTACCCACACACGACCCCTATTTGACAGCCAGTTCGCGCGTGCTCAGCGCCTCGTGTTCCAGCGCAAACACGATGAGATCGTCACGACGATCGTCAGGGATGCGGTTCCAGACGGATTTGGGGCACGGAGATTTGTCAGCCAGCCGGTCAAAGCCGCCTTCGAGATATAAATCATACCAGCGGTAGAATGTGGTGCGTGGAATGCCCAGCATGTCGAGGGTCTGCTTGGTCGGCAGATGGGACCCCTCGACCGTGCGGATGATTTCAAGCTTCTCTGATGCGGCCCTGCCGGGACATTGCTGCGCAATGCCCTGCCGGGTAACAGATATCTCATTCCTGATCCTCCCCAACCCCTGTCATGCTTTTTTTGAGAAGCCGGTTCTCAAGCGTCAGGTCGGCCACGCATTGCTGCTTCCGGATTTCTTGTTCATCTTCACTCCATGAAGGTTACGATGAACCAGAAATCCTCCCTTACGAAAACCTCAATTCTGTCCCAAAAGCGCTGACGTCAGACATACAACAACCAGCGATACCACGAGAGCCTGAACAACGTCACACCGGCCGACGTCTACTTCGGCCGCGATAAAGCCGCTCTGATGTCCCAATTTATCTGACGACGGACAGGATCACGCAACCATTTGTGGATCAGGTTGGCGTTCATCGCATATCGCCGCGCGACCCGCGCTACTGATACCCCCGGCGCGCATGTCTGCGCGCAGATCGACACCTTCTCCTCATCCGACCAGAACCGCTTCTTTTGACCCTTCTTACCCGCCATATCTGCCCTCAAGATGTCCACTATCATTGGCGGACACTATCAACACACTCTATGACGCGTCAGACCAGTGAGGCCGGACGCTTACGCATCTGCTGTTTCTTGCCAAAGCGCTTTCCAACGACCGTGTTGACGGTGCTCTCGACAATGCCGGTAGAGACGCGCTCGCCGTATCACCGCCGTTCGGCATCATATCCTTGTTGTTAACAATGTAAGTTTCGAACTCGGCAGCGGTTTTGCGCAGGGCCTTGATGCTGGCGTAATCTGTCTCAACCTCGTCGAGATCGACGACGAGATCTTCGATCACCAATTGGCCGTCATGCAAATTCCCATGCCACAGGAAGCCTTTGATCTGGCGAAGCAACCTGGCCAGCTTCTCGCCATCCTCCTCGTTATGGTGGGCCAGGCCTTTGACATATTGCTGCATCACAGTGATCCGCATGGTGATATGTGTTGTGACCTGCAAACATAATCGGCTCGACCTGCAATCATCGCGATTTTCGGCCCGAATTATTCGCGTCTAACTTCGTCCCGCTCCTTACCAGTTCATGCGCCGTGCAGCGAAGGTCGGGAATGCCTTACCCCTGCGTCCCGTCGACCATGAACAACCAATCGTGGTTTGTCTGGCTACCATGCCACCAACTAAGGATTGCAGGCTGTCCTGTATCCGATCCCGCAATCGATATCGATTTGGTGCAAGAACCGAGGAGTGGATCAGCAAATACAGTGCCGTCTACGGATTTTCGTCGGGCGACCATCAAGAGACATGGTCGCATCCGCTCGTGGTGTTTGGCTGATCACACGCCCATTCGCGATGACACACAGCCGGGTCGCACGCAGCCTGAGTGCTTCGATGGTGTCCGACGCATCAAGAACCAACAACGACGCCTTAGCACCGACGTGAAGGCCGTAATCGGTTAGCCCCATCGTTTTGGCGTTGTTTGTTGTCACCATATCAAAGCACGTTCGCATCTCATCTGGGCTGGTCATCTGCGCCACATGCAGCCCCATAAAGGCGACATCAAGCATGTCAGCCGTGCCGAAGGAATACCAAGGGTCAAGCACACAGTCTTGCCCCCAACCAACGTTGATGCCCATTGCCAGCAGTTCTTTGACGCGTGTTAGTCCTCGTCGTTTTGGATATGTGTCGTGGCGACCCTGCAAAACGATATTGATCAGAGGGTTAGGGATCACGTTTATCTCTGCTTCTGCGATCATTGGCAGCAGTTTGGAGACATAGTAGTTGTCCATCGAATGCATAGAGGTCAGGTGTGACCCCGCGACACGACCATTCAGACCCAAACGCTGCGTCTCGCTGGCTAAGGTTTCGATATGCCGGGAGAGCGGATCGTCGGTTTCGTCACAATGCATGTCAACTTGCAAACCCCGATCAGCAGCAATCTGGCACAGCTCTTTCACCGACGCTGTTCCGTCAGCCATCGTACGTTCGAAATGTGGGATGCCCCCGACCACATCAACACCCATGTCCAAAGCCCGGATGGTGTTCTCGCGAGCTGTTGGATCGCGATAGAATCCGTCTTGTGGAAAGGCAACAAGCTGTAAGTCGATATAGTCCTTAACCTGCTCTCGGACGTCAAGCAGAGCTTCGACACCCAATAAGCGATCATCGCAAGTATCAACATGGCTGCGGATCGCCAAAAGCCCCATGCTTGCCGCCCAGTCACAATAGTCCAGAGCACGGTTCACAACGTCATCTTGTGTCATGACCTGCCTAAGCTCACCCCAAAGCCCGATCCCTTCAAGAAGTGTCCCAGACGCGTTTACGCGGGGCAATCCGTAAGACAATGTCGCATCCATGTGAAAATGCGGATCGACAAAGGGCGGGCTGATAAGGTCGCCTGTTGCATCGATAGTGTCTTTCGTTTCCGCATCGCCGAGTTGTTCGATTGCAGAGATGCGATCGCCTTTGATGCCGATATCCAATACACGCCCATCCGGCAAAACACCGCTTTTGACGATAAGATCAAACATCAGCGTTCTCCTTTATTGAATGGAACCATCAAGGCCGCGGGGACTTCAGCACGGCGCGACATCACTATTAGCGCGAGTATGGAAAGGATGTAGGGCATCATCAAGAAGACCTGATAGGGAATTTCAGAACCGAAACTAGTTTGCTGCACTCGAATTTGTAGCGCATCAAAGGCGGCAAATAAAACCGCCCCCAGCAGTGCTTTGCCCGGTCTCCACGAACCGAAAACAACAAGAGCAATACAAATCCACCCTCGGCCATTAACCATTTCGAAGAAGAAGCTGTCAAACGCAGACATGGTCAAGAAAGCCCCGCCCATTGCCATCAAGCCACTGCCAAAAGTAACTGCGCCCATACGGATCGCGTTGACTGACAAACCTTGCGCCTCGACTGCGGCCGGGTTTTCGCCGGCAGCACGAATGGCAAGGCCAAGTGGCGTGCGGTAAAGAACCAACGACACCAACAGCACCATAGCAAATGCCAGATAGGTAAATGGCGTTTGCGAAAACAGCGCCGGGCCAAGCAACGGGATATCTGATAAAACCGGTATCTCGAAGGATTGGAACGCTTCGATTTTTGGCGGGCGGGTGACTTCCGGCAATGCAACACGGTAAGCGTAGTAGGTCGAGGACGTCGCCAACAGCGTGATGCCAAGACCAACAACGTGCTGTGACAAGCCAAACGGCACTGTAAGTACACTATGGACGAACCCGAACAGCATCCCGGCCAACATCGCGATGCACACGCCAGACCAAAGCCCCATTCCAGAATAAACCGCCATCCAGCCCGCGAATGCGCCGACGACCATTATGCCCTCGATCCCTAAGTTCAACACACCTGCGCGTTCACAAACCAATTCACCAAGCGTGGCAAAGATCAGCGGGCTGGCAATCCGTATTGCAGCGGCCCAAAAGCTTGCGGTGAATAGGATATCAAGGATCTCCATTCTTAGTCCCTTACCACGCGAAATTTGGTCAGCATGATCGCCAAAACCATAAGAAGAAGAGCCGTTGCAAGCATAATATCAGCCAGATAAGTCGGCACATCTGCGGCCCGGCTCATGCTATCTGCCCCCACAAAGATGCCCGCAACGAAGAGCGCGGCAATGATCACACCAAGCGGATTAAGCAAGGCAAGCATCGCAACGATGATACCGGTGTAGCCAAAGCCCGGAGACAGATCGAGCGTCAGGCTGCCCTTCAGCCCCGCAACTTCTGAAAACCCAGCAAGTGCTGCAAGGCCGCCGGACAGAAGCGCTGTTTTAACCAACACGCGCTTTACAGGGATACCAGCAAAACCTGCGGCTTCCTTGTTCAATCCAACCGCGCGCATCTCATAGCCAAGTGTGCTGCGGGCTTGAACAACCCACACAACCAAAGCTGAAAGGATCGCTATCCCAAAGCCCCAGTGTAGGCGTAGATCCTCAACTATGCGCGGCAGGCGCACCTCAGGAATAACACGCGCTGACTTCGGCCAACCCATGCCCATGGGATCCTTTATGGGCCCCTCTAACAGCATCGAGATAAAGAGAAGGAATATGAAGTTGAACAGCAACGTTGTGACGACTTCATCAACGCCAAAACGCGTTTTGAGCAATGCTGGGATCAGCAACAAAACCGCTCCGGCGAGGATCGCCAACAAGGCAATTGTGGGCAATAGCAAGAAGCCGGGCCACTGTAGTTGGCCCGTACCCAGCAAAACAGTGATAAGCGCGCCCGCGTAAAGCTGCGCCTCCGCACCGATGTTCCAAAACTTGGCGCGAAACGCGACCGCAACGGCAAGGCCTGTAAAAATCAAAGGGGTCGCTCGATTCAAGGTCTCAAGAATGGCAAACTTCGAGCCAAATGCCCCGCTTAGGATCAACCCGAACACAGAAAACGGATTTGCACCAGCAATCATGGCCAACAAAGAGGCAATGACCACAGTTGCGATCAAAGCGATCGCAGGCGGCAACAACTTACGAACAACAGACGGGTTTTTGATTGGTTCAAGACGCATGTGATGCCTCGTGCTCAAACCCTTGACCAGCCATCCAAATCCCGAGCTCCGCGGGTGTCATCTCACCTCGGCCAAAACCCGGTGACAATCTGCCATCAGCGATCACATGAATCACGTCTGCCAACGACATGATCTCGTCCAAGTCTTCCGAAATCAGCAACAACGCTGCTCCGCGATCCCGCGCCTCTAGCAATTGGCTATGCACATAGTTGACTGCTCCGATATCAAGCCCCCGCACGGGTTGGTTGGCCAAAATAATCTGTGGATTGGCTTCCAACACGCGGCCAAGGATCAGCTTTTGCATGTTGCCACCGGACAGCAGACGAATTGCTGTGCCTGCACCGGGGCAACGCACATCGTATTTGTCTATTATTCCATCAGCGAACTTGCGTGAGTTTCGCCAGTTAAGCCAGCCACGTTTGCTAAACGGCTTGCTGCTGTAACGCTCCAAGATCGCGTTTTCTGTCAGATCAAAGTCAGAGATCGTACCGATTTTGTGCCGGTCCTCGGGAATGCGCGCAATGCCGCCTTGAACAGCATCTCGCGGGGTCCACCTTTGAACGGGCTGGTTGTCCAGCAGGACTTGGCCGTCTTTGGGGTGGTGCAACCCTCCAACAACATCTGCGATCGCTGACTGTCCATTGCCCGAAACACCAGCCAAACCAATAATCTGACCCGCCCTCAGCGCAAGCGACACGGACTTCAAGCCCGGTGTGCTACCGATACTAGGCGTCGAGACTTTTTTAAGTTCCAGCCGCGCTGGACCGGGATTGGATGGCGATACATCAGGTGGTGTTGCCTCGATTCCCATCATCATTGCGGCCAAAGCGTGCTTGTCGGTATCTTTCGTGTCCGCCGACCCAGTTAGCTTGCCATGTCTAAGCACCACAACACGGTCGGCAATCGCCATCACTTCGTGCAGTTTGTGCGAGATGAAAATGATCGAAAGCCCACTCGCGATTGCTTGTCTAAGCGTGGCGAAAAGATCATCAGTTTCTTGCGGAGTAAGCACCGCCGTCGGTTCATCCAGAATTAAGATGCGCACATCACGATAGAGCGCCTTAAGGATTTCAACGCGCTGACGTTCGCCCACACTAAGGCTGCCAACTCGAACGTCCGGGGACACAACCAAGTGAAATTTCTCGGACAACTCAACAATCCGAACTCGCTCTGCGGCCTTATTCAAACTTGGACTGAGAAGAGATCTGACACCGAGCGTAATATTGTCCTGAACTGTCAGATTATCGGCCAAGGTAAAGTGCTGATGCACCATTCCAACCCCAGAATCCAACGCTGCCCTCGAATTTCCGGGGGGCAAAGCATTTCCAAACACTTCTACTGTTCCGGCGTCAGCTGTGTACTGACCGAACAGAATGTTCATAAGGGTTGTCTTGCCCGCCCCGTTTTCGCCAAGCAGAGCGACAACTTCACCTTCATTCACAGAGAAGCCCACCGCGTCATTTGCGGTCAACTCTCCAAATCGCTTGGTGATGGCGTTGAGGCGAAGCGCCTCTACCGGCTTCTCATGCATGCATTACTCAGACGACTTTGGTTCGTCGTCGTTAATGATCACATTAAAGGCCCCTGACTTTATCTCGGCCTCGCGAGCTGCAACCAGCTCCATTGCCGCTTCAGGTACTTTTCCTTCGAACGTTCCCAGCGGAGCAAGCGATGTCCCACCTTGGTTCAAGAACGAATACACTCCGTAATCCGCAGCCATAAAGCTGCTAGCTTGCACTTCCTCGATGGCCTTATCCAAGGTTGGCTCAAAGTGCCAAATAGCCGAGGCGACTACTGTGTCGGGATATTCAGCTTGTGTGTCGATCACGTTGCCGATTGCCAAAGTGCCTTTTTCCTTGGCGGCATCAGACACGCCAAAACGCTCTGCATAAAGCACATCAGCGCCGTTTTCGATCATCGCGAATGCAGTCTCCTTCGCCTTGGGTGGATCAAACCAGCTTCCAATGAAACTAACCTGAAACTTGATGCCGGGGTTCATTTCAGATGCGCCTGCCATGAAGGCATGCATAAGACGATTAACCTCCGGGATCGGGAACCCGCCGACCATGCCGATATTTCCGGATTTTGTCATCGCACCCGCAATGATGCCCGACAGATAAGAGGCATCTTGGATATAGTTATCAAACACCGCAAAATTTGGCAGCGCTGGATCTTCTTTAAAGCTTGAGCCCATAAGAAACGCGATGTCGGGATATTCAGCGGCAACTTCGCGCGCTTCTTGTTCTGCGCCAAAGACTTCACCGATAATCAACTTGTTCCCGGCTTCCGCATATTCTCGAAGGACCCGGGCATAGTCGGTGTTACTAACGTTCTCAGAAAACGAGTAAGAAATATCGCCGCGATCTTGGGCCGTCAGCGCTGCTTTATGAATGCGGCTCACCCATTGTTGCTCGACCGGAACTGTATAGATGCCCGCTGTTTTGATCGGTTCGGCCGCAATGGCCTGATTAACTCCTAGCGTGCCAAGCAAAAGCGAAGATGCAGCGGCAGTTGTCAAAAGACGACGAGTAATATGTGTTGGTTGATTCATTTTTAGCCCCCCAGTGTTGGCATACAGTAACAGTGTTTTTTACCAACTGGTCAAGAAATAAATCCGACTTGACCCATTTGGTGGTCAACTCTGCCAGTGGCGAACATCCGTACGCGTCAGGCATAGAGCGGCGAGGGAAAGCTATAGCCACGTACAGAACTATCATTCGGCCTGTCTGTGCACCCAGGTTGCGACGGCTTGCACAGCCTCAGATACCACCTCATTCGAAGCATCGGCACCGCCCGAGTGCTCAAACCCGTGGTTGGCACCCTGGATAGGGCGAACAACGACGTTTGGCGCTGCCTCAAGCGGATCAATCAATTCTGGCCTGAATGATGGGTCCTGGGTAGCAATGACAACAATAGATGTATGGTTTTGCGCAAGAAGCTGGCCTAGTAGTGGTGTTCCAATCAAACTGAGTGTCAACCAAACCGCGCGTACGCAGTCGGTTTGAAAGGTTCGCTCGGAGAGTGCCGCTCCCATCGAAACAGTTCCAAGCGATTTTCCAATAATCCAGACACGTTGATAGTGTTTGAAACCCACAAGGTTTCCAATAATGTCGCAGCCGTCAGTTGCGATCTGAGCGAACTGTGTATCATCATCTGCGTCGAGAAATCTTGTGTCGCCCGAATAGCCGAAAATCAAACGGGCAATATCGCATCCGCGATCTTGAAATATCCCTGTGATACCACTGAGTAGAGGACGCTCACATCCGTAGCGGAGTCCCGGCAAGATCACCGCTAATTCGGAACCAGCCACATCGTCAAACCGGGCCTGTACATGCCGCCCATGCCCGGATGTCAGCGGAATCGTAATTGACTGCATCATGTCGTTACCTCTGCACAGTCACTTTAACCGAAATCGATGTTACTGGCACCAAAGTACGCAACTGCAATCTCGCACGGTTTCAGCCCAGTAATCTGGCTCGAAATACCGGTTTCGGGTAATTAGGAGTTGTCGTTCGCAATGGCAGAGAGGCGACAGCCTACGGAATACATTTAATAGGCCAGACCAAAGTGGCCCAGATCTACAAGAAGACTGGCAACTGCATATTCTCAGCCCCCTGCCGATTGAATCTCAGTTTGGTTGCCGCGTGATCCTAGTGGGATGGTCAGCAAGTCTGCCTTTGTAGAGCGACGTATTCTCAACCATTCTACGGAAAGCCATGCACAGGTATGAGCGTTGTACTTATAGGGTAAGGCCGTTGCGCTTGAGAATGCGGTAGACCCCGGCATCTGAGATCCTGATGCCGTGATAGCGCGCCAAATACCAGACGATCCTGATTGGCCCGAGGTGGTACTTGCGGCGCAGATACAGAACCTTCTCGACGATCTCAGCTGGTGTTTGATTGGCAGGATTCTTGGGGATTGATTTGGCGTTCTTCAAGCCAGCTTCACCATGCTTTTGGTATGCATCACGCCATCCATAAAAACTGGACCTGCCGATCCCAAAATACCTGCAGGCTTTACGGGCATTGCCGATCTTCTCGGCGGGTTGGAGCACTTTAAGTTTGCGTTGAATGTCGCGTTCTTCGTTCGTCATGAATATTTCCTCCATCCCAAATCAGGGAATTTACAGGAAGTGTCCCGGGAGTCCGTACATATCTACAATACGTCACATCGACCGCAAATAGCGCAACAACCGGATCGAAAGTGATCACGCTGCTATGAAGCGGCTCCTTGGATATCGGCAGAGCTTCCGGTCCTTGCAAACCGCCAAAGCAGCCCTGAGCGGACTAGAAACGATCCGATCCATCAAACGCGGCCACATCCATTACAAACAACCAGGTGTCCTAGGCGAGATCGCGTTTATTCGCCAGCTATTCCAAGACGCTGCATGATCACTGGCAATGCCCCGGCCCGCATGCGATACAATGCGATTAATGCAACAGTCCCATTGTGATTGGTTGGATACAGTTTGCCAAAAATTTGGACGCCCTGTTAGAGAGATTTGTGAACTTGGCCAGCTCGGTTTACGACTTTGGCGACGGCAGGACCGCAAAAAGTTGAAATCGGAAAGAGTGTTCATGTTCTACCAGCTTACTAATCCATCCATGTTTAACATGAGATTCTTTCTTCAAGTATTAGCGACCGTAATTGTCATTGTACTTTCGAGCGGGCCGTCGCAAGCTCTGACAAGCAGTGTAAGTTGCCCAGGGACTTCTTTTAGTTTGAATACAAGTATTGCAGTCGATACTTCATCCGCAACATGCGCAGTCGGGACCTCTACGCCAGACCCTGTTTCTGGATACAAAATTTTTCTGGGCTACAGGGTTTCTGGAACAACGATCACCCAGACTCTAGTGTCGTTCCAGATGTTCGACGGCGGCTCCGTCGTGCCTCCGAACTCAACTGCAATTGGTTGCTCGGGCTCTCCGGCGACGACTGTTCTGGGAAGTAGCTTTTTGTCGCTTTACCCTGGGGGTGCCCAATCTATCAACTGTTCAGTAAATTACACTGATATCGCAGGTAGGGTGGTATCGCAAAGCCTGTCATTCGACAGGCCAGCAGATGGTTTAATCCCTTCAACTTTATCTGCGTCCACCGCCTTTGTCAGCGTGTCGCCGGAAATTGCTATTTCCAGGGTGCCAAGTTCCATTAGCGGTCCGTTCACGGCAACGTTCGCCTTTGATGAAGCTGTGACCGGTTTTGACCTATCGGACATTCTGATCGGAAATGGTGTTGCTTCCAACTTTGCTGGTGGAGGTGCTGTATACACGGCAACAATTACACCAATAACAGCGGGTACGGTCACGATCGATGTCCCTGCTGGTGCAGCTCAAAACAGCGCAAGTCAGAACAGCATTGCAGCGCCGCAAGTAAGCACTAGTTTCGATAGTTCGATACCAAGTGTTGTTTTGTCTGGGCTGACTAGTCCAGTTACCACAACGCAGACCGTTACTGCCCGTTTCAGCGAGGATGTTGTAGGATTTGAGGCCTCAGACGTTAACTTGATGAATATAGCACTCAGCGGTTTCACTCAAATTGATGCACGCACGTACACATTTAGTTTATCCCCGACTGGTGGTGCACAGGTCAGCGTCAATATCCCGGCTGGGGCCGCCCAAGACTTGGCGGGCAACCTAACTACAGCGTCGAACACACTGGCGGCCACAAATCCAGTTGTAGAAGATACTTCCCGTCTAATAGGGGAATTTTTGTATAATCGAGCGAATAGTCTCATTGCATCACAACCTCGACTGACGAGATTCTTGACTGCAGGCACGGGTCACTTCAATGCGACTGTTACTCGAGAGTTGCAGTCTGTAGATCTCGCGACGAATCCGGATTTCCCGATTTGGTTTGAATTGACAGGTTCCCGTTCGGAGAGTGGATCTACAGAAAGCCACTACGTGCTGGGAACTATTGGTGCCCACAAGAGAATTTCGAGCAACTTCTTGGTCGGAGCCATGCTGCAAGTTGACGATGCTCGCGACCAGAATAGCGCATCGGAAGTTGATGGTTCCGGCTGGTTATTCGGACCGTATGTGGTCGCCCGTCACGCAGCCCAACCGCTGTACTTTGAAGGACGCCTGCTTTACGGTCGAACCAGTAATGAAATTTCGCCATTTGGGACCTACACAGATGAATTTGACACTGAGCGTTGGCTGGCTCAGGTTCGTGTCACTGGGGAGATTAAAGGGCCTGGAATTAGTTATTTGCCTCATTTTGATGTGTCCCAATTGTCCGAAAGGCAAGATTCCTACACTGATAGCCTCGACAATCTCATTCCGAAGCAGAGTATTGATTTGACAAATGTCGAATTTGGCATAGATGTTTCTGTTCCACTGAACGCCTCTCGCGGTAAGTCCGAATTGACTGCTGGAGTAACAGGTATCTGGTCCAAAGTTAGCAGCGATTCCAGTGTGATTGACGTTACGACGGAATTTGAGGGTGGTCGTGCCAGGTTAGATCTGGGTTTTAATCATAACAACAGAAATGGCACGACTTTTGTTGTAGGTGGGTACTACGATGGAATCGGTGCAAACGACTACGAAGCGTATGGCGGAAATTTGCGTCTTGAAATCAGATTCTAGGTTCGAGCGCAAAACTTGAGTCATGGAATTCACATCTTGGCTGACTTGTGATTCATCCTTTTCAGGAGGATGTTTTTGGGGACTGTTATATTATGTCTGTCGTCAAATAAAATGGGACATGAGAGCGGTTTGAGCAATGGAGGCTCTGACTCATCTAAGAGCACCTTATAAATCTGAAGCGACAGATAAAAAACCTTGCTGCTGCTTTGGAAAGCAAGCTATCAAAAAAGCGTCGAAAGATAAAATCTGTACCCGGCAGTAATAGCCTTCATGCGTTAACCTTTTATATGGGTGCATCACGAATGTATGACTTCTTCTCTAACACCCGCCCGGTGACTATGGCCCGCGACGCTGCGGTCGCCACGTCACATCATTTGGCCACACAGGCAGGGTTGGAGGTTCTGACACAGGGCGGTAATGCCGTGGATGCAGCTCTTGCGGCTGTCGTCGTACAATGCGTTGTCGAGGCCCACATGACCGGCATCGGAGGCGACTGTTTTGTCCTTTATGCCCCGGTAGGAAAACCTGTTGTCGCGCTGAACGGATCGGGTTTTGCGCCCAAGGCTGCTTCGGTTGGCTGGTTCTCCGAGCAGGGCGTCAGCGAGATATCCCAGACTAGCCCTCATGCCGTGACTGTACCGGGCGCAGTGTCGGCTTGGTGCCGGCTGCATAGCGATTATGGACACCTTCCCTTGGCGCAGATTTTTACCCGCGCGATTGATTATGCCGAAAACGGCTATCCGATAACGCGACGCGTAGCGCAAGATTGGACACTGGAAACATCTTTGCTGGCGAACAGCAGCGGCGCAGAAGAAGTCTTTTTAACCGAGGGAAAGACACCCGAAGCCGGCCAACGTCATGTCCAGCCGAAACTGGGCCAGCGCCTGCGCGAAATCGCACAATCGGGCGCACAGGCATTTTATCAAGGCGAGGTGGCGCAACGGCTTGTCAGTTACCTGAATGATCTGGGCGGGTTACATACCCTGGATGACTTTGCCCATGGTGAAACCGCAGCCAATTATGTTACACCGATCGAAACACAATACAGAGGCGTCGATATTTTGGAATGCCCGCCGAATGGTCAAGGGGTGGCGGCGCTTTTGATCCTCAACATCTTATCGCATTTCGACATGGGCAAGGAACTGTCTTTGGCCGACCGGCATCACCTGCACGCGGAGGCAACCAAACTTGCCTACTACCACCGCGACGCGCTACTGGCCGATCCGGTGAAATGCTGCGATCTTGTGCGGAATCTGTTGTCGCCAAACACCTCTAAGATACTTGCCGGACGTATTGATCTGGCGCGCACCATCCAGCCGACGCTGTGGACCGAACCAGAGCACAAGGACACGGTCTATCTGTGTGTCGTTGATTCCGAGGGAAATGCGATCTCTTTCATCAACTCTATTTTTCACGGGTTTGGATCTGGCCATTTAGAGCCAGTGACTGGCGTTTTGCTGCATTCGCGTGGTTCCTCTTTCCGCCTGATCGAAGGGCACCCCAATGCAATCGGTCCGCGCAAACGACCGTTGCATACGATCATTCCGGGTATGTTGCGGCTGAAACACGGCGGTTATGCCCCGTTTGGAGTGATGGGCGGGCACTATCAGGCTGCAGGGCATGGGGCGTTCGTATCCGCGCTTTGCGATCTTGAGATGGACCCGCAAGAAGCGCTTGACCTGCCGCGCAGTTTTGCCATCAATGGCGAACTGGAGGTTGAACAGGGCCTGGGCGAAGACGTCATTGCCGATCTGGCTGCACGAGGACATCAGATCAAACGCCGCGAGATACCGCTTGGGGGTGGACAGGCGATTATACGTGACACAAACGGTGTGCTACTGGCGGGATCTGACACACGCAAGGACGGGTGCGCGTTGGGGTATTGAGGGGTCCCCCTGGTTTTACAATGAGTTTCTGGGCTGTCCTGAAGGAACTGTTGCATTAACTCTTGTTGTCGGCCAGGTTTTGACTTTTGAGGTTCACCATGCCGCGCCAGTCACCGTTCAAACATCATCGCTTTCGGCGTGAGATCATTCTCTGTGCTGTCCGGTGGTGTCCGTCGTCAGATAAATTGTGACAGCTGAGCGTTTTTAATAGGAGGCTCTAGAGCCTCGGACACTTATTCTGCAACGTATTTTGCAGCGTTGAAGTAGGCTGTGCATTCGTGATCCGGGTATAGATCGCAGATATCTCCGACGGCGTTTGTCAGAGCTTCGAAGGTTCGCACGGCCAAACGTCTGAGATGGGCTTTGAGCTTGGAGAACGCCATTTCAATCGGGTTCAGGTCCGGGCTGTATGGCGGCAGAAAGAGCAGCCAGTTGCCTTGTGATTTCAGAACCTCTTGCGCATGGGCCGATTTGTGAGAAGACAGGTTGTCGGCAATCACCACGTCGCCAGGGAGCAGCACAGGGGCAAGCTGGGTTTCGACATAGGCGTCGAAGGTGGCACGGTTCATCGGGCCGTCCAAGAGCCAAGGCGCGGTCAGTTCATCAACACGCAGACCGGCAATGAAGGTTTGCGTGCGCCAGTGACCAAAGGGCGCGTCGGCCTCCAGTCGTGCACCGCACGGCGCGAGCCCGCGCAGCCGTGTCATCTTGGTCGTGACAGCTGTTTCATCAATAAAGACCAGCCGGTGCGGCTCAAGGCGCATCCTCGGCATCCGCCGGTACTGCCACTCGAAACGCGCGGCCCGCACCCGCTTGCGCCGCCGTTCCGTCGCAATCAGGGATTTTTTATATGTGAAGCCCAGTCGGTGCCGGACAAAACGCGACAGCTCCGCCGGTGCGGCCCGCATCCCATGCGACTGCCATAGGGCCTCGGCCAGTTCTGGCATCGTCATGTCCGGCCTCTGCTCGATCCGGGCCTTCAGGAAACCGCCGAAGCGTTCGAGCCCCCTGCTCCCTAAAGGACGCACGCGCCTGCCCGGTGCAACCGTGCCGAGTTGCCGGTAACGCTGCCGGATCCGCACCGCGCTTGCAGCTGAAATCCGGAACCGACGCGCCGCCTCGTGACAAGAGTGACCTTCTTCAATGAATGCGAGAACCCGTTCGCGAAGATCCAATGATAGTGATTTGCCCATGATCCACCTCCAAATATGGTGAATCACAGATCACAACGTATGGGAATCCTCTCGATTCAGATTTCAAGGACGGCGCTCTAGCCGTGAGATTTCACAATACACCGGATCCGGATTATCTCAATATGTCACTCGAAGACTTGCCCTATCCGGACGAAGACGTCTGATTATCGCCCTGATAGATTGGTACATTACAAATCGCTTGCTATGTGAAAGCCACGAGCTGTGACCTCGACACCAACTCTGGAAACTGAACGGCTAGTCCTACGCAAACCAACGATGGGTGATTGGCCGGAGTATTTTGAGTATCCACGCCCTGGTTCCAACCCACCGACTTCCAGTCGGTTCTGCTTCAGCGTGAAAGAATCGTCTTATGATCATACCCTGTAGAAAATGAGCCGCAGCCGGGTCGTAGGCTCATT
>NZ_JBGEHL010000024.1:0-19456 GCF_041403445.1 Aliiroseovarius conchicola
CGGCGGCGTCTTTCGATGTAGTCGGCTTCTTCGTCATCTCGATCTCCTAATCGATAAGATGAACCAGAAATCCTCCTCTATTCAAATCCTCAAATCTGTCCAACGGGTGCTGACGTCAGACACCTACACGGGGCGGGCGACGATCCCAATGCTGTGGGATACGAAGACGGGCGCAGTTGTTTCCAATGAGTCCGTTCAAATTCTACGCGGGCTCGATGTAGTGCGCGGCAAGGAGGCCGATCAAGACTGGACCTTGCGTCCCGCCGATTTGGTCAGCGAGATCGACACGCTCGCGCCTGAAATCCAAATTGGTCTGTCGAACGCAGTCTATCGTGCGGGCAAGGCGCAGCGGCAAGAAATCTACGACGCTGCGGTGCACGAGGTGTTCGGGACCCTCGACCACCTCGAAGATCGGCTTTCCAGGACACGCTATCTGCACGGCAGCGTCCTGACGGAAACCGATCTGCGCCTCTGGCCGACGCTTGCCCGGTTCGATGCCGTCTATCACGGGCATTTCAAATGCAGCCGTCGTCGCCTTACCGACTATCCAAACCTCTGGGGCTACGCGCGCGATATCCATGGCTGGTGCGGCGTCGCGGCCACGCTGAACGAACCCGCGATCCGAGCCGCGTATTATGGTGAAGACCGGGAAATTAATCCGCACGGCGTCGTCGCAACCGCGCCGGAGACGGATTGGGAAGCTCAACACCGGCGTGATGCATTTGGCCCGGCGATGGTCACTTTGCGAGACGGCACGCATGTGGAGGTCGACCCCGCCGTGCTGTCGCTTTCGCAGGCCAAAATTGCATGAGCGCGTCCGTCGTCGCCATCCTCTTCGCCGCGGCGATCACGCCGGGGCCGAACAACATTGTGGTGATGGATGCCGCGGCCCGGTCCCGCCTCGCGGCCGCCGCCGCACCGATTGCGGGTATCGTTCTTGGCACGCTGACCCTCGTTCTCGCGGTTCGATTCGGAGTCGACGCGGTTCTGGATGGGTGGGTTCATGGGCGGCTCGCCATGCGGTTCTTGGGAGCATCGCTGATCGCATATCTCGCAGTTAGGATTGTGGCCGGTGGCTGGCATTACGCAGAGGAGGCGACGGGGTCATCGCGCTCCAAGGCCAGCCTATTTACGGCGATGCTGGCTTTCCAGCTTCTCAACCCGAAGACGTGGGTGC
The DNA here is from genome assembly GCF_041403445.1 of Aliiroseovarius conchicola. Lineage (NCBI taxonomy): Bacteria > Pseudomonadati > Pseudomonadota > Alphaproteobacteria > Rhodobacterales > Paracoccaceae > Aliiroseovarius > Aliiroseovarius conchicola. Next base: position 1,178 of record NZ_JBGEHL010000024.1, read on the forward strand.
TCGCTCTCACGGTCGGCAGCGTGCATGCAGGTGTTGAAGACGCGTCCATTCCAGGCCTCATCACAGCCGTTTTGATCGTGCCGAGCCTCTGCCTGCTCCTCTAGGCAATGGCAGGCCGTGTCCTACAGCCCTTCATGGTCCACACCGCGTTCCGCCGCATATTCGTGTCTGTCATGGGAGTAGTTCTGGCAACATTCGCAGTAAGTCTGGCGTTGGCTGTCATTTAGAGGTGCACCTTCGCGCAACGGCCTGACGAAATGGTGCCACAGTCGCATTTGACGTGTTTGTATGGTTCCGAACGTCAGCCGATCCGCATATATGTAACGAATTGCACTTATCCGGCGCTCGGATTGCAATCATCCGCCTCGGATCACATTAGTTGCGAACAGGATTTTGGGCGTGTTTTCAAATGCCTGCCTTCCCATCCAGTTGTTGAGATGCTGAACGCTGTTTGTCAGACGGGATTTCAAGACAACAATATTCAATGGATGTGGCCGCGCGCCTGCCTGCGCCTCGTGGTCTGGAAATGGTACGTTTGCCAGACTGAACCGCTCCGTTTTTGCGCCGTTCAGCTCATGTTTTCCTCGATCTCGGCGATAATCAGCTCCAGGTGCTGAAGGTGGTAGGCCATTAATCGCAGGTCGTGGGCGTAATCAGCCAAGGCATCAAATCGGTGGCCTTCGACCACATGATATTTGTTCCGGGTCAGCGTTTGATCTGGAGTTTTCTCTACCGTTACCTTCAAGACCTCGTTAAGTGCCGTTGACACGGAATGGTTCGGCGATTGGTCAACGGTGTCATAGAGGTGCCTCACCGCGTACTGCACCAGCGAGAGGATATCCGTGCGCATATAGGCAGTCAGTAACCGCATCGTATCGCTCGGGGTCATCGGTTCGGCGAACCCGTCATTGTCCTTTGGATCGACATAGGTCTGAGGTTGGAAACCGGATGGCATAGACAAGCTCTTGCAAAAAGGGTTGCAGGTGTCAAACTCGCGTTTGCCAGACCAGCCGTTCAGGCAAAGCGCGGCGGATTCAACGGGAGAGCCCAGACTCACCGATGCTGCGCGGAGTATGAGCGGCTGCTATCGCTATTGGCTGATCAACAATTCCTTGCGGAAAATCGTGACGTAGAACATAGTGCGAACATTATTGTTCTTCAGCGAGGCTATATTTGATGGAAAACATCTCCCCCTACCTGCCCGGCATCCTGCTTTCTTACGGCGCGTTTTTGATGGCGATTGCAAGCCCCGGTCCTAACGTCCTCGCTGTGATCGGAACTTCTATGGCGGTGAACCGTCCTTCAGGCATGGCTCTTGCTATGGGTGTTGCGACAGGCACCCTCACGTGGGCGGTGCTTACCGCAATCGGGCTATCAGCCCTGCTTGCTACCTACGCTTCGGCTATACTCATCATCAAAGTATTTGGCGGTCTCTACTTGCTCTGGTTGGCGTATAAGGCGTTTCGGTCAGCGGCATCTGCCCACGACATTGACGCCACAGAGTTGGCGGGCGGTCGGCGCACTGCATGGGGCTACGCAAGGCGTGGATACATCATCCAAATGACGAACCCGAAAGCTGCATTGGCGTGGATCGCGATTATCTCGCTCGGCCTTGCCCCCGGTGCACCGCTGTGGGTCGCAGGCGCGATTGTTGGCGGCACGTTTGTCTTGTCCGTGGTAATCCACTTTCTCTATGCGGTGGCTTTTTCAACCCCGATGATGGTTCGCGTTTACGGGCGCGCACGCCGCTTCATCCAAGGTGCGCTTGGTACATTCTTCGGCCTCGCTGGTCTTCGACTGCTGACGGATCGGGGTTGAACAGATGGGAGCCTACGACGACAATTCAGCGGCCCGAAACCTCAATACAGGATTCGCGGTGATGGTGCGGATCACGGCCAAGGAAGGGGAAGCTGACGCCGTAGCTGAAATCCTCCAGAATTTGGCCGGACCATCAAACGCGGAACCGGGCATGAAGTTCTTCATGCCCTACAGATCACCCGACGATCCTTCGCAGTTCTTTGTTTATGAGCTTTACAAAGATGCCTCTGGGTGGGACGCACACAACGCTTCGCCGCATTTTCTCGCAGCCGTTGATGATCTTGTCGCAAAAGCTGCACACCGAGAACGTATTCCTTTCGCTCCCTTCGTGACGTAAGGCCGTTCCGCCGAGAGAAAATCGGACTGGCTTTGTTGCCCAAAACAGATAGCAGCCATTCGAACTGATGCAGCGAAAGAGCGGTTTGTCCCGATTTGGTTCTCTAATCTGTCAATATGCTTTCTCACGTTGCGGGCCGTTTAACGTCTGAGGTTGCCTTGGTTCTCTTCGAGCTCACTGGCTCATGATGGGGTTGGCTGGGTGTGGATCAGCAAGGTTGAAACCGCGATCAGATTGATAGTCTGCTCTGTCGCTACAAAACCCCACGCAAGATGTCGACCTCGTTCTCGCAGCAAACTTGACGGCAGATGTCGCGCACGCGAAGCCGAAGCGCCCCAGTCAGCACCTTGTAGTTGTAATGACCTGCAAACATAATCGGTTCGACCTGCAATCATCGTGATTTTCGGCTCGAATTATTTACATCTATGCGCACGGATATCCTCTCACTGGTGCAGTACGCGGTGCGTCACCTCTATGACACGATGGACCAATCGCCGATTTACTCCGTGGTAATGGCACTTAACGAGGTCTTGAAGGTAACGGTAGAGAAAACCCCAGATAATACGCTGATCCGAAACCAATACCATGTAGTCGAAGGACACCGATTTGATGTCTTGGCTGACTACGACCACGACCTGCGGTTAATCGCTCACCACCTCCAGCACCTGGAGCTGATCATCGCCGAGATTGAGGAAAACATGAGGTGATTGGCTCAAAATCGGATCCTGGCTATGTTCCAGATTCGCTGCGCCAAGTCTGCACGGCTGGTCTGGGAAACGGGGGATTTCCAGACGCCACGCCACTGCTGACCCCGCGACCAGAGACCTTAAAAAATCCTGTCCTGAAATCGCGTCTGAATATCTACGTTCAGCGCCGTAAATTGAAGACGGGAAGTCAGACAAGCGCAGGCATTTGAAAAAACACCGAAAATCCTATTCGCATTTAATGTGAGCCGGAGCGGATGATTGCAGGTTGGTTGCAAACAATGTGGGTTCATTCGCAGATAATCCGGGTTTGGGGTGCCGGATAGATGCAAATAATTCGGGCCGAAAATCACGATGATTGCAGGTCGAACCGATTATGTTTGCAGGTCATTACAGGTAGATATTAGTTCGTGGCTCCGGCGTGTCATAACCGCGTGTGCGGTATTTCACGCCATCAATCCAAAAGGTGTCACCATCCACAACGCAAGTGACGCGATGCGACCCTTTGCATTTGTCGATTGCCCATGCAGGCGATGCGAGCAACAGAGTTGAAATAGCAATTGCCCTAAGGATCATGCTTTCCTACCTTTCTCAGAAATCATGTCACGACCAAAAATGTCGATGAACTCAAAGCCGTGAACAAACTCCCCACACACCATGTCGCCCCTTGTTGTTGGGAACGCTGGTAAATCCTCTGAGGAAAGCTGGCGGGGTGGATATCTATGACATGTCGCGGAAATTTCGTTCTTATTACTGACGCTCGAATACCCCCCCCAATAATGACAGGTGTGGCACCCCAGTTTCGTGTTAGCTTTCATGTCACTCTGTACCTTTCATTAGCTCGCCAGCGGCAGGATATGCTCAAGATCGCCTGCAAGCTGTTCATCCTGTGCTGCGACGGCCAGATCGTATCCCCGTTGCAGATTGAGCCAAAACTCCGGCGTGGTCCCAAAATACTTGGACAGACGGAAAGCCGTGTCCGGTGACACGCCGCGATCTTGCGAGACAAGCCGCTCTATGCGGGTACGCGGCACATTCAGCGCCTTTGCCAGCTTGCCAGCCGTCAAACCAAACTCGGCCAAGAAGTCCTCTTGCAGAATTTCGCCGGGGTGTACCGGGTTCTTAAGAATAACCATTCTGTTCTCCATCAGTGATAATCCACAATCTCAACGTCATAGGCGTTGTTGTCTTCCCATCGAAAACAAATGCGCCACTGCTTTGTGATGCGGACTGAGTGCTGGCCTTTACGATCACCAACAAGCAATTCTAACTCATTGGACGGCGGTATCTTCAAGTCCTCAAGTGTCTGTGCACCATCCAACTGTGCGATCTTTCGCTCCGCGCGCCTGACCAGATCGGCCGGAAATCCTTTGCCGCCCCTGCCCTCTATCAGCTTCTTGATGAGCTTTCCGTGGGTACTTTTGATCATTACCTGCCCTTCAATATGAGGTCTGAAAACACATTCAGCGCCTAATCATAATGTATCCCATATAGATACAAACGGCAAGATAAAAGTATCCACCTAGGATACATTAGTTTGCGCTCCAATTCTGACTGTCTTTCAGGAACCGATCATAGCGGGCGGCAGTCTCACTTATCTCGGTCATGACCTCAGATCGTTCCTCATCGAGACATTGCAAATACTCCTGCGCGTCGCTGAAATACTGCTCAAAATCGTGTCTGAACTCAGCACGAAACTCGCGCGCCAATTCTTCGCTGGTCAACGCGGGCGCTATTGGCGGATTACAGAATGCCAGTCCTACGCTGGGCAGGACAGCCGCAAGGATCAGGGTTGGTGCAAATCTCATAGCGATGTCCCTTCTGGGCCTTCTGTGTAGCCCCTACGGCGTTTCTGGTGCGCGATACTGGCAAGGGCATCCACGGCCTGACCCTCGTCTGCAAACGGCTCGATACGAACCTGAATTATCACCATTGAGGACTCCCAAGAACTCCTGCCCCGTCAGGATAATGTTGTGAGCCTGATCGCCAATCGCGACGACGATAGCCCACGCAGTGCAGATAAGTTGTTGCAAGCCACGCTTCGAATGCGCCCAGATCGGATCATTCTTGGTGAGTTGCGCGGTGTTGAAGCCGCAACTTTTCTTGATGCTATCAACACCGGCCATGCTGGATCATTCACCACACTACACGCTGAGTCCGCGCGCAAAGCTATGGATCGGCTTGCTCTGCTCGTGATGGGAACTGGAACAAAGCTCTCCTATCCAGAAGTAATCCGGTATCTGGAAGGCTCGATAGACGTAGTTATCCAAACAGGCCGGGTCGATGAAGATCGCGGAATGCTAGAAGTCTACTTTCCAGCCCTGAAAGACCAAAGTAATGTAGCGCCTGAGTTGAAGTGAATAATGAAGGAAGTTTCCATGGTACACCCAATTGATCGGCATGTGGGTAAACGCATTCGCGGTCGTCGGTTGCTAGTTGGAATGACCCAACAACAGCTTGCCGAGAAATCGGGCGTTTCATTCCAGCAAATTCAGAAATACGAGATGGGAACGAACCGTGTCAGCGCTTCGCGGCTGTTCGAATTGGCTGAGTTACTACAATGCAGCGTTCCGTCATTCTTCGATGGGTTGTCCGATAGCAAAGCTGAACCACAACGAGATTTGTTGGGTGAAACAGAGGCCATGAAACTCGTCAATATGTACTACAGAATCCCTGAAAACCTGAGGGTCAGGCTTCTTGAGCTTGCGAAAGCTCTGGCCGAATAAGTGGAAAGAACCAACGCCATGCAGCGTTGGTTCTGAGTGGGTGTAAGCGGTGAAGTCTTCGGGAAGAAGACTTCTCTATCCTATCAATCTCATCAAACATCGACAATGCTAAACATGGTAGAACCAGCATTGTGGAGTAGCCCCCATCGGGTGGTCCACCAACTGGGATAGTTTTATCCCGCAAATTGGAGGATCAGCGATGGCTGGAAAACGAGAGAAACCGGAAGAGATCGTATCGAAGCTTCGGCAGGTTGAAGTTCTGCAAGGGCAAGGGATGACGATTGCGGAGGCGGTGCGCCAGATCGGGGTGACACAGCAGACGTTTTATCGATGGCGCAAGCTGTATGGCGGTATGGGACGCTCGCAGCTGAAGCGGCTGAAAGAACTGGAGAAAGAGAACCAGCGTCTGCGGCGGGCGGTTTCTGACCTGACCCTGGACAAGCTCATCTTGACTGAGGCTGCACGGGGAAACTTCTAAGCCCTTCGCGTCGTCGTAAATGCATCGATCATGGCTGTAGTGTCGGTGCCAACTGTGTCTCTATGTAGAGGTCGAACGCGGCACGGTTCATCGGGCCATCCAGCACCCAGGGCGCGCTGAGTTCGTCGATCCGCAGGCCTGCGATGAAGGAAAATCACATCGCCGATCCTACCGGCGCCAGCCGGTAGTCGTTCAGTTCTTTCAGTTGGTCGGTTCCCATGCCGCTATACTGCTTACGCCAGCGGTAGAATGTCTGCTCGGTTATCTGCACCTGCCTGATCGCATCAATGCGCGCCATTCCTTGGCCGCAAAGCACCTCAACCTGCCGTAACTTCGTGACAATCTCTTCCGGCTTGTGTCGCTTGATTCCCATATCTGATCCTCCGTTTCCTAACTATAGGGGCGGACCACTTCAGTGGGGGAGGATCAGGTCCATTCGACGCCGGCGTTCTCAACAATCGCGACGCGCACGAGGCCGCTTTGCGACATTAACTTTAGCCATACTAAAAAATGTTGACAGCGATCCTTTGCGCATGCAATTTTTTACCTATGCTAAAAAAGAATCCCCAATTGAATGACAATATTGCCTCCGATCTGGGAGCCGCATTGCGGGCAAGGCGCAAAGAACTGAAACTCACGATGCAAAGAGTGGCGGACGCTGCTGGCCTATCTGTCGGCTTCATCAGTCAGGTAGAGCGTGGGCTTACGGCCCCCTCTTTGGGGTCTCTTGCCTCGCTGGCAGCAGTTCTTGAAACTGAAATTACCAGCTTTCTAGAACAACCAAGTTCAGCGACTCAAACCACGCATGAAGCCAGTCGTTTGACTTATTCTGTCGCCGACGCGGACGTGTCATATGAGCGTCTGTCCACATCCTTTGCAGGTTCAAAGCTGCATTCCGTCATCGTGCACGAGGCCCCGGGGCACCGGATGGAGCCCATCAGCCACCATGGCGAGGAAATCTTCTATATAATTGATGGAGAAATTACGGTCGAGATCGAAGGTTCTACAGAAATCTTGAAAAAAGGCGCTTCGATTCACTTCGATAGTCGCCGCGTTCATTCGACTTGGAATCATAGCACATCAACTGCGTCTATTCTGTGGTGTGGCACCATGAATATCTTTGGTGATGCACCCGCCCCAATTCATAAAAAAGCCTCACCTCAAGAGGCCGCAACTTATCCAACCGGAGAAACAGAAAAATGATGAAAAACACTACTTTGATAGCGGCGCTTTGCACGGCGACGGCGCCTGCTGGTCCTGCGTTTACTGAAACCGTATTGCGGCTTGATGAAGTGGCCATTGGTGAACTTGATCCAGCTAAGGCATCCGATTATGCTGACAGCATTCTGATGTTCAACGTCTATGATACGCTTGTGCTGCCTGCGCAGGGCGGCCCCGGCCATACGCCACACCTTGCCGCAAGCTGGGAAGTTGATGGCGCAAAGTACACATTCAATTTGCGCGACGACGTGATGTTCCAATCCGGCAACAAACTGACAGCTGCCGACGTGGTTTACTCTGTTGAGCGGATGCAGGCATTGGGTTCTGGTCTGTCGTACCTTTTTGCTGGCGTCACCGCCGAGGCTGTTGACGACACAACCGTGACCCTGACGCTTGAAACGCCATATGCGCCGTTCATCGCGTCTTTGGTGCGTCTTCCAATCATCGACATGGAGTTGGTGAAAGCCAACTCTGATTCTGAGTGGGGCGAGGAATTCCTGACCGCAAATGGCGCGGGTACTGGTGCTTACTCCGTGATGTCACATAACCCGCAAGAAGAAACGGTTATGGTAAAATCAGACAGCTACTTCCTTGATGTCGCTGATGTTGCCCCCGACACGGTGCACCTGCGTTACGGTCTTGAACCAGCGACGGTCCGCACATTGATTGCCCAAGGCGAGCACGACATTGCCAGCCAGTGGTTGCCACCAGAGGTGATTCAGGCGCTTGCCAATGACGGTGCGCAATTGCTGACTGAAAGCGGTACAGGCGGGTACTACATCAAGATGAACACGCAAAAACCGCCGCTTGATAACGTAAACTGCCGGTTGGCACTCAATGCCGCGTTTGATTACAGCACGGCGATCCAAATGATCGCGATCAACGATGATGTATCCGGCGGTAGCCCGTCAACGGGTGCAATCCCGGTTGGCATGTTTGGTGCAAACCCTGCCGACATGGCGTTGGCACAGGATCTTGATGCGGCAAAGGCCTACCTTGCCGATTGCCCCTACGACCCTGCTGAGATGAACATCGAAATCAGCTGGATCGCAGAAGTGCCGCTGGAAGAGCGTTTCGCACTTTTGATACAGTCAAACTTCAGCGCCCTGGGCATCTCAAGCAGCATCACAAAACTGCCATGGGCCTTGTTTGTTGAACAGGTTTCTAAAGTCGAAAGCACGCCGCACATAAGCCAACTGTTCGTGAACGCCGTCACAGGTGATCCAGACACGCTGCTCTATGGGATGTATGACTCCTCCGCGCCGGGCACATGGCAGTCGCCAGAACACCTGAACGATGCCGAGGTTGATGCGGCTTTGGACGCGGGCCGCACAGCCACATCTGACGCGGATCGTGAGGCGGCCTATTCCGCATTGAACGCACGGCTGATGGCAATTGCGCCGACGATTTACGGCTTTGACCGTCAGTCCGTCTTTGCGGCTTCCAACCGTGTGCATGTTCCGGCACTCAGCGATCCTGCCATGGCGTTCGGTCTTGATGGCATGGGCTTCAGCTTCCGCCTAATGGAAATGACTGGCGAATAACTTTTCCTGAACTGGGGCGTAGGCACCGCTGTTTGCACCCCGGTTTTCTATCCTAACGTTTGCCCACGCTAATTTTGGAAGCTCCACATGTCTGGAATTCTCCGCCTGTTGCTGAACCGGCTAGGCATCTCTCTCATTGTGCTTGTTGGCGTCTCGATGCTGATCTTCGCGATTGCACGGATCATCCCCGGTGATCCAGCCCGCATCGCCCTTGGCCCAAACGCCAATGCTGAGCAAATCGCGAGCTTGCGGGCAGAGATGCATTTGGACGCCTCTCTGCCTGTGCAATACGGGTATTTCGTAACTGACGTGCTGCGCGGCGATCTGGGCACGTCGCTTTATACCAACCGTCCGGTCACGCAAGACATTGCGCAGTTCCTGCCTGCGACGTTGGAATTGGTGGTCCTGGCGGGCTTCATCATGGTGGCTGTGGGTTTGCCTCTTGGCATTTTGGCCGCACGTTACAAAGGACGTTGGCCTGACCATCTGGTTCGGGTGATTGCCCTGCTGGCTGTATCGGCTCCGGGGTTTGTATGGGCGGTGATCCTGATGTTGCTGTTTGCATACTATTTGCCGCTATTCCCCATCGCAGGGCGCATATCCGACATCTACGGCATTGAACGCACCACAGGTTTTCTGACAATCGACACGCTCTTGGCGGGTAATTGGGCCGCCTTTGGAAGTGCGGTGCATCACCTTATCCTGCCCGCTATTGCGCTGTCCCTGTCCGGCATCGGTCAGGCAGCGCGCCTCACCCGCGCCAACATGGTCGAGACCTACGATAAGCCTTACATCGAAATGGCGCAGGCCTACGGTTTTTTCCCATCCCGTATCGCTCGCAGCTACGTGCTCAAACCATCACTGATCCCATCGTTGACCATCATCGGTCTCGATTTTGCAGCCATGTTGGGCAACGCGTTTCTAATCGAGGCGGTCTTTGCATGGCCCGGACTGTCCCGCTACGTGGTCGCTGTGATCCTGCGCAAAGACCTGAATGCGATCATGGGCACGGTCCTGATCATTGCGATCACATTTTTGGTCGTGAACATCATCGTCGATTTGATGATCGCCTTTTTGAACCCGCGCATCCGCTACTCCACGCGAGGTGCATCATGATCCGTACGCTTCGCATTCTGGCAGCTAACCCGCTCAGCCTTCTGGGCTTGATCCTTGTGTGTCTTATCACGCTGGCCGCAATTTTCGCGCCATGGATTGTACCCTTCCCGACGCACAACGGTGCTGTCGTGGATTTTCTCAACAACAATCGTCCGCCGTCTGCCCGCAATTGGATGGGAACGGATCTGGTCGGGCGCGATATCTTTAGCCGCATCCTGTTTGCGTACCAAATCAGCCTGACACTCGGCATTGTGGTCCTCGCAATCGCGGTCCCTATCGGCACCACGATCGGCCTTTTGGCGGGCTACATTGGCGGCTGGCTCGAGATGATCCTGATGCGCATTGTCGATGTGTTCTTATCGATCCCACCACTGGTTTTAGCGATCGCGATGATGGGCGTATTGGAACCAACATTGACCAACGCCATGCTTGCCGTCACTGCGATGTGGTGGCCGTGGTATGCTCGGTTGGTCTATTCCATCGCACGCGGCGAGCGCGAAGAAGGTTATGTGCTGGCCGCCGAGGTTATCGGCGCAGGCGCGGGCCACATCGCATTCCGCGAAATCCTGCCTAATTGCCTCCCGGCGATTATCACCAAAATGACGCTCGACATGGGCTTTGTGATCATCATCGCCTCGTCCCTGTCATTCCTCGGGCTTGGCGTGCAGCCCCCGACCGCTGACCTTGGATCGATGGTCGCCGAAGGTGCGCGGTATCTGCCCGATAGCTGGTGGCTGACGGTCTTTCCCGGCCTCGCCATTCTGGTCGCCGTGTTTGGCTTTAACCTACTGGGCGATGGCTTGCGGGATGTGTTGGGAGTAGATGAATGAGCCTTTTGCATATCAAAGACCTGCACCTGGGGTTCAAAACCCTGAGCGGGCAAATTGACGTCCTGCGCGGCATCGACCTTGATATCGCCACGGGTGAAAAAGTGGCGCTCGTCGGTGAAAGTGGATCCGGCAAATCCGTCACCGCGCGCATCGTTTTGGGCTTGTTGCAAGAGACGCGGAAGGCACGCATTAACGGCACAGTTCAATTCGATGGCCAGGATATTAACGCCATGTCTGCGTGCGACCGCGCAGGTTTGCGCGGCACAGAAATGTCGATGATCTTTCAAGACCCGACATCGTCACTGAATCCGATGTTCACTATCGGCAATCAGTTCACTGAGGTCTTGCGCCGTCGTGCCCCCAAACTGTCCAAAACGGACAGCCAGGCCCGTGCGGCAACCTTGCTCGACGAGGTTGCGATCTCCGATCCGGCAAGGGTGTTAGGGGCTTATCCGTTTCAACTGTCAGGTGGGATGAACCAACGGGTGATGATCGCCATGGCGCTCGCGAACAAACCAAAATTGCTTTTGGCGGACGAGCCGGGGACAGCGCTGGACGTGTCTGTCCAAGCCCAGACTTTGACGCTGATGCGCGACTTGGTTGAACAAAACAGAACGTCCGTGCTGTTCATTTCGCATAACCTTGGAATCGTGCGTGAATTCGCAGACCGCGTCTATGTCATCTATCGTGGCAACATAGTTGAAGACGGCCCAACGGACGCGCTATTTGCCAACCCGCAACATGCCTACACCCGCGCATTGATGTCTGCTGTGCCTCGCATCACGGGTGCTGGATTGCCAGAAGTGCCGGAGGTCAGCGATGATTTCCTCGCTCCCCGTTTCAGCCACGGAGGTGCGTTATGACACTTCTGGCACTTAATGGATTAACCAAAACATTTGAAACGTCAGTTGGCCCTGTTCATGCGGTAAGCGATGTGACGCTGGATGTGAAAGCAGGCGAATGCCTCGCTATTGTCGGCGAAAGCGGGTCTGGCAAAACCACAATTGCGAACATGATCCTTGGGATATTGCCGGTGACATCCGGCGAGATTGCGTTTGATGGGCAACCCTTGTCCGCCAAACGCAGCGGCGAACAACGCCGCCGCATTCAACTTGTTCAACAAAACCCCCTGTCATCGCTCAATCCCAAACGGTCCATTGGAGCATCGGTTCGCTTGGGGCTGGACATCTACGATATTGGTGGGAAATCCGGGCGATGGGCGGCGGTCGAGGCTGCTTTAGACGCCGTTGGCCTTCCCGGAGATATGCGCACCCGCGCCCCTGCCTCGTTATCTGGTGGGCAACGTCAGCGGGTCAGCATCGCCCGCGCACTTGCCTGCGATCCCCGCTTGCTGGTGCTGGATGAACCCACTTCAGCGCTGGACGTACTCGTGCAAGCTCGTGTCCTGCGCTTGCTCAACGATTTACGCGCAGAACATGGGTTGACCTATATCTTCATCACCCATGATCTGGCCGTTGTCCGCAACATTGCAGATCGCGTTGCAGTCTTCCAGTCCGGTCAGTTGGTCGAACTTGGCGAAACTGCGCAAATATTCTCGGCCCCTACGGCCGCTTATACCCGCCAACTGATTGGCGCTGTGCCAGTCGTTAATGCGGCAGAACTTAATCTCAGAAACAAACTTGCGGAGGGTGTATGACCGATTTCAACCAAGCCATGGCATCGACAGATCAACCGATGGCCACTTTCAAAGCGCTCGAAGCACTTGTCGATAAGACCATCGGCGTAAAGCTGTTCACCCTCATGGGAATTGACAATGAACGCGGGGTCGCGCGACGCAATTACTCCAACATGCCCGACGCCTACGCCACCAGCGGTGAGAAACCGATCGAAAACAATCCTTGGACCGAGCAGGTGCAAGGCCGACAAGAGACATTCGTGGCAAACTCCATCGAAGAGATCGCGGCTGTGTTCCCCGATCATGAATTGATTAAATCACTGGGTTGCGAAAGCTGTCTGAATCTACCGATCGTCGTGAACGGCAGCGTCATCGGGACGCTTAATTGCTTGCACAACGCGGGCCATTTCACACCTGAACGCGTGGCAAAGGCCGAACGCTTGAAGCAACCCGGCGCATTGGCATTCCTACTCAATGACTACCTGAACAAAGGTGCAAATTGATATGTCCATAACCAAACGCATTGCCACAGACGTCGGCGGCACCTTCACTGACCTTGTCGCCATTGAAACCGGCCCAGAGGGCATGAAAATCACCACGGCCAAATCCGACACGACGTCGCCCAACTTCGAGTCCGGTGTGCAGAATGTCATGGCCAAGGGCGGCATTGATCCCAAAGACGTGGATTTTATGGTGCACGGCACCACGGTCGTTATTAACGCGCTCACCGAGCGCAAGGGCGTCGCCGTCGGCCTGATCACCACCGAAGGGTTCCGTGATACGCTGGAAATTGCGCGCGGCAACCGCCCCGATTTCTTCAACCTGCACTACGAAAAACCCGAACCGTTTGTGCCACGCTATCTGCGGGCTGAGGTTCCCGGTCGCATGACCTATCTGGGCGCTGAACGCATTCCGTTTGATTTGTCTGGGGTGTCTGACATCGTCGATCATTTCCGGGCCGAGGGGGTGCGAGCGGTGGCGATTTCATTGCTTCATTCCTATGCGAATACTGCCCATGAGGAGGCGGTTCTGGCAGAAGTTCGGCGCCTCTGGCCCGGTGTTTCGGTTGTCGCCAGTCACCAGATCACCCGCGAATGGCGCGAATATGAGCGATCCAATACCACCGTTCTGTCCGCCTACGTACAACCTGTTGCAGCGCGTTATCTGGGCAATCTTGACGAAAGTCTACGTAAAGAAGGCCTGCCGCAGAGCCCCTACATCATGCAATCAAATTGCGGTGTAGACAGCCTTGCTGCGACATCCGCCGTACCGATCACGATGGTTGAAAGCGGCCCTGCATCTGGGTTTTGGGGGGCTGCCGAACTCGGACAGCTGATCAGCGAGCCGGACATCCTCGCGCTCGACATCGGTGGGACCACTGCGAAGTGTTCGCTGATCGAAGGTGGTGAAGTCCGCATCATGACCGACTACTGGATCGAACGCTCGCGCAAGTCAGCGGGCTATCCGATTATGGTACCAGTCGTTGATCTGGTTGAAATCGGCAATGGCGGCGGGTCAATCGCTTGGGTCGATGATTTCGGCAAGTTGCATGTCGGTCCGCAATCAGCGGGCGCCTTGCCGGGCCCTGCGGCTTACGGCAAGGGTGGCACGGATGCGACGACGACAGATGCCAACCTTTGGCTTGGTCGGATTAACAAAGACTACTTTTGCGGTGGTGCGATCACTGCAGATATGGCTGGCGCGGGTGATGCACTGAAAGCGATTGGTGACAAGCTGGGCGTAACCACGGATGAGGCCGCCCAAGGCATTGTACGCATCGCGAACAACAACATGGTCAATGCGCTGAAACTTGTGTCGCTGAACCGTGGCCACGATACGCGCGATTTCACCTTGCTGGCATTCGGCGGCGGCGGTGCGATGCACGCTGTTGCATTGGGTCGGGAATTGCAGGTCAAAAAGGTCGTCGTACCAGCCGCCGCATCCGTGTTTTCTGCATGGGGTATGATGATGTCAGACCTGCGTCGCGATTACTTTGTAACGCAGCTTGCGGACTTGTCCAAAGGCTCTGCTGTCGGGATCGAAGCGGTCTTTTCAAAGGCCGAAGACGAGGCCCGTGCGACGTTCAAGGCAGAAGGTGTTGACCCCGCCAAGCTTACATTCCTGCGCTATGGTAAGTTCCGCTATCAGAACCAGGAACACACCACCGAAGTTCTGCTGGACGGCACCGTCACCGATGGCGCACTGGCAAAAATAGCAGACGATTTCTATAGTGCGTATGAGCGTGAATACACGTATCGCCTCGATGCGCCTGTCGAAATGGTCGGTATCCACCTTGTTGCCCGCGCTGAAGTGGGTAAGTTGGAGATGATCCCAGCCCCATTGGGCGGCACAGACGCAAGCTGGGCCGTCAAAGGCACGCGTGACGTCGACTACGCGCTTGAAGGCAAACACAGCGCCACAATCTACGACGGTGAAAAGCTGCGTGCAGGTATGGCGTTCAATGGACCTGCGATCATCGAAGACCCCGGAACAACGGTTGTAATCCACCCGACCAACGCCGTCTCCATCGATGCCTATGGCAACATTCATATTCTATTGGAGGGTCAATTATGAGCGATCCAATCACACTCGAGATCATCCAGAATTCTCTTCAGGCCACCTCAGACGAAATGTTCGCCGCGATGCGCAAAACCGCAATGTCGTCGATCATTTATGAAGTGCTGGATATGGGCACTGGGATTACCGATGCGCAAGGGCGGATCGCGTCCTCTGGTGCAGGTATTCCTGCGTTCATCGGTGTCTTGGACAAATCTGTACAGTTCATCCTGTCCAAGTTCGGCGATGATATCCGGCCAAATGATGTTTTCATCACCAATGACCCATGGCACGGCGGCGTAACCCACTTGAATGATCTGGTGCTCGCAATGCCCGTCTTTTCTGGAGGCGCGATTATCGCATGGACGGCCAATATCGCGCATAATTCTGATGTCGGCGGCATGGCTCCGGGATCCCTATCAGGGGACGCCACCGAGATTTTCCAGGAAGGGCTGCGCTTGCCTGCGGTCAAATTGATCCGCGCAGGTGTGACAGACCAAGCCGTGATGGATATTATAACCTGCAACAGCCGGATGCCCGATTTTCTGTTGGGTGATGTTTGGGCGGCAATTGCCGCGGTGCGAATTGGGGCAAAACGCCTCGAGGACTTGGCGGCGAAATATACGCCAGCCACGTTCAAGACGGCAATGGACAGCTTCATGGACTTTGGTGAAAAGACTGCTCTGGCCGAACTTGCCAAGCTACCCAAAGGCACGTTTGAGCTGTCAGAACCTCAAGATGATGGCCGTACCTACAACGTCAAAGTCACCATCACAGACGACGAATTTATCGTCGACCTGCGGGACAATCCGCCCCAAGACAAGGGCTGCACCAACACCAGCCGCGATGGGACAATTGTGTGTGCGCAGATGTTGTTTAAGTCGGTTACTGACCCTGAAACGCCCGCCAATGAAGGATCATTCAGGCCGCTGAAAGTCCTGACCACAGAAGGCACCGTCTTTCACGCTCAGGAACCCGCAGCCATCGGGTTCTATTTTGAAACCGAAGTACGGGTCTATGACTTGATCTGGCGTTGCTTGGCACCGCATGTGCCCGAACGTCTGCCAGCGGGGCATTTCAGCTCGATCTGCGGTACGTTTGTGGGTGGCACCCACCCCGATACGGGCCGCCAATACACCATCATTGAGCCGCAAATTGGTGGCTGGGGTGCATGGGGAGATCGCGACGGCAATCCCTGCATCTTTTCGGGCTTCCACGGCGAGACCTACAACACGCCCGCCGAAATTTCCGAGGCGCGCAATGGCTTGTATATCGACAAGATGGCGCTGAACACCGCCCCCGGCGGTGAAGGCGAATACAACGGCGGGCGTGGGTTGGTTCTTGAATACCGCATTCGAACGCAAAGCGGTTTTCTGACGGCGGGCTATACCCGTTCTGTTGTTAAGCCATGGCCATTGGATGGTGGCGAGGAAGGTTCTGGCAATTTTATCGAGGTCGATAAGATAACTGGCAAGACCGAACACTACGCCTTTGTCTCGGGCCTTGATCTGACGACAGATGACGTTGTCCGCGTGATCACGTCATCAGGTGCGGGCTTTGGCGATCCAAGAAAACGCAACCCCGGATCGGTGGCGATGGACATTAAGAACGGTTTTCTGACGGCCGAACGTGCCCGCGAAGTTCACGGATATGAGGAGACCACAGAATGAGCCGCATAAATCACCTCCGCCAGACCATGGCCGAACACGGCGTTGATCTTGTCGCATTGGGGCCAAACGCGCATCTTACTTGGCTGCTTGATGTTCACCCGCACGGCGATGAACGCCCCTTGTTGCTGTGTGTCACACAGACCTACGCGGGCTTTTTGATGCCCTCGCTTGAGGCAGAAAGTGCGCGGCCACAAACCGATTTACCGTTCCATACCTGGAGCGATGCAGACGGGCCCGACGCCGCCTTTGCGGAACTGCTGCTAGCGTCCGGCGCGACAACTGCCAAGAGCATCGTGTTGGACGAAACCATGCGTGCCGATTTCGCGGGGCTGGTGCAAGATGCCTTGCCCAATGCCAAACGCCAGTTCACACAGACTACTGTCGATGCCCTGCGCATGCGCAAAGATACCGATGAATATGGTAAACTGAAACGCAACGCCGTGTCCGCCGACACCGCAATGAAGGCTGCCTGGTCCGTTATGAAAACCGGCATGTCCGAGCTGCAAGTTGCGGATGTCATACGTGACAGTTTCGCGTCCCAGGACGTAAAGCCGCTGTTTACGGTCATCGGCGCGGGCAGCAACGGTGCCTTCCCCCACCACCACACAGGTAAGACGATCCTGAAAGATGGCGATGCGGTGGTGATGGATATCGGCGGTGGCAAAGACGGCTATTCCAGCGATATGACCCGCATGGCAGTAATGGGCACACCACCCGATGGCTACGCTGAGTTACATGCCATCGTCGAGGCCGCCGTCCAAGCCGCAATGGCCGCCGCCAAACCCGGCGTGAAGGCACATGTGGTCGATGATGCGGCGCGGGGCGTCATCACAGAAGCGGGCTATGGTGATTATTTTGTGCATCGCACGGGGCATGGGATGGGTGTCGAAATTCATGAGACACCCTACATCACTGCCGCGTCTCAGACGGTCCTTGAGGAAGGTATGGTGTTCTCAATCGAGCCCGGCATATATCTGCCCGGACGCTTTGGTATCCGCCTTGAGGACATCGTGATCTTGCGCGCCGATGGCCCGGAAATCCTCTCGGACCTTCCACGCGATCTGAAAATCATCAATGGCTGATCGGTTTACCCTCGACGTTGTTTCGTAGGTGCTGGATGCAGCTGCGGTTGAGATGTTCGAGGTGTTGCGCAAGACCGCGATGAGCCCGATTATCTACGAAGTTCTTGATGTCGGCACCGGCGTCCTTTACACGGACGGTGAACTGGTCAGCTCAGGTGCCGGCATCCCGTCATTCATCGGAGTCTTGGACAAGTCAGTTAAGGGGTCATGTGTGGGTACCCCCGGTTTTGCAAGGATTTTCTGAGCGATTGGAACGGGATTGATTGCGATCGTGTGTCAGGCCTCTGATTGCGACTTTTCACACGCCGCGGGCCGGTATGGTTTGTTCGCCCATCAGATCCATTTCGGCTCCTCGGGCTCTTAGCTCCCGACCCCTATCTGGTTTTTCTGATGGCGATCTTATCAATCGACTTCCGTATCGTTCAAAGCACTCCCTGCGGTGTTGTCACACTACTTCCCTGAGGTTGATTGCTCCGCTATTTAGCCGTAGCTGATGGCGATGCAGACCCCACCCATCAGCTACAAGCGCCACCGGTTTCCGCCTGAAGTCATCAGTCACTC
>NZ_JBGEHL010000025.1:0-16645 GCF_041403445.1 Aliiroseovarius conchicola
ACAGACAATCCGGCAACGACGCTTGCATCACGAAAAACAAGCCGCATAATCAATCACACAAACGAGCCAGAGCCTCCAATGCTCAAGCCGCTATGATGTCCAACTTTATATGACGACGGACATGCGCGGGCATGTCCCTATAGGTTCGGTTGATCGCTGGATCCTGGAAACAGGCTTTGATCACCGCCGCTTTGAAATTGTCCGGCACCACTTGTGCAGGCACGCACCTCATCAGTCTTAGGGCAAACAACATCGACCGTGTGCCCGGCATAATCGACGAACAATCGCTTGCCGGCTGGATATCGCTACCGCATCAACGGCGACAGTATACCCGCCCACCGGGTATAGAGCTCACAGTACCGGCTGCATCCGTAGCCATCAGGATAGACGCCGCGATACTCTTCCCACAGTAGCGCAAGCGTCACGCCCTTGCGCCGCACTTCCGCATGAACATAAGCCCAATCGGGTTGCGGGATCGTCCACGCCGACGCGTCAGGCTGGTGCCGGAAAAGCCGCTGCTTTAGCAACAGCCCCACTGAAAACCGGCGTGTGTTGGTCGAAGAAATATCGCTGTAAGGCGCGGGGTGTTGTCGAGCGACCACGTACACATGTTCGTGTCTGTGTCGCCGAAGTTTGCCGTCTCCGATCTGGTGCGCAGGATGAAGGACCGTTCGTCACACAAGGTGCAACGGAAATCTCCCGCGCTGCGCAGGCGCTATTGGGGGCGCCAGTTCTGGGGCGAGGGAAATTTCTCAATCACCAACGGTGCCATCACAGAGGACATCGTACTTCAGTACTTGGAAAATCACATCGCCGATCCTACCAGCGCAAGCCGGTAGTCGTTCAGTTTTCCCTTTTGTCAGTATCGGCCTTGAGCCAGACCATCCGATCCAAAAACCACAGCTTCGCACCCATTGAGCCAATCAAACCAGCAAGCGTCAATGCAAAGTCCAGTTGCCAAAGTCCGATGCCCAAGACAACAACTGACACCCCAGCGGCAAGATTGAGCAGCCGAGCCACCCTTGCGTGGTGCTGTGGAATCGGGTCAGTTGCCTTCGCCAGCCAAATGCGCTCGCCCAATACGCCCCGAGTCATCCAGGCATCCTGCGAACTGGGCGGACCGAACAAGCGCGGGTTCAACCAAGTCCAAATGGCGCGGATCATTTGGGCCGTTCTGACAAAGGAAGAAGATTATCGAGATCCGGTGAAGACTGCGGCTGCCTGAGAATTGAGGGGCGGCGCAACCTGTAGCCGGAAACTGGGGGTGAGAAGGCGATGACCTGAATGGGCAAAATGATCGAACTGAACCTGTACCGGGATTGCCGCTCCTTTGACCACGTATCGTGTTACAAAGGAGAATGGACATGGGCATCCTCACTGGATAGCCCCTCTGCAACGGCCCGCCAGAATCGACATAGATTCTCACGTTGCCAGACTGGCGGCCTTCCTGGAGATTTTAATTTGTCCCGCGTGGAACGCTCGGACTTTCGTCTGCCTGTTTTTGTCATCTACACCTCCATCAAAGGGGTGTTGCGACGACCGGTTGAATCCGCCCAGTATTGCTCGCATGACTATCAGAAGCTTCTGCGTCAGCACGGCTTCAAGGTCTCCATGAGCGGCAAGGGAAACTGTTATGACAACGCAGTCGTCGAGACGTTCTTCAAGACGATCAAGGCGGAGTTGTTGTGGCAGCAATCCTGGGAGACCCGACGCGCTGCCGAAATGGCGATCTTCCAGTACATCAACGGCTTCTACGATCCTCGCCGTAGACACTCAGCATTGGGCTGGAAAAGCCCGCGGGCCTTCGAAGCAAAGGCCGCTTAAACAAGAAACCGGAGCGGCATAAAACCGATACAGGTCCAGATCTATAGTGGAATGGGCGAATGCCTGCGAGACATTCAGCTGGTGAGTGCGGTTGGGCAGTGTGCTTTAAGCCGTGAGTCGGATACGCTATTAATAGGCGATCGGCAAACATTGGTTCCGCCAATTCAGGGCATCAGCGGTGTCTCCAACGAGGTTAGGGCGTGAAAGGGCTTGGCGGATCCTTTGTTCGTGCGAGTTAAAAAAAGAACATGCTGGTTGGCTTTGACGACGGGCCAGCCTCGGCGACGGATCACAGAAGGACCGAAACTCTGCGCGAAATTCTCAGACAATCTGCGCTTGGGCAGTATCAATCACGCCTGGACAAGAGACTTGTGGTCATTCAAGCTCCAGCAGGCAGCGGCAAATCGACAATACTCGGGCAGATTCAGGGCCTGCTCACGGATAAAGAACTGCCTCACATGATTGTCGTCATTGGCGACGACAATGGAGATGACGCCTTCCTTCTGCGCTTTTTTAAGGCGATCCATTCTTTCGCCGGAAACTCAGCTCTTTCCATTGGTACATTCGGTATGGACAGCAACCGATTGACCGAACAGATCGTGAGAGCCGCGCAAGAGCTGACATCGCCGCTCTATGTTTTGATCGACGATTTCCATCTCATCAAATCCCAGGTGACGATTAGACTTCTGACCCGATTGGTTTATCTGAATGACACTGTGCCTCTGCGACTGGTCATCGCGTCCCGAAACGATTGCGGCATTCCGGTGTCCAACCTTCGGCTGGAAGGCCAGATGCTGGAATTGGGCCCAAATGAACTGCGATTTTCCAAAGCAGAGGCGGACCGTTTGCGCGAGGCATGGCAGGTCGACATAGACACTGACCAATGGCAGAAATTCCACCATAAAGTTGATGGATGGCCAGTTGCAATCCGGCTTGCCCTGGTGCTGCTCAAGGAAAACCGAATGAATGTGGAGGGGTTGCTGAATTTTTCCGGAACTCAAAGGGAAATGGCGGATTACTTGTCGGAAATGCTCCTTGGAGGTCTATCGCAAGGCGATCAGAAATTACTGTTCAAAGCGGCCGCGTTCGACAGCCTGCAACCCGATCTGTTGCACGCCGTTCTTGGAGACGATCAGGCGGGCCGGTTGATGAAATTGGTGGAACAACTTGCACTGCCGCAAAACGCTGGTGGCGAACAGGTTGGCGTTCGGTTGCACTCGATCGTTCTGGACTACCTTACCGAAAGGGCCATACGCGCCGATATCGACCTGTATGAGCCGCAAAAGCGGGCGACTGAATTCCTTGCCAGCCAGGGGAAGTGGCGCCGGTCCATCAATTATGCGCTGAAGGCCGGAGATTTACGTCTTGCGGCAGAGGTCTCCGAACAGGCAGGCGGTTGGCGGCTGATCTATCGCGGCGAGCAGGGAACAGCCCAACAGTTTCACGAACTGGCTGGCCTGGACCGACTAGAGTTGGCGCGTTTTCCGCGAACGGCGCTTGGGCTGGCGATAGCTTCTGCCAAGCGAGGCGAAATCGAATATGCGGTGGATTTGCTCCGGTTTTCCAAACGGGCCGCTGCAGGCGACGACCTTTCCGCACAAGGCGAATTCCGGCTGATTGAGGCTCTCTTGTCGCTCTACCGGGATGATCTGATCCCCGAAGATGTGGTCGCGCAGCTTGAGAACAGCCTGATGCAGGTGCCAAATATCGATTTGGTGCAGGTCGCGTTGACACAGAATTTGCTGTGCTTTGCCTCGTTGCAAAATGGAGTGTTCGATGCAGCCATCGGGTTCGGTCGGCAGGCTGCGGCGAGTTTTAGGTCGGCAAATTCCAATTTCGGCGCCGCGCATTTGCCACTTCATATCGGACAGTCTGAGTTCTTTCTGGGGCGCTTTGCGGCGGCGCAGACAACGCTCGCGAGACATTTGAGTTATTGTGAAGCAACTCTTGGGCCACTTGCCGATCTGACTTTGATGACCAAGGCGCTCATGGTCGAGACAGAAGTGGAAAACTCCTGTGACGTGAGCCATGGTCCATTTATCGAGATGGCCCTGACGCGGCTGGGTGAAAGCGATACCTGGTTTGATCCGCTGGCGGCACTGGTCCTGTCCGGGGCGCGACTGGCGTTTGTCGAACGCAATATCGCCCGTGCAGAAACTGTGTTTTCTATCGCTGAGGACATCGCGCAAGCCCGTGGATATCATCGGCTTTTTGATCTTGTGGCCCTGTTGCGTATCGAGGGTCTGTCTATTTCGGGGCAGTTGGATGAGGCCCGGTTCCTGATCGACGAACTGCGCGGCTCCCGCAAGGGCAGTGCTGCTAATTCTCTTGATAGAGCCGTGACCATCCGGGGCGTGCCCTTTGAGGCTCTTGAGGCGGACCTGGATTTGCGCAGCGGTGACCTGACTGGTACGGGCGCACATCTTGAGGCGCTGAAGGACCGCCAGTCTGGTGCGATCAATACGCCCCGTAAAATCCGTATGGAGATCCTGAATACGCTTCTTCTGCAAGAAACAGGCGAGCAGGCCCTGGCCGAAAGACGGCTGGAGCGCCTTGTGCTGACAAACCCGGTCGATTGCTACCGAATGCCGTTTCGCCAGATTGGCCAGCGCATCGCCCCGCTCGTATCAAGCGTACTGGGCCGGGCCGACCGCGATTCGCTTGTCCATCGCCGCCTCTCGCGGGTCGGTGAAGTGATGTTTGAAAGCGCCCTGTCAGGCGATGAAACCACCGGTGAGGTCATCCATCTGACCAAGAGTGAGACAAAAGTTTTGAGGTTTCTTGAGCAGGGCAAATCCAACAAGGAAATCGGGCGCGAACTGGATGTCAGCGACAATACGGTGAAATATCATGTCGCAAATATCTTTAAGAAATTGAGGGTTAGCACCCGCACCGCCGCGGCTATGCGCGCACGGGTTGTTCGGCTTTCAGAAGGCTGATCAGCGGCCCGACATGGTGTTTCCCCCATCCCACCCGAATGGGTGGGCTACACCACGACTTTGTTTTTCTACTCTTAAGGAAAAGGTGGGGAAACTTGTACGAAATGCCAAAGACCGATCAACTTGACCCTGTAACGCTGGAGATTATCCAAGGCAAACTGCTTTCGATTGTCGATGAGATGGGCGTCGTGATGCAGCGGACCAGCATGTCGCCGGTCATCTACGAGGTGTTGGATTTCGCCTGCGGCATTTGTGACGCCAAGCTGGAACTGATTGCCCAGACTAATGGGATCACGCTTTTCACCGGTACGTTCTCGACCCAGCTTAGGTCAGTGGTCGAGATCTATCGTGATGATATGCAGCCCGGTGACATGTTTGTGACCAACGATCCCTATCACGGTGGTACCCATGCCTGCGACTTTGCCATCATCCGCCCGATTTTTTCCGGCGATGACCTTGTCGCCTACGCGCTGAATGTGGCCCATTGGGTGGATGTGGGCGGTGCAGTGCCCGGTAGCCTGCCGCCGAATGCGACTTCTACCTTTCAGGAAGGGCTGCGTCTGTCGCGCATTCGGCTTGCGCGGGGCGACGTCCTGAATGACGAGATTGTGCGTATTATCGGCGAAAACACCCGTTTGCCCGAGATTGCGATGGGCGATCTGAATGCCCAGATTGCGACGGTTCGCATTGCAGATCAGCGTTTCAAAGACGTGTTCGATCGCTACGGCGTACCAACTGTCACCGCCAGCTACGATGCAATTATTGAAGGGTCTGCCGAGCGCAGCCGTGCTGTAATCAGAGACCTTCCAGATGGAGTCTATACTGCAACCGACGTGATCGACGGCGATGGGGTGTCAGATACACCTATCAAAGTCGGCGTTAAGATCACCGTTAAAGGTGAAACGGTCGAGGCCGATTTCACTGGTTGCCCGCCGGCGCTGGCGGGTCCGATCAATTGTGGCGCCGGTGCGCTTCAGTCCGCGGTCAAATCGGTCTTCAAGGCCATGGTTGCCCCGCGCGAACCCTCGAACGAGGGCTGGTTTCGGCCCCTGACGGTCACAGCGCCCTCGGGCACGGTGTTTACCGCAGAGAAACCCTCGCCAACCGGCTGGTACTACGAAGGGTCCGTGCAGGCATCTGAACTGGTCTGGCAGGCCATGGCGCCATTGATGACCGACCGGGTTTCCGCCGGATCCTATTCATCGCTTTGCGTGATCTATCTGAGCGGGCGCACGCCGGATGGTGAAGAATTCATTCATATCGAACCAACCCACGGCGGTTGGGGCGCGTGCCAGGATCAGGATGGCGCGAACGCCGTCATATCCCTGACGGATGGCGATACCTATAACTACTCGGTCGAGTTACTTGAGGCCAAATTCCCGTTCCGGGTACGCCGGTACGATTTCAATGTCGAAGGTGGAACTGGTGCGGGTCGTTATCGTGGTGGCTATGGCGTGGTGCGCGAATACGAAGTGCAAACCGACGATACCTTGCTGACCGGCAGCTTTGGCCGCAATGCGACCCCGCCTTGGGCCATCGATGGCGGCCATACAGGTAGCCTTAACCGGTTCGAGGTTGTCGAGGCTGCAACCGGGCGTGTCACCTCTTATGGACGTCTGAGCGACCGCCGCCTGAAATCGGGCGACATCGTGCGCATTTGCACGGGTGGTGGTGGAGGTTGGGGTGACCCGAAAGAACGCAGCCAAGCCGACATCAAACAGGATCTGCGCGCGGGCTTGATTTCGGCCGAGACTGCCAAAGACATCTACGGATACGAGGACGCACAAGCATGATCAGGCTGGCAACAGATGTGGGCGGCACCTTCACCGATCTTCTGGGCTATGATGAAAAGTCCGGTCGAATCTACAGCGCCAAAAGTCTGACCACGACCGATGATCAATCGCGTGGTGTGCTCGACACCATTGCCTTGGCTCAAAACGACGACGGGTTGCAAACGGATCGTGTCGGATTTTTCGTGCATGGCGGCACGACCGTGATCAACGCCATAACCGAAAGAAAAGGCGTCAAGACCGCGCTGGTGACCACCCGCGGGTTCCGTGACGTGCTGGAGATTGCACGAGGCAACCGTCCGGACCTGTACAATCTTCAGTTTCACAGCCCAAAACCCTATGTCGAGCGTGCCTTGCGCTTCGAAGTGTCCGAGCGGATCAACGCGCGGGGCGAGGTCGAAGAGGCAATCAGCCATGAGGATATTGCTGCTATTGCCGAAAAATTACGCACCGAACAAGTTGAAGCAGTCGCTATCCTGTTTCTGAACTCCTACGCTAACCCTGAACATGAGGCCGAATGCGGGCGTGCTCTGGGTGAAGTTCTGGATGGCGTCACCATCTGTTGCAGTCACGAGGTCTCAGGGCTTTGGCGCGAATACGAGCGGTCAAACACGGTTGCGCTGAACGCCTATGTCAAACCGATCATCGCGCGGTATTTCGCGAAACTGGAAACCAAACTTATCGACGTTGCGGTCAAATGCGCGCATTACGCCATGTTGTCCAATGGTGGCGTGGCCTCGTTCGCGCAGGCAGCCGAGTCTCCGCTGAACCTTGTTGAATCTGGCCCATCCGGTGGGATCGCCGGTGCCGCACGGGTCGGTGAGATCCTGAATGAGCCAAATATTTTGGCCTTCGATGTGGGCGGCACCACGGCCAAATGTTCGGTCATTGTCGATGGGAAGCCAAGGGTATTCTCGGACTACCGTATGGAATGGAGCCGCACCTCCCCCGGTTATCCGGTCCAGGTGCCCGTGGTGGACATCGTCGAGATCGGCGCAGGTGGCGGGTCCATCGCCCGGGTTGATGCGTTTGGCGCATTGACTGTGGGACCGGACAGCGCCGGATCCGATCCTGGGCCGGTTTGCTATGGCCGCGGCGGAACCGAACCAACGGTAACCGATGCCAAACTGCTGACCGGTGTGATTGATCCCGACAATTTTGCCACCGGTCAGTTCGACCTCGATCTGGAGAGCGCACGTGCCGCCATGGGCCGTCTGGGCGAGAAACTGGGCATGGATGCCGACCAGGCAGCTCTTGCGGTGGTGGAACTGGCTGAGGCCAACATGATCAACGCGCTTAAGCTGGTGACAATCCAGCGCGGCCATGACCCGCGCGATTTCACGCTGGTTGTGACCGGCGGTGGCGGACCGCTTTTTGCCGCCAGTCTTGGGCGCGAACTGAATGCCAAACGGGTTGTGATCCCGCCACATGCGGGCATCTTTTCGGCCTGGGGAATGCTTGCGGCCAGACCGCGCGCAGACATGCGCAAAACATGGTTTCGCGAGTTGAACGACGCAGTGATTTCGCCGCTTCAGACCGAAATTGAAGGCTTGCGTCGTGATGCGGTCGAGTATTTTGGCGTAGCCCGCGCCGAGGATTTGAATTGCTCGGTGTCCCTGCAGATGCGCTATCGCGGCCAAGAGCATTCGGTTTCAACCCATGTTGATGACGTCACCGATGCGCACGCCATCGCGAAAACCTTCCACGCCGCCCACAAGACCGCCTATTCATTCGAGCTACCTGAGACGGCTGTCGAGATCACAGGCGTTCATGTCACTGCCGAAATGGAAAGCCCTGTGATATCGTTTCAGACAATCGCGTCCGAGGAACTTACAAAAGAAAAGGCAAAGAGGGGCGGTCGCGAGGTTCTCCAGAACAAGACCCTCGGCTGGACACCCTGCACCACATACGACCGCGAAGCCCTGCCATCCGACGAAATCCTTAAGGGTCCGGTTTTGGTAGAAGAACCGACAACCACAACGCTTGTCTTGAGCGGCCAGCAAGTCAGTCGTGATGCACACGGGCTGCTGATTATCAAGGAAACGAGAGCCAACTGATGGCTATTGCAATCAATATGAACAACCTTAGTCGCCGATTTGGGGATGTGAAGGCTGTCGACAACCTGAGCCTCGATATCCAAGCCGGTGAGTTCTTTACCCTACTGGGCTCGTCCGGATCGGGAAAGAGCACACTTTTGAAAATGCTTGCGGGGTTTGACAGCCCGACAGACGGCACATTGGAATTCGATGGCCAGGACATGGCAACGATTCCTGCCAGCAAGCGTCCGTGCAACACGGTGTTTCAGGACCTAGCTCTGTTTCCCCATATGAGCGTGGGGCGAAATGTTGGATATGGTCTGAGAGTCAGGAAAACGTCCGCTGGTGAAATCAAGGACAAAGTTCGCAACGTCCTGCAACTGGTCGATCTGGAAGGCTATGAAGATCGTGACATCTCTGCCCTTTCGGGCGGGCAACGTCAGCGAGTTGCCTTGGCGCGGTCGCTTGTGATGGAACCGGGCATCTTGCTGCTGGACGAACCACTCACCGGACTGGATGAGAGACTTCGTCAGCAGATGCGCGACGAATTTGGCCGTCTGCACAAACGCACCAATGCCACATTTGTTCTGGTCACGCACAATCAGGATGAAGCCCTGAGCCTTTCGGATCGGATGGCCATCATGCATGACGGCCGTCTGGAACAAATTGGAGCGCCAGATGAGATACTTCATCAGCCCAACAACGAGTTCGTGGCGCGGTTTGTGGGACTTGAATCGATTATCACCCCTGAGAAACAAGAACGCATCGGCGCCGGTCTGCGCGCTACAATTGCTGGAAAAACATTCGTCCTGCCCGGTTTTATAGGCGAGGTCCTGCCTAGGAAACTGGCGATCCGCCCAGACAGAGTTGAACTTACAGAACCTGGCAAAGGGATCAATCTAACTCTGAAAGATCTGCATTTCAGAGGTCGTTACTATGAATGCCTGTTGGCGCTTGGTGACGGTAGTGAACTGACGGCAGAAATTGCATCTGAATCCATGCCCGAGGGTTTGGAACCAGGGAGCGCGGTGGCGGCAACCTTCACCGACGGGGCGCTTGTCCCGGTCATGGAATGACAACCAAACAGGGAGAAATCTGATGACAAAAAGAAACTCACATCTGTTCAGCAATATGAGCCGCCGGCACATGTTGAAAATGACGTCCGGGAGCGCAGCAGCGCTGTCAGCCTTGTCCATGCTTCCGGGCATGGCATATGCCGCGGGCGACGATATCGCCTTTTGGGGAACCGGGACGCTTGATATTGGTGACATGTGGGCGCGGGCATCCGAAGATGCCGACCTTAACGTGATTTTCACCGATAACGGCAATGATCCCGGCCCGATCGTGGCGCGGCTTGTGGCAGGTAACGCCAACGCTGTTTACGACGTCAGTGGCTTGCAGGGGGGTGCAGAAAAGGAACTGGCCGCACAAGGTGCTGTGGTGCCTTGGGACACCTCCAAGATTCCTAATTGGGACAAGGTCTGGCAATGGGCGAAGGACATTCCGTTCCTTACTCATGAAGGTCAACAGATCGGCCTTCCCTGCGTCGTCAATGCGGATTCGATCATTTTTCGCAAAGACAAACTCGGCATTGTCGACAGTTACGGGGTCATCTTCGATCCCAAGCTGAAAGGCCGCGTGGCGATGGAAGACGCTTGGATCAACTCGGCGATTTTCACCGCCATGTATCTCAAGGAATCCGAGAACGCACCCATTGTCGAGCCGGGCAACCTGACTGAAGATGAGCTGGGCCTGGTCATGGAGTTCCTGATCAAACACAAACGTGATGGGCAGTTCCGTACATTCTGGAATGGCTGGGAACAGGGCGTTCAACTGGTCGCCAACGAAGAAGTCGACGCGATGACAGGCTGGGAACCAATTGTTCTCGAAGGTCAGAAACGCGGGCTGGATGTGGCCTATGCCGCACCCGTCGAAGGCTACGAGGGCTGGGGCAACAACATGCTTCTGCATCGTGGTGCTGTCGAGCGCGGAATGAGCGACGCAGCTCACGCCTTTGCCAACTGGATCTATGGCGGCTACTACGGCGCACATCTGAGCCAGTCGCGTGGCTACGTTGTTCCCTGTGACAATAACACCACCTATGCCGAGGCCAATCCCGGAGACGTTGATCCAGCTGCCGTTGCCGGAACGGTGGATCATGTACGCAACAAGTTCTCGGGCAAGGTGTATTGGCAGAACACCCGCCCTGACAACTTCCAGTTCTATGAAGAATGGTGGCAGAAACTGCGTAACACCTGATATCGCCTTGGGTGCGCCGGCTGGCAGCTGGCGCACCCGCCCCTAAACGAAAGTCAAAGCGACATGTTTCAGACCAAACGAGGGCTGACGCTGGCCTCACCAGCGATGCTGATGATCCTGGCTCTTGGGATTGTCCCCCTGGCCGTTGTGCTGGTCTGGAGCTTCTGGGCCTGGGATCCGGCGACCTACTGGATCAAGCCCGAACTGTCGTTCGATGCCTACGCGGCCATTGGCGAGGCGGGACGCTGGAAAGTCCTGATCGCAACCTTTGTCAAATCGGCAGCTGCTGCGGTGTTTTGCGTACTCGTCGGATACCCCGCCGCACTGGCCATTCACTTTGTCGCCAGCCGTCGCTGGGCTTTCATTCTAATGGCGGCCTTCACCATCCCGTTCTTTACCTCTTACCTCATTCGCGCCTTTTCCTGGCGACTGGTGCTGGGGCGCAAGGGTTTGGTCAACAATACACTCATGGAACTCGGTCTGATCGCAGATCCGCTGGACTGGCTTTTGTTCAGCGATTTTGCGGTCATGGTCGGTTTGGTTGCATCCTATCTGCCTTTTGTCGTCTTTCCGATCCTTTTGTCCCTGAGCCGGGTCGAGCCCAATTACCTGGCTGCCAGCCAGGACCTTGGGGCCGGATTCTGGACTATGCTTGGCACGGTAATCCTGCCGCTCAGCAAGCCGGGGATTTTTGCCGGATTTCTGTTTGTCTTCGTGATGGCCGCCGGTTCGTCAACCGAAGTAAAAATGCTTGGAGGCGCAGGCGCCTCGATGATTTCGATCATGATCACCGACGTCATGCGCGTGGTGAACTTCCCTCTGGCGTTCGCCATCTCCGCGGTCACGCTGGTCGCTCTTTTCGCCGTCGTGCTGATCGGTGAGCGCATTTTCGGGCTCACCCGCCTGTTTGAGGATTTCAAATGATTGTTGGGTTTGAGAACCGCTCCGTTCGCCTCCTGATCTGGCTGCTGACTGCGGTTGCCATAATTGTGGTCTACCTGCCGCCAGTCTACCTGTTGGGGATTTCTTTCAATCCCGAACTTCAGCCGGGCTTGCCAGCCATTGGAGATATGAGTCTGAAATGGTATGCCGAACTGGCGAATGAGCGCGGATTGCTCGCAGCATTGCGAGAATCGCTTCTGATCGCCACGGCTGCAACGGTTGTTTCCGTTGTTGCGGCGCTGGCCGCATCCTTGGCCTATCTTGAACTTGGCCGCCTCAGAAACATCTGGTTTCTAGTCGTTCTGCTCCCGATGTTCGTTCCTGGCATTGTCCAGGGCCTGGCGCTTTCAGTCATCCTGAACCGTTGGCAGGTTGTGCCGTTCTGGGGCACCGTTGCCCTCGGACACTTGCTCTGGACCCTGCCTTTTGCCTTTATCGTGATTTTAACAAGCATGGTCACTATCAAGAAATCTTATCTGCTGGCAGCCGCTGATCTGGGCGCATCCTGGCGTCAGCGCGTAGTTCATATCGTCTTGCCCCTGATCGTCCCTGGACTGGTTGGCGGTGTAATATTCTCGTTCCTGCTGTCACTGAACGAGTTTGCCCGCTCAAGCTATCTGGTCGGTCGTCAAAACACGCTGCCACTCGTCATGTTCGGCAAAATGAATTCTGGGGCCACACCGACGATCTATGCATTGTCGGGTAGCATCTTCTTCGCCTCGATCCTTGCTGTAGGCGGCTTCATGTACCTTTCGGCGCGCCGAAGTCGGAAGAGCGCGGGTGGCTAGTTCGAATATCGACCTCGTTGCGCAGAACGGCGAATACCGGAGGTATGCCCAGGGTGCGATCATGGCACGGAAGTTGCCTTGACTGCTGCGCCCGCAACGTGATCCAAATAGAAAAGCAAATCATTCCTCGTACCTGGGTTGAGAGAGCTAAACATGAGCAAGTATTAATCCGACCACGAAAAATCCCATGCATTATCCGCCACAACTGTATTGAATCCTCTGCTTCGCTGCACCGTGGCTACGGATATTGTGCTTCGTGGTAAGACTATATCTGCGCGCGCGCAGCAAGAATTCGACACGTCTGCAATGGGCTTATTTTGTTGAAGAAGTCTCTGTTGCTTTGAAGCAAGTCGTTTGATTCACTCAGTATTGTAGGATTTGGGGGGGATTTAGCGATGATGGGGTCGAGTGCGGCTCAGTGCTAAATTGTACGTTCTCATGAGCGTTTTTGATTTTCACGACACGATGAGACTACCCCGCTGGTGCAGGATGGTCAAAGTTTGTTGCCTGTACAGGCGCTGGAGACGGTGAGCCGAACCGAGTGTTGTCATGCTCTCATCCGCGGATTGGATACCGCCTTACCAAATACGACGTGGGATTGCCTCTCTCTAAGACCGAGTGTTTTCTCCAACGCACTCCGAGGATTTCCCCATCAATGGCTCCCATCTCCTGCGTACTGCACAGGCAGTTTGGATGGGTCTCGGTTAGGGTTTCAGCGGCGTCTGCCTGGCGATATCCCAAACGAACCCGGCCAGTTCCCGAGCGATGGCAGACAAAACACGAGGTTGCGGTTTGCCTGTTCGACTGAGGTCACGATATCGTTTGCACAACCGGGTTTGTGCTTTCCAGCCGATGTCCTTGATATGCTGCGGCAAGTGAGCGGATCGTTTTAGATACGGATGCCCCCTCCTTGGGCGGGTGGCGATATGACCAACCTGCTTCCACAAGCATTGTCCGGGCCAAAGCATTGCCTGTCTTGGTCAATCGCCCTCTTCTGACCGTGTTGCCACTGGAATGCTCGCTTGGAACGAGGCCAAGCCAGGACATGAGCTGCCGGGGATTTTCGAACCGAGTGATGTCACCAATTTCGACCACAACGGTCGCTGCGACAGTTGTGTTGACCCCGCGCAGGGCACGCAATGAATCAACGATTGGCGCGAAATGCCAGTTCGGAATGGCATCATCTATTACCTTGTCCAGCGTTGCGACCCGATCCTCGGCTTGGGTGACCGCACGTTTGTATTCTTCAAAAGCCAGCTGCTGGTGCGGGAAACGGAAGCGGCGCATCTCTGCCAGCCAGCGGCGGTGGCGTTGCGTCCAGTATTTGCCGTTCTGATATCGCAACCCGTGGCGCAGCAGAAAACTCAGAAGCTGCTGTTTGGCTGTCTTCACCGCATCCATTGCCTGCTTGCGGGCGCGGATCAGATCGCGCATTGCCTCTTGTTCCGCGTCAGGTGTCCAGATCGGTGTCAGTTCCCCCGCACGCCAAAGTCGCGCCAGCATCTCGGCATCGCGCCGATCAGTTTTTATCCGATCACCAGCCTTGCGCGGGATCATTGAAGGCGAAAAACCGCGCATTCAAATCCGAGCTTGATGAGATGACGATGCAGACCGTAACCGCAAGGCCCGGCTTCATAGCAGAATGATGGTGTGTCTCCATTCTTCGTCAGTGTTTTGGTCAATCTCAGAACTGCATCTGCCGAGTTGAGAATAGCCCCGTGATAGCGGATCTCGCCACCACGACCGTTCTCAGCAACAGCCACCGCTATCGTATCTTTGTGGACGTCCAGTCCCACATACAGCGTTTTGTTCATTCGTGTTTCCTCCGTCAAACAATCCATGTTCGTCGAGAAAACCACGGGCGATGCACCCGCAACAAAAACGCTCATCTGGTCTAAGAAAATAAGCTTTTGAAAAATATAGATATATTCTGTGATGTGTCACAGTCGACGCGTGAATTTCGAGAACTTTAACAAATTGATATTAAACGGTAAAAATCCTTAGCGTGTTTTTCTGCACTGAGCCGCACTCGACCCCTCCCTCTGTCTCTGAGGTTATTGAATTGGACCAATGAATGGTCTATATTGTGAGAAAGGAGAGATTTATGCAGGTGTCTGTTTCCGAAGCCAAAGGCCAGTTGACCGATCTGATCCGCCGTGCAGAGGCGGGCGATGAGGTCATTCTCACGCGACATGGCAAAGCCATCGTTCGGTTGGCACCGGTGCAGACACGCCCAAATGCCAGAAACCGCCGAGCCTTGATCGACGAAATAAAAGCAAGAGCGGCAGACAAGGTGCAACCGGGTGTCTGCGCGGTCGACAGCCAGGATTTTCTATATGATGATGACGGCCTGCCCGAATGATCGCAGTCGATACGTCAGCATTGATGGCAATCCTGCTGGATGAGCGGGAGGCGGCAGCGTGCACCGAGGCTCTCACATCAAACGAACGGCTGTTGATTTCTGCCGCGACACTGGCCGAGGCGCAGATCGTGGCTGACCGCAGAGGTATCGGTGATGAGATGCGGGATCTGGTGACTGGTCTTGGTTTTGAGGTTGTCAGCCTGTCTGCAGCCGCTGCGCAGCGCGTGGCGACTGCCTATCAGACATGGGGCAAAGGTATTCACCCGGCGGGCCTGAACTTTGGAGATTGCTTCGCCTACGCGCTGGCGCAGGAATATGACTGCCCGTTGCTGTTTATCGGCAATGATTTTACCAAAACGGATTTGGTGGGCGTGTTGTGACTTCCACATTGTCTTTCCGCACAGGTGCAGGAATCCAGATATGTGATAAAGCCTCGCGTGACCGTGAGCCACAGTCTGGCGCGTTACAGGTTGTTGTCAATCCATCTCGACATCAGTCCCCGATCCCGAAAGCACTCCTGCGGCACCTGACGACGTTTGATCCGCGCAATCCGCTCGGCAAAGGCAACTTGTTTGGACGACGGATAGTTTGAAAACCGCCCCTGCACGGCGCGGCTCTTGTGTTTATCAATCCAGGCCGACAGCCGTGCCCGGTCCGCCATCACATCTGCTGGCAATACCATATTCTGTCTTTGCGCAATTTGACGGGCATATCGCAGCTGTTTTTCCGAGACCGGAAGGACATGATAGTCGTTGCTGCGGACAGGAACGGTTGCGCGGGTCGCATACTCGGGGTCGAGTGCGGCTCAGTGCAGAAAAACACGCTAAGGATTTTTACCGTTTAATATCAATGGGTTAAAATTCTCGAAATTCACGCGTCGACTGTGACACATCACAGAATATATCTATATTTTTCAAAAGCTTATTTTCTTAGACCGAATGAGTGTTTTTGCGGCGGGCGCTGTGCCTGTGATTTTCTCGGCGAACATAGGATTGTTCGACGGAGGAAACACAAATGAACAAAACGCTTTATGTTGGACTGGATGTCCACAAGGATACGATTGCAGTAGCTGTCGCTGAGGATGGACGTAGCGGGGAACTCAGGTTCCACGGTACCATCGTCAACTCGGCGGATGCAGTGCTGCGGGTAACAAAGGCTTTGACGAAGAACGGGCATATCCCATCCTTTTGTTATGAAGCCGGGCCATGTGGATACGGCCTCCACCGACATTTAACGAAGCTTGGGTTCGAGTGTGCTGTGATTGCCCCTTCAATGATCCCGCGCAAGACGGGGGACCGGGTCAAGACCGATCGGCGCGATGCCGAGATGCTGGCGCGACTTTGGCGTGCGGGGGAACTGACACCGATCTGGACACCTGACGCGGAACAAGAGGCAATGCGCGATCTGATCCGCGCCCGCAAGCAAGCGGTCGATGCGGTGAAGACAGCGAAACAGCAGCTTCTGAGTTTCCTTCTGCGCCATGGCTTGCGCTATGAGAATGGCCAATACTGGACACAGCGCCACCGCCGCTGGCTGGCAGAACTCCGTCGGTTTCGCTTTCCTCATCAGCAACTCGCTTTTGAGGAACTGAACGACTACCGGCTGGCGCCGGTAGGATCGGCGATGTGCTTTTCCAAGTACTGAAGTACGATGTCCTCTGTGATGGCACCGTTGGTGGTCGAGAAATACCCACGGCCCCAAAATC
>NZ_JBGEHL010000026.1:0-8719 GCF_041403445.1 Aliiroseovarius conchicola
GCACATTCCCGCGCTGGACTGGCAAGTAGGGCTGGATCAGCGCGTATTGATTTTCTGTTATCTCATTCATAACAGATACCTAGCATCAAATAGCACTAAGTAATAGTGTTAACAGGCCCTAGTCGTCGTAAAAAACGGAGACAAGGAAATCCTTCTCCGCCGCGGTTCTGAATTGTGTCGGTTCAGCCCGCCAAAAGTTTCAGAACCGGTTGACACAACCGCCGCCGGAGATAGCTTTAACGCCGGATTTTTGTCTGCCTATCTATCGGGTTCACGGCTCGATGTTGCTGCGAAAGCCGGATGCGATCTTGCAGCGGCTGTTGATGCATCCGAGCCAACCATCAGGCGTGATCTGACCGTTCTTGAAAAAGATGGCGCGATCGAGCGGACCCATGGCGGGGCGCAAATTTCAGGTGATTCAGATATTGAAGTTGCCTTTGAAAGCCGCGAGCAAATCAATCTGGACGTCAAGCGCGCGATTGGTGAGCGGGCTTACAATATGCTTCATCCCGGTTCGTCGGTGTTTTTGGACGCTGGCACGACGGTTTTGCAGCTGGCGCGGCTGATCCGGCTACGCCCCATAGTACTGCGTATTTTTACCAACTGCTTGCCTGTGGCCCAGCATTTGATGCAGGTGCCCGAGGTGTCTGTCACCTTGCTGGGCGGCGCATTGCGCGTGCAAAACGCCTCGATGGTGGGGCCGCTGGCCGAGCGGGTCCTGCAAAGCCTGTGGTTTGATCAAGTGTTCTTAGGGGTGGGCGCTGTTGGGCCGGACCTTGCGATTTATTCGGCGGACGAACAGGAAGCACGCATCAACAAGCTGATGCTAGAGCGGACGAATGCACCGATTATTCTGGCTGATTCCGATAAGTTTAATACGCGCCTGACCTATCAGGTCGGTCCGCTTGTCGGTCAAATGGCCATCGTGTCGGATACATCGTTGGCGCATGATTTTGCGCGCAAGCTGAACGAAACAGGTACCGCGTTGGTGCAAGTGGACCGCCCCGATGACTGAGATTTTGGGCATCGATGCAGGCGGGACAAAAACCGTCATTGCGGCTATCGCGCCCGATGCCAGTCTGCGCCGGTTTGATTTAGGTCCATCGCTGGATCCAATGGCTGATGCCGGCGGGCCTGATCGCTTGCGGGCATGCCTGGCCGATTGCGGGCAGCCTTTGGCGGCGACGTTGGGCTTGCCCTATCATGGCGAAGTCACGCAAATCACCGCATCACAAACAGATGTGACCCAAGACATTCTAGGCCACGCTGCAAAGGTTGAAAATGATGTCGCATCAGCCCATCGCGGTGCCTTTGCGGGTGGTGGCGGTGTTCTTGTGCTGGCCGGTACAGGGGCGATGGCCTGGGCAACTGGGCCCAAAGGAACCACCCGCAGCAGCGGCTATGGTGACATTTTCGGTGACGAAGGATCGGCCTTCTGGATTGGGCGCAGGGCGCTCGCCCATGCGGCCAGCCAGATCGATGGCCGTTTGCCCGATGATGGCTTTGCGCAGGCGTTTTGCGCCCAAACGGGGATAGGCGCAGACAAGCTGATTGATTGGGCCTATAGCCAGTCCCAGCCGCGGGCAGCGATCGGGCAATTGGCGCGGGCTGTTTCTGCATTGGCGGATGCGGGCGACACATCTGCCCACGCCATATTGATGGATGCGGCCGAAGAATTGGCGCGCGCGGCCAAGGCCGCGCAACATCGATCAGGGCTGCCCTCTGGCGGCATCTGGTCCTACGCGGGCGGCGTGTTCAATGCGGGGCCTGTGTTGGATCAGTTAACTGTCCTTATGGGGACACCGCCCGCCCCACCGGTGCTGCCGCCAATTGGCGGTGCCTTGCTGGATGCGGCGCAACGGGCTGGTTGGACAATCACACATGACTGGGTCGCGGCACTTGCCGCAAACCTCTTGGCGCAGGCCAATCGGCATGCCCTCAAGGCAATTTGAAAGGCTCTGTTTCAAATAATCGGTGTAGCGGTCAGGTTTGGCTGGTGTGTTGACTTGAGGTTTGGATATGAATGCTTTCAAAGGCCGCCATTTCAGGGGCGAAATCGTCTTGTGGGCTGTGCAATGGTATTGCCGCTATGGGATTAGCTATCGCGACCTTGAGACCATGATGGCCGAACACGGTGTTCAGGTTGATCACTCCACGATCTACCGATAGGTTCAGAGGTCCGCACCAGAAATCGAGAAGCGGATGCGCTGGCAGTGGCGCCGCCCCATGTCCGATAGCTGGCGCGTGGATGAGACATACATCAAAGTCCGTGGGAAATGGACCTACCTGTATCGGGCAGTTGATAAATTTGGGAATATGATCGACTTCTACCTTTCGCCGACGCGGAGAACGAAAGCTGCCAAGCGGTTTCTTGGCAAAGCCTTGAAGGGGTTGAAAAGCTGGGAACAGCCCCGTATGATCAACACGGGTAAGGCCCCGACCTACGCCGCTGCGTTGGCTGAGCTCAAAACCGAAGGCAGGCGCCCCAGAGATGTCGAGCATCGTCAGGTGAAATACCTCAATAACATCGTCGAGGCTGATCGCGGTAAGCTGAAGCAGTTGATTAAGCCGGTGCGCGGTTTCAAGACAATGAAAACGGCCTAAGAGCAGTTGAAGCACGCGCTACGGCAGGGAGGTCGCGGCGTATAGGGGGTGTCATCGAAGGCGGCGCGGCCCATCTCTCACGCGGTCTCGAGCAAGCGCAGCGGATGCTTGCCGTCGACCATGCCCATGAAGGGCCCGTAGATGGAGTAGCCGACGAGGCCGCGCAGCTCGGGCGACATCTCCCGAACGGTGTCGCGGTTGAGCTCCAGAAGGAAATTCTCCTGCTGGCGCATGTAGGCCTCGCAATACTGACAGGTGACGGCGAAGCGCGCCGCGCCCGAGCGGTTGGCCCCACCCCCGTGCCAAGTCGTGCCTAGGAAGAAGATCACCGAACCGGCCTTCATCACGGCGGGGATCGTCTCCTCCGGCTTGGGCGCGCGGTCGGCACCCCATTCATGGCTGCCGGGTATGATGACGGTCGCACCGTTCTCCTCGGTGAAGTCGTCGATGGCCCAGACCGTCGCTGCGCCAAGCGGCGGACGCGGGCGGGGGATTTGGTAGAACCCGTCGTCGGCATGTAGCATTTGCGGCTTCTCGCCGGGCAGAATGTTGATGACCTGCACCTGGCTTAAGAGGAAGCTTGGCTGGAAGAACTTGTCCATCAATCCCAGGATACGGGGGTGCGTGGCCAGCTTATCTATGGCGCGGGTTTTCGCGAGCACGTTGTAGACGCGCTGCGTGTCGGCCCCCTCGAAGCTGTTGCGCCCCTTCTTGTCGAGGAGCGGCGTGCATTCGGAACGGATGCGCGCGATCTCATCCGCGTCGAGCAGGTCATTGATGATGACGTAGCCGTCTCGTTGGACCTTCTCCCAGTCGGCGTCGATCTCGGACGACTTGCGCTCGGGGCCGGGGACGTGGGCCTTGTATTTCTTTGCGAGGTCTCGGCCGAGATCCTCCTGCTGCTTTAGGTTATCCGACATGGGACGTTCCTCCTTTGGTGACGTGATTGTGGGCGGCGGGGCCGAGATCGAGAGCGGCCGCCACGAAGGACCAGATGTCCCGGACAGCGGCATTGGCGTCGATCTCGCCCTCTCCCGCGATGAGTGTGTTGATCGCTTGACGTTGAGCCCCCATTAGAAGGGCGGAGAGCATCCGGGGTGGGACGGTGCTGCGCACGACGCCCGCGCGGCGCCCCTGCTCGAGGTTGCGCGCGCCGGCTTCCACGACCGCGGCCATGTGCTCCCGCTCCAGGTCTAGGACCTCCGGGGCATTCGACAGCCCCCCGTAGATTAGGACCGCCAACGCCTGGCGTTCCAGATGGTAGGCCACGAAGGCGGCGAGGCGGCGATGCTCGCGCGCAGCCCAGGGCAGGTCGCGCGGGATCGCGTCGCCCAGCGTCACCTCTTGCAGCGGTCCGTAGAACCGAGCCGCAACGGCCGCCAGCAGCCCGGCCTTGGAGCCGAAGTGGTGATAGCCGCTGCCAACCGAGACACCAGCCCGCTTGGCGACAGGCAGCATTTCCAGATGGCCGCCATTCGCCACGAGCTCTTCCTCCGCCGCGCACAGCAGGCGCTCAGCCATCCCGATCTTCGTCGTCATATCAAACTCCGAATTGAATTCGATTCAAAATTGGCATAAAGGTAGGTCCATCGTCAACTGGGAGGATTGACATGACGACGAACGCTACGAGGTTCTTGATGTCGGCACCGGCGTCCTTGGCGCGAACGGTGATCTGGTCAGCTCAGGTGCCGGTATCCCGTCGTTCATCGGGGTCTTGGCAGTGCAAACACATGAAGCTCATCCTGTCATGAGTTTCAGCATATAGTCGTTGTCCCACCCGGCGGCTTTTGGAGATTTTTCAGCCTTTACGGGGTTCACTGCGATCTGTCGGATGACGGCAAGGTTTGCCGCTGCGTGACGATCCCGCAGGCAACTTTCATCTTCGCGAAACCCGATATCCAAGACCCAATGCAAGCTATTCTCGATGGCCCAGTGGTTGCGGACCGCCGCTGCGAGGACTGGGCCATCGGCGGGACTGGACGTCAAGAAGTAACTGATGTCTGATCTGACGTCTCCGCGACCCCCGCCGTGGGCGTTGGTGGTGTTTGTAATCGTTTCAACCGCGATGACCTGACGGACGCCGCGTCGGGCGGCCATGCGTTTCGTCGAAAGCATCAAAGACTGCGGGCGTGTGCGGAACCTTGCCAAATGTTGTTTCCGCAAAATATGCGCACACGCGGGCATAATCACCCTTGTTCTTCTTCAGTGCCATCAGATAGTCAGCGCCTTGCTCTACAATGCCGCCCGCAAGGGATTTTCGCGCATAAAGCGCATCCAGCGAGATCAGCGCTCCCGCCAAGTCCAGCCGCTCGAGCATCGGCAGCAGCACTTCGGCCTCTCCGCCTTTATCGGCAACCACGCGTTGGGCAAGCGTCAATCCCGACTGTGTCGCAAACGCGCTGACCACATGCAAAGCAGATGTTCATTTTCGGCGATCAAACGAGCGCCGCATGGTCTTGCCATGGACCGCGATCTGACGGGGCGCTAAAAACACTGCGCGGGTCCAGGCAAGAAAACAGGCTTCAAACTGCTGAGCATCTATCAGCATGAACACACGGCGGAATGTATCGTGTGAGGGAATGCCATTGGGCAGGGCCAGAAACCCGAGCAGCCATTTCTCTTTATGTTTGCCGTAAAGCTCAATGTCTTCAAATGACTCAGCGTGTGCAGGCACCACGCAAACCGTGATAGCCAAGATATCAATCAAACGATGTTCAACCTTGCCAGCCAGGCGCGGTTCTTCAATTGCATCAAAGCACGTCAATAAATCCTGGAACATCTGCTCACCCTCCCTTTGGAAGGCGAGCCTGAAACAAATCTCCCCGTGGTTACCCATGACATAGTGACTCATCGCGTTCATGCGTTTGCCCTGATTTCTAGGGCGAAACGGGGACCAAGCTGAAGGCGGCGGATGATACGCATGTTCAGCTTGTACCCTCCCGTTGTAGATTGTGACTGTTTAGATTGAGATTAGAAAACAAAGCCAGTCTCAGCAACGGCCGCGATAAAGGTCCGCTCTACTTTAGCAGTGTCAAACTGCATAGTACTTGCGCCACATAGCGATGAAGAAACCCAGCCGGATTGAGGTGAAAGTCACAAACCACAAAGGTCACAAAAAACGTAACAAATAGGTAGTCAAACAATTAATGGCATAGTATCAGAATGCAAGTTACCCTAATATGACAGGTTGCCATGCCACATATCGGATATGCCCGCGTCAGTTCCTCAAGCCAGGACCTTGATATCCAGAAAGCCAAGCTGAAGGCGGCAGGTTGTGAGGTCATCCGCTCAGAAACCGTTTCTGGTGCGTCCCGAGATGATCGTTCTGAACTGGCGACGGTAAAGGAGTTCCTGCGTGCCGGTGATGAGTTGGTCGTGCATCGACTGGATCGTCTCGGTCATTCTACCCGAGATGTCATCAATCTGGTGCACGAGTTGGATGCCAAGGGTGCATCGCTTCGCGTTTTGGAACCAGAAGTCACCACAGCCGGAGATTATGGGCCGTATGGTCATTACTGTCCTCGGCATGGTAGCCGACATGGAACTTAAGTTCATCCGGGACCGCCAGCGCGCTGGTATCGAAGCGGCCAAGAGTAAGGGGGTTTATAAAGGACGGCAGAAAACGGTCAACGATGCGGAAGTCCTTAGACTTCTCCAACTTGGCGCCCCAAAAGCTCTAGTTGCGCGTGACCTCGGCGTGTCAAGGATGACCGTATATCGGGCGCTCAATACACCTGATGGCGGGCAGATATCAGACAAAGCAGGATGCCAAAATGGCTGAGATAACAGGTACCTCAGGGCCTAATGCCCTTAACGGAACACCAAACGATGATACAATCAAAGGCTCAGGCGGCGCAGATACCATTACTGGTGGCGACGGTGATGATATCATTTATGGAGGCTACGGCGGTACTCTGAACCTCAACAGTATCAGTTACACTCTGGGCGGAGCTTGGATTCCGGCTGATCCAAGCAATTCGCTTTCGTTGCCAGATACCATATCAAGTGGGGAGCAGTTTTGGGTTATTGTTCAGGATGATGTTTACACCAAAGCCGTTCAATTAGAGGTCCAGGATCTCGGCGGAGGGGATTTTTCTCTTCGGATTGTCGGTGCTAAATATGATTCCGCTTCCCTTTTTCCATCGTTGGATGGCGATTTTCAGGCCGTTCAGGACCACTTTAACGCGACCGGCAATATAGCCCCGATAGCGGAAGCCGGTACTCAGGCAGGTTATGGCATCTTCGATATTGAAATTGACGGGGCTTCTGGTGGTCCGACCTATCTCCAGAACGGTTCGACGACGACCTTTTCGCGCCCTGATGACGCAGGTGACAGTATCGCAGGCGGTGCCGGAAACGATACGATATTCGGCGAACTTGGTGATGACACCTTAGATGGTGGAGCTAATGATGACCTGCTGAACGGCGGCGCTGGTGATGACCAGATGACCGGGGGGAGCGGGAATGATCGCTTTGAACTTGCCGACGGCAGTTCAGGGTCTGCAACTGGTCATGACTCGATTACCGATTTCAATGCCGGAAACACTGGCGCACTGGACGACGGCAACCAAAGCAACAATGATTTTGTTGATCTGTCATCTTACTACAATGCCACAAACCTTGCTGCCTGGAATGCAGCCAACCCCGGACAACAATACTCAAATCCACTGGCCTGGATGCGCGCGGATCAGGCTGATGATGGAATACTAAACGCCACAGAAGCCGGCTGGGATGCGTCTACATCTCTGACGATCCAAAACGGCGGCACCGCTGTTGCAGGGACCGATCTGACATTCGATAATACCAATGTGGTTTGCTTTAATCGCGGAACGATCATCGCCACAAAAAACGGGCCTGCTCTGATCGAAAACTTACAGCCAGGTGACATGGTAAGAACTATGGACCATGGTTATCAGCCTCTGCGCCTGGCTCTGAAAAGAAAACTTCGGCAGCGTGCCCTGATCGAAAACGAAAAGCTGCGCCCCGTAAATATCAGTGCCGGTGCACTCGGCAACAACTTGCCCGAAACAGATTTGCTCATTTCCCGTCAGCACCGGATGTTGGTGTCTTCACCCATATGTAAGCGTATGTTTGGTGACGAGAATGCCCTCGTGGCAGGTCTTCGATTAACTGAGCTTCCTGGCATCTATATTGATCACCATGTTAGCGAGGTCGAGTATTATCATCTGGTATTTGACCAACATGAAATCATAATCGCAAACGGGGCGTTTTCGGAAAGTTTTTTCCCTGGGCCTGAGGCTCTCAAGGCCCTCACGGAAAAAGCACTTGAAGAAATTACGACACTTTTTCCGATGCTCATAAACGGGATCCTTCCCTTTGTTCTGGCGGCGAACAGCCCTAACGGCAAAAAACAGAAGCGTCTCATAAAGCGCCATTTAGAAAACAGCAAACCATTGCAGGTTTCAGCAATGCGACGCGTTCTCTAAATGTTCTGAGCTTTGGCCAGTTTTGTAGCTTTGAGCCAGTTGGGGTCGAGTGCGGCTCAGTGCTAAATAGCACGCTAAGAAAATAAGCTACTGAAAAGTATAGATAATTTCCACTGGGCATTCCGAGAGATTCATAAAATATGAGCTGGTTAAATAGTTGATGTTAAAAGACAAAAATCCTGACCCAGCCCCCTGAAATCAGG
Source organism: Aliiroseovarius conchicola (assembly GCF_041403445.1). Classification (NCBI taxonomy): domain Bacteria; kingdom Pseudomonadati; phylum Pseudomonadota; class Alphaproteobacteria; order Rhodobacterales; family Paracoccaceae; genus Aliiroseovarius; species Aliiroseovarius conchicola. Next base: position 8,255 of record NZ_JBGEHL010000026.1, read on the forward strand.
CCACTGAGGTGTTAGTAATCCGTCCAAATAAAGGATGGACCATGAAACGCAGATTTTCAGACGAACAGATCATCGGTATGATCAAGGAATAGGAGGCGGGCGTGAAAGCTCAGGAGCTTTGTCGCCGCTACGGCATCAGCGACGCGACGTTCTACAAATACAAAGCCAAGTTTGGCGGTATGAACGTGTCTGATGCCAAGAAGTTGCGGGCTTTGGAAGACGAGAACAACAAGCTGAAGCGCATGTTGGCGGATGCGATGCTCGACAACGCAGCCCTGAAGGATCTCGCAACAAAAAACTACTGACGCCCGATGTTAAGCGGCGAGCCGTGCACGATGTGATGGATCGGCACGGCTTGTCCGAGCGTCGGCACATGAGCCACCCGCGCGTGACCTCGAGTGAGACACAGAAACAACAGCGCCCCGTCTGGCGGGCCGCGCTGCCAATCACGGTTGGGTTCCTCGC
>NZ_JBGEHL010000026.1:8729-13824 GCF_041403445.1 Aliiroseovarius conchicola
CAAAGTACCAGGTAGGAAATAAACCTGCCTAATGATTGTGGAGTCACCGGACTAAAGTCCCCCGACCCAGTGGATACAACTTAGACTGCCACGGCAAGACTTCTTTTGGCTCAAACACCTTCGCTACTACAGTCCCCTACCACAGCTTGACAGAGCGTCCTGTTGCCTATCGTAACGACGGTAACCAGTCCTGCCATATGATCGCTTCAGCTCTATCAACAGGGCTGAAAGGGATAACTCATAGGTGCGGGACCAAGGTTGGGTGGCTGAAGGTCAGCCAAGACGAAGTCGCACTTTCTTAGCAGAATACTAGTATGGGACATCTTTTACTCGGCGTCGGCCCAGCATCCGAGTAAAAGATGTAATGAGCCTACGACCCGGCTGCGGCTCATTTTCTACAGGGTATGATCATAAGACGATTCTTTCACGCTGAAGCAGAACCGACTGGAAGTCGGTGGGTTGGAACCAGGGCGTGGATACTCAATAGGGAAAGTCGGGACAACTATCTCGACTTCGCTAGTATACCGTCCTGACCAATGGCAGCAATGCTATCCGTTGTCCTGCGAGACAGTTCGACACCATCCCCTGACATCATCGCTTCCACAAACTCGGTTTTCTTCAGAACGGCACCGTCAGATTCAACATAGGTGACCCAGCCCCCTGAAATCAGGCCACTGAGGTGTTAGTAATCCGTCCAAATAAAGGATGGACCATGAAACGCAGATTTTCAGACGAACAGATCATCGGTATGATCAAGGAATAGGAGGCGGGCGTGAAAGCTCAGGAGCTTTGTCGCCGCTACGGCATCAGCGACGCGACGTTCTACAAATACAAAGCCAAGTTTGGCGGTATGAACGTGTCTGATGCCAAGAAGTTGCGGGCTTTGGAAGACGAGAACAACAAGCTGAAGCGCATGTTGGCGGATGCGATGCTCGACAACGCAGCCCTGAAGGATCTCGCAACAAAAAACTACTGACGCCCGATGTTAAGCGGCGAGCCGTGCACGATGTGATGGATCGGCACGGCTTGTCCGAGCGTCGGGCATGTGAATTGGCGGACCTGCACAGGTCAGTTTTTCAGTATCAGAAGCAGGATCGGAGCGACGGCACCCTGCGCAGGCGGCTTCGGGAGCTGGCGAATGAACGTCGTCGGTTCGGCTATCGACGTTTGGGCATCCTGCTGGCAAGGGAAGGTTTTGAGGTGAACCACAAAAAGCTGTTCCGGCTCTATCGCGAAGAGGGGCTGGCGGTGCGCCGCAGGCGGTCACGCAAGCGAGCTTTGGGCACGCGGCGGCCCATTCTGGTGCCGGATCGTGCCAATCAGCGTTGGTCGTTGGATTCTGTCTCCGACGCCTTCGAAGAAGGGCAGAGGTTCCGTGTGCTATGCATCGTGGATGATTGCACCCGTGAGGCACTGGCAACAGTCGTGGACCGGTCTTTGTCGGGGGCGCGGCTGACCTGTGAACTGGATGTGCTAATCCGAAGGCGCGGGCAACCAGACATGATTGTCTCAGACAATGGGACGGAAATGACATCTCATGCAGTGCTCAGATGGTGCCAGGATACCGGCGTTGGCTGGCATTACATCGCGCCGGGGAAACCTATGCAGAATGCTTTTGTCGAGTCATTCAACGACAGGCTGCGGGACGAATGTCTGAATGAACACATCTTCGGCAACCTCGCCGAGGCCCGAAAGATCATCGAAAGCTGGAGGATCGATTACAACACACAGCGACCACACACATCTCTTGGCGGGCTGGCTCCAGCCGTTTACGCCAATCTCAACCGTGCCACCCGGCCTGCTTCGCTTGAGCTACGCAAAGGCTCCGCTCAGCAGGCCTTGACCGCAACCTAATCACAAGAAAGAAACAGGAACGGATTCTACATCCAAACGGCCCGGATCAAGGGGCTGGGTCAGATGAACGAGCGGGGGGCGACGATCTGTATATCTCAAAGGCCGCAGCGCAAGGAGTCGTTAGAAATCGATGAGGAGATGTACAAATGGTAACATCTGGCCGAAAACTTCTTCTGTGATTTGAAAGACTTCCGCCACATCGCCCTGCGCGCAGACGAAACGGATATCAGTTTCGTCGCTATCATCAACGCCGGCGCGGCACTTCTGAACTCCAAGTGAAGCTTAACAGACCCTAATGCAACAGTTCCCTTCGCGGAGAGAAGCAAACGAGATTAGGTGTTCACAAGCGTCGGGCCACGTTGCTATCAAAGCGAGAATCCCCATTGGCACTTCGGACGCTCTTGTTCCCTAGCACACGGTCAAGGAAGTTTGAAAGCTGGGATGAAGGCAACAGTTGGATGAAAGCCGCTCAAATGAACGACATACTGGTTAACAATAACACGCTCGACGAGACGCGCCGCCCACTAGCCGTCACAGCTCTGGCGGCATTGGGCGTTGTCTATGGTGATATTGGCACAAGCCCGCTCTATGCCTTTAAGTTGGCGTTCAACGGAGAGACCGCGATTCTAGCAACGCACGATCATGTTCTTGGTGTGTTATCGTTGATCTTCTGGGCGCTTATTGTTGTTGTTACAGTGAAATACCTTGTGTTTGTGTTGATGGCGGACAACAATGGCGAAGGTGGCATCATAGCGCTCGTTGCGTTGCTCAATCCGTGGATGGCCAAGTCGGGAACCCCTCGATATGTACTAATGATCATGGGCTTATTTGGTGCCGCCCTTTTGTTTGGTGACGGAACCATTACTCCGGCTATTTCTGTGCTGAGCGCGGTCGAAGGCTTGGGGGTGGAGAACCCGAAACTCCGAGCCTATTCCGTCCCCATCACCATCTCGATTTTGATCGTTCTCTTTTCCGTACAACGCTACGGCACCGCCCGGATTGGTTCGCTCTTCGGACCGGTGATGCTGATTTGGTTTCTGGTCCTCGGGTTGATGGGTATCAAGGGCATCCTTGAGGAACCACGTGTCTTCGCCGCCTTGATGCCGGGGCATGCGATCAACTTTCTGTTCAACAATGGCCTGTTGGGGTTTGTTGTGTTAGGTACGGTTTTTCTTGCCGTAACCGGGGCCGAAGCCCTTTATGCCGATATAGGGCATTTTGGCCGGGTTCCGATCAGAGCGGCCTGGCTGGTTGTCGCACTTCCAGCCCTTGTGCTGAATTATTTTGGACAAGGGGCTGGCGTGCTAGCCAACCCCGAAAATGCGGCCCATCCCTTTTATCACCTCAGCCCCGACTGGGCACACTATCCGTTGGTGGGCCTAGCAACGCTGGCCACAATCATTGCATCACAGGCTGTGATCTCAGGCGTATTCTCGCTGACTCGACAGGCCATCCTTCTGGGTCAGCTGCCTCGCATAAAAATTCTTCAGACGGACAGTCAGCAGATCGGACAGATTTTCATACCCTTTGTGAACTGGGTGCTCATGGTCGCAACAATTGCTTTGGTTCTCGGGTTCCGTACCTCGGATAATCTGGGAGCAGCTTATGGCCTGGCGGTTGCTACTGATATGGTCATCACGTCATGTCTTGCTTTTTTTGTCGCTAAACGGTTTGGCTGGAACCTGTGGCTTGCAGGCGGGCTTGTGGTGTTATTTCTGATTGTTGATGTCACTTTCCTCATCGCTAATTCGTTCAAGTTTCTTGAAGGTGGGTGGTACCCTGTGTTGGCCGCAAGCCTAATATTCACACTTATGACGGTCTGGCGCAATGGCATCAAACGCCTCCGGAAGAGTAATAGCGATGAGCGGCACCTGCTTGAGACCTATCTTGCCGATATCAAAGTAGCCCGCCCCAAGACCGTTGCCGGGACCGCAGTTTTTCCCACGGCGCGGGTGAAGACGACGCCTTCGGCCCTCCTGCGGATCATGGAGCACATGCCGGTTATTCACGAGACGACCATCATACTGACCGTCAGTATTCAGGATGTCCCCCGGGTTACTGGAGCCAATCGCGTGGATTTCGTGGCGCTGGCCCCAGGTGTATACCGTATCATCCTGCGGTACGGTTTCATGCAAAGCCCAAACGTGCCCATCGGGCTTAGGCTTTGCGCACGGTTTGGACTTGATCTTGACCGCGAGACGACCACGTACTTCGTCAGTCTTGATGACGTCGAGGTTATGGGCTCACCGCCATTGCAGAAACGATTGTCGGCCCATGTCTTTGCATTTTTGTGGCGGAATGGCCCGCGCCTGTCAGATTTGCATAGCTTGCCGCTTGACCGCATGGTCGTCATTGGACATCGTCTCAAACTTTGAAGCAAAATGGACTACGTCCACCCGCAAGACGCCTTTGGCAGCAACCTGATCAAAGGGGGCTGTTGCATTGACTCTTGTTGTCGGCCAGGTTTTGACTTTTGAGGTTCATCATGCCGCGCCAGAAGCTAATCATCATCTGATTGGCCTAACGGCAAACGCGCCTTGGAACGTGCTTGCTATTTGAGGGCATAACGCCCCAAGGCGCACCACCAAATGGCCGACTTTTACGCCGCCGTTGACACTGCGCAACGCTCATCTCAAAAACATGCCGCAACAGGTCGCTTCCTCGACGCTGAGCACTGCAGGCAGTTTGCGCGGCTGAGTACGGAATTGCATGTACCGCTTCATCTCATCCCGCCCGCAGGTCATCGAGAAAAAGAAGCGCAGCGCGGTGATGCGCGCATTGTAAACCGACGGCGAGACCTCGGCATCCGTCATGTGAAGCTGGTAGGCGCGAAGCTCCTCCGGCGTAGCCGTATCCGGCGATCGCCCCAGAAACCCAGCGGAATCCTTCACCGCTCGGATGGACGCCTCCTGTCTGTTGACTGAGAAAGCCTCAATCGTCAGACAGGTTGTTCAGTTCGCAAAATCTACAACGTCAGGAACAATGCGAAACATCAGCAACAAGCGCCATTGCCGCGCGAGCGGTTTCGTCCAAGAGCCCTTTTTGACCGATGCTGCGCATCGCACCAACGTCTTCTTATCTGTCCGCACAGACTTTCTTTAGGAGAGCGTAGCAACTGTCTAGGGCCTGTTAACACTTAATCATATCGACGATTAGGGCGAAATTCAGGAAAGCGCGGTACATGACGTCCAGCTTTTCGAACCTTGAGAAGATGCGCCGGTATCCTTTCAGCCTTCGAAAC
>NZ_JBGEHL010000027.1:0-13577 GCF_041403445.1 Aliiroseovarius conchicola
GCACATTCCCGCGCTGGACTGGCAAGTAGGGCTGGATCAGCGCGTATTGATTTTCTGTTATCTCATTCATAACAGATACCTAGCATCAAATAGCACTAAGTAATAGTGTTAACAGGCCCTAGCCAGTTTGGATCCAAAAGCACTGGCGTTAGGCAGCCCACACATCAAAATGGTCGACTTGTGTGAACGGATCAAGGCGCCGGGAGCGGGCGTCGGTGATCACCAAGGGTTGTTGGAAAAGCAAAGGCAGCCTAGAGCACCGTCCATCTAATCTGTAACATACCCGGCAGCCTTGAAGAGATTTCGGCACTCGTCTGGTGGGAAGAGGTCGCATGTTTGTGCAACGGATTTGAAAAGCGCTTCGAAGGAGCGGGCCTTGATGCGAGATTTGCCTTCGGCCCCCTTTGAGGCCTGCGATCTGCAAAGTGGCCAGGTGACCTCTACATCGGTGGTACGTTATCGCGGCAACGATTACTCAGTGCCGGTTGCCTATGGTCATCGTGAGGTCTGGATCAAAGGCTTCGTGGGTCGTGTCGTCATCGGCTACGCCGCCGCAGTGATTGCGGAGCATCCTCGCTCCTATGACACAGGCGACATGGTGTTTGATCCGGTGCACTACCTGGCGCTGATCGAGCGCAAGATCATGGCCTTCGATCAGGCAGCGCCCCTGCAAGACTGGGAACTGCCTGACGCGTTCACGACGTTGCAGCGTTTGTTGGAGGCCCGACAGGGCAAGGCTGGAAAGCGAGAGTATGTGCAGGTACTACGCTTGTTGGAACGCTTCGAGATGGATGTGCTGCATCTGGCCATCAAAGATGCGTTGCAGATGAGAGCCGTCAGCTTTGATGCCATCAAACATCTCCTGCTATGCCGCATCGAGAGGCGGCCACCCCGGCTGGATCTGGATATCTATCCGTTCTTGCCCAGAACCAACATCGCCACAACCTCCGCTGCATCCTACATGAGCTTGCTGGCGGGAGGGAGGCATGACTGATGCACCAGAGCTGTTGTTGGCCCACCACCTAAGACCCTGCGCCTGCCTACGTTCCTGCGTGAGCATGACAAGCAGGCCCGCATCTGCGCCGCCGAGGGCGTGGACCATGTGCGCTATCTGGCCCGCCTGACGGAACTGGAGTTGATCGACTGGGAACGGCGCATGGTTGAGCGTCGGATCAAATCGGCAAAGTTCCCGGCCGTCAAAAGCCTTGATAGCTTCGACTTCAAAGCGATCCCCAGCCTGAACAAGATGATGGTGCTGGAACTGGCGCGCTGCGAATGGATCGAGCGCAAGGAGAACGTCATCGCCCTTGGCCCGTCAGGCACTGGCAAAACCCACGTCGCTCTCAGGCTGGGCCTTGCGGCTTGTCAAAAGGGGGTGCCGGTGGCTTTTGTAACAGCGGCTGCATTGGTCAATGAACTGATGGAAGCCAGAGACGAAAGGCGCCTGTTGCTCCGCCAGCGGCAGTTGGCCAAGGTGAAACTGCTGATTATCGATGAACTGGGCTTCGTGCCGCTCAGCAAAACCGGGGCAGAACTTCTCTTCGAGCTGATCTCTCAACGCTACGAGCGCGGATCAACTCTGACCACCAGCAATTTGCCGTTCGAAGAGTGGACGGAAACCTTCGGTACAGAACGCTTGACCGGCGCGCTATTGGACGGTTGACCCACCACGTCAACATCCTGGAAATGAATGGTGAAAGCTATCGCTTGAACCAAAGTCGCGCACGCCTCGCAAGTCCTTCAAACTGACAAATGAACAATTGGCCTGACGGCCAATCACTGCCCGGCAGGCGCATCCAAAGGATGCTGCCGAGAGGGGCGCCTTGGAACGCGCTTGCTAAATGAGAGCCGCACGCTCCAAGGCGGGCATCCCAAACTGGCCGACTTTTACTCCGCCCCAATGGCAGGATTTTACGCCGCCGTTGACACCAGAATTGCGCGAAGTCACGAACAGGTTATTTAACAAGATCGACAGGTCAGGTGGGTTTCTTTTTCATGTAGGAGGTACAAAGCTTCGCCCACCAGAGGACCATAACCCGAACCAAATTTATGGAGGAGATACAGGGGTGACAGTTCGTTTTACGACAGGTGAAACGACTACAAGGCCTATGATGAGCTGAAATGCAATGCCCTGTCAGTTACCCACACCCCGACGCTCCGAAATTTGGTGTCTGCGCTTACGGGGTGCTACGGTCACACCAATTTTTCCCATGGTCAAAATCGGCACGACTGGATAACTGTCAGGGCAGGGGGCCAGCCCCCTTGCTGCGGTAACGCAACTCACCCCCGGGATATTTACCCTCTGGAATTGGATCAGAGAATGGTGTAGAATCTCATGTGCGGTACAGCCGGGGACGGCGATCATCGCCGACGGAATTGGACCCGCCTTTGGTTTTCTCTCGGGCGACCTTTTCTTTGCCCTGTTCTGACGCATCTCTTAAGTTAGAACAGGGCACACGTTTCTCCAAGTCTAAGCACCATACCAGCGCGGACGCGTGGCACTGGGATTGTTCGGGCGCTGGACCGAGTTATCCAGTCTGGTTAATTTCGACTTCAGAAGAGATTGGCCTGACCGTAGCAGCCCGTGAGCGCAGACCCATGTGTGGATGTATATGGACCCCGCCATATTGCAACGGTCTGTTTGGTTCTGGTTTCGAGATCGCGATTGCTGATGTATTTGATGAGCAAAAGCCCAGCCGGAGGGCAGTCAGATGTATAACTCCCAGATTGACGACTGTTCATCGGTGCTCGGCATGATCACTCTCAAGGGTCGCACGCTGGAAGCGGGCATCAATTCCAAGCCCCGGGCGGAGGAGATCACAGCCCATCTCGCTGGTTTACTCGGCGATCTTGTCAAACCGCCGCTCATCGCCCGACAAACACTGGAACAGGCTGTGGCGGAGCATCGCGAGAAGAATGCCCCTACCGAACCTCCCCATCTTTCTGAAGAAGAGCAGGTAGCTATCCGGGCCGAGGTGATGGGACAGCATTACCAGGGCATCCTGGATCGCCCGTTCGGCCTGTTCGACGACAAAACCCCGCGTGAAAGCGCACGAACTGCGAAAGGCCGACAGAAAATCGCCGCCTGGCTCAGGACCTTGGAAATGAACGAAGCCAAAGCGAGAGCGGGTACAAACACACCGGTCTACGACTTCACTTGGATGTGGCAGGAACTCGGCGTCGAGGAACTCAGAAAATAATGTTCATAAATGTTCCGGAATTTGTTTGATTTTACAGCCACAAGCCGGTTAGGCCAACGTACAGCCAGGCGGGAGACAGCCCAATGAGGACAGTGCCGATACACAGTACCGATGTCGGCAACGGGGTCCGCATCGCCTATCGCCATTGGCGCGGCAGAGGGCTGGGCACGATCGTCTTCATCCATGGACTTGGCGCCACTCAGGAACAATTTGCCGCCGATGCCGAGTATTTCGCTGCTGCGGGATTTGATTGCCTGACGGTCGATTTGCGCGCCCATGGCCGTTCTTCAACGCCCGCAGCGCTGAATCGGGAGGCTTTTACCGTAGACGCCTTTGCCAGTGATATCGCCCGGATCATCGCGAACAAGGCGTCCAGCCCCGTCCACCTTGTGGGGAATTCTCTGGGCGGTCTGGTGGCGTTAGCTCTGATCGCAGCCACACCGGCATCCTATCGCTCTATCACGACCTTCGGAACTGCCTATCGCCTGCATTTTCCGCCGGGTCTCCCGACACTGCAGTACTTTGTCGGACGATTGATGGGCCGAAACCGACTGGCGAAGATCGTTGCCAAGAATGAAGGCCATAGCGAAGAAGCGAGTATGCTCCTGCTCCGCATGTATCGTACTATCGATCTCAAGGTCATGTATCTCGCGCAGCAGAATTTGCGGGTCTACGACTACACCCACGTTCCCGCGATTTTCGATGGATATATCGCAGTCATCCGGGGTGAACATGACCGCGGCATCAATCGGCAATTGCCCAAGAGCCTGGCCGTGCTTGAGCAACGCGCAAATTTCAAGCTCCACGAGATCACGGGCGCGGGTCATTTCGCCAATCTCGACCGGCCACAGGATTTCCGACGGATCTTGCTGACATCGCTTGAGAAGCTGAGCTGAAAGCGATGGAACGCCCCTTGCATCGGTCCACATCGGACAAAAAATGCTACTGGCGGCTCGCCGGTTGCAGTCAGCGGCGCTTATCTGCTGATGGCGGCCGATAATCCGGAACGCTTGAATCCGAGGCCAGTTTTTCGGCCCTGTGCGGCGTCAGTCCGATGCCTGCGCTTCATCCGGCAAGATAGTCCGGCACAGGTTGAACAAAGGCGGGATCGTCCCTCACCGGACGAGGTCTGTAGATGACGCCGAATATTCTCACTGCGCAACTTGAAGCGCGAGACAAAGCGGGGCGCTCTACGTCTCATCCGACACATGCATGCAGCGGCCCAACCGAACCGGACCATCAATGACTGCGAAGAGAAGTGTGACCCGGATGAGAGACAACGATTCCTACAGCACGGAAATGACACAATGAAATGAACTTGACCCAAACGCCCGATTAGAGAAGTGACCCTTCACTGCAATTGCCCCAATGTCCGGTTCGGCGAATATGAATTTGAGACGCGTTGACCCTTTTCCCTTAAGTAATTATCGATGTGCTGAAGGGCTTTGTAGAGTATGTTAATCACTCCCAAACGAAACATGATTGTCCTAGTCTCAATCATCATGATCCTGGTCATGTTTGCCATTGTACCATGGCTGACGAAAACCCTGCCTTCGCCAATTGGATATTTCAGCGTTTTCCTCATATATTGGGTTGGGTTTTGCCTGCCTTTCGGGCTTTGGTTTCAGGGTCGAAACGCGATCATCAGCAACCTCTCTTTTGACTTCGGGGCCAATAAATGGGTGCCTTGGGCTATTGGTGTCCAAGTTGCACTTGTCGGTATCTCGAATTGGTTCTTGCTGCCATATGGGCCTCTCGTTACGGCTTTCTTACTCGCTGTGGTATTTGGCACCGTGAACGGCTTTCTCGAAGAGCTTTTCTGGAGAGGCGCTTATCTAGAACAAGGAGGTCGCCAAAGCGCAAAGCTCATGGCGGTGAGCGCTACACTGTTTGGGATTTGGCATCTGGCGCTTGGTTCTGCGTATGGTGTGATCTACGAAGGTGGCGTTCTAGCATTGGTTTGCGGTGGATTTGTTTTGGGCGTGTTCTGGACGTTTGTCGCCTTTCGAACGGGTAAAACGGGATGGACGACAATTGCCCACATTCTGACCAATATTGCAGCATTCACGGGTTTGATTGCTTCGAACTTCGTAGGATAGATTGCCCTTCCCATGGTTTTGATGAGATCAAGCAAAACATCCACAATTTCGTCTCCCGTCAAAGAGCCCCGCTTTTGATCTTGAATCAAACGGAGCGCGATCTGGGAATCCTCGAAATGCAGACGCCCACAACACTGCTGTATTGTACAGCAGTTCGGTTTCACCCTATCGCAGGTTGAAACCGAAACGCTTTAGAAGGGCGTCCACGTCAGGCGGTCAAATCGGGCGTTTACGGTGATCGCGCTATCAGCCATCAAAAACTTTTACTTGAAACAATTCAGCAAGAATTTATAGACGTGAATGCCTAGGGAGTGGCATGAAAGAGTGTTTCGAAATCTTAGTAGTACAAAAAAATGAATACCAGAAACGTACCTAAAAACTGGTGTACAGTTTGCTTCTTTAAATCGTGTTACAAGGCACTTGCAATTTGTATGGTTGCGATGTTCGCAACCCTTGCAGCCACAACGAATGCAAAAGCTCAGACATTTGATCTATCTGGGTGGACTGCAGGAGCCACAACTCAGACCTTTACAGACGCCTCAGGGTACGTTGACATGCGAATAAGCATCTCCGGGATCAATGGTACCTTTGCGTTAGGGTCACCGTCATTTGATCCTGCTGCAGGCGGGCGTTTGGGAGGTATCGATGACATCATCATATTTTGGGATCCACCTGATAGAAACCCCTCGCCCGTTACGATGTCGATCGAGTTTTTTGAGCAAGGAACAACAACGCCTGTTTCGCTTGGAAGTGCGGTGGGGCGCATTACCGATATCGATTCTGCTTTTCCAACGAGACCGATAGGTCGGGTCGACCGCGTCACGGTCCGAGCCTCTGATGGAGGGGCTACGGTTGCCACCAGTTTAACGGCAGAATCCGGAACTCCAACCTTCACCATCGCCGGAAATGTGGCAACGGCAACGACCACTAGCAATGATCCTTCTAATAATGACGCCAATGGTACGGCGATCGTGACGGTCTCAAACGCGGTGGATGCGATAACACTCATTTATGACGAAGCGTTAACATCTGGTCAAAATCCGCTCCCCCGTTCGATTGGAATCTTTGGCGGCGCAACCATCACTTTCATTATAGCTGAAAACGATGATTTCTCCGCCACGCCTATAGTAGGTGGTGTAGGAGGCTCTACAACAAGTGTTTTTGGGAACGATACACTAAGCGGATCGACCCCGACATCATCGAATATCGTGTTGACCGTCCTTACACCTGCAACGCCAAACAATCCCGGCGACCTAGTACCGGTACTGAACGCGACCACAGGAACAGTCGATGTCCCGGCAGGAACACCAGCGGGAACCTACACGATCGACTACCAGATCTGTGAGACACTCAACCCCACCAATTGCGATACGGCAACTGTCACTGTGGTCGTCGCTCTAACCAGCATAGACGCCATCGATGACACGCCGACAATGGTGGATGGCGCAACCGGCGCAACCATTCCTAACGTTGTGACCAATGACACACTCGGTGGCGTTGCCAACCCGACCATCGGCACAGATGTCACGGTCAACGAGACCGGCACCGCCCAGGACGGCACCACCGCGCTTGGACTTGATGTCACACCAGCCGCAGGCGGCATTTCCCTGAACCCCGCCAATGGTGAGGTCACCGTCGATCCAGGCACCACGGCAGGCACCTATGTCTATGGGACTGTTGCATTAATTGGCTGATGCCGCGTTGGTACGGTTCTGCTGTGCCGGCTCATGCTTTTGCAAACAGCTGATCGATGAACTGGATTTCACCCTGAACGCCTGGTTTTTTGTGATATATGTGGCCGCGCCTGATTGTTCTGATGGTTTCTATTCCGCTCAATGTTGCCTTGGCTGATCGCAAGGACCTGAAGCTCTGTCGGTAGCCCAGCAGTCGTTTCATGGCTGCGTGATCACTCTCAATCAGATTATTGCGCCACTTCCTATCGATGTGCCGGATGCTGTCAAAATGGGGATCGTAACGGTGGTTGATCTCACGAATGACTCGGCGATAGGCCTGTGCCTTATCGGTAACGATTGTCACTGGACGGTGCAGACGCACGCGCTCGATCGCTTTGTTGAGAAAGGCTCTGGCAGCTTTCGCATCCCGTCTGGCAGTCAGACGGAAGTCGACCATCTGACCGTTCGCATCGATTGCTCGCCACAGATAGCGCCACTTGCCGCCGACCCGGATGTAGGTCTCGTCGACGTGCCAGGCCACGCTCGCGCGGCGCAAGTGTTTCTCCGTTCGTTTGGCCAATTCAGGACTGAGCTTCTGGACCCAGCGATAAACAGTGGACCGATCCACACTGACGCCGCGCTCAGCCAGCAGATCTACAACGTCCTGATATGACAGCGGATACCGCAAATACCACCGCACAGCGCAAAGAATGATGTCGCGCGGGAACCGGTGGTGCTTGAACGGAGATTTACTCGCCATGATGAACCTCAAAGGCACAAAATTGGACCACACCACCGATTAATGCAACAGTCCCCAATCACGGTTGGGTTCCTCGCGCTTGTTGTCCTGGTTCTTGGTCTCGGTGTCTGGAGCGTGGCCACGCGGCTTTCAGGCGCCGTCATTGCCATGGGCACCATTCAAATCCAATCCAATCGTCAGGTGGTGCAACATGCCGAAGGCGGTGTGGTGGGAGAAATCCTTGTGCGCGATGGCGACGTGGTCGAGGCAAGCGACATGCTCATTCGGTTCGATGACACGCTCAATCGCTCGGAACTCGCCATTGTGGAAGGGCAGCTCTTTGAGCTTGCGGCCCGGTCGGCGCGGCTGCAAGCGGAGCGCGATGGGGCAGATGAAATCGTGGTGTCACACACGGCGCTTGCGACCACCCCTGAGGACAACGGCGCAGAACAGGCGTCAGACAAGATCGCTCAACAGATCGAAGAGAAGCTTGAAGGCCAGCGCCGCCTGTTCCGGGCCCGCATTGAGACGCAAGCCAAAGAAGCTGAACAGTTGCAAGAGCAAATCACCCAGTTTGAATATCAGGTCGCCGGTACCGACGCCCAGATTGCCGCGCTGCAGTCTCAATTGGAGTTGATCGGGAAGGAACTCGACAGCCAGTCCAAGCTACTTGCCAAGGGGCTTACACAGTCGAGCCGAGTTTCTGGCCTGGAGCGCGAGAAGGCCAGCCTCGAGGGCGAGATTGGGCGACTAAATGCGGCCAAGGCCCAAATTGGCGGGCAGATCGCTGCCACACGGATCGAGATCCTGAAGCTCGACACGCAAAGGCGCGAGGCGGCGATCACCGAACTCAGGGACACAGAGTTTCGGATGGTGGAGCTGTCTGAGCGGCGTTTGGCCTTACTGGAACGTCTCTCGCGCATGGATGTACGCGCACCCACCGGGGGCATTATCTATGGATCGAGCATCTTTGCCGAACGTGCTGTCGTCCAACCTGCCGAACCCATGATGTATGTCATTCCCCAAGACCAACCCCTTGTGGCCATGGCGCGCATTGAGGCGGTCAGCATTGATCAGGTCTTTGTCGGCCAACCCGCGGTGCTGCGCCTGCCTGCCTTTGATCAGCGCTTTACCCCGGAGCTCAATTCTGACGTGGCGCGCGTCTCAGCAGATGTGTTTGAGGATCAGGCCACTGGCGCAAGCTTCTACGCAGCCGAGCTGTCTCTCACCCCCGAAGAGCTTGCCAAGCTCGGTGATCAGGTGCTTCTGCCCGGCATGCCCATCGAGGCCTATCTCCAAACCGATGAACGCACCCCGCTTAGTTACCTCACCAAGCCCCTCATGGATTATTTTTACAGGGCTATGAGGGGGTGAGGGAGCGAATGCACGGCCTTTGGGGTCGGCTACGTTCCCGAAAACGCTTAGCGTTCGTGGATTGTTCCTCCCAAGGCGCGTCTGAGCATGCTCGGGCCCCTTGGGCCAAGATAGGCGGCCTCGCGGGCCAATGCGATATCTTGTGCAAGCGTTGTCTTGCCCACTTGGCGTGGCCCAAGTAGAACTACACCGGCCTGGACGTCTAAGGCCTTTTCAATTCGGGGGAGGTGGTTTCGTGTGATCATACCTTGCATTTATGCGATGTCCTGGAAGATATGCAAGGTTTTTGAATGAAAGTCGTTAACCCCCATGCCGCTTGTTTGCTACAGTACTCACAGAAACAACAAGAAAGCAGCCAGCCACGAAATCACCTACCTTAAAAGCTTTCAACCCCTGCGAACGGCCAAGGCGACCCTGAGCGGACTGGAAACGATCCGAACCATCAAACGCGGCCACATCCATTACAAACAACCAAGCGTCTTGGGCGAAATTGCCTTCATCAGCCAGCTATTCGCAGCCGCATGAACCAATCAATCTTTAAAGTTCAAATTTCAAAGCCTGAAGAGATCAGCTATCCGGCTGCTGAAATGCGACACCGCCACGCGCGGCTGGTCACTTGGTGTCAAAGCCGCGCTGGTTGAATTGCGCGGCTCTGACGGCGCATTATCAATTTACTGTCGGGGACCAGGGGTCAGCCCCATCTGACCTATTCAGGAAGGAACTGCGTTGCGATGGTCCACGACTTGATGTCCTCGTCCGACATAAAACTGACGCTGTCAAAAGGCGAAGCCTCAAGCGTGTGGAAATAGAACGCAGGGCCGACGTCTGGTCCCAGGGTCAGCGTGTAATAGTCCAGTTGTGAGGCATGGGCAGGGTGGTCGCGCGGGAGTTCTATCGCCGTCAACCCTTCGAAGCAGCACCACGAATGGATACCGATTTGCGCACCTTTGTGCACGATCCGGTTGACACCTGCGGTGAACAGATCAACGCCGCCCGATGCAATCAGGCTGTCGCTGAGAACTTCTGTCGACAGGCCCGCCTTGCGGATCATACGACCGGTATGCACATTGACCATATCATCCACAGATCCGTCTACCTCCCCCATCACAATCGTTGTGACCTCGGGGTGGTTGGTGATCAGATCCTTGATCTGCTGATAGGCCCGCAACCCCAGTTCACCGTTCAAGATCGCTTTGGTTCCGTCAATCTCAAGTGTCGATGTCCCCACCGACAGAATATCAGTATCGAACGGGAACACGACGTTTTCATATCCGTCCACATCGTATTGAGCCCGAATTTCCACACCGTTGTCCATTTCGGCGCGCTCGACGGTCGTGCTTTGGGCAATGATCATCTGTTCGAGAGAACTGGTATCTTGCGACTCAAAGATCACATTGATCGCGTTGCCGTCAATCAAGGACAAAGGCGCCACGTCATCTGACGACAAATCTATCGACGTCGCAAACGACCGCAGCCCCTCGGGCATCTCAACAACAACAACCGCAAGCAGCGAAGTCGCACCCAGAACACTGGCACGGGAGTCAACAACAGGATAATCAACCCCGTCGACAGTAATCGCAAGCTCATCCAGCGCCGCAAGTCGGGCCTCAACCACCGCATCAATCTCATCAGCGGGAATAGTCTCATCCTCAAAGCCGGCCCAGCAGGTATCTTTATACCATGTGCCATCCGTCAACGCACACGCCGCATCGGTCGTGGCCTCGGGAAAGGTCAATGTATCCGCAACTGCAACTGTCCCCAAAAATGCCGCGATACTCAGCGCGAGCGCCGGTCCATACATTAGTTTCGTCATATCTATGGTCATCTCCTGAAAATATGGAATGAGTGACATCGGTGGTTGGGTTAAAACACCATACTGGGTAGTTTCTGCATCCGTCATCACATGGATACCATTGGCTGGCGCGGCAAAGTTTGTAAACGGACTGTTGCATTAATCATCTCGCTTTGCCAGATTTTGGCTTTTGAGGTTCACCATACCGCGCAAGCCGCCCTTCAAACATCACCGGTTTCCGCGGGAAATCATCCTGTGCGCGGTGCGTTGGTACTTGCGCTTTCCGCCATCCTACCAATACGTTGTCGATCTTCTGGCCGAGCGCGATATCGCAGTTGATGGGGTCTGTTCCGGCTGGGGGCAGAATGACACCTCTCATGAGCGTTTTTGGCTTTCCCGACACGATGAGACTACCCCGCTGGCGCGGAATGGTCAAAACTTGTAGCCTGTGCAGGCGCTGGAGACGGTGGGCCGAACCGGTGGTTATCATTCTCTCATCCGCGGGTTGGATACCGCCTGACCAAATTCGATACGGGTAACCTCTCTCTAAGATCGGATGTTTGTCCCAAAGGGTGCACCGAGGATTTCCCTATCACGTGACCGCCATCTCCAGCGTACTGCACAGGCAGGTTGTGCATTGCGATCAGGTTGTTGCCAAAGGCGTCTTGCGTGCAATATCCCAGATGAACCCGGCGAGTTCCCGAGCAATTGCTGCCAGCACTCGTGGCTGCGGCTTGCCCGTACGGCTCAGATCGCGATACCGCTTGCAAAGTCGGGTCTGCGCTTTCCAGCCAATATCCTTGATCTGTTGTGACAGATGCGCGGATCTTTTCAGGTAAAGATGCCCCTCTTTGGGTGGGTGGCGGTAGGACCAGCCTGCCTCAATCAACATAGTACGGGCAAGAGCGTTCCCAGCTTTGGTTAGTCGTCCCCGCCTCGTCGTGTTGCCGCTGGAGTGCTCGCTTGGAACCAACCCCAACCAGGACATCAACTGACGTGGGTTTTTGAATCGTGTGATATCACCGATCTCTGCTACAACGGTTGCAGCGATGATCGTATTGACGCCACGCAGTGCGCGCAGAGCATCGACGATGGGACCGAAGTGCCAATTCGGTACAGCCTCGTCTATGGCCTGATCCAAGGTCGCGACACGCGCTTCGGTTTGATCTACAGCCCGCTTTAACTCTTCGAAGGCCAGTTGTTGATGTGTGAACCGGAAACGGCGCAGTTCCGCGAGCCACCGGCGATGGCGTTGCGTCCAATAGCCTCCATTCTCGTACCGAAGTCCATGACGTAGAAGAAAGCTGAGCAATTGCTGTTTCGCCACCTTCACGGCGTCCATCGCCTGCTTGCGGGTGCGGATCAGGTCGCGCATGGCCTCCTGCTCCTCGTCTGGTGTCCAAATGGGTGTCAATTCGCCCGCACGCCAAAGTCGCGCCAACATCTCGGCGTCTCGCCGATCTGTTTTGACCCGGTCACCTGCTTTGCGAGGGATCATCGAGGGTGAAACGACTGCGCATTCAAAGCCAAGCTTCGTCAAAAGCCGGTACAGGCCATAGCCACATGGCCCGGTCTCGTAGCAAAATGACGGAGTGTGTCCGTTCTTGGTAAGCCTCTTCGTAAGACGTAGCACGGCATCTGCCGAATTGATGATGATTCCGTGAAATCTGATCTCGCCGCTACGACCATCTTCAGCAACGGCGACTGCAATCGTATCTTTGTGGACGTCGAGACCCACATAAAGCATTTTGTTCATTTGCATTTCCTCATTCGAACGTTTTTCTGTTCGTCGAGAAAACCACGAGCACGGCACCCGCCGCAAAACGCTCATCTGGTCTAAGGTCGCTTGGCTAGGGCGGCACTGTTTCCTTGATCAGTCTGTATGCTGTTGATCTTGCTATTCCGAGTTGTTTGGCGGCTTGTCCCGCAGTCATTCCTGCTTGAACCAAGTTTTGGAGAGCCAAAACGGTTTCTGCTTCAAGGGGTGGTCGTCCTGGTTTTCGACCCTGGGCTCTGGCGGCCTCGATGCCGTCTTTTGTGCGTTCTGAGATGAGACGGCGTTCAAAGTGGGCGATGGCCCCAAAGACGTGAAAGATCAGCTCACCGGCGGCGGATGTCGTGTCGATCCGCTCTTCGAGGCTGATCAGCCCGATGTTTTGGGTTTTCAAGTTTTCGACGGTTTCCAAGAGCTCTTTGAGCGACCTCCCAAGCCGATCTAGTCGGACGATGGCCAGACTGTCGCCGGGGCGGGCGTGATCCATTAAGGCAGACAGACCCGCGCGCTTGAACTGCTTGCCTGAAACCACATCTTCGAACACGCGGATGGCCCCGGCTTCTTTCAAGCGAGTGACTTGGCCATTGAGGTCTTGATCAGCCGTCGAGACCCGCGCGTAGCCGAGAATGTCACCTTTCCTTTTGTCAGGCATGTGCTTTCACCGGCCGGACATAAAGCGCACATGGGTTGTGTTCATCCCAGAGATTGGGGAATTCTTCGAACAGCTCGAAACCTATCTTGCGATAAAACGCACGCGTCATTGCAAAGTGCCGATCCGAGCTGGCATCGGACAACGTTTTCACACTGAACGACTACCGGCTGGCGCCGGTAGGATCGGCGATGTGCTTTTCCAAGTACTGAAGTACGATGTCCTCTGTGATGGCGCCGTTGGTGGTCGAGAAATACCCACGGCCCCAAAATCGCCT
>NZ_JBGEHL010000028.1:0-12495 GCF_041403445.1 Aliiroseovarius conchicola
CTTCTTTCTTTGCTTTTGTGGGACCTTCAGCCCTTCACGTCGCCAGATACGCTCGACCCGCTTGTGGTTCACGTGCCAGCCAGCGTTGTTCAGCAAACCCGCCACCATGCGATAGCCATAACGCCAGAAATCATGAGCTTGCTGAACGATTGAAGCCCGGTGAATTTACCGATTTTGTAAACAAGGAAACTTACCATAGATGGGCGGCGATTGCGGCAAAACAAGCCGAAAAAGCGCTAGCCAAAACTCTGGTGGATATGTCGGCAACTGAAAAGTTGCTCGAATCACAGTGACGGTTATTCGAAAGTAGAAAAGATGGGAAAAGACATAAGCGTCGAGACATTTGATAGTGCATTGGATTCCATGGATTCAATAACTTCTGCGGACGAACTGTTTAGGATTCTGGGTATTTTTCATGATCGCATCGCTGCTGAAACCACGCTTGTAGCACAGGGAGTGGGCATCGTTGGTGAAGCTATCGACACAATAGTGGCAGTTACTGAAGCTTACACCGACAATGCCACTGTTCTCAAGAATGTTCAGGATGCGATCGAGGAGCAAACAAAAGCGATCTCAGATTCTAACCATTTCAAAGCAATAGAAAAAGACCTGCCAACTCCAAACGCAGTGCGAATTCAGTCAGAAACGCTAGACATCGTGCTTGGAGAGTATTCGCGTGTTGATGCAGTCATAGAGTCACAACTTTCAGAAGTTGAGAACGAAATTTCAAAGATATCGAGCGACAGGGAGCAATTGAAAGGCCTGCTTGCTGCGTCAGAGGCATCAGAACAGGCAGGACTGGAAGTTGAGAAGCTATTCCAGGATCTAAGTCAAACGAAATTGGTAGAAATAACCGATGCAATTAGCTTTTCAGTCTTTGACCAGATCGCTCACGAAATGAACGCAGTGATCAACATGTCTCTCTCCGCTCGAACAGAGGCTATCATCAGTGCGCTCGGGCGCGTTGATGAGCAATTGTCACATCTCAAAGAACATCGAGTGAAGCTTCAACGGCAGGAAGCCTGGATGGATGTGATGTGGACATACGAGATACTTCGCGCAATGTCCCTTTCTAAGGAGCCCGCGATCCAGGAGGCCCTAGACAAGGCACTCGACATGATTGAACTTCTGCCAGACAAACACGTGGCGTCAGTTGTTGGCCATTCGATCACCGTCAAAATTAGGAATCAAAAAGTCAGAACTGAAGTTTTTCATCTGATGCGGGATGCGGCAAAATCCGTCAAAGAAGCTGCGCGCCATGCGGCGACAATGAAGGTGCTTTCGCTTATCCATTCTGGTGTTAGTCTATATTCCGATATTTCCAATTCTGCGGCTGGAAGTGACACCAAAACGATTAAAAAAGGAGATGCAAAGAACCCTACAGAAACCAAGGCAATACAAAAAGACGGCCAAAAGAAGCCCGAAAAAAGAAGAAGCTCATTCTTCATCCTGACGCCAAAATGAAGAAGCTCGCAATATTCCATGACAGGATGCCAAAATCTCTCAGGGAATATGCATATATTTGGGCCGATCGCTATCACATTGAAATTATGGCATAGCAATCGTCCCATCTTCCAGGTTCAAGTGGGGGTAACAACGGCCCATCAGACAACTCCAGCTAACATCCTGTTTTAATACAGAAGTTGCACTTCATTTGTGAATCCACCCTGCTACAATCAGGCCCCATCGCATGATTTGTTCGTAGGATTACTTTAAGTGCGAACGAAAGAAGAACGCTTGTTTTTTGCTCTAAGAAGCCTTTCTTCTCATTGAGCTGAGGTGCAGGGGACGTGCATTTGAACGCTCAGCAGCACCAGAATGCCAATCAAAATCGCCGGTGAGATTGATGTGTTCCCAGCCGAGAGGCGATGGAGTAGCCCCCATCGGGTGGTCCACCAACTGGGATAGTTTTATCCCGCAAATTGGAGGATCAGCGATGGCTGGAAAACGAGAGAAACCGGAAGAGATCGTATCGAAGCTTCGGCAGGTTGAAGTTCTGCAAGGGCAAGGGATGACGATTGCGGAGGCGGTGCGCCAGATCGGGGTGACACAGCAGACGTTTTATCGATGGCGCAAGCTGTATGGCGGTATGGGACGCTCGCAGCTGAAGCGGCTGAAAGAACTGGAGAAAGAGAACCAGCGTCTGCGGCGGGCGGTTTCTGACCTGACCCTGGACAAGCTCATCTTGACTGAGGCTGTACGGGGAAACTTCTAAGCCCTTTCGTGACAAACCTGGCGGCAAATGGCACGCACACGCAAGCGGATGTCGCCCGTCAGCACCTTGTAGCGATACTTCGTCGACCACACGATGTGATAACGGTGATAGAAAACACAGTGGCTGCCGGTGTCGTATTGCATGATCATACCCTGTAGAAAATGAGCCTTCGACCCGGCTGCGGCTCATTTTCTACAGGGTATGATCATAAGACGATTCTTTCACGCTGAAGCAGAACCGACTGGAAGTCGGTGAGTTGGAACCAGGGCGTGGATACTACAATCGGATTCGACTAACGAAGAACAGGACAGTGCTTGCTTCTGCCCATTCTATGGATGCTTGCGGTGAAAGCCTCCGCATCTGCAGCGCTAAATAACTCATCGACGCCGCAGATTTCCCCATGACCCATCATTCGATAGTACCAGAAAAGCGGGATTCAATCCGCCCCAACACCAGGGCCTAGTCTAACCCTCTTAGTTCGTGGAGGATTGCGTTGCATATTTGCTGTTTCTGGATAGAGAAAAACTGTTTGGCGGCCGCTTTGTTGGGGTGGAACGGATCTTTCACGGATCCGTTCTTCTTGCGTCTGAAATGCGATTTTACGCCCAGATTGGCCTTGATGGTTTGAGGGGTGTAGCCCTCCACGAAACTGCATCTATTGCCCGTCTTGTCAAACGCCCTCTTCAGGTTGGCCTGTGCCCGGTGGCGCATGTCGACGACTGATTTCTGATAGGTCGGAGCGGTGGTCATGAAGATGCAGGGCATACCCGGGGGCAATTGCTCGGTCGCTGCTTTCACGTCGCTTAGGGCCGCAGCAGGATCATCTGCCCATGTCTGGGAGGAGTTGCCCAGAAAGGTCATGACCAGCAGTTTTGGGTTATAATAGTCCTTGCGAAACATGGTCTCGAACGCGGATTGGCCCGGTTTGCAAAACTGATAGTTCTTTCCCTGCCCGATTTGGACATAGATGTTCTTGGTTCGATTGACCGTGCCATATGACCCGGCATTGACCTTCCATTTGGGGTCAACATCGCAAATCGGACCTTTCCCGCCTTTCGTGCGCCGCGCCCACGTCCCAAGAGAGGTAGAGCGCACACCGATGACCGCAACGCGCTGGCCCAGTTGTGTCAGAACGTCCTTGTCCTGCTCAGTTTTGGCGCAGTTTTGTTTCAGGTTCTCGAAGAATGACAGAAAGCTGGGGCCGGACCCGAAGGTGATTTGGGAATCCCCCAGCACCAGAATATCGGGGGTCTCAAAGGCCTGGCTTTGCTGTGCCGACAGTCCTGAAAGGCCAAAGGCCAAGAGCGATACATATCCGAAACGGGCGAGCGGTTTGGGCAAAAACTTCAAGAAATCGGGCAATCTGGTATTCCTTCTAACGGCATGGGCCAACTATTTGCAGCACCGCGTTGTGGGCAAATCACAACTTGGCGATCTCTCGGATATTGTGGGGGGCCGCTTGTGAGCCGCCAGCCTTACCACCCGCACGATCACCCACGATCTCTCAAGAACGCGTGAGGTCGACTATGTCACGTTCTCTATTGGAGTATAAGTGCCGGGACACCATTTGAAACAGGAACTTAACATGAAACGTCTTCTTCCTTTTGCTTTCGCCGCCCTGACCATTCCATCGCTGGCGTTCGCCGGTCCGCAGTTTGTGGACGAAACGGGATTTGCTGCATCTGGATATGATGTGGTTGCCTATTTTGACCTGAAACAGAACAAGATTGGCCAGTCCCAGCCCAAAGGCATTCCCGGCAAGTCATCGATCACAGCCGAGTATAACGGGGCCACATGGGCCTTTTCGACCAAAGCCAACCGGGATCTTTTCCTAAAGAACCCCGAAGCCTATGCGCCGCAATATGACGGTCATTGCGCTTACGGTGTTGCACAGGGAGGCAAGGTGCCCGGCAACCCCAATCTGTGGCGTATCCGCGACGGCAAGCTTTACCTGAACATCACCAAAAACGTGGTTGGGTTCTGGGAAAAAGACATTGCAGGCAACCTGAAGAAATCCACAAAAAACTGGGTGAAGCTTGAGCCGAAGGGCGCATCGAACGCGACCATTCCGAACTTTTCGTCCAAAGCTCCGCAATCCTAAGCGAATATGCTTCCTTCTGACAGTGACAGGTGCCTGAGTTGAAAAAAACCAAGACCAATCGTCCCATCAGCCGGCGCATGTTTCTTGTTGCAGGTGCGACCACAGCCTCAGGCGTTATCGCCTGGGGCATTTTTCCAAATGCAGGCCTTGCGGGCGAGGCTCTGACCCCGCCTGAGGCACATCAGAAAGCCCTGAACGGAGAGCTGTTGCTCGTCGATATTCGCAGGCCGGATGAATGGGCTAAAACGGGCAGCGGTCAGAGGGCGGCTCGGCTGGATATGCGCCGTCCGGACTTTATCGAAGCTCTGGATCTACTGGTTGAGGGCGATCGCGAACGTGTCGTGGCCCTGAACTGCGCACGTGGCGTCCGCTCGCGACGGATGCGTCAACGGTTACTCAAAGCCGGTTTCGTGAACGTCATCGACATTCCCGAAGGTATGCTTGGCTCTTGGGCTGGACCGGGATGGTTGCGCCGTGGCTTGCCTGTGACTTCATGACGTATTCGGCAGTATGGTGTTGACCGGGTTTGACAAACAGACACTGACGCGCGCCGATTGAAACAACCATGACACCCGACAGGTTTCGGGTTAGATCCCCATCACACTGACCAGATAGACGCCCCTTAACACTCGGACTTCCAATGCCAAACACACCGCGCCGCGCCGCCGATTATCTTGCTGAACGACTGTATCAAGCGGGGTGCCGTCGCGCCTATGGCATGCCGGGGGGCGAGGTTCTGACACTGCTTGATGCCTTGACCAAGGCTGGGATCAAATTCATCCTGACAAAGCACGAAAACAGCGCCTGTTTCATGGCCGAGGGCGATTATCACCGCACTGGTGCACCGGGCATTTTGGTTGCCACGCTTGGACCGGGTGCGATGAACGGCATGAACGCGATTGCCAACGCGTTTCAGGACCGGGTGCCGTTGATCGTGTTGACGGGCTGTGTGGATGCGAACGAGGCGCAGACCTATACGCATCAGGTGATGGATCACGCCGCCGTTTTCGCCTCGGTCACCAAAGCCAGCTTTTGCCTGACTGCAGACAGCGCCGATATCATTGCCGACAAGGCCGTCGGGATCGCGACCGAAGCGCGCCCCGGTCCGGTCCATATTGATGTGCCGATCACCGTCGCCAACACGCAAGTTGCCATATCGCGCCTGCGTCGTCGACCTCCGGCAAGCTCGCATGTGCCCGCGCCGGGCCCAGAGCTTGAGATGGCGCGCCGCTGGCTGGCGGATGCGAAGCGCCCGGTCATGATCGCTGGGTTGGACGCGATGAACGATGGGGCTGGGTCCGCGCTTAAATCATTTTGTGATACGCTTGGCGTCCCCCTGATCACTACCTACAAGGCCAAAGGCATATTGCCCGAGGATCATCCGCTTTGCCTTGGCGGGGCGGGTCTATCACCCTTGGCCGACACGCATTTACTGCCCTTCGTGCGCAACGCCGATCTGGTGATTTGCGCGGGCTATGACCCCATCGAAATGCGCCCCGGCTGGCGCGAGGTCTGGGACCCGGACACCATCAATGTGATCGACATCAGCGCCGTCCCGAACGCGCATTATATGCACCAATCAGGTGTGAATTTCATCTCGGACACAGGGGCCACGCTGGAGGTGTTGCAACAAGGTATTTCCCCCAACACAACATGGCCTGATGGCGAGGTCGCGGCGGTGAAGGCGGCATTGGTCGGGGCCTTTCCAACTGATGACGATTGGGGCCCAGCAGCCATTATTGATGAATGCCGCCGCGCCTTGCCTGCAAACACGCTTGCCACCGCAGATAGCGGCGCGCATCGCATTTTTCTGTCCCAGATGTGGGCCTGTTCTGAGCCGCGTGGCCTTATGCAATCCTCGGCGTTTTGCACCATGGGATGCGCGGTGCCCTTAGCGATGGGCGCGAAAATCGCCTCGCCTGACCGTCCCGTCGTCTCGTTTTCCGGGGATGCCGGGTTCCTGATGGTTGCCGGAGAGTTGGCAACCGCAGCCGAGCTGGGGCTGACCCCGATTTTCGTTGTGTTTGTTGATGCCAGCCTTGCACTGATCCAGCTGAAACAGCGCCAACGTCAGCTCAAGGACGAAGCAGTCACTTTCGGGCGGCACGATTTCGCAGCCATCGCGACGGCTTTCGGCGGCGCAGGCCATACGGTCAGCGGCCGAGCCGAGCTTGCGCGCGCGCTTGAGGCGGCGAAAACGGCCGATACATTCACAGTCATTGCCGCACAGATCGGAGACGGAGCCTATGATGGACGGATCTGAGACCCACGCCAAAGGGCCGCTTGACGGGCTTGTTGTGCTTGACCTTTCGCGCATTCTGGCCGGGCCGACCGCGACTCAAATGCTGGGCGATCTTGGGGCAACGATCCTGAAGATCGAAAACCCGAAAACCGGTGGCGACGACACGCGGAATTGGGGGCCGAACTATGCCAAGGGTGAAGGTGGCGAGAACACCGACCTCAGCGCCTATTTCATGTGCGCCAATCGCAACAAGAAATCTGTTGCCGTCGACATTGCCACGCCTGAAGGGCAGGATATCATCCGCCAACTGGTGGCGCGCGCCGATATTTTGATCGAGAATTTCAAACCCGGCGGGCTGAAGCAATATGGTCTGGATCATGACACGCTGTGTGCGGCCTATCCGGGGCTGGTCTATTGCTCGATCTCGGGCTTTGGGCAAACCGGCCCCAACAGTCACAGACCCGGCTATGATCTGATGGCGCAGGGCTTTGGCGGGATCATGGCATTGACCGGTGAACCTGATGGCAGACCGTTGAAGGTCGGCGTGGGTATCGCGGATGTGATGTGCGGGATGTACGCGACCATCGGCATTCTGGCGGCCTTACGTCACCGCGATCAAACGGGCGAAGGTCAGCATATCGACGTTGCCCTTGTCGACACGCAGATGGCGTGGTTGATCAACGAAGGGGTGAATTTCCTGACCTCGGGCAACCTGCCCGAACGGCGCGGGAACGCCCATCCGAACATCGTTCCCTATGACGCATTTGCCGTTGCGGACGGGCATATTCTGATTGCCGTCGGGAATGATGCACAATTCCAGCGGCTTTGCGACTTTCTGGGCCAACCCGAATTGGGGCAATCCCCGGATTATGCAACAAATCTGAAACGTATTGAGAACCGTCAGGCGTTGACCACACATCTTAGCAACGCTCTGACAGGGTATTCAGCACACGAGGTTCTGACAGGGTTGGAGCAACGCGGCGTGCCTGCGGGGCCGATCAATTCGGTTAAGGATGCGTTGACATCCGATCAGGCGTCCGCCCGACAAGCTGTGATCTCGGTTCCCAAAATATCGGTGCAATCGGGTGCCGTGGAACTCCTTGGAAATCCACTGAAATTTTCCCAAACACCGGTTACCTATCGCAACCCACCACCCCATTTCGGAGAAGATACCGAGGATATTCTGACCGCGTTCGGGATTGAAAAACCAGAATAAGGGACCATCGACGCGACCACTAATTGTTTGTCGCAATCGACCGGAATAGGCCCTGAAACTTGCACAGTTCGTGCGAGTTGCACTTCTACGCCCCGGACACGCTTATTCACCTAATGATCGCAAGAGTTCAACTAGTTGTTATTCATCAATAAAGCCTTTGTTTGCAGCCCGTAAACTGCGTACCAAATCAGCATGAACATAGGGGTAAAAAATGCTGACGGATATCTTTGGGAACGACATCTCATTAGACACGATCGAGACCCGCGACGAATGGGATAAGTTGCAACTTGCTTTTCTGGCACACGCGCAGGTTACACCCATGCATCTGTCTACAGTGCTAAATGCCGCACCTGAGTTTGCACTAGGTCACGCGATCAAAGGTTTGTTCTATATGATGCTTGGGCGGCGTGAGTTGGTCGAAACGGCCCGAGATGCCTATAAGGACGCCCGACAAGCCCTGGACGATGCCTCGGCCACCAAACGAGAACGCGATTTCGTCCGGGCTTTGGGCTTCTACCTGGACGGCAACCCGGCTCAGGCACGCGATGTTGTTCAGAATATCCTGAACGCCCATCCCCGCGACGCGTTGGCAATGAAAATCGTGCATGCGATCTCTTTCATTCTGGGCCAGCTTGCGCAAATGCGACACTCGATTGAAGAGGTTCTGCCGACATATGACGAAGGTCATGCCGGTTACGGCTATTTGATGGGGTGTCATGCCTTTGCGCTTGAAGAAACCGGCGCCTATGCCGAGGCCGAGAAGGTTGGTCGTAAGGGGATGAACTATGCGGTCAACGATGCTTGGGGATTGCACGCGGTTGCGCATGTTTATGACATGACAGCCAACACGTCCGCCGGGCTGAAATGGCTGACCGAGCAAGAAGGTGCATGGGCACATTGCAACAATTTCGGTTTCCATGTCTGGTGGCACAAAGCACTATTCCTGCTGGATCAGGAACGGATTGACGAGGTGTTCGCGTTGTATGACGCCAAAATCCGCAAAGAAAAGACCGACGATTATCGTGACATTTCCAATGCCACATCGCTGTTAAGCCGGCTGGAACTTGAGGGCATTGATGTCGGAAACCGTTGGGAAGAACTGGCCGATTTGTCTGAAAACCGGACTGCGGATGGATGCCTAATTTTCGCTGATTTGCACTATATCTTGGCACTTGTCGGAGGCGAACGTGATCAGGCGATCAGAACAATGATGTCGCGGATCAACAAAGACGCCCAAACCGCCAATACCGAGATCGCTCGGGTTATGGCTGATCCCGGAGTGGCCGCCGCTGCCGGTCTTGAAGCGTTTGGCGAAGCCAATTACGAACTTGCATTCAAAAACCTCGCCTGTGCGCGGTCGAAAATGCAACTGGCTGGCGGAAGTCACGCCCAACGCGATGTGTTTGAGCGTCTGACCATTGATGCAGGCATCCGTGGTGGTCATTTCAAGGAAGCCAAGCAGATATTGACCGAACGCAAGGCCAAGCGCGGCGGGGCCGAGGATCACTATGCCGCTGTGCGTTTCGAGATGCTGACGAATATGGAGCGGCCGGACGTTATCCCCCATTAAGTCTGTGCAGGTGGAAAACCCGGCTCAGGCACGCCCGTACCCAATCGAAGAAAGCTTGTTCAGGACATGAATATGACCCCGGTCAAACCAGCAGATACGGCCGTGAGCCAACGTGATATACGCCTCGATTTCTATCGGGGCCTGGCGATGTTCATCATTCTGATGGCGCATATTCCGGGCAACTTTCTGACGCTGTGGATCCCGGCGCGTTTCGGGTTTTCCGACGCGACCGAGATCTTCGTGTTCTGCTCGGGGATGGCATCCGCCATCGCATTTGGCAAAGCGTTCAAGACCAGAGGCTGGCTGATGGGCACCGCGCGCGTGGCGTTCCGGGTCTGGCAGGTGTACTGGGCGCATATCGCGGTGTTTTTGGTCATTCTGACCTTCGTTTCAGCGCTGAACCATTCTGGCACCTACTCCAAGGACTATGTTGGAAATCTAAACCTCTGGCCGATTGTTAACAATACGATCCCAAATCTGATCGGGTTGATGACGCTGACCTATGTTCCGAATTACTTCGACGTCCTTCCGATGTATGTTGTCATTCTGGCGATGATGCCCATCGTGGTGGGCTTGAAAAACCTGCACGGTTTTTTTGCACTGGCCTTTGTGGTGCTGGTCTGGATTGGCGCGAATACCAATATGTTATGGATGCCGGCAGAACCGTGGACCAATCGGGAATGGTTCTTCAATCCGTTCGGCTGGCAATTGGTATTCTTCACCGGATTCGCGCTTATGGCAGGGTGGGTGCCGGCCCCTCCATTGAACAAATGGCTGGCCATTCTGGCAATCGTCGTTGTGATCAGCACGGTCCCTTTTGCCTATTTCCGCCTGCTAAATGCTTACCCCGAACTCAAATCCATCTCACAAGACATCGGGTTCCTAACCAAGAAAACCGACTTTGGCTTGCTGCGGTATGTACATTTTCTGGCACTCGCCTATCTGGCTTGGGCCGTGGCAGGGACCGGTGGGCGTAGGCTCAGACCGACCGAAGATGGGGTATTTTCGCGCTTTTGGAAGGGGCTGTTGAGAGTCATCCTGAAAGTAGGCCAGCAATCTCTTGCTGTGTTCGTTTTCTCAATGGCAGCAGCCCGTTTCATCGGCTTCGGTCTGGATCAGACTGGTCGTTCGGCCTTCAATGTCTGGAGCGCAAACCTGATCGGGTTCGCCTCACTTGTGGCCGTTGCGTATACCGCGGCATGGTTCAAATCCCACCCCTGGCGTGCGCGACCCGAACCCAAGCCCCTATCCGCACAATGAACCGGCATGACGCCCATCTGCATCAGGATCCGGTTGCGGCGCGGATGCCCCCAAGCCGGCCCCTGGACATGCCGGTGCAGGATTTCACCCATCCGTTTGTTGATCCCGATGCGCCACAGCGACCGGCAGAACCTTTCATCTGGACCAAACGCGCGTTGATCCTGCTGCCCGCGTTGCTGATCACAGCGACCCTTGGGGCGGTCTTTGCGCGCTGGCTGTCGTTCGACGGTTTCACACCGTGCGGGGTCATCTGGATCGCCTTGATTTGCGTCACCTTCTTTTGGGTGTCGTTTGTCTTTTGTCTGTCGCTCAGCGGCGCGCTCGCACTGCAGCGCTCGAAAGGGAAGCCCGGTGATGGCGCGGCGCTCACACCGCCTTTGAATGTTGCCATCCTGATGCCCGTCTATGACGAAGACGTGGCGGAAGTATTCGCCAGTCTTTTGGCGATGCAGGATGATCTGGACAGCCATCTGCATCATCACAATTTTTCGGCGTTTGTGCTCAGTGACAGTCAGACCCCAAAGATCATTGAGTACGAGCGGCGCGCCTACGACCAAGCCCGTATGACACGCCAATCAAGCAGCCCGCTGTATTACCGTCACCGGGATGACAATCGGGGCTACAAGGCTGGCAATCTGGACCAATGGGTGCGCGGATGGGGCACTGGTTATGACGCAATGCTTGTGCTGGACGCCGACAGCTTGATGAACGCTGATGCCATTCTGAGGCTGACCAATACGCTGGCCCGCAACCCCGGTCTTGGCCTTGTTCAGGGCGCGTTGCACGTGTTCCGGGGACGTCGCTTGTTTGCGCGACTACAACAGTTTTCCAGCGCGGCCTTCGGAGGGCTGTCTGCCAATGGTCTGGGCGTTTGGTCCGGGGTTGAAGGAAACTATTTCGGCCACAACGCGATTATCCGCACCCGTGCCTTTGCGGCTTGTGCCGGGCTGCCCGACATTTCGACGGGGCCGGGCCGCTCCACCCCAATCTTTAGTCATGATTTCGTGGAAGCCGCATTGTTGCGGCGTGCAGGGTGGGGCGTGAAAATCCTGCCAGACCTTGATGGCAGCTATGAACAAGCGCCCGAAACCCTGGTGGATTATATTCAACGTGATCGACGCTGGTGCCGGGGCAATATGCAGCATCTGCGGATCATGAGCGCGTCAGGGCTTCACCCAATCTCGCGGTTTCATATGTTTTTCAATGCGCTTGGTTATCTGATGTCTCCGATATGGCTTGTTCTCATCCTGATCTGGACCTGGTATGGGCTGAGCGCGGGGACAACGCCGGACCCCACAGTGCCGAGCCATAGTATTCTGATTTTGGTGGCAGTTTTCGCGATGTTGCTGGCGCCAAAATTCATTGGCGCGGGTCTGGTTCTGACCTCCGCCCAGAAACGACGCGCGTTCGGAGGCGTTGCGAAATTCATCGCCTCGTTCTTTGGCGAGCTTATCATGTCTATGCTGATCGCGCCGATCCTGATGATCCATCAGACGATTTCCGTGGGGCGCAGCCTGTTTAGACTTCCAACACGCTGGGGAACCTCGACCCGCCCCGGCGTGAAGCGCCCTCTGCGCGTGTTGCTGAAATTCCATGCCATAGAAACGGTGTTCGGACTCGCGCTGAGCGCAGGCATCGCAAGCGGGTTTGTCTCACCCTATCTGCTGCCAATCGCGGCCAGCCTGACACTGGCCCCGCTCTTGTCGTATCTTTCTGCCGTTGATCTTGGTGATCTGACATCCGGCCCGTGATCGTTTCTACAGAATTGAGTATCCACGCCCTGGTTCCAACCCACCGACTTCCAGTCGGTTCTGCTTCAGCGTGAAAGAATCGTCTTATGATCATACCCTGTAGAAAATGAGCCGCAGCCGGGTCGAAGGCTCATTTTTCA
>NZ_JBGEHL010000029.1:0-9061 GCF_041403445.1 Aliiroseovarius conchicola
GATACTGTGAAAGCTTCAATGCAAGGTTCCGAGACGAATTGCTGAACGGTGAAATCTTCTACAGCTTGCGAGAGGCCCAAATCCTGATCGAGCAATGGCGCATTCACTACAACACCGTCAGGCCGCACAGCTCATTGGGCTATCGCCCGCCTGCACCGGAAAGCATCGTTCCGATGGACCAGAGGCCCACGATGCACTAACAATTAGACCGGACCACCCAATGGGGGAACGCCAGGGCGACTGATCGGGATTATGCAGAGTAAGCATCTAAACAACATCGTCGAGCAGGATCATCGTTTTATCAAGCGGATGACACGGCCGATGCTGGGCTTTAAAGCCTTTCACTCTGCCGCCGCAATACTGGCCGGAATTGAAACCTCACACATGATCCGCAAAGGACAAATCACCACCCAAGGCACAAACGGTTTCCAGCAATTCGCTGCCCTCGCAGGATAAGTGCGCCCGGGAGAAAGGTGATTGCTGCCCATGGGAAAATTTGCGACACAACCCCAAAGGGACCGACTTTGCTTCTCAACTTCTCAATTTCTCAACCGCGTGAACAACCCCGCGAATTTCAGCCAACCCCCTCATTCGGCCGATCAGTGGGTATCCTGGAATACTGCATCTTCCGATATCAGATAACAACTCGTGACCGTGATCAGGCCTGAACGGAATTCCCATGACCCCACCCGTCGCGTTTTTGGATCGCCTTGTATCTTCTCTCACTAAAACTGAAACGAGCGCGACCATATCGGTATCGCCTTCAAGGTGTGCAGCTTCTTCAAAGGAGCCATCCGCATCTTTCCGCACATTGCGCAGATGGGCAAAGTGAACGCGTTCCGCAAACCTTGCAGCGATGGCAGGCACGTCGTTTGCCGGGTTTGCGCCGAGCGAACCTGCGCACAGAGTCAATCCGTTCGTCGGGCTGTCATTTGCGTTCATTACCCACTCGATATCTTCCATGTCAGAGACAATGCGAGGCAGGCCAAGAATATCTCTGGGTGGATCGTCGGGGTGGACGCACATAGCAATGCCAAGCTTTTCTGCTGCCGGGATCACTTCGTCCAGAAAACGCGCATAGTTACCGCGCAGCTCGTCCTGACCGATGCCTTCATATGTTTGCAGGGATCTTCTCAATCCTTCGACATCATAGCGATCAAAGGCTCCGGGCAAGCCGGACATGATGGCATTAAGCAGATCAGCTCGATCTTCCTCGGTCATCTTCGAGTAAGATCTTGCAGCGTCTTCAACAACCTCAGAAGGATAATCCGCTGCAGCCCCTTTTCGCCCCAACATATGAATCTCGAAAGCAGCCATTCGTGTTGCGGAAAACCGTAAACATGTTCCGCCGCTCGAAACAGGGGCAGCTAGGTCTGTTCGGGTCCAATCCAACAACGGCATGAAGTTGTAGCAGATGGTTTTTACGCCTTCAGCCGCAAGGTTTGCCATGGATTGGCGATAGTTGTCGAAAAGAGAATTCAGGTTGCCTGTGCCACGTTTTATATCCTCATGAATGGGCAGGCTTTCACAAACAGCCCAGACCATTTCGGCGGCTTCGACTGCCTGCCGCCTTTTGGCAATGACATCACGCCCCCACACTTGGCCATAAGGGATTTCATGCAGGGCTGTAACAATGCCCTTGGCTCCCGTTTGCCGAATTTCCGACAGGCTGATGTTGTCCAGATCTCCATACCAGCGCCAGCTTTCTAGCATTTCAGAACATCCTTGATTGTGGCTCGGGACCCAAACCGTTCCAACTTGTTGACCAAAGCGGTGAGCTGTGGTCTCACTTTTCCCACCGGGTAGCCTGCAAAGACTTCTTCGAGTGTGCATAGGGCAGCGACACGGTCCTCTGCCGTTTCCACTCCGTCAAGAAGATCAGAGATTTTTTCGCTAAGCGGATCACGCACATCAATGGCGGCTCCGGAATCATCCAAGCCAGAGACGTATTGCATCCAACCCGCCAGCGCCAAAAGAAGCCGCCTATGCGGGCGATTTGAATCCATGTTTTCAAACAGGGTGTTCAGGATGCGTTGTGGTAGTTTCTGGCTTCCGTCCATCGCAATCTGCCATGTCTGGTGGCGAATGGCCGTGTTTGCGAACCGCTGCTTCAGATCTACGGCATAACTGTGCAGGTTAGTGCCGGGCGGTGTTTGCAAGGCAGGAATAACCTCAGCGTCCCAAAAGTCACTGATAAATGCATCAAAGACCGGATCGTGGAGAGTGTCAGATATTGACTTGTGGCCCGCGAGATACCCTAAATAGGCTAGCGCAGAATGCGCACCGTTCAGCATGCGTAGCTTCATATGCTCAAACAACCGGACGTCATCAACGAGAGTTGCTCCCGCGGCGGCAAAATCTGGGTGATCGTCGTCGACGAAGTTGTCTTCGATCACCCATTGCCGGAAAGGCTCGTGCTGCACTGCTGCCTGATCGTCAATGCCCGTCATTTCGCGAACCTTGTCGAGGACATCTTCGGTTGTGGCAGGCACGATACGGTCGACCATGGTTGATGGGAAAGTTACCTCTTTTTCAATCCAATCAGCGAGTTCGGTGTCGGTCGCACGGGCAAGATCGCATACTGCCGATTTGGCGAGGTGGCCGTTTTCGGGCAGGTTATCCAGCGACAGAACGCTGAATGCAGGCAACCCGGCTTCTTTGCGAATTTGAAGGGCCCGCATCAGATACCCTGGTGCGGACACCGGCGTACGAGATTTCAAATCAGTTTTGATATCAGGATGACTGAAATTGATACGCCCGGTTGCCGAATTAAGACAATACCCTTTTTCAGTGACCGTAAGGCTAACGATTTTTGTGGATGGTGCCGCCAAAGCCGCAAGTACAGCGGTTGGGTTTTCCGGCGCGACTAAAACGTCCTGCAAGACTTGAATAACACGCGTTTTGCAGGTGCTGTCGGCTAGCTCGAGTGCAGTATATACCCACCCCTGAGGCTTAAGTTTATCGCGGGTATTAGACGATTTAAGGCTGACACCCAAGACGCCCCAATCCCCTCCCGATGCCTCCATCGCGTCGGCGATGTAAACTGCGCCATGCGCTCGGAAAAATGCGCCAAGCCCAAGGTGGACGATGCCTACTCCTGGTCGTGTTTCCTCATTAGCGGGCGCCAAAAGCGATGACTTTGTGTTTTGTTTTGCTGACATCATTTGAACACTGACGGAAGCCAGAGCGAAAGTGTTGGAATATAGGTAACCAGCATCAGGACACCGACAGCGGCCCCGTAGAACGGCCAGATTGATTTCATCGCTTCCCAGATTGAAATGCGTCCTACCGCACACCCCACAAACAAGACCGCGCCAACAGGAGGTGTGCACAGGCCAATTCCAAGGTTCAGTATCAAAATCACACCGAAATGCACCGGATCGACGCCGAATGCAGTAGCCACTGGCAGGAAGATCGGTGTGGTAATCACGATTAGCGGCGACATATCCATGAAAGTGCCAAGCATCAGCAACACAATATTTAGTAAGAGCAGGATAACGATCGGGTTTTCAGACACACTTTTGAGCAGCACAACAAGAGATGACGGAACACGTGTGTACGCCAAAAGCCATCCAAATGCGGCCGCACATCCAATGACTAGCAAGACCATTGCAGTGGTCCGCACAGCTGCAATGGTCGCCTCGACAAAGTCCGAAAAACTCAGCGTTTTATAGACAAAAAAGGTGACAATCAGCGCATAGACCACGGCGATATTTGAGGATTCGGATGCGGTGAAAACACCTGAGCGTACACCGCCGAAAATAATCGCAACCATAATTAAACCAGGCAAGGCAGACACAAAGAGAGCGCCCATTATTCGGAAGCCCTGAAATTTTTGCACCGGATATCCGCGTTTTTTGGCGACCCACCAAGCTGCAACCATCAACGAGATGGCCAGCAGAAATCCCGGAATGATGCCTGCAGTAAAAAGGTCTGCAATCGATATGCGCCCTCCCGCAGCGATTGAATAAATGATCATGTTGTGTGACGGCGGGAGCAGCAAAGCGATGATCGAACTGACAACTGTTATGTTTACTGCATAATCGACGCCATAACCGCGTTCTTTCATTTGTGGCACCATCAATCCACCAACGGCGCTAGCATCAGCCGCAGCAGAACCAGAAACACCGCCAAACATCACTGACGACAAAACGTTCACCTGACCAAGACCGCCTCGAAAATGTCCAACGAACGCCTCTGCGAGTGAGACTAATCGACGTGCGATATCTCCGCGAACCATCAAGTCACCGGCATAGATGAAGAACGGAATGGCCATTAGCGCAAAAACCGAAACACCTGAATTTAGTCGCTGAAACACGACCACAGGGGGCAGCCCAAGATACGCAATTGTCGCAAAGCTGGACACGCCCAGACAAAATGCGACCGGCGTCCCGATCAACAGCAAAAAGGAAAAAGTTCCAAATAGGATATAGAGTTCCATCGCTCAGCCCTCTCCGCTGTCATCGCCAAAACGGGCCGTCGGCAAGCCAGCTGCCCGGCGTAACACCCGTTCAATCGAAAAAATTACCACCAACACTCCACCGAGAATGAGGGGAACAAAGCTGAACGCACCCGATATGTGTAGCGAGGGTAACGTATTTCCGGCAGTTTTCTCCGCCAACTGGTAGCCGTACCAGATCATGCCGCAACCAAAGGCTGTGACAGCAACATCCGAGATCGTATGAAAGGTTTTTTTCAGCCACTCGGGAAGCACATGCAGCAAAACGTCGAAGGAAAGGTGGTAACCTTCGCGTATTCCAACTGCGGCACCAAGAAAAATGAACCAGCCCATCAGCATGACAGAGCCAGGTTCCGTCCAGATAATACTGTCGTTTAAGACATAGCGCCAGAAAACCTGCGCTGCGATAAAGCCAGTCATGAGAACCAGACATATCCCCGCGAGCCAAAGTACTGCGCGTCCGATCAATCCAGTAATAAGAGAGGCCGTGATAAGATATTGTTGCATGTTTCCGGGCGTATTTGCGAAGGGCATAATTCGCCCCGGCAACTTGCCGGGACGGAGCTTGTCCGTTAAGTCAGATCACTCGACAGCTTGAATATCCGCAACGAGCTGTTGCAGAACAGGCGAGGTCACGTGTTTTTCATAAACCGGAACCATCGCTTCGATAAACGGGGTCTTGTCGATATCGGTGATGATTTCGGACCCTGCTTCACGCACCTTGGCTTCAGAAGCGGCTTCGCGCGCCGCCCAAAGCTCTCGCATGACCGGAACAGAATCCCGTGCGGCTTGACGCACCAATTCCTGGTCTTCAGCGGTCAGTTTGTCGAAGGCGATTTTCGACATGGTCAGAACTTCGGGAACGATCAAATGCTGATCGAGTGTGTAATACGGAGCCACTTCGAAATGGCCTGTACCCTCATAGGAGGGCCAATTGTTTTCCGCACCATCAATAACGCCGGTTTGCAGCGATGAGTAAACTTCGCCAAACGGCATTGGCGTAGCGTTTGCGCCAAGTGCGGCAACCATATCCACAAAGATGTCAGCACCCATGACCCGGAACTTCATCCCGGCCATGTCTTCAATCGAAGTGATCGGCTTTTGTGAGTTGTAAAAGCTGCGCGAACCGGAATCGTAGAAGGCCAGCCCCACCAGATCATGGGCTTCGAACGCACCCAGTATCTGAGCACCAACTTCACCGTCGACGACGTCGTGCATATGCTCAACCGAACGGAAAATGTAGGGCAGCGCAAGAACCTGGGTCTCTTCCACAATATTGTTGAAGTTGCCGATTGACGTACGATTGATGTCAATCACGCCGAACTGGGTTTGTTCAATGGTATCTTTTTCCTGACCCAGCTGTGCAGAGTGGAACATTTCCAGGCAAATACGGCCGTTGCTACGCTCTTTCAGCATGTCGGCCATGGCTTCGACTGCTACTACTGTCGGATAGCCTGCAGGTTGGTTGTCAGCCGCACGAAGATTGACTTCACACTCCGCAAAAGCTGATGCCGCCATGGCTGCCGAAGCAAAAAGCGCCGCAAGCGTTGTTGTCTTAATTGTCATGGTTTACTCCCTATTAAACCTTCAGAGACGGTAGGCTTGCTTGGCAAGCCGGTAAGTGAGGTCAATTGCGACCTCGGATGCATCCGCTTCACTCAACCGGCCTGTAGCCACGAGGGAAGCGAGATAAGAACAGTCAACCCGACGGGCGACATCATGGCGCGCGGGGATAGAACAGAACGCGCGCGTGTCATCATTGAAGCCAACGGTGTTGTAAAAACCTGCTGTTTCGGTGGTGATTTCTCTGAACCGGCGCATGCCTTCGGGGCTGTCAAAGAACCACCAAGCCGGCCCTAGCCTTAGTGCTGGATAGGCGCCCGCCAATGGAGCTAACTCGCGGCCATAAGCAGTCTCATCCAGCGTAAAGACAATAAGCGTCAGGCGCGGGTCGTCTCCAACTGCATTTAGGAGCGGTCTAAGGTCGTTTGCAAAATCTGTTCGACGGGGAATGTCGAAGCCTTTGTCTCGGCCAAATGTGGAAAAAACCGCAGCATTGTGATTGCGCACAGACCCGGGGTGCAATTGCATGACGAGCCCATCGTCGATGCTCATCCGGGCCATTTCCGTAAGCATTTGACCCCGAAAAAGATCGGCTTCTTCAGGGGAAAGCCGACCAGCAAGTGCACGATCAAATATCTCAGCCGCATCACTCCGAGAGAGGTCTTCGGTGCGGGCAGTTGGATGTCCGTGATCGGTCGCGGTCGCCCCATGTGCTTTGAATTCTGCGCGCCGTTTTCGGTGCGCTTGCAGATAACCGCGCCAGGACGAAGTATCCTCACCCGTCATTTCGCCAAAACGGGCGATATTCTCAGCAAACCCCGGTGTTTCCGGGTCAATTACGGTATCTGGGCGATATGTCGTGATCACGCGACCACCCCAGCCAGAAGCTTGAATATTTTTGTGCGCTTCAAGCGGATCAAGCGCACCTTCCGTCGTGGCCAACACCTCGATGTTGAAATGTTCAAACAGGGCTCTTGGCCGAAACTCGGGCGACTTTAGGCAGCCATCGATGCGATCATAAACTGCATCGGCTGTTTTGGCATTTAGCGGATCGGAAACACCAAAGACCTCTTGCAGTGAGTGATCTATCCACAGTGCCGTCGGAGTTGCGCGAAACAAGAAGTAGTGACTTGCAAAGGTACGCCAGATCTTTCTTGGATCTGTCTCTATCTCTCCACTGTCAAGTCGTGAGATGCCGAGGTCTTCCAGCCTGACCCCTTGAGAATACAACATGCGAAACAGGTAGTGATCGGGTGTCACAAGTAACTCAGCCGGGTTTGCGAAGGCGGTGTTGCTAGCAAACCAATTGGGATCGGTATGGCCGTGCGGGCTAATGATCGGGAGTTCCACTACATGGGAGTAAAGCTCGCGCGCAATGTCCCGAGTTTGCTGATCCTGCGGAAAAAGCCGATCTTTCATCAACACACGCGCTCTCCCTTTACCTAGTTTCCCTCATCGTGCATTAAGACTTAACAACAAACTACACGACTGATATGGTAGTTGTAAGTCGATTGATATGTTAGATGGATCGATTCGTCAACGATTAAGGAGCGGAGCCCCATGGCGCAAAATTTGGCAGTTCAAAAAATGCAACCTGTCACAAGGGTAACCGTTACTGAGCAAGTGTTTGAGACCTTGTACTCGAAAGTTCTCACACTCGAACTTCCCCCAGGAACCAAAATCTCAGAGGCAGAAGTTTCGAAACAACTCGGTGTATCACGCCAGTCGGTTCGGGATGCGTTCTATCGTCTATCCACACTCGGTTTTCTTATCATCAAACCCCAAAGCGCGACTGTCGTTAGTCGGATCTCTGCGCGCGACGTTTTTGAGGCGCGCTACATACGTACAGCCATTGAGGTTGAAAATATGCGCAACGCCTGCATGTTATTGACGAACGATCACATCAGTGCGTTGGAAGAACAGATCGAAGAGCAGAAGAAGGCCATCCGCGAAGATCAAAAAGAGCTCTTTCATCAATTGGATAATCAGTTTCACCGCGACATATGCGACTTTGCAGGGCTTTCATTCACATGGAAGAGCATCCAGGAAAAGAAAGCCCACACCGACCGGGTGCGTTACTTGTCTATATCATTTTCGTCACGGACCGCACTGGAAGGTCATGTCGAATTACTTGCTGCGCTTCGAGACCGCAATCCTGAACGCGCTGAGAACGCGCTGAGAGATCACCTTTCGCAAATTGAAAGTGCGATCGCGCAGCTACGCGAAGAAAACCACGAGTGGTTCGAAGACTGATGCCGAGAAAACGATTTCTGGCTCTTGGTGAATGCATGATCGAACTATCGCAAAACCCGGGACCGAAAGGTATGTCGCGAAGCTTCGCTGGTGACACGTTCAACACTGCTTGGTACGCGGCGCGTGAATTTCGGGAAGATTGGGGGGTAAATTACTTCACTGCAGTCGGTGTAGACAAAATTTCGACAGACTTTCTTGGCTTTGCTCACGATTCCGGCCTGGACTTAACTGATGTCATCAAGCGGACTGACCGCACTCTCGGCCTATATATGATCCATCTCGACCAAGGTGAGCGCAGCTTCACCTATTGGCGAGACAACAGTGCCGCCAAAACCTATGCGTCCTCAAATGAATTACTGACAAACGTCATGGAGCGCGCGGATGTAGTCTACTTCTCCGGCATCAGTGTTGCCATTCTTGACGACGGCGGACGTCGAAACCTGCACAATGCACTCACGGAAGCCCGTGCAAAGGGAAAAACCATAATTTTCGACCCGAACCTTCGCCCAAAGCTGTGGCCCAACAATGAAGAAATGCGGCAATCAACAACCAAGTTTGCGCAATGCTCAGACTTAATAATGCCCTCATTTGAGGATGAGCAGATGTACTTTGGAGATACCGATACAGTCGCAACCGCATTCCGCTACAGCAAACTAGGCGCGCAACTAGGGCCTGTTAACACTTAATCATATCGACGATTAGGGCGAAATTCAGGAAAGCGCGGTACATGACGTCCAGCTTTTCGAACCTTGAGAAGATGCGCCGGTATCCTTTCAGCCTTCGAAA
>NZ_JBGEHL010000030.1:0-8916 GCF_041403445.1 Aliiroseovarius conchicola
AAATGAGCCTACGACCCGGCTGCGGCTCATTTTCTACAGGGTATGATCATAAGACGATTCTTTCACGCTGAAGCAGAACCGACTGGAAGTCGGTGGGTTGGAACCAGGGCGTGGATACTCAAGCGCGCCATTGATCAGGCCGAAACCCGCGTGGCGACATTGGATCAGGTTGTTGAAGAGGCCATTCCAGGCTGGCATTTTGCCCCAGTGGTCGATGTGTTGCGCGCTCTGCGCGGCGTCAACACCACCATTGCCGCAACCGTGGTGGCCGAGATCGGCGACATCACCCGGTTCGAAAACCCGAGGCAACTCATGGCCTGGCTGGGCCTTGTTCCGAGCGAGCATTCCAGCGGAAATACGACGCGGCGCGGAAGGTTGACCAAAACGGGCAACGCTTTGGCACGCACGATGCTGGTTGAAGCAGGTTGGTCATACAGACACCCGCCAAAGGAGGGGCAGCCGTATCTGAAGCGTTCGGCGCACCTGCCTCAAGAAATCAAAGACATTGGTTGGAAAGCTCAGACCCGGCTGTGCAAACGGTTCCGGCATTTATCAAATGCTGGCAAACCGCAACCGCGCGTGCTCGCAGCCATCGCAAGGGAACTGGCAGGCTTCATTTGGGACATCGCCCGAAAAACACCTGTTGCAACCTAATCGTAACGCACACTCTGCCTGTGCAGTACGCTGGAGATGGCGGCCAATGATAGGGAAACCCTCGGAGTGCGTTGGGACAAACATCCGTCCTTAGAGAAAGGCAATCCCGCATCGTATTCGGCAAGGCGGTATCCAATCCGCGGATAAGAGCATGATAACCATCGGTTCGGCCCGCCGTCTCCAGCGCCTGTACAGGCTACAAACTTTGACCAGTCCGCGCCAGTGGGGTAGTCTCATCGTGTCGGGAAATCCAAAAACACTCATAAGAACGTACAATTTAGCACTGAGCCGCACTCGACCCTCAGTGGAGCAGGAGAGTGTTGCACAATTGGACGGCAAGGCGGGTCTTGCGCTCGACCAGAGAGGCGACGTTCAAGTTGCCTTGAGCACGCTCGAAGATCATCAGATCGCCCTCCCATTCGCCAAACGTCTCACGGGTATCAACGTAGTCGGGGCGCTCGTGGATGGACCGATCCGGCAGGAACACAAGGCTGCGGGGCCTGCGCGCATGGTGCGGTCGCCGCCTTTTGCGTCGACTGGGCAGGTAACGCGCCAGTTCTCTGGATTGGCCATCAGGGCCGTAGACATAGGCGTAAATGGTCTCGTGGCTCACGCGAACGGATTGTCCTTCAAATTGTAATCGGCCTGCGATCTGTTCTGGCGACCAACCTTCTTTGAGCTGCTTGATCACAGCCTTTCGCAGACCAACAAGACGCACCAGCTTGCACCGCCGTGCACGCCTTTGGGTCGCTGCACGTTGAGCCACCACGCCGTAGTAAGCGCGGATGTAGCATGCATCGCTGTGTGGCAGATCAAAGGCGAAGAAGTACGCCTTCTGCTCGATCCCGCCGATGACGACCAGCGCCTCGCCAAAGTCCGCCTGGCCGTGCCCCGGCGGATGGCTCAGTGGGACGAACATCTCCCGTGAACCGCGCTTTTTGCTGCGCACATAATCTTTGACGATAGTGTAGCCACCATCGAACCCGCATTCGTCGCGTAACCGCTCAAAAATACGTTTGGCTGTGTGCCGCTGTTTGCGTGGCCGGCCATTGTCCTCAGCCAACCATTGGTCGATCTGGGCCACGTAAGGATCAAGTTTTGGCCGCTTGATCGGTGCAGTCCGTCGGTACCCCGGAGGCTCGAAATACGCCAACATCTTCGAAACGCTATCCCGGCTGATCCCGAAATCCCGGGCCATCTGACGCCCGCTCAACCCTTCCTCAAAGTGAGCGTGACGAACCTTCAAATACAAATCCACGGTGAATATCCCCAAGCCCTCCCGAAATCCGAAAGGACAAAAAGTGGCCGACTTTTACGTCGCCCGCGACAACACAACGCACCCGCTACCGTGGCCGAGTATTGCTCCGCCGTTCACACAAATTACCCTAGGCAGATCAGCCGCAAAATACAGCCGTCCCCACAATCCGCGGCAAATTCAACGAGAGCCCACTTTGACAGATGCTGCACGGCGCATGAATGTTCTCTATCTGCGGCTGTAAATTCAAGGGCGTATTTCGGTATCATCGGGCTCATGGTTCTCTCCGAGGTCGACGTTGCCGCCTCATAATGGCGTCGGGGACTGGTGCCTCAAAATGGTCCGCTGCGAGGTCACCTGATTCAGGCACATCAACATTCGACGGCGAGGTCATCCGGCCACCGTCCCGATGGGACGTCTATACACCCGGACGGGCGTATTCGGTTGGTGGTTATCTCATGCAGGCAGCTCCTCTTTGGTCCAGGCGAAGGTCGTGCCGTCACGCCAGATGCGAGCCATAATGACAGCCAGTTTTCGCGCCGTCGCAACGATGGCTTTTTTCATTCCCCTTCGTGCTACAAGCCGCATGGCCCACGCCTTGAGCGGTGAGAAGCGCGACACACGCTGGATCAGGATGTTGGCCGCTTCATAAAGCAGTTTGCGCATGGCTCCGTCACCGCGTTTTGAGATGCGCCCCGACCAATCCGTTTCGCCAGATTGATACCGTTTTGGCGTCAGCCCTAGATAAGCGCCCACATCTGTTGCTTTGCGGAACCGCGTCACATCGTCAATTGTCGCGATGAAGCTGAGGCTGACAATCGGACCGAATCCGGGAATGCTGGTGAGACGCCGCGCCAGAAGATCGCCCTTGGCAAGCCGCTGCACCTTTGCATCAATCGCTGTGGTTTCAAGGCAGACGGTTTCATGCACGGCAATCAATGAGGCGAAGACCATCTCCAAGCTTGGAACTCCTTTGATGGCCAGCCCAAGCTGATCACGGAAGCTCTTTCGGCTGTAGCCCGCATTAACGGGACCAAGCCGGATCCCATAAGCCTTCAAAAGACCCCGAACTTGCCCTTCAATGTCCATGCGTATGCGGATTAATCGCTCCCGCGCTGACAGTATCAGGCGCAACTGATCGCTCGCCTCACTCTTCACACGCACTTCACCATACCACCCTGTGCGGGCCAGTTGGGCCAAACCGACGGCGTCTGATTTGTCAGACTTGTTCATCCGCGCTGACAGCACTTTGTGAGCAGCACGGGCATCAATGCAGACCACTGGCGCACTTCGTTTGATCAGTTCCCGCGTCAACCAGATTGAAAGCGGGCCGGACTCGTGCACGATCTTTTCTACCTCGCCGACTTCAGCAGCGATGGTTCGGACAATTTCATCAGGATCAGTTGCACACGAGCCTTCAAAAAGGATCGCGCCTGCATCATCCACAATGCAAAGGGCACATTGCTCTTGGGCGACATCAATTCCAACGTAGCGTTTCATGGTACTTCTCCTCTGGCTGAATGGTTCCACCATCGACATTAACGATGTTTGGAACCTCTCAACTCGGATCCGCCGCAGATACGCCATGTCCGCTTTGACTTCGGTTTAAGAAGACGTCAAGAAGAACTGCTGCCAAAGTTTGGACGATCCGTGCAAGGCTTCAAAGCATGCAAACTCAAGAGCAAAAACCCTTATTCACGTATATTTGCATCAAGTATTTCATCAACAAGTAGGTCTATATCCTTGTGATCCGTTGCATGATTGATGACTGAAACACGTATAATCTGTCTTCCTTTCCAAACCCCATGACTTGGATAGACGCGTGCGGTTTGTTGAATACGCTCCAAAACCTTGGTTGTCTTGACGTCCGTTTCACAGGCAATGGAGACTTGGTTAAGCACGACGTCATTCATGATTTCGATGCCCGGTTCGTTGCTTAAACGATCCGCCAAATACGTCGCAAGAGCGCAATGGTGCTTGATCATCTCGCGAATGCCTTCGGCCCCAAGATGCTTAATGATGGCGTAGCTTGGGATACCCCTCGCACGGCGGCTGAGTTCAAGCGTAGAGTCGCTCGGTTCCCAAGTTTCACCAAGCTCAGGCAAATATGCGCCGCGCGCGCTCATTGCAGAGACAAGCGCGGTGCGGTCCCGCACGATACAAAGCCCAGCATCATAA
The DNA here is from genome assembly GCF_041403445.1 of Aliiroseovarius conchicola. Classification (NCBI taxonomy): domain Bacteria; kingdom Pseudomonadati; phylum Pseudomonadota; class Alphaproteobacteria; order Rhodobacterales; family Paracoccaceae; genus Aliiroseovarius; species Aliiroseovarius conchicola. The sequence goes on from NZ_JBGEHL010000030.1 coordinate 4,088, forward strand.
GGTGCGTTCAGCCATTTGTGTAAATCGACCGCCCAACTGTCAGCACCGTCGACACCCGCCAAGCGATCCCGCAAACCGGGCACAGCATGCGCCCAGAGGCCAAAGGCGCCATCGACATGTACCCAGCCACCGGCGTCATGGATCATCGGAATTGCTTCTGAAAATGGATCGAAAGCGCCAGTATTTATCTGACCTGCTTGGAGAATAACCAAAGGCGGGCTTTTGCAGGCCTCTAAATCGGCACGAAGCGCATCGATGAGAATACGACCCTGATCATCCGTCGAAAGGCGCGTCGCACGGCCCAACCCGAGGCCCGCATAGCGTATGCCAGCCATCGGCGCAGAATGGGCATCTTCGCTGATCATGACAGGGATGTCCGGCGCTCCAATAAGACCATTCCCAAAAACGTCCCAGCCTTGCCGCTGTAGCAACGTATCCCGCGCTGCGATAATGCCCTGCGTATTTGCCACCGTCGCCCCTGAGACAATACCGACGCCACTGTCCAACGGTAGACCAAGTAACTCCAGACACCACTGGCAAACAGTCTGTTCAATGACGGCAGCAGAAGGGCTTTCCCATGAAGAGGCTGCGTTTTGCCCCCACGAGGTCACAAGAATATCTGCCGCTGCGCCAACAGGCATTGACCCGCCACACACGTAACCAAAGAACCGTGGGGACGCATGACCATGCAGCCCCTTGCTTGCAACCTCTATCAAGTCTTCAATAACCGAAGACGCTGACGCTCCTTTGTCGGGAAGCAATGTATCAAAACTCGAGGCGAAATCGGCAGGCCTGAACTCCGGCTTTACAGATGATGACTTCAGATTCGCCCGGTACGTGATAGCTTCTCGTGCTGCGGTCAGCATAGCCGAACGATCGTCTTCGCTCAGAGGTACTTTTTTTCTTCTTTCCATGCGGCACAATCCAAAAATAGTTTTTCCAAACGTCGCTTAGCCTAAATGGGCATGTCGCGTCTGGCTCACAATGCGTTTTGAGATGCTCTCTGTCCATGAGCATCAAAGCCGACCTTAGCACATCAGTCGCGAACGGTAGCATTGTCTAAGATTTTTTGATGCGGGCCATTGCGTTAGGGTTGTGTCGGGCGTTCAGGCCCGCGTTGACAAATCTGACAAGGTGGAAGCCGCGGGATGTCAGTGCCGGGCTATGGGGAAAGGGCAGGTCCCGGTCCCTGATATCGGTTAGAGTTTCGCGGATTTTTCCGAGTTTGGAGGCGTAGCGTCATGGTCTTGGGCATGGGGTTGGTCGCGTTTATCGGCCTTATTGCGTTGGTTTGGCTCCCGTTGCGACACATGGATAACATTGGTGCAAAGCATCTTTTCGACCGGCGCGGTGAGCGTCGGACTAGGAAGTTGGAAGAGGATGGGCGGTTCATCATGCTGCCTGCTTTCTTGGTGGGGCTCGGGTACGGGGTTTCTGTCCGCGCCGGAAGGTCTCAATGATGCACATCGGGGCACCGCAGTTGGGGCATGGTTCGCGCAGAGCCAGGGGTAGTAGCGCTTCCTCTAATGGTGGGTCCGGCCCCGCCTGTTTGGCATCCCCCAGCAAATCGCCAGACGACCGCGTCGCCTTGCGCCAGAAGGACGCCAAACCGGTGTTCGGCGATCTGGAGATATGGCTGGACGCCCAATTGAACAGGATTTCCGGAAAGTCCGACCTCGCCAAAGCCATCCGCTACGCCCTTGGCCGCATGAAGAAAATGCCCGGTTATCTGGAAAACGGCTCACTGGAGCTCGACAATAATTGTGCGGAAAGATCAATCCGCTGCGTGGCCTTGGGCCGGAAGAATTATCTCTTCGTGGGTTCCGAGGGCGGAGGCAAAGCAGCGGCAATCGCCTATACTCTGATCGAAACCGCCAAACTCAACGGCGTCGACCCCCAGGCCTGGCTCACCTGGGTCCTCGTACAAATCGCAGATCACAAAATCACGCGTCTCGACGAACTCTTTCCCTTGCGTTACGCTGCACAAGCAGCGTAACAGGTCGCTTCGAGGCAGCGCCAGAGCGCCATCACCGGACGGTCACGAATCAAATAGCAACACAATCCGCACGAAGCCGCATTTTTGCGACGCACTACTCGATCAAGAGGATCATGCAGCATGAAGAAGTTACAGCTGATCGCTGTCGCCCTATTAATTATCACCATTGGCGTTGGGCTATGGGCGTATTGGCGCCATAGCGAGCTTTACCCATCGACTGATGACGCCTATGTGCGGGCGAATATCGTGACAATGGCCGCGCAGGTGTCGGGACAGGTGAACTCAGTGAAGGTGACTGAAAACCAGTTGGTCAAAGCGGGCGACGTATTGGTCGAGCTGGACGCAGAAGTCTTCAACAATGCCGTGAAAGAAGGGGCTGCGCAGGTCGAAAGCGCGACTGCGGCAGGCAGTGCATACGATGCGCAAATCAATGCGGCGACTGCCTCGGTTAACGGTGCGCAAACCGCACTGGACGCCGCTCAGGCGCAGTTGTCCCGCGTTCAGACACTGTTTAAAAAAGGCGACGTGGCGCAGGCCGCATTGGACAACGCCCGCACCGCCACAGCACAGGCCCAAGCGGGCTTGAATACGGCGCGGGCACAATTGTCTCAGGCCCGCTCGGCCCAGATCACAAACCAAGATGCGTTGGTGTCGGCGCAAGCCCAACTGGCCACCGCAAAGCTAAATCTAGAGCATGCCAAGATCACGGCCCCGACAGATGGCTGGATTGCCAATATCAGACTGCGCGAAGGCAGCACCGTTGCAGCGTATCAACCTCTGTTTTCATTGGTCGAGGCGGGGGATTGGTGGGTCGATGCCAATTTCAAGGAAACCGATATGGTGCGCATAAAATCGGGGCAGAAGGTGACTGTATCCATAGATATGCTGCCGGGGAAAAGCTTTGAGGGCGAAGTCGCCTCGATCGGTCCGGGCTCCGGGGCGACGTTTGCCCTGCTCCCAGCCGAGAATGCGTCGGGCAATTGGGTGAAAGTCACACAGCGCTTTCCAATTCGGATCACGTTCATGACAAAGGACGATCAGTTTCGAGCTGGAGCCAGCGCCAGTGTCAAAGTCGATACGACAGGTCATGAGGCCGCCGACAGCAAATGACCGACGCAAGCCTCGCCCCCCCTGAGGACACCGATACCGGGCTGCCCGCACAGGCAGTTCATGCAACCATTGTCATCGCTGTGGTGTTGAGTGCCGTGCTTGAGGTGTTGGACAGTACCATCGTTAACGTCGCCCTGCCCCATATCCAATCCGCATTCGGCGCCACGAATGATCAGGTCACCTGGATCCTGACCAGCTATATCGTGGCTGCCGTGGTGGTCATGCCTTTGACAGGGTTCATGGCACGCCGGGTTGGGCGCCGGCGGCTGATCCTGACATCAGTGGCCGGGTTCGCCGTGTTCTCGTCGCTCTGTGGATTCTCGTGGAGCTTGGGCAGCATGATCGGTTTTCGGCTTGGGCAAGGGATATTCGGCGCGTTCCTAATCCCGCTATCACAATCGATCCTGTTCGACGCATTCCCGCGCGAAAAGCGCGGTCAGGCGATGGCAATGTTCGGACTAGGCGTTGTGGTCGCGCCGGTTTTGGGACCAACGATCGGGGCGCTCTTAACTGACTATTTCTCGTGGCGCATGGTGTTTTTTGTGAACCTGCCTATCGCGGTGATAGCCCTATTGATGCTAGCCGGGCAGCTGCCTGAAGACAAACCCGAGAACCCGAAGATCGACTGGACCGGGCTGGCCCTAATGGCCGTCGGGATAGGCGCGCTGCAATTTGTTCTGGATCAGGGTCAAAGCAAGGACTGGTTTTCGTCCCATATCATTCAGATCGCCGCCTTGCTGGCCTTTCTGGGCGGGGTTTTCTTTCTGGTGCGGGGTTTGCGTCAGAAGGACAATATCATCGACCTGAGGCTTTTCTCTGACATGAATTTTGCCTCGGCCAACGCGATCATCGCCGGGTTCTCGGTCTCGATGTTCGGCGGCATCGCGATCCTTCCGCTGTTTGTGCAAGGGTTGCTTGGCTATCCGGTTGTTGAAGCGGGGTACCTCTTTATCCCAAGGGGGATTGCGGCGGGGTTTTCCATGGTGATCACCGGTGCAGTGCTGGCCAACCGGTTCGACCCTCGCCTTTTGGCGGCCGTCGGGCTGGTTCTGACAGCGCTCAGCAATTTCCAAACCGGCTGGCTGAACCTGAATGCCGATTTCTGGCAGCTGGCCTGGCCCGGCGTTGTCGGGGGTTTGGGTATGGGGTTGGTCTTTGTACCATTATCAACCTTGGCCTTTGACAGTATCTCAACAGATCGGCAAGACGAGGCGTCGGGCCTTTATAGTGTAACGCGGCAATTGGGGTCTTCCATTGGTATTGCTATCGTGGGATCTATGCTTGTGCGCAATATGACGATCGACACAACAACACTCAGCAACCATGTCACCGTCTTCAGCCTGGCGGCCCGAGCCTATTTGGCCCCGTTGAATCTGACACCCGAAACAGCCGAAGGCACAGCCGTACTCGCGGCCGAGATTTCCCGACAAGCCGCGATGATGGCCTACGCCCATGTGTTCAATGTACTGGGCTGGGTAGCGGCAGCACTGCTTCCGTGCCTATTGTTCATGAAGAGGCCCAAAAATGCCGGGGCCAACCCGATGGCACATTAATATGGAGACCTTGCCCGACCTTTGGATCGTCGCTCTTGCCTTTCTGGGGTGTTGTCACACTACTTCCCTGAGGTTGATTGCTCCGCTATTTAGCCGTAGCTGATGGCGATGCAGACCCCACCCATCAGCTACAAGCGCCACCGGTTTCCGCCTGAAGTCATCAGTCACTC
>NZ_JBGEHL010000031.1:0-8526 GCF_041403445.1 Aliiroseovarius conchicola
GACGACACGCTCCCGAATATCCAGTGATAGCGATTTGCCCATGATCCACCTCCAAATATGGTGAATCACAAAATCCGCATCGTCGGAATCCCACCGATTCAGATTTCAAGGACGGCGCTCTAGGGGTCTCGCAGGTTTTCCTGATCCGGATCTTTTCGATCATTTGCCCATACGGATCATGCATTCCTCACATCCCAACGTGCCGAAGCCGGATGTCTTTGCTTACATCGCGGCACTCGGATTCCGATATGTTTCCCCTTTGACCGAGATTGCCCAGATCATTCGTGCCATTTTGTTGGCAAGTGCAACAGCTGCCACCATCCGCGTTTTACGCGCCAACAAGCGCCCCAGCCATGAGTTTTCCGGAATTCCCGTCATAAGCCCAGCTTTGATGACCGACATTGCACCAATGATCAGCAATCTTCGAATGTCTTTCTGTCCCATCTTGGACGTTCGTCCCAGTAGTTGTCTCCCGCCTGTAGAATGCTGCTGAGGAACCAAGCCGAGCCAGAGCCTTGATCGCGATACCCAGCTCAGCCACTTCCTTGTTGAGATGTTCAATTTGATCGAGATAAATCTGTCCTGCGAGGACAAGGCTGTCAGGCAGTCTATCCTTGGCCTTCTCCAGATACTGGGCTAATCGGTCGATGTTCTTGATCCCCTTGGGCACCACAACGCCGAACTCAGCCAAATGTGCCCGAAGGGCGTTTGCAGCTTGCGTCCTTTGCCGGATCAACATCTCGCGTGTCCGAAACAACATAGCCTGAGCCTGTTGTTCTTTGGTTTTGACTTCAACAAAACGCATGTTTGAACGGGCCGCGGCTTCAGCTATGGCTTCGGCGTCAGCCGCGTCATTTTTCTGGCGCTTCACGAACGGTTTAACGTAGGCAGCTGGGATAAGCCGAACATCATGGCCGATCGCCTGCATTTCCCGAGCCCAATAATGGGCACTTCCGCACGCCTCCATGGCGACCAGACAAAGGGGATGGTCCGCCGTTGACACCGTCTCCGTGGGTACTTCCTCTCTATGTGGTGGCTACAAAGGAGAAAATGTCGGAGAATGGCGACCTTAGGTCAAGAAATCATCATGTTCACATATTGTTCCACCTAATGCGCGTCTGAGTGTGTTCGGCCCCCTCAGGCCAAATATGATCGATTTTCTGGATCTTAGAGTTGCGGTTCCAGGCTTTTGCGCAGCGGCGGCAATTCAGTCCAGCGTCCGGCGGAACCGGAGCAGGGACAGAACTGACAGGACTAATACGAACCCGCCAAGCGCCAAGAACGACCCGGATACGGTTCCCACGTCGGCTCCCTTCAGCATGACCGATCTAATCAGGCGCAGGAAATGGGTCAGCGGAAATATCTCTCCGAGGTACTGCGCCCAGAGCGGCATGCCCCGGAACGGAAACATAAAGCCGGACAACAGCAACGAGGGCAGGAAAAAGAAGAACGTCAGCTGCAGGGCCTGCATTTGTGTTCGGGCTACGGTTGAGATCAGATAGCCCAAGATGACTAGGGCAAGGACAAAGACAAAAACGCCAAAGAGGATCAGGGCCAGACTGCCCACAAAGGGAATTCCAAAGACCATCCGGGCCGCCAGTAACACCACGGCAATCTGCACCGCGCCGACAGCCAGATAGGGCACAACCTTGCCCAGCATGATCTCCAGCGGGGTGGCAGGCATGGACAACAGATTTTCCATGGTACCGCGTTCGGTCTCACGCGTAAGGGCTATGGCCGTCATCATGACCATAGTCAGCTGCAGGATAACACCCAACAGGCCGGGAACGATGTTGTATTGGGTTATGCCTTCTGGGTTGTAGCGACGGTGCACCAAGATTCCTGGGCCGGACAGCGCGGTCACACTGGCGCCAGCCTCGCGTTGCAAGGCTTCAGCCGCAACAGTGCCAAGCGTCGAAATCGCACCGGAGGCAACCGAGGGGTCGGTCGCGTCGGCCTCGATCAGGACGGTTGCACGTTCGTTGCGCTCTATCCGGCGACCGAAATCTGCTGGCACCGTCACTACAAAGGCTACATCGCCGCGTGCGATCATTTCCTCTGCTGCGCGCGCTGTCACGTTCGGCGCGATGAAACGATAGTATCCGGTTAGCTCAAGCGCCGAAACCATCGAGCGGGTGAAGCGGTCCTGTGTCGGCGCCACAAGGGCTGCAGGCAATTCCTTGGGGTCGGTGTTGATCGCGAAACCGAACAGCATGAGTTGGAGAAGCGGTATCGCCAGCATCATCGCAAAGGTCACGCGGTCACGACGCATCTGGATCATCTCTTTGGCCAGAAGCGCCCACAATCGTCCCAAGGAAAAAAGGCCCGTCATTGCATGTTATCCTGCGTGCCGCCCATCAATTGGATGAACACATCCTCAAGACTGGTCTCGGACTGGGCAACCTTGGTGCCCCGCTCCTTGGCAACCCGGCCCACGACCTTGCGCAGCGCATCAGCGTCTTGTCCGACAACATGCAATGTCTGGCCAAATGGCGCGACCTGATTGACGTCGGGCGCGCGTTCCAGGTCGCTTGCAGCACCGGCGACATCGCCACCTGACAGCACCAGCGTCGTCAGTTTCGCGTTGCGCACCACATCTTCTACGGTGCCTTGCGCCACCAGCTTCCCGTAAGAAATATAGCCAATCCGGTGACACCGCTCGGCCTCGTCCATGTAGTGCGTGGATACCAGAACCGTCATCCCACTCTGTGCAAGCGCGTGAATCTCATTCCAAAAATCGCGCCGTGCCTTTGGGTCTACACCAGCTGTTGGCTCGTCGAGGATCAACAGTTTGGGGCGGTGCATGATGCAGGCGGCAAGCGCCAGCCGCTGTTTCCAACCACCCGACAGTGCCCCTGCCAATTGATCCCTGCGACTGGTCAGGCCCAGGTTTTCCAAAGTGTCACGCACCGCAGCGCGCGTACCCTTCATCCCATAGAACCGCGCAACAAAGCGTAGGTTTTCCGCAATCGTCAGGTCTTCGTAGAACGAAAACCGTTGTGTCATGTACCCGACCTTGCGCTTGATGGCCCGCCGCTCGGAACGGATATCATGACCCAGGACACGACCCTCGCCGCTATTCGGCTCCAATAGGCCGCACATCAGCCGGATTGTTGTTGTCTTCCCCGACCCATTGGGACCGAGAAAGCCCATAATCTCGCCCGCAGCGACATCCATTGTCACGGCATCAACGACAGTTTTGTCGCCAAAACGCTTGGTCAGGTTTCTGACCGCGATCGCGGTCGCACTCACGGTTCTGCCTGAGGCAGCGCAACATCCACAATCTGCCCTGGTTTCAGAGCACGGCCGTCCTCCGGTCGTGCTTCGACCAGATAAACCAGTTTTTGCCGATTTTCGAGCGAGTAGATCACCGGTGGCGTAAACTCCGCTTCGTCCGAAATATAGGTGATACGGGCTACCAGATTATCGGTGCACCCATCGCAGCTCACATTTAGTATGTCTCCGACAACGACCCTGGAGAATGCCGTTTCCGGCACGTAAAGGCGCAGTTGCACTGCGCCGTCACCAAGAACCGACAGGATCGGCGCGGTAGGTCCCGCGATTTCGCCACTGGTCCGGATAACATCAAAGATGGTGACGGGTTCTGCAAGGGTCAGCGTACGTTGTTGGAGATTCCACACCGCACCGTCTCGTGCAGCCAGCGCACCTGCGACCGCTGCTTCTGCCAAAGCGATGGCTTCGGGTCGGGCCGGCAACCGGGCCACAGAAAGCTCTGCTTCGAATTGCGCAACACGCGCCGATGCAACCTCTGCCGCTGTGATGGCGTCATCCCTCTGTGCGTCTGTCGCTACCCCGCGCGTTGCAAGACTGACGACCCTTTCGCGGGTGTGATCCGCTTCGGCTGCCTGTGCGCGGGCGGATGCCAGGTTTGCTTCGATCACATTGATCTCCTCGGGGCGTTTGCCTTCGCGCAAGTCTGCGAGGTGACTCTGCGCTTGCACAAACATGGCTTCGGCTTCGGCTACCGCAATTTCAGCATCGCGTCGTTCCAGTTCGACCAGCACGTCACCAGCCTCTACCCTATCCCCGCGGGAAACGGCAATTTTGGTGATCTGTGCCACGGCAACCGGCGCAACAAGGGTGAAACGTCCTTCGACGTACCCCGTGGCAAAGGACTCCGGCGCAGCGCAAGCGCCGAACAACGCTGCTGCTAGAGGAAGGCTACACAGAAGGCTCATAGTCGCGACCTTTCAATACTGTCCTGCACATTGGCGGTGACGATGTCTGTGATCACCTCGTTCTCGTGTTTCCCGATATGATCCTGTTGATTTCTGCTGAGAGGTGACCCGGTATTTTCACCGAGATTTGACCCGCCCCTATTTGTATCGCAGCAGTTATGTTGCGGTCAATGTTGGCGTCTCCTTCCGCCTTTTTCTTTGCCGCCACGGAACTGGCTTTGAGGCGATAGCTGCCATTGCATCTGGCCAATCATATTGCCACAAAATCACGGTGATTGCGGGTCGAGCCGATTATGTTTGCAGGTCGTTACATATAGCAGTGCGATGAAGTACTTTCGAAGCAGCACGAGATACGTTTCGCGATGAAATGGCACGTGCGTCATCTCCTCTCGTCCGTCTTGCCGACCACATTCGGTCATATGTAAACTTACCAACCGATCACCCCGGGAGGCAGGTTTGCATGCTTTTGAAAACCATCGTTGATACTCAGACAACTGAACCTGCGCTTTCTCGTCAAGCTAGAGAACATCTCCGCGATATTCGTGCTCAGATTTCAGTCATATTCGACGAAGCCAAGCGACAAGGCGAACTTCCTACTGACGCCGACTGCAGCCGGTTAGCACAGCGATTTCAAGCAAACCGGAATGCGTTGCGGGTGGAGTTACATCAGAACGATGGAACAGATGACCTGTCCGTTCTGGCCGACGACATGGCCAATGAAGTCGAGAGACTTCGCCATAGCAGTTGATGCAGTCCAGGCATTTTTGGTCCAAAGACGAAGACCGGACCTTCGCCGCCGAGCAGAGTTCCTGCACTATGGGCTTCTGTGTTTGCCGCCCGGGATGCAAGACGTTTCTGACTGTCTGGAGGTGTGATCGAGTGCGGTCTTCTGTCAGGCTTCATTGTGCGGCATTTTCAGAAGCCGCGGGCCGGTATGGTGATCAGCGGTATGGGTCCAAATCTCTCTGACGAACTCGCGGTTCTGAGCCCAAAACTGGTTTTCCCAATCCAGATCTGTTCGATCGTTTCGCCCATTCAGGTCATCGTCTTCTCACTCCCAGTTTCCGGCTTCAGATTGCGCCGCCCTCAATTCTCAGGCAGCCGCAGTCTTTGCCGGATCTCGATAATCTTCTTCCTTTGTCAGAATGGCCCAAATGGTCCGCGCCATTTTGTTTGCCAGTGCGATTGCGACAAGCATCATTGGTTGGCGCTTCAACATGCGATCCATTCATGAACCGTCCTGACAGGGTTTGCGGCCTGTCCAGGCAATGCGTGTCATTGCGCCAATGATAAGCAGCCGGCGGATGTCGACCTGTCCTGCCTTGGAGACCTTGCCGAGCCGCTCTTTGCCACCTGATGAGTGTTGTTTGGGCACCAGACCTACCCAGGCGGCAAAGTCTCGTCCGCATCGAAAGATATCCATGGGCGGTGCAAAGGCTTCGACCGCCATTGCCGTTAACAAGCTGTATCATCGCCCCGCGGGCGGGCATGCGCGACACGCCCATCTCTTCCGCACTGTCCGCGTCTAACCAGTTCGTGAGCCGTGCAGCGAACGGCAAGTGCCGCGCTTGCATCCTCCCTGTTTTCTTCTGTTGATATGCCGTTCGCACGGTATCCGTCCGGTGAATTCGCGTATTTTTCCGATACCCGAGTGAAGTGGATCAGTTTGCTTTATTGTGTTGCCAGTTCGAACCTGAGGATTTCGCGCTCTGACATAATGTGTATTCCGTCTGCTGGCGCTGCATATATGGTAAACCAGTAGAACTCATCGGAGCCGAGCATATCTTCGATATAGCGCCTGTTTTGTTCGTGTTCGGGCGCACTACGTAGATAGTCATAGGCATCTCGGGATCCGTCAGACCAGGAATGTACACCGATTACGGCTCCGGGTTCGATTGTCCTGCGAACTCCTGCCAGGAATAGATCAACACCACCGGAATGGATTTCACTATCCGCCCGAAGATAGGTGTTCAGTCCAAGTTCACGCACTCTATAGGCGAGGGCAATCATCGTGTCGTCGTCTAGTGACCCCGGAACTTCGAGTTCAACAAGGGTTGTGATTTGAGGATTGTCTCGGTAGATTTCTTCGAACTGGCCGAGCGTTTTACTATTGATCTCACCAGTCATCAGCAAAGTTGTTCCCTGTACTTGGAACTCAGTTGTTTCGATCATGTTGAGAGCCGTGACAGCAATCATCTCACATGCGGAAAGAGCGCAAATAGACAGCATTATCAGGAACTTCTTCATTTTGGTTGCGCCTTCTAAGCAAACTGCCACCGCATGAGTTCGTCGATACGGTTGATCTTGTGATCTGGAAGGCGTTCGAGCACCCATTTGAGCCAGGCTTCTGGATCGACGTTGTTCATCTTTGCGGTCTCGATAAGTGTGTAGGCGATGGCGGCGGCTTTGCCACCCCCGACGGAGCCCATGAAAAGGTAGTTCTTGCGGCCCAGTGCGATGGGGCGGATACTTCGCTCGCAGATGTTGTTGTCCAAGTCCAGCCGCCCGTCGCTGAGATAGGGCCGTGTTTTGGGCATGCGTTTCAGAGCGTAGCGGATCGCCTCGGCCAGTTTGGTTTTGCCCGAGAGCTTGGGCAGTTGCGCTTGTAGCCAGGTCTCCAGCTCATCGAAGACAGGCTTGGCCTTCTCTTGCCGCAGGGCAACCCGTTCCTCTGGGGGTTTGCCCTTGGCTTCCTTCTCTACATCATAAAGATTGCTGATCAGCTGGACGGCTTCTTTGGCAATTGGCGCGCCGGTGCGTTCGGCTTCATCGTAGAACTTGCGGCGCACAGGCACCATGCAGGCCTGCTTGTTCGCGGTCTCTCTCGAGCCGGTGGCGTTCGAGCGCTCACCCTTGTCTTCTCCAAACAACCCATTGAAGCCCGGATAGCCGTCGGCATGCACGGTTCCGGTATATCCGGACAGGTGGTTGACGGGATGTTCGCCCTTACGATCCGTGCTGAACTGATACCAAGCGCAAGGTGGGGCATCCCCACACCACGGGCGTTCGTCACGGACATAGCTCCATAGCCGCGCGGTCGGGGTCTTTTTGGGCTTCAGCTTGCTTTGCAGTTTGATCGGCATGTCATCGGCAAAGAGCGCGGGGCCTGCCCTGACCAGCTTGCCGATGTGATCGGCCAGTGGTTCCAGCAGCGCAGTACTGCGCCCCACCCAGTCGGTCGGGGTGGAGCGGTGCAGATCGACCTTCTCGCGAGCGAAGATTTTGGATTGCCGATCCAGGTGTTCGGGCAACGGAGTGCGGTTGTGCTTGCGCTTGGGGCGCGGGGTTTTGGCGGTGACGCCATCGTCCTTATCACCGGCATCTTGCTCAGCGTGCTGCGCATCAGCGGCGGCTTCGATCTCCTGGTCGTCCTCAAGATCGAGTGCCAGTTGGTTGAGACCCTCGGATTTGGAGCCGAACCGCGCCTTGCGATGGCTGTGAAATTCCGCCTTCAGCTTCTCGACTTGGTAAGTAAGAGATGTGATCTCCTCGCCCATTTGAGAGACTAGGCCCTTCAACTGGGCAGGGTCGACAGGCAAAGATATGATCGCATCCAACATGGGCGATTTATACCGGATCGCTCCATCAGACGGAACGCTAACCGCGCCTTGGTACATGTTTTATTGGGCGGTGCGCTATCCTACCGTCGTTGGTCTCCAGGTTTTCTGCTGCATACGCCAGTCGATCCCTTCCAGCAGCATCGATAGCTGGGACGGGCTCAGGCTGACCTTGCCATCCTTCGCGGCAGGCCAGACAAACCGTCCGCGTTCCAGACGCTTTGAGAACAGGCACGCCCCTTGCCCATCCCACCAGATGATCTTCAACAGATCACCCCGCCGGCCACGGAACACAAAAATGTGCCCGGAGTACGGGTCTTCTTCAAGAACCTGCTGTGCCTGAGCGGCCAGCGTATTGAACCCGCGCCGCATGTCTGTGACCCCGGTGGCCAGCCAGACCCGCATGTTGCTCGGCATCAGCCCTTCCACAAACGCCAGCACAGCCAACAGGGCCGTCGTGCCTTCCACCAATATCCGTCGACCATCCGACAGCGTGATATCCACCCGCTGTGCTGAAAGCGGCGCGCCGGAAACAGTCGGGCGCGCGCGCAACTGTGGCAAGGGTGAAGGCGAGGCAATGCATGGAATAAGAACCCGGAACGTGTCAACGGCGGCGTAAAATCCTGGCATTGGAACCAGGGCGTGGGTACTGAACGACTACCGGCTGGCGCCGGTAGGATCGGCGATGTGATTTTCCAAGTACTGAAGTACGATGTCCTCTGTGATGGCACCGTTGGTGGTCGAGAAATACCCACGGCCCCAAAATCGCC
>NZ_JBGEHL010000032.1:0-7098 GCF_041403445.1 Aliiroseovarius conchicola
TCCTGTGTGGATATATATGGACCCTGCCTGATTGCAACGGTCTGTTTGGTTCTGGTTTCGAGGTCGCGATTGCTGATGTATATCCGGCTTCTTGAGGCGGCCCGATATATCGTTGCCGCGAGCCCCGATGGATTTCCGCTTGCTTCCCCCTCATTGCCTCCAAGGCATCGGTGCTGACCTTGCCGATCCACACATCAGGTTCGAGAAGCAACGGGCGTGACCCTTTTCCATCTCTTGGCAGATATTGCAATATTCCTGAGATGCCCCTCCTTATGTCAACCTACCGATGCAGGCATCAGGCGAACGCCACTGTGTGACCCGGACGGTATTCCTGATCTTTTGACAGGAGCGACCATACAATCCGTGCATTCTTATTCGCCAATGCGACAGCGACGACATTCGGATGCCGCCGTTCCCGCATACACCCTATCCATTGACTGCGCGCATCGGTTTTCCCGGCGGCGCGACTGAGCACAGCTCGCGCACCATGAATGAGCAATGTTCGCAAGTATCGGTCGCCGCGTTTGCTGATTCCGAACAATCGAGCCTTTCCGCCGCTTGAATGTTGCTTGGGGACTAATCCCAACCAAGCCGCAAATTGCCGCCCATTCCTGAAGCAAGATCGATCACCGATTGCTGCCACCAGTGCAGTGGCAGTTATTGGGCCGATACCTTCGATCTGACCGATGCGCTGGCACATCTCATTTGAGCGGAACAAATTCTTGATTCGACGATTGTAACCTGCGAGCCGGCTGTCCAGTTCGGCCAGTTCATCACGCATGTCGCGCAGCATCTCAATGAAGATGTCCCCAAACGTGCTCTCATGGCCATCGACAATTTCACCAAGGGCGCGCCGGATGCGGGTGATATCCCGTGCCACAACGACACCGTGTTCCCCAAGTAGACCGCGAACCTGGTTCACCAGCCGTGTGCGATTTGCGACCACGCGCTGCCGGATACGATGGACAGCCTGTATTTCCAACTGTTCGGCGGATTTTGGCGGCACGAACCTCATTGATGGTCGGCCGACGGCCTCACAAATCGCTTCCGCGTCATTGCGGTCATTCTTGTTGGATTTCACATAGGGCTTCACGAACTGCGGTGAGATCAGGCGCACTTCGTGTCCCAAATCCGTCAGAACCCGCGCCCAGTAATGTGACCCACAGCACGCTTCCATGCCGACAATACAGGGCTCAAGTTCAGCAAAGAATTGTGCAACTGCATCTCGCCGCAGTGTCTTCCTCAAAACGATCTCATCTAGTGCATCAACACCGTGAACTTCAAATACGTACTTGGCCAGATCAAGGCCGATCCTTGTGATTTGCATGATATGTTCCTCCTTTTTCCTATCCGAAGGTACGCCGATTTTGGGCGGCGGGGTCCATACCATTGGCTCCCGCAAAGCAAGACATTTTGAGGTGATCGGCATTTTTGTCAGAGGCGGTCTTGTGTTCGGCCTGTTTGCGCGGTGCACTTGACCGCTGGCCCTGATGGTTTCCGCGACCCAAGCCCCCATCCCCGCAAGCGGACAGGTGTCGTCCTGGACAAAGCCCGGGGTGTCTTGAGATTGCGGCTGACTCATTGTCATCACTTCTTTGGTCTTGCTTTCTCTGTTTCTTTTCTTTCCGGTATCAGACGGTCCTGATCCTGTAGGGCTCGTTTCGTGTGAGCACCGCCCAGATTATCCGCGCTGTCTTGTTCGCAATGGCTACTGCCGCGAGCTTTGCGGGTTTGCGCTCCACCAGGTCCGCAAACCAGGGATCAAATCGCTCTGGTGTGCTTCTGATCTGTTTCATGCGGGAGGTCATGTCGACGACCATCAGGTGGCGTATGTAGCGGTCACGCATCTTCGATATGCGGCCCAGCCGCTCTTTGCCTCCAGTCGACCGGTTGATCGGCGTTGGCCCCAACCAGGCCGAGAAGTCTCTGCCGCACTTAAACTGTGCTACACTACCTACCGTCGCGACAGTAGACGACGCCGTGATCGGCCCAATGCCTGGGATTGTCTGAAGCAAGGCGATCCTGGGCTCGGACTTTGCAGCTTGTGTCAGCTTGCGACCATACCGGAGCACCCGCCCATGCAGGACCAATATCTGTTCGCTCAGGGCGATGATGGTGTCCAGCGCAACGGGCGGTACGTCCAGAGCCTGCTCATGAGTTGTACGCTTTGCAAACATGACGGCGTGACCGACGCCTGAGCAAAGACGATGCCGAACTCCGCCAACAAACCACGCAGCATGTTGGTCGTCTGGGTTCTCTGTCGAACGACTAGGTGCCCGCTCGGTGCAATGACAGAATAGCCTGCTGTTCAGGCGACCATACCTCGACGAACCGCATGGAGGGACGCGTAACAGGCTCGCAGATTGCCTTTGCATCTGCAGAGTCTGACTTGCCGCGTTTGACGTAGGGCTTCACGTAGACAGGTGCAATCAACCTGACTTCATGGCCCAGCTGGGTCAGTTCTCGCGCCCAGTATTGGCTTGCGTCACAAGCTTCCATACCGCTCAAACATGGCTCAGACACTCGCAGAACGAAATCATCGGGCCGCGCCGCAAAGACAGGCCGAACCCTACGGCACCATCTAGCGTAACTCCGTGAACATGGAAAACGTTCTTGGCTAGATCCAGACCGACTGTTGTAATCTGCATTGGGTGGTTCCTCTCCTAGCAGTTCATGACAACTGCACTATGGCGCATTGCGACGCCGATGGAGCAGGAGCCATCCACCCCATCCCGCATTGTGTGAGCTGGGCCCGAACAGGATTTTGCGTTCGCGGCGAAAGTCTGCAATGCGGGGCTGCGATTGCAGCATTGAGGCAAAGTGTTGGATGCCGGCTTGGGGCCGCCCGCGAGGTCCGTCTAAGTTGGGCAAGGGACAATGCTGGACGGGCTCTGATGGCTGCTACGAGCACAACTTGACCGACGCTGCAGACTGCTCGAACGGCCACTATCAAGAGTAACGCGGGTAATGCCTTCGCCGAGTACGGAGCTTCTCCCTAAACGACCACAGCCAACAAATATATGTCACAGCCATATTTTCCTACATGGAATGACGTGTTGCATCTGTTGATTGTTTTACACCGTAAGGCCCGTTTCATCCGCCTTTAGATTATCCCGCTGGAATTGTGCGACCACCCAATCCCGGAACAACAAGTGGTGAGGTTGTAAAACGCGGTCGCGGGGTGAAATTAGATAAATGCTCTGCTCGGTCTGCACCATTGTGTCCGCGACCCGCACCAGGCGGCCTTCCTGCAAATAGTCGCCAACCAGATGCTGCCATCCTAGGGTTACGCCCTGCCCCACAAGGGCGGCATGGATGGCCGAATGATGGTCGGAAAACAGCACATCAGTAGCGCCGGAAAATGGTACGCCAGCGGCCTCGAACCATTCCGACCATCCCATGCGCGAACGGTTGGGCTCTGTTGCGTGAATCAAGTTTGCCTGTTGCAAAGTCTTCAGTTGCATGCACTCAGGATGCGCTGCTGCATATTCCGGTGAGGCCAACGCATAAAGCCGCTCACGTGCCAGCCGCCAGCTGTGGGCATCATTCCAATCACCCATGCCAATCCGCGTGGTGAAGTCACAAGCCGCTAAAGCGTGTTGTCCAAGATCGCCGTGGTTTTCTGTGATCTCAAAAAGCGTACTGGGGTTTTGCGATCTGAACTCGGCGATACGGGGCACCAGCCACATCGACACAAAACTGGACGAGACATTGATCCTTATTGTTTGGCCGTCGCCGCTGGATTGGATTTGCCGGGTCGCTTGATCAACGCCGATCAGGGCTGCGCGAATCTGGTTGGCAAAAGCGTCACCTTTTGTGGTCAGCGATAATCCCCGGTGTTGTCTGACGAACAACTGTACACCCAGATTTTGTTCCAGTTGACGGATCGACTTACTGACAGCGGGTTGTGAGATGGCCAGTTCATTGGCCGCATGGCTGAAATTTAGATGCCTGGACACCGCCTCGACGACGTAGAGATTGTTAAGGCTCGGCAATGTACGGCGCAAATTTTGCATAACTTCAGGTTATATCAGCCGGGACTCTTTTTGAAGAGCAAAAGCGAAGAGAAGCGCGCTAGAATACCCAATGAAAATTGACCGTGGAGCCATAAAATGAAGTCGCATACCAAAGTTGTTGTTGGCGGTGGGTGTGTCGGGGCGTCAATCCTTTATGGGTTAACCCAGCATGGGTGCAGTGATGCAGTGATGCTGGAACGCACACAATTGACCGCCGGGTCGACGTGGCACGCTGCTGGCCTGTTGGTCACATTTTCGCGGTCGCACAACATCTCAAGAATGACAATGGAGACGATCCGGATTTACGGTGAGGTCGAGGAAAAATTGGGCAGCTCTGTTGGGTTACGGAAGGTGGGCCAATTGCGCGTAGCCAATACCGAAAAGCGCTGGCATGAATTTCAGAGCTATATTTCGATTGCTGAGGCGGCAGGCGTACCCTGTCGTCTTCTGACGCCAGAAGAAGTGGCCGAGGTACATCCGCTTCTGGCCCAGAGCAAAGATATTCGAGGCGGGATTTTGCACGACCAGGATGGCTACATAAATCCTGCTGACATCACGATGGGACTCTCCAAACTGGCCCGTGATCAGGGCGCAACTATTTATCAAAACACCGAAGCTACCGCCTATGAAAAGCTAGATGACGGCACATGGAAGGTAAGCACGAGTCAGGGCGACATTCACTGTGAGCACCTGATCTTTGCGACGGGAAACTACGCGCGCGAAAATGCACGACGCGTCGGGCTCGATCTGCCCTGCATCCCAATTGTGCATCAATACTGGACCACGGAGTCGGTTCCCGAGTTGATCCGCCGTCGCAAGGAGGGGCTCAAGGAGTTCCCGATTTTGCGTGATGAGGACTATGGGGCCTATCTGCGCGAGGACGTCGGTGGTTTTCAATTCGGCCCCTATGAGTTTGAAAAAGATCTAAAACTGTTCGCCGAGGACAAAGTGCCGCCGACTTTTGGTGCTGACCTCCTGCCAGAGGATTTTGACGCGGTGGAAACCCAATGGGAACGTGCCATTGAAAGGGTGCCAGCATTGGGTGAGGTCGGTATCAAGTCCAACACGCGTGGGCCATTCCAGATGACTCCGGACGAACTGCCGCTCTGTGGCCCTGCGCCAGGCCAAAATAATTTGTGGCTGGCGGAAGGCGTGCCCGGTGGTATTCTCTGGGGTGGCACAATGGGCGAGCGCTTGGCGCGCTGGATCGTCAATGGCGATCCGGGTATCGACATGTCCGAAATTGACCCGCGCAGATTTGGTGACTATGCGTCCAAACGCTGGACCATGGACAAAGTGCGCGAGACCTGGGGCAATCATATGAACGCCCGCGTCCCGGGCGAGGATTTTCCATCGGCCCGCCCGCTGAAAACCATGCCCTCTTATGATTTGCTGTCTTCACACGGTGCTGTTTGGACCACGTTTAACGGCTACGAGTTCCCGCGCTGGTTCGCCCCGTCACCCGAATTGGCGGTACCTGAGCATAGCTACTGCCGCACAGAGCATATGCAATACGTTCAGTCCGAGGTGAAAACCACGCGGGAAAATGCCGGTTTCATCGAAATGTCACCGATGACCAAATTCATGGTTCGTGGTCCAGGTGCTGCAGCATGGCTTGACAAAATATTGGCCAACAAGCTTCCCAAAATCGGACGTATGACCCTTTCAGTGACCTGCAATCCGCAGGGTGGGATTGATGGTGAATATACGGTGGTACGCTATTGTGAGGATGAGTTTTATCTGGTCAGCACCCCAAACGGACAAGTTTATAACTGGGATCAACTGTCCCGTCAGCTTCCGAACGATGGGTCGGTAAGCATGGAGGATCTGTCGGAGCAGATGGGTGTTATCGCTCTGGCCGGTCCGAACGCGCGCGAAATCCTGCAACCACTAACGGACAATGATCTGTCAAATGCTAGCTTTCCGTGGCTTTCAGCGCAGATGGGTGAAGTTGGGTATGCCAAAGACGTCCATATGCTGCGCGTAAGTTATACTGGCGAGTTGGGATGGGAATTGCATCACCCGGTTGGATACAACCGCCACTTGGTGGATTTGCTCTTGAAAGCAGGGGTGAAACCCTTTGGCCTTGAGGCGCTGGAATCTATGCGGTTGGAAAAATCCTATCGTGCCATCAACCGCGAACTGCGCAAGGATGTGACTCCGTTTGAGGCTGGGTTGGATCGGTTTGTCGCTTTGGATGGACGCGAGTTCGTTGGTAGCAAAGCTTTACTGGCGCAAAAAAAGGACGGTAATTACGACGTACTCGTAACCTTGAAACTTCCATCATGCGACACCTCAGTGATAGCTGACGAAGGTGTGTACAAGGATGGCAAGCTTATTGGGCGCGTCACCTCGGGCGGCTTTTCCTATTATTGCAACCACGACATCGCGATGGCGTTGGTACCGCAGGGATTCGCCATCGATGGCACCAGGATGCAGGTAAATATACACAACGAGATGCGCGATGCAGAAGTTGTGGACGTCTGCCTTTTCGACCCAACCAGCGCCCGCGCTCGCGGCTGATCAGGAAGGAGTAGTCTTTTGGCTAGAAATGGACCTCGTTTGGGGCGCGCAGCGCGGGTGGAGGCCCGCACCAACCCGGCTCCGGTCTATCTACCGACATTAGACCGCAAGATCGGTCCGATAGACTTGCTCGGCCCTGAAGGCGTCGAAAAGATCCACAATGCGGCAATGACGGTGCTTGAAACAACAGGCATCATATTCCGCGACCCAGTGGCGCTGACCGACTGGAAACGCGCTGGAGCGAAGGTACAAGGTGAGCACGTGTGCATCGATCGAGAGATGCTGATGGATCTGATTTCGACTGTACCGACGACTTACAAGATGCATGCGCGCAATCCCGAACACTCCATTGATATTGGGGGGCGTAATTCAATCTTTGCCAACGCCTATGGTGCGCCATTTGTTTATGGTCTTGATGGTGTTCGCCGCCCCTCCAAACTAGGGCCTGTTAACACTATTACTTAGTGCTATTTGATGCTAGGTATCTGTTATGAATGAGATAACAGAAAATCAATACGCGCTGATCCAGCCCTACTTGCCAGTCCAGCGCGGGAATGTG
>NZ_JBGEHL010000033.1:0-6258 GCF_041403445.1 Aliiroseovarius conchicola
GCGATTTTGGGGCCGTGGGTATTTCTCGACCACCAACGGTGCCATCACAGAGGACATCGTACTTCAGTACTTGGAAAATCACATCGCCGATCCTACCGGCGCCAGCCGGTAGTCGTTCAGTTTCAGACACAAAGACGGGGAGACGACGAAGATCAAACCAACCCCGCATTTGTTCACAAACGATGCACAAGCTCTGCATCGCCTCGCGCAGGCCGGAGCAGGGCTGGCCATTGTGCCTGAGTTCCTTGTTGCACCCGGTATCGAAAGCGGCGCGATGGACTACGTCTTGCCTAGCTGGGAGCTCCGCCCCATCAGTGTCTATGCTGAATGGCCCGCCAACGCGCCAAAGCATGGGCTTATTCACCTCGCTTTGGATGCATTGAGCCAAGCAAAGCCGTAACTCCGTCCACTTGCAGTAACGTCAGGAATTTCCTGCACCGCCCATTCATTCAGAGCGCCGCGAAGGGGGCAAATGAACCCAAATATCCAGACTTCTGCTATGCAGCGAATGTCCGAAAACAGGAATTTGACAGTATATCCTATCGGAGCTACAAAGTGGTTACAGGGGTTCGCAAGCACCTCGTGAGACGCCAGTCGAAACTTGCATCCTTCCAGTTTATCCCATTTGATGGAGGATGCTTCATGGCGTCATATAGTGAAATTTCCGTAACAACATTGGCCCGTCTGGTAGGCACTCCTGATTGTCCTGTCTTGCTCGATGTGCGCATTGATGAAGATTTTGATGTAGACCCACACTTGATCCCCGGTGCATATCGGCAACCGTTTTTGCACGTTGGTGATCTCGCCGAAAGCCTCAAAGGGCAGCACGTCATCGTCTACTGCCAGAAGGGGCTTAAGATCAGCCAAGGTGTCGCTGCAATTCTGCGCAACACCGGCGTTCAGGCAGAAGTTCTTGAAGGGGGGCAGTTCGCGTGGAGAGATGCCGGTTTGCCGATGGTTCTTGCCGAAAAGTTGCCTGCGTACACCGAGGCGGGTCACACTTTATGGGTGACACGGCACAGGCCAAAAATCGACCGCATCGCGTGCCCGTGGCTAATCCGGCGGTTCATCGACCCAAAGGCGCAATTCCTGTTTGTCTCGGCGTCGCAAGTCAACAATGTGGCTGAGCGGTTTAACGCAACGCCGTTTGACATCGAAGATGTGTTTTGGAGCCACAGAGGCGAGAGATGCACGTTCGATACCATAATTGATGAGTTCGGCATTGAGAACGAAGCGCTCGGCAAGCTTGCAACTATTGTACGCGGTGCTGATACCAACAAGCATGACTTGGCACCCGAGGCAGCCGGGCTGTTGGCAGCATCCCTGGGATTGTCGCGCATGTACCGCGATGATCTTGAACAGCTCGACGCGGGTATGTTGCTCTATGATGCGCTCTACCGGTGGGCACGTGATGCGACAGCCGAAGGCCACGACTGGCCTGCCTCTTCCAAGAAGCCATAATCATGACTGGTTTAGGCAACACCCCTACAGATGATGCGCCGTCTTTGGGAGAGGTGACGCGGGTCTGGTGGAAAATCGGTATCCTATCGTTTGGGGGACCTGCTGCTCAGATTGCATTGATGCACAAGGAGGTGGTCGAAGACCGTGCCTGGCTATCCGAACAACAGTACCTGAACGCGCTGAGCTTCTGCATGCTGCTGCCAGGCCCTGAGGCCATGCAGCTTGCAACCTACGCAGGCTGGCGGTTGCATGGCACTTTGGGTGGTCTAATTGCGGGCCTGTTGTTCGTGATTCCAGGCGCTGTGGTTATAATGACCCTTGCTGCGATCTATAGTGTCTACGGCAACGTGCCTTTAGTCGCGGCGCTCTTCTACGGGATCAAGGCGGCCGTTTTGGTGATTGTGGTCGAGGCGCTTTTGCGTATCGCCAAGAAAGCGCTGTCGAGGCGTGTCCATTGGGTCATTGCCGGTTTGGCCTTCGTGGGGATATTCTTTCTCTCCATTCCATATCCTTTAATTGTGCTGCTGGCGGGCCTTGTGGGGTGGTTTTTGGGTACCGCAAGAGAAGAGCAAAAGGTCGTCGATATGGCGCATGTCTCGATCGGGAAGACTTTTGGCACAATTGTTGGTTGGCTTGCGATCTGGTTGCTTCCCCTTTTTGCTTTGATGTGGTTGGGCGCACCGGACCTGCTGGTAGAGGTTGGCAAATTCTTTTCGACGCTTGCCATTGTCACTTTCGGCGGTGCTTACGCGGTTCTTGCTTACATGGCGCAAGACGTTGTCGTCCAATTCGGCTGGCTGTCCGCCGGAGAGATGGTTGATGCATTGGGGCTGGCTGAAACAACACCTGGTCCGCTTATCCTCGTGACACAGTTTGTGGGTTTTTTGGCGGGGTTCAACGAAGGCGGACTGCTCCTTGGATTGGCGGCTGGTCTTGTAGCACTTTGGGTTACCTTTGCGCCGTGCTTTCTTTGGATATTTGCTGGCGCTCCTTACATCGAATGGATTTCGAACCAACCTCGGCTGAAAGGCGCGCTTAGGGCGATCACTGCTGCAGTGGTCGGAATCATTCTGAACCTGTCGATCTGGTTCGCGTTGCACGTGCTGTTCTCAAGCGTAACGCAAAACAAGTTGGGACCAATCACGCTTTGGCAACCTGAGATAGCTTCGTTCGAATGGCTGGCAGGGTTAATCTTTGCATTTAGCTGTTTTCTGGCATTCAAACTGCATTGGGGGATCATAAAAGTCTTGGCTGTCGCATCATTTCTTGGCGCTGTTCTTCGACTGGCGGTTTGACTTGGTCGCAGTATTATTATGCCGCCTCCAACAAAGAGCGGACATCGCCAAAACGCCGTGAATGACGGCGAAGTCCACACCAAAGCCCTCCACCGATTGCGGCAGTTAGTAGGTGTACGAACGCCTCCTTTGTTGGCCGCGCCGCAACAACCGGATCTGACGTTGAATGCTTCTTCTAGACCATCAATTGAGAGCGAGCGGTTTTGGCATTTGCTTCTCAACAACCTCAACTGCACGATCTACAAATTCTCGCACTTTTGGATCGATGAATTCGCGATCAGCGTAAACTAGACTGATGGGGAGTTCTGCGCCCACTTGGTCAAGAAGCAGGGGAACAAGACGCCCGGCGCGGATGTCGTCGGCCACGATCGCAGATGCAATAAGTGTGCAACCCAAACCTTCGATTGCAGCTTCGCGGATCAAACCAATTTCGTTTGCAGAGAGCCGCCCTCCGACTGTGACCGATCCTCCTTTCCATTTTGGCCAAGCGTTGTTCGGAGTCCATCCACCGGAAAATCCAACAACGCAGCTATGTTTGGACAGGTCTGCCGCCTGTTGGGGAGTTCCCATGCGTTCCAGATATTCTGGCGACGCAACAACAATCAGACGATCCGTGTGAAGCCTGCGCGCGATTAGGTTTTGGTCGCTGATCGGTCCTATACGCATGGCGACATCCACACCTTCTGACAGCAGATCGACATGCCGTGTCGTGGATTGCACCTCCAAGTGGACTTCCGGGAAATCGCACAGAAAGTTAGTGAAGAGGTTCAAGAAATGAGGACCCGCCATCGAAACACGCAGCAAGCCACGTGGCGTTTCGTCCAACCTGCGAACCGCATTCCAAGCTTCATCCGCATCTGCGACAATACGCTGCGCTCGCCGCAACAACTCTTCACCTGCGTGAGTCAGCGCCAGTTTCGTCGTGCGTCGCAAGATCAGGCGGACACCGAGATCGGTTTCGAGACCCGCCATCCGGCGGCTGAGCGTCGCCCGTGGCAGCCCAATGATACGCGCAGCTTCTGAAATGCTACCTGCCTGCATCACAGCTAAAAACTCTCGCATCCGGTCCACACTTGGCATGTGTTCTGAGTGAGCAGGTGATGTATTTTTTTTCGGTCTAGTAGTATCCATGACACAAGCATATCTCTCAACTATCAACAAGGGAAGGCCGCGACATGCTCGACATCTCACACTTCGACCACATTGGAATTCGTATCAGTGATCGCGACAGCTCTGTTGCGTTCTATGAACTGCTGGGCTTTGAACTGATCGCTGATCGCTGATCGCTGATGGCGGCTTTGGCGCGGGACATCCTCTTGTGATGCTGCATCCCTCGGGCATCAACATCAATCTGCTTGGACCAGCGAGCGCCAAGGCAGGTGAGAACGTCCTCATGGATGAGACGTCCAAGTATCCGGGCATTACACATCTCGCGGTGAAGGTGAAAGATGCCGATGCAACAGAAGCCTTTGTCAATGAAAGCAATATTACGATCACCGGACGACGCGAGTTCAAGGGTACTAAGACCATCTTCATTCGCGATCCAGATCGCAATGTATTGGAGCTTGTCGGTCCCGGGCCATCTGTGGCCGAGTTGATCGCCGATCATATTCACGCGAGCTAAGGAGCGTTCAAACATGCGACCTGTTCAAACAAAATATGCAGACGTCGAAGCCCTCGACTTTCCGGGTGCGATCACCTTGAGAGTGCTGCTGTCAGGGTCACAAACGAACGGCACGCAAGCGGTGTTCGAAGATATTGTCGCGCCCGGTGTCGGGCCCGGTCGTCATATCCATCATGGGCAAGACGAGACGTTCTTCTTCCTCGAAGGGACTTTCGATGTGGAAATTGACGGCGTACTCTATCACATGAAGCCGGGTGACGTCGGCTTTGTGCCGCGCGAGACGACGCATGCCTTCAAAAACGTCGGATCGACGCCGGGGCGTTTGCGATATGTGTTCTCTCCCGCTTTGCGGATGGAGGAAATGTTCCGGGCGCTGTATCAAGCCCAGGACGATGGCCCACTTTCTGAAGCAACCATGATCAAAGTTGCAAGTCATCACGGGCAAACTTTTGTCGGCCCACCTCTTTAGCAGAAATAGCAATGCTGCACCTTGCACGAACGGACGCACCGGGAAGAGCGTAATTCGACCTGAAAGCCAGATGCCAGTGGGCCTACGGTCGGGCAACCGACACTTCCCATCCTTTGAGTAAAGCCGCGCGATGCCCTGGCTACCTCTGGCCGAGCACTTTCAGCTCGTCGATACGTTCGGTCCTAAATTGCCGATAATCCTCTTTGGTCTCGCACCACCTGACGAGGTAGCGCGTGCGATCCAAGAACGCGACCGAAATGGCCAAACGATGCGATCCGTCATGCTGCCGTAGCGGTCCGTGTAGAGGAGCTGCAAGCGATACCGCTCTCGGTTGGCATGTCGCAGCGTTCCGAGGGCCTGCCCCGAGTTTAAATTGGCTTTGTGCTTCCGTCCAGCACGACAGGGCGCAGTTCCTTCGGGATCGCCGAGGACAGTTTTGACACAAGATCGCGAGCCGCGCGTGCGAGTGACGGGTCTGCCTCTGATGCCACCCATGCTGCACCAAGAACCGCCGCCTCCCACTCATCGGCGGTCAGCATCAAAGGCGGCATGTCGTATCCATGGTCAGGAACTTATCCAATGCCGGCCTCGCCGGTGATCGGGATACGTTGAGCATGAAGCCCCGCCATACCGAGGTAGAGCGTGCTGGTGAGGCCTCCAATTCCACTGCCAGCTCCCGTCCTGTGATCGGCGACCGGGTGGACCGCAATATCTGGATAATCTGGAACAGGCGTTCAGTGCGACGCATTCTTGGCCCCTCCTCTCACACTACCGTCATAATGGTGAGAGGGGACGAGTTCTGGGGCAGGCTCAGAATCCGAAAACCAACCAATGTAGCTGGAAATGATCCACCATGGGCGTAGCCTGACCATCGACGCAGACCCAGAAGCGGTATGGGCCGTGCTGAGCCGATCCATGTATGTCACTGAATTCGCACCGCAGATCACATCTGTCGATGTATTGACTGATGGCAACGTTGGCTTAGGCGCAAAACGCCGCAATCATTTTGCCAATGGCACATCCGTGGTTGAAGAGGTGACGGTCTGGAAGCCGGGCAGCGGCTATACCGTCGAGCTGTCAGACATGACCGCAAAGCCCTTGCATGAAGCCAGTTCCGAAATCCGGATCACCCCAACTGGCGGCAAATCCAAGGTTATCTGGACCTTCAACTATCGCGTCAAATACGGCCCGCTTGGCTGGCCGAAAAGGTTCGTGTCGGCTGATCCAGAACGATCCGTATGACCATAAAGCCGCCATTCATATATTGACTTCGAGTGGCGGCTTTGTCCTGTGTGGATATATATGGACCCTGCCTGATTGCAACGGTCTGTTTGGTTCTGGTTTCGAGGTCGCGATTGCTGATGTATATCCGGCTTCTTGAGGCGGCCCGATATATCGTTGCCGCGAGC
>NZ_JBGEHL010000034.1:0-5030 GCF_041403445.1 Aliiroseovarius conchicola
AAATGAGCCTACGACCCGGCTGCGGCTCATTTTCTACAGGGTATGATCATAAGACGATTCTTTCACGCTGAAGCAGAACCGACTGGAAGTCGGTGGGTTGGAACCAGGGCGTGGATACTCAATTGGACAGGAAAGGGTATTGCCAAGTTGTTGGCGTCAACTTGTGAAGCTTGGCAAAGGCAGTCTCATGCCACCATTTCCGCGGTGTAAAGGCACCCGTGTTGAAGACCTTTCCGAGGCTTTCACCGCTTTCCGCGAGGACGGAAAGAAAGCCCGCAATGCCCAGATCACAGAAGCGATCGCCCGCACCCTGCCCTATCGGGCTGGTGGCGCGGAATTCTTTGGCCTGCTTGCGGAGGAAGCTGGGGCCGATATCCGCAAGCACTGGACGCCCACGGCGGAGAATTTCTTCTCGCGGGTGTCAGCCGGTCATCTGGTGGATTTGCTGTGCGTGTTCCTCGATTGCGTTGCCCGTGACGAACGTGTCGCCAGTTTCGCCAAGCTCAAGAAGGCTGAAAAAGCCGAGAAGATGGAGAAACTCATGAGCGACCCAACCACCCGGAAGCTCATGGGGCTGACGCCCGATCAGAAAGCCAAACTCGACAAATGGGTGCCCGACTGCACCTGACGGCTCCTTCGTGGGGAGACCCAACTGGCCCCGCTTCGGTGGGGCTTCTTTTTGTTCAGCGGTTTCCCAGAAGCGAGGCCTCCAAAATTGTCCGGCGGCCGGGCAGAAGGCCGAGCCCCCTGCCCGGCTGCCGGACCGGCGCTATCCGCGCGGGAGCACCACTTGAGCGGTGCAGATTCGTTTCAACCGACCCAAGGCCAATCCGCGCCTCAAGTGTCGCCAGCCATATCATCCAGATTGTTGGAACGTTTGCCGTCTGGATTTGTCCTCAAGTGTGGCTTTGCATTTCGACGGTTCACAGAATGGGCATTCGAGATATCGCCACGATCCGCCATTTCCATCGCCTTTTCGACCGAAGTAAACCGCTTGTTGCCTTCAAACCTGACGTGCGTGATATCGCCTTCTGCATCTGCGCGAGCATCTACTACTTTCCTGGGTGCCATTGTCTGCTCCATCAATTTGTTCTGCTTACGTTCCTATCACGATTCTTGCGACAGACCAAGCAACAGTCATGATTGGAAGGTTGTTGGGAAAGACACGGCTGCACGCTTGGCTTTACTCAGTCGCTAGCTCGTATTGACGTTGCTGGTTTGAGATAGGCTCCTTCAACCGGCGTTGCATGAGATGCTGGTCGCAGGGTCTGCCCCGAACACAAAGGCGGGTACCTGAATTGTCCCCTGCCCCTCCGGGGCTTTCTTCGCGGAACAAAATTCCGCCCCCCTGCCCTTCTCCGATTCGCATCGCCTTCTGTGTGTTCAGGTCGTTGCCCCTGCCATCTGACCATCATTGCAACACCAGAAAAGGAGCAAGGCAATGACCACCAGCTGTATCAAATTCGAAAGCGCCGATATCGAGACCGCCAAGGGTGTCGGTTCGATCTCCACCCTGACCTTCGACATCGACATCACCGTCGAGCCCGTCGCAAGTGACAATCCGATGGCCCCCACGCACCGTGTTCTCGGCCGCTCGCCACGCGGCCGCCTGGTCGAATGCGGCGGTATCTGGAAGAAGCAGAACCGTGACACCGGCGCTGACTACTTCTCCCTTTCCATCCGGGATATCGGCTTCAATGCCAATCTTGGAAAAGCGGCGAACCCGGATGACGTCGCAGTGCAAGCTGTCATCCCCTGGGGGCCGAAGGACACTGCCTAGTCGCGAGTGCTGGCCGGTTTCCCCGCCCAGCATATCTACGCAAGAGAATCGGGTGTACCGATTCTCCCCAGAGCGATCACTCCAGCAATATGATCGCGCTGCCGTGTGCCTTCATCTCGATGCAGCAGTCGAGGGTTCACTTCAGCGAGCAGTCACTTACTGATTGGTCCACGCGTTCGGTTGGATTGACGCTGAAATAAGTCGCGCAGAAGCCTTTCCAGAAAGTTTGACAGCCGTGCAGGCGCGAAAAAGCGATGCAAGTCAGCGTGATATAGAGATTTGCACGTCCGGCGCGGTCTCGTCGGATCCCAAAAAATCTCTACCCGTTCGCAATATATTGTGGTCGAAGTTGCATTGCCCGCGTAGTGTTGTGGGACGCACAAGGCTGTATCGCTTTGCGTCACGCTATTTGCCCTGCCGAGAAAAACGTTGTGGATATCCCGATTTCGGTTTAAGTCACAGTTTAACGAAGTAAATCGCGCAAAAAGCGATATTAGGCGAGGCGGCGGCATGGTAGCAGAACCATTCCAGGGCGAAGACGGGGACACTCCGTTCGATGAGATCATCCTCCAGCAAGGAGAACTGATCTCTGACAGGCTCAATATATTGCGTCAGGAACAGTATCCACCTGACGCTCAGAAGGGTTTGCGCCTGTTCTCGCTCGCTGAGGTCGCTTATTATCTCGGTGTCACCCAATCGACGATCAAAAAGCTCCACCTCGAAGGAAAGGGCCCTGAGCCGGAAACGTCATCTTCGGGGCGTCGATCCTATTCCGCTATGCAGATGCTGGAGCTGCGCGCTTATCTTGATGAACATGGCCGTCCAGGCAAACGCCGCTACCTGCCCCATCGGACGGAAGGCGAAGAGCTTCACGTCATTTCGGTCGTGAACTTCAAAGGCGGCTCGGGCAAGACCACTACGGCATCGCACTTGGCTCAGCATCTTGCTTTGAAGGGCCACCGGGTTCTTGCGATCGATCTTGACCCACAAGCATCCCTGACCGCGCTCCACGGCATTCAGCCTGAATTAGACTCTGTTTCTTCACTTTACGAAACGCTTCGCTATGACGAAGAACGACAGCCAATCAGTACGGTCATTCGTCCAACGAATTTCCCGAACCTCGATATCGTTCCGGCGAGCCTCGATCTGCAGGAATACGAGTATGACACCCCCGTTGCGCTTACCAGCCGTGATCCGTCAGAGGGCCGAGCGTTTTTCACACGGATATCCAAGGCACTGGAGGAAGTGGAGGATCAATACGATATTGTTGTCATCGACTGCCCCCCGCAGCTTGGGTATTTGACTCTAACCGCACTAACAGCGTCTTCTTCGGTCCTGGTGACAGTCCATCCTCAGATGCTGGATGTCATGTCGATGAGCCAGTTTCTCTTGATGCTTGGCGGAATCCTCCGGACGATCCGGGAAGCTGGTGCCGAGATGAAGCTCAAATGGTTTCGGTATTTGGTCACGCGCTTCGAGCCAACCGATGGCCCCCAGAAGCAGATGGTGGGTTTCTTGCAGGCCATGTTCCCGAACCAGATGCTCGAATCGCAGATGGTTAAATCCACTGCGATCTCCGATGCCGGTATTACGAAGCAAACGCTCTACGAAGTCGAACGGGCTCAATTTGTCCGCTCCACTTACGATCGTGCTATCGCCTCGCTGAACGCTGTGAACGACGAGATTGCGGGTCTTGTCCACCAAGCATGGGGGCGCGACGTACCATGATTTTGACAGCCGTGCAGATCGCTTTTGACAGCCGTGCATATGTGAAATTTCAGATCGATTTTGGGAGGGTGAGATGGCCAGAAAAGACCTGCTGAAATCCGTGATGGGCGATGCAAGCCAAGACAAGCCAGGCGCGGAACGCTCAAGCTACGCGATGCGAGGCGCGTCGAAATCAATGAAGGTGTCCATCGACAGTCTGGCCGAGAACTCCAAGCGGCTTCTGGAGGGTGAGACCATTGTCGAGATCGATACCGGTCTCATAGACGCGTCATTCGTCAATGATCGGCTGAGCGGTGATGACGAAGCTTTCGAGGAGCTTAAGAGCTCGATCTCGAACAGTGGACAGGATACGCCGGTGCTTCTCCGTCCGCACCCTGAGATGACGGGCCGCTATATGGTGGTCTTCGGTCATCGCCGCGTGCGGGCTGCGCGCGCCCTGGGCCGTCCAGTGCGGGCTGTGGTCAAGGAGATGGACGATGTCGCGCACGTCCTCGCCCAGGGCCAAGAGAACACCGCACGTGCCGACCTTTCCTTCATAGAGAAGGCGCTCTTCGCCAAGAGCCTTCGCGATCTGGGGCAGGAGAAGGACGTAATTCAGCAGGCGCTGACGATCGATGGGACGCTCTTGTCGCGAATGCTCTCGGTCGCAAGCACTGTGCCGAGCCATTTGATCGAGGCGATTGGTCCTGCCAAGCAGATCGGGCGCGACCGTTGGGAAGACTTCAAGAAGCTGATGGTTGAAAAGGCCAATCTCAAGGTTGCCGACCGCATCCTCGGGATGGTTGATTTTGATCAACTCGATAGCGATACGAAGTTCGAGATTTTGCACAGCAAAGTGGCGGAGGCGGGCAGGGCGCCCAAGCGCCGCAGCGCCAAGGCTGCGCCTGCCAAGCGCACCTGGACGGCCGGAGAGGGCCGGATTAAGGGCGTGATCGGCCGAGCTGGCCGGGCCTACAGCATCTCGCTGACATCCAAGGATTCTGCAGCGTTCGGAGAGTTTCTCTCAGAGAACCTCGATGAGCTCTACGCGGAGTTTCTCAGAAAAACTGAGGAGACATCGTCATCATGACCTGAGGCAAAAGAAAAGCCCCCAAGCCGATCCGGCCCGAGAGCTTATCCGATTAGATTAGACACCTACTGGATACCGCTCCCGCGAATCACTGTCAACGAAAGAACGTCGTTTTGGCGAACGGGATCCTTTTGCCTCCACAAACCACGGAGGTGAAATATAGGCATGACACAGAGCGGTTGGCGCAAGCCGACACCGGGACTTGGTATTGCAGAGCAATATGCCCAAGCCGGTGAACGGGTAGGTATACCCAAAACACGGGCCTTCGTGGCCGTGAAACGCGTGGGCGCTCATATCGGCCTCAAGGCCGGCGATATGCTGCTTCTCGATACGCTAGGGGCCTTCACGCAGGCCCAGGACTGGGAAGAGGGACAGCGCCCGATCGTTTGGGCGTCCAATGCCTATCTAATGGAGCAGACGGGCTTCTCGCTGTCTGCGCTCAAACGCCATACA
>NZ_JBGEHL010000035.1:0-5011 GCF_041403445.1 Aliiroseovarius conchicola
CTTCTTTCTTTGCTTTTGTGGGACCTTCAGCCCTTCACGTCGCCAGATACGCTCGACCCGCTTGTGGTTCACGTGCCAGCCAGCGTTGTTCAGCAAACCCGCCACCATGCGATAGCCATAACGGCCATACTTGTCGGCCAGTTCAATGATATCATCGGTCAACCGTTCCTCATCGGCCCGGCCTTGCGGAACCTTTCTCTGTGTCGAACGGTGCTGACCCAAGGCGCGGCAGGGACGACGCTCAGACACGCCGAGTTCCTGCCGCACATGATCGATGCATTTACGACGACGCGAAGGGCTTAGAAGTTTCCCCGTACAGCCTCAGTCAAGATGAGCTTGTCCAGGGTCAGGTCAGAAACCGCCCGCCGCAGACGCTGGTTCTCTTTCTCCAGTTCTTTCAGCCGCTTCAGCTGCGAGCGTCCCATACCGCCATACAGCTTGCGCCATCGATAAAACGTCTGCTGTGTCACCCCGATCTGGCGCACCGCCTCCGCAATCGTCATCCCTTGCCCTTGCAGAACTTCAACCTGCCGAAGCTTCGATACGATCTCTTCCGGTTTCTCTCGTTTTCCAGCCATCGCTGATCCTCCAATTTGCGGGATAAAACTATCCCAGTTGGTGGACCACCCGATGGGGGCTACTCCAATGATCATAAGACGATTCTTTCACGCTGAAGCAGAACCGACTGGAAGTCGGTGGGTTTGCTCCAGGGCGTGGATACTAAAAATATTCTCGCTGTCGTATTGTTTGGAAATCAAGACTTTGCGGTAGGAAGCATGATTTGAACAGCAGCTTAACGGCAAGACCAGAGAACATCCTGCGCGGTGTAGCGTTGATCATTGCGGCAGCGCTGACGATCTCGATCCAGGATGTTGTCTTCAAGCTCTTCAGCCGAGAGCTGACACTTTGGCAGATTTTTACCCTGCGCGGCCTTCTCGCGATCCCGATGCTACTGATTTTGTTGCGGCTTAGAGGGGTCCATAGAGCTGTCTTTCGCATCGCGCTCGGAAAATGGCCGCTCTTGCGAGCGGTATTTATCACCACTACGTTTTTGGCGTTCTACGCGGCGATCCCTTTCCTCAGCCTTTCCACGGTTGGAGCCGCAAACTACATTGCCCCAATCTTCGTGGCGTTACTATCCGCCTATGCAATCCAAGAACCTGTCGGTCCACTTGGATGGCTGGGGGTGTTGCTTGGCTTTACGGGTGTTATTGTGCTGTTGCAGCCAGGGATGGATGCGTTCTCGTTTTGGTCGCTTCTACCGATCATGGGTGCCGCCTTCTACGCTTTAGCCCACATTACGACACGGGTGAAGTGTCGGGATACACCACTTGCCGCCATATCGTTATCGCAAAACATCGTCATGATGTTGGCGGGGGTGATAGTGAGCGTGCTTTTGTTCTGGTTCGCGTCAAAAGGCGATCTGACCGAAGAGTATCCCTACATCTTTGGCCTGTGGTCGAATGTAAGCCTAGCGGATGCCCTGGTCCTCGCAGTCCTCGCCGGCTTCACGATCCTGATCAGCATACTGCTCGCCGGAGCCTATCAGGCCGCACCGCCCGCGATCATTTCGACATTTGAATATAGCTATCTGGTCTTCGTCGCGATCTGGGACATTCTGTTTTTCGGGGTAACGCTAACCGTGTCATCGGTCACCGGCATGATCCTGATCGTGATCGCTGGCCTGCTCGTTCTGCGGCGCGGGAAGGGCAAGGTCGTAAAGTACCGTCAAATCAAAGCAAACCTTGAGTGACGCTCGCGAAATGGTAGGATTGTCCCGCTTCTTACCAGTTCATGCGCCGTGCAGCGAAAGGCCGCTATTCAAAACCCGAGATCGTTAGACCAGATGAGCGTTTTGCGGCGGGCGCTGTGCCTGTGATTTTCTCGGCGAACATTGGATTGTTTGACGGAGGAAATACGAATGAACAAAACGCTTTATGTGGGCTTGGATGTTCACAAGGATACGATTGCGGTTTCTGTTGCGGAGGACAGGCGTCGTGGCGAGATCAGATTTCATGGCACCATTGTAAATTCGGCGGATGCCATTTTGCGGCTTACCAAAACGCTGACAAAGAATGGTCATACACCATCATTTTGCTATGAAGCAGGGCCTTGCGGCTATGGCCTGCACCGGCACCTTACCAAGCTCGGTTTCGAATGCGCGGTCGTCGCACCATCGATGATACCGCGTAAAGCCGGGGATCGGATAAAGACGGACAGGCGTGACGCAGAAATGTTGGCGCGGCTTTGGCGGGCTGGTGCCCTCGGAACACTCCAGTGGAAGCACGATACGGCGAGGACGGTTAACAAAGACAGGCAATGCACTGGCGCGCACAATGCTGGTCGAGGCTGGATGGTCGTACCGTCACCCACCTAAGGAAGGCCATCCCTACCTCAAGCGGTCGGCCCACTTGCCTCAGCACATCAAAGACATTGGCTGGAAAGCGCAGACCAGGCTCTGCAAGCGGTATCGAACTTTGAGCCGAACAGGCAAGCCGCAGCCCCGAGTTCTGGCTGCCATTGCACGGGAATTGGCTGGGTTCGTCTGGGACATTGCACGGCAGACGCCGCTCAAGGCCTGACCATCACAAGCAGGCTGCCTGTGCAGTCCGCTGGAGATGGTGGCCATTGATGGGGAAATCCTCGGAGCGCGTTGGGGCAAATACCCGCTCTTAGAGAGAGGCAATCCCGCGTCGTATTTGGTAAGGCGGTAACCAATCCGCGGATGAGAGCATGACAACACTCGATTGCGGCAACCGTCTCCAGCGCCTGTTCAGGCTACAAACTTTGACCATCCCGCGCCAGCGGGGTAGTCTCATCGTGCCGAGAAGATCAAAACGCTCATGAGAAATGGGTATTTCGCCCCCTACCCAAATCGAGCCCCAATTGGCGGATCACAGAATGCCAGTCCTACGCTGGGCAGGACAGCCGCAAGGATCAGGGTTGGTGCAAATCTCATGGCTATGTCCCTTCTGGGCCTTCTGTGTAGCCCCTACGGCGTTTCTGGTGCGCGATACTGGCAAGGGCATCCACGGCCTGACCCTCGTCTGCAAACGGCTCGATACGAACCTGACCCGAAGATCCAATGCGCCCCCACTCCCTGACCAATGTAGGGCCACCAAATAGGCCTAACCGGCTTGAGGCTGTGAGATCGGACAGATTTTGGAACATTTGTGAACAAGACCCGCTATCAGCAGATAAGCGCCGCTTACGAACTATTTCGCAAAGATCAAGGAATTCAGAGGCATAGCAACGCGATACGACAAGACCGATTGCAGCTACGCTGCCAACTGGAACCTCTTTGCTGCCCTCATCGCCTCACGATAATTGTCCATAGGTCCTAGAACTTCATTTCGAAATTCGCGTCCATTGAGACGCTTCCGTCTGAGTTGAGACCTGCACCACCATTGATATACACGTTGCCGAGCTGGCGGCTTGCTCTGGCCCGAACAGTGCCGAGGAAGTAATTCTCACCCCATTCACCATCAAGTTCGAATGCGTAGCTTAGATCATTATCTCCGCCTCTACTCTCAATACCGAGCGAACCGCCAATACCGCAAACTTCGTTGAGGCTTCCTAGGGATTGGTAACAGGCAATACGTGGATTGAACCAAAGGTTGCTTTTGCCATTGTTGATAAGTCGATCAGTGCGGATTTCTGCAAAAATGCGGCCACCTGAAATCGCATCAAGTTCGATATTGCCAACCTGGGTTAAGCCGCCAAGTTCAGCAATTACATCAACATCTGCGCCAGGTGTGTAGATGTAGTCAAATCCAACACGAGGCGTCACATTGGTTTCGCCATATTTTAGCTCTCCAGAAAGAGATGCCCCGAAAAAGCCGGCCCAATACGTATAGTCGCCGTTAGCAGTTATCGTGCCTACGTTGCGATCAAATGCTAAATCAAACTTATGGCGACCCGTTGCCCCGCCCAGATAGTAGTCCAGGAAAAGTTCGTTCTGCAGGCGTTTCGCGCCATAGATCCCAGCGTTTATTCCCAGACCGCGAATCTCACCGGTCGCTTTGTTGGTAACGTCGGACTGCGAACTGTAAAGACCGACAAAGTAGCCGAAGACACTGCCGCTTCCACGATATTGTTCTCTGCGGTATGATAAGTTGAAGACACTCTGCGTCTGGCCCTGACCAGTATCTGTGTAGCTCAGAGACCCTTCAAAGACTTCGCGACGATCAGTGATGCAGTCATGCTCATCTCTCAAGAACCGGCCGTCAGCATTCAGCCCATCATTGTTGGCTTGTAAATTAAAGGCACGCACCATGGCGAAACTATCATCGCACGGGCCTTGATAGCCATCAAAATCAGTCAGCGCTCGGAATTCAACGCGCCGGTTCTGCTTTTTGCCAGCCTCGGTCGCGTTACTCGCAATCGGTTGGCTTTCGCCGTAACCACGGGCGACGTATTCAGTTGTGTCCACATCCCGGGCCGACAGGGCACGCAATACGGCTTCAACACGGCGTTGACTCAGGTCAAGGTTGTAAGCATCAGATGCATCGCTGTCTGTATGCCCAGCAATCTCGAATGCGCTGTCAGGACAGCTACCCAATATCACGGCGATCTCATCAAGCGTCCTTCGGCTTTCTGAATTGATGATAGCCTTATCGGTATCAAACAGGATGTTTTCTTTGTTCAGCCGCGCATTTACATCTGCCAGGCACTGATTACTAGAGCGACGGCGCAGACGATCCCCTGCGTCTGCGGCATAGCCGCTGATTTGGCGGCTATGTATGGTCAGCGTATTTGCCAGGTCTTCTTCGAGGATTTCTTTAAGATCTTCTTCAATCTCAGCAATCAAATCGATTGGATCGACAACGACGGTGACCTCAGCGGTGTCACAGTTGGTTGGATTGAGCACCTCACAGATCTCATAGGTATAGACATAGGTGCCTGCCGTGGTGCCTGGATCGACGGTGACCTCACCATTGGCGGGGTTCAGGGAAATGCCGCCTGCGGCTGGTGTGACATCAAGTCCAAGCGCGGTGGTGCCGTCCTGGGC
>NZ_JBGEHL010000036.1:0-4007 GCF_041403445.1 Aliiroseovarius conchicola
GCACATTCCCGCGCTGGACTGGCAAGTAGGGCTGGATCAGCGCGTATTGATTTTCTGTTATCTCATTCATAACAGATACCTAGCATCAAATAGCACTAAGTAATAGTGTTAACAGGCCCTAATAAGCTCGCGGGCCGTTTCATTGCACAGTCGCCCCTTTCTAGCGCCCTTTTGGCGACGCAGGATTCCGTCGAGTTTTTGGAGATTCTTTCAGGCCATCCATTTGTTTCATTCGTTTCATTGCTTGAGGGCTATACATCGGATAGCCGACCGCTCGACGGTGAGTTGAGCCTCGTAGTAGGTAATTTAAACGATGCCGTTGAGAACGGTTCAATTACCGCTGAGAACGCAACGCTCGCACTGTCCCTACTTGAAGCAGATCTCGGCGTTGACGGCGAAGACTTCAACAAAACGCTTGAAATTTCTGCACTTGCGTCTGGGGTTGATCCTAGTTCAGCACTGTTCCTCGAAATTGCAGTATCGAATGGTTATGCAATAGTCGAGGGAACATCTTCAAATGATACGTTGACGTCAGATGTTTCTGCCTGGTTTGTGGGTGGAGCAGGTGATGACACAATTGTCGGCAGCGATAATGGGAACACGTTTTATGGTGGGACTGGTGATGACACGCTCGTTGGCTCTGACAAATCCGATACCTATATCTACAGGTATGGCGACGGATCCGATACAATTACAGATTTCGATCCGAGCAAAAATTCCGGCGTTGACACGCTGACCTTTACCGATGTGGCCTCGGGTGATGCGCTGTTCAGCCAGGGCGCGACCAACGATCTGGTGATCACGCTCTCCAACGGCGAGACCGTGACGATCAACAACCACTTCGACAGTGACTATGATTACGGCATGGATCAGATCAGCTTCTCTGACGGGGTCACGCTGGGCTGGCAGGGTATCCGCGACAAGTCGGTGGCCGATCAAAAGGCTGGCGGGTCCGGCGCGGTCAAAGGCACGGAATATGCTGAGAATTACACCCATGCCTTGGGCGATGGATCCTATGTGATCACTGACTATGATCCGAGCAACAATTCCGGCGTTGACACGCTGACCTTTACCGATGTGGCCTCGGGTGATGCGCTGTTCAGCCAGGGCGCGACCAACGATCTGGTGATCACGCTTTCAAACGGTGAGACGGTGACGATCAACAACCACTTCGACAGCGACTACGACTACGGCATGGATCAGATCAGTTTCTCTGACGGGGTCACGCTGGGCTGGCAGGGCATCCGCGACAAGTCGGTGGCCGATCAGAAAGCCAGCGGGTCTAGCGCAGTCAAAGGTACGGAATATGCTGAGAACTATCAGCATAGCCTGGGCGACGGGTCGTATGTCATCACCGACTATGATCCGGGCAGCAACTCAGCCAATGACACGCTGACCTTCACGGATGTGAATGCGGATGACATCACGTTCAGTCATGAGGCGACAAACAACTTGGTCATGACACTGCCAAACGGCGAAACCATAACGGTCAAACATTATTTCGACACTGATTGGGATTATCGGATCGAGCGTATTGGCTTTGCAGATGGAACAGTTTTGAACGATCAGGAAATCAACAACAAAACTGTAGCTGATATGAAGCCGACCGGTGTCGTTACTGGTAGCGAAGTTACCGAGAACTATAAGCACGTTTCTGGTGACGGATCCTATGTGATCACCGATTACGATCCGGGCAGCAACTCAGCCAACGACACGTTTGAGTTCATTGATGTGAATGCCAGCGATGTCACATTCAGCCAAGGTGCCACCAATGATCTGATCATGTCGCTCGCCAATGGGGACATGATCACCATCAACAATCACTTTGACAGCGATTGGGACTATAAAATGGAAGAGTTCCATTTTGCGGATGGAACAGTGCTTAACCAGGCACAAGTCCAGGATCTGATCAACGACAGCGCTGCCTAACCCTCCCGCCCGTCCCGAGCTTTTCTTCCGGCGCGGGGCGGGCACCCTTCCTAATTTCATCCGCGATGTATTTCCCCGGTTTCCTCCCTGTCCCTTTTATGATCGTCC
This sequence comes from Aliiroseovarius conchicola, assembly GCF_041403445.1. Lineage (NCBI taxonomy): Bacteria > Pseudomonadati > Pseudomonadota > Alphaproteobacteria > Rhodobacterales > Paracoccaceae > Aliiroseovarius > Aliiroseovarius conchicola. Next base: position 2,038 of record NZ_JBGEHL010000036.1, read on the forward strand.
GCTCCTGTGCCCCAACGCCCTCGCTCCCAAAAAGCTGAACTGACCAAGGCCCGCAATGCCGGGCTGCACTTTGTTGGGGTGGCGTTTCTGTTCAGCGTGTTTGTGAACATCCTCATGCTGACCGGGCCGCTCTTCATGCTGCAGGTCTATGACCGGGTGCTGTCCTCGCATTCGAAGGAAACGCTGACGGCCTTGTTTCTTCTGGTGGGGTTTCTCTACATCCTAATGGCGCTGCTGGACTATGCGCGCGGGCGGGTGGTGGCCCGGTTCGGGGCCTTGTTTCAGTCAAAACTTGATGATCGGGTGTTTCGCGCGACGTTAAAGATGGCCGCGCATCAGAACGCCCGCCCAAGCCTTGCGCTCCGCCATCTGGAGAACATCCAGCAACTCTTTGCCTCACCTGCGTTTCTGGCCCTGCTTGATCTGCCATGGTCACCACTCTTCTTTGCTGCAATCTTCATCCTGCACCCGATGCTGGGCTGGCTCGCGCTGGCGGGCGGGGCCGTGCTGATTGCCGTGGCACTGACCAATCAGCTCATGACCAACAAACGCGTGGCCAATGCGCAGTCCCTCTCGCAACGCGCCCATGGGTTTGCCGATCAGGCCCGGCTCGCCCATGAGATCGTGCAAAGCCAGGGGATGCTGGGTACCATCACCTCCCGCTGGTCGCGCCAACGTGAAGACGCACAACGTGAAGTCCTGTCCTCCAGTGATTGGACCGGCAGCTTTACCGCGCTCACCAAATCCATGCGGCTGTTTCTGCAATCCGCCATGCTGGCGCTTGGGGCTTACTTTGTGCTGGAAGGCGAAGTTACGGGCGGAGCGATGATTGCAAGCTCCATCCTTCTTGGTCGGGCCCTTGCCCCGATCGAGCAGTCCCTTGGCCAATGGGCGCTGGTGCAAAAGGCACGACAGGCCTGGGTCTCACTTTCCGAGCTTCTGGATGTGATGCCCGCCGAGACACAAAAGACAGCCCTTCCCACGCCTAAGGCCGAGCTGTCTGTCAAAAACATGATGATTGCACCGCCGGGGGCAAAGGCCCCCACACTCAGCGGGGTTAACTTTCAGCTGGCGGCAGGCAAAGCGCTTGGCGTTATCGGCCGCAGTGGTTCGGGCAAGTCAACACTGGCGCGCGCGCTCTTGGGTGTTTGGCCTGCGGCCTCAGGCGAGATCCGCCTGGGCGGAGCCACCCTCAATCAATATGACCCCGATGAGTTGGGACGCCATATCGGCTATCTCCCCCAGAAGATCACCCTCTTTGATGGCACATTGGCCGAGAACATCGCACGGATGTCCGAAGAGGTGGATGATGCGGCCGTGGTTGAAGCCGCCACCCGCGCCAACGCTCATGAGATGATCATGACCCTGCCTGACGGCTACAACACGGTGATTTCCGGCAGTGACTGCCAGCTGTCCGGGGGGCAGCAACAACGCGTGGCGCTGGCCCGCGCACTCTATGGCGATCCTGTACTGCTCATCCTTGATGAACCCAACTCAGCGCTCGATGCGGAAGGCTCAGAGGCGCTGAACGAAGCCGTGCGTGGGTCCAAGGCGGCAGGCAAATCCGTCATTGTCATGACCCATCGTCCGGTCGCAATCTCTGAATGTGATGATCTTATCATCATCGACAAAGGTCAGATCACCGCCCAAGGGCCACGTGATGAGGTGCTGCGGGCCAATGTGCGCAATGCCAATCAGCGGGTCGCGCCGCACCCGGGTAAACCGAGCAAGTCCTCCACACCGATCAAACGGCAGGTGGGCACATGACCGGGCCTGTTTTGACATCTGGACAAGCTACTGAACTGGCAACCAGCGAGGCCACCCCCCAACCCCCAAAACAGCGCCGTCCCGTCTGGCGGGCCGCGCTGCCAATCACGGTTGGGTTCCTCGCGCTTGTTGTCCTGGTTCTTGGTCTCGGTGTCTGGAGCGTGGCCACGCGGCTTTCAGGCGCCGTCATTGCCATGGGCACC
>NZ_JBGEHL010000037.1:0-2078 GCF_041403445.1 Aliiroseovarius conchicola
CTCATTTTCTACAGGGTATGATCATAAGACGATTCTTTCACGCTGAAGCAGAACCGACTGGAAGTCGGTGGGTTGGAACCAGGGCGTGGATACTGAACGACTACCGGCTGGCGCCGGTAGGATTTGCGATGTGCTTTTCCAGGTACTGAAGTACAGATGTCCTCTGTGATGGCACCGTTGGTGGTCGAAAAGGGTTCTGTCGCAAATTTTTCAGTTCGCTGTTGCTTTTCGTTTCTGTTATGCTCTCTGCCAAAAAAAGGCAGGCGAAATGGCTATCAATTTCAAAGGGACACATTACCCTAAAAGCGTGATCCTATACGCAGTGTTTTTCTACGTCCGATACGCCGTTTCCTATCGTGATCTGGAGGAGATTATGGCTGAGCGCTGCGTCACAATCGACCACGCCACGTTGAACCGGTGGGTGGTGAAATATGCGCCGTTCGTTGCTGCGGAAGCCCAGAAAAACAAGCGGTCCACGGCAGTTTCGTAGCGGATGGACGAAACTTATATCATGCTCAAAGGTGAGTGGACCGATCTTTACCGCGCCGTCGATCGGGACGGCCGAACCCTTGATTTTATGCTCTGAAATCGACGTGATACTGCTGCTGCGCGGCGGTTTTTCAAGCAAGCCATCAAGACAAATGGCGTTCCTGATCGGGTTGCTATCGATAAAAGTGGGGCCAATCTGGCGGGCCTTCAGGCGGTCAATGTGATCCACAAATTCACCGGTGAAGGGCGACTGATCGGGATTATGCAGAGTAAGCATCTAAACAACATCGTCGAGCAGGATCATCGTTTTATCAAGCGGATGACACGGCCGATGCTGGAATACTGGCCGGAATTGAAACCTCACACATGATCCGCAAAGGACAAATCACCGCCCAAGGCACAAACGGTTTCCAGCAATTCGCTGCCCTCGCAGGATAAGTGCGCCCGGGAGAAAGGTGATTGTTGCCCCTAGGAAAATTTGCGACAGAACCATTAGATTGACGTCTGGTTGCTGAAGTACTAGTCTCCGGGAGATTGACGTGGCTTGTTAGGGCCATGTGTTGACGTACCCTGTGGCTTTCAGGCTAAGTATCGATACTGAATTTGCCATAAGAAACCCTGGTCCTTTTTGTGGTTGAAAAGGCGAACTGGCCCCGCTTTAGCGGGGCCTCTTTTTTGGAGGGACTGTTGCATTAACTCTTGTTGTCGGCCAGGTTTTGACTTTTGAGGTTCACCATGCCGCGCCAGTCACCGTTCAAACATCATCGTTTTCCGCGTGAGATCATTCTCTGTGCTGTCCGGTGATATCTGCGATACCCGCTGTCTTATTAGGATGTCGTCGATCTTCTGGCAGAGCGCGATGTCACAGTTAATCGCTCTATTGTATATCGCTGGGTTCAGAAGTTCGGCCCTGAACTGACCAAGCGCACAGAGAAGCACCTGCGCCGGGCAAGTGTCGATTGGCATGTGGACCAGACCTACATCCGGGTCGGCGGAAAAAGGCACTACCTCTGGCGCGCCATTGATGCGAACGGGCAGATGGTCGACTTCCGCCTCACCGCGCGGCGGGATGCGAAGGCGATTGAGCGTGTCCGACTGCACCGCCCCGTTACGATCTGTACCGACAAGGCGCAGGCCTATGTGCGTGTCATCCGCGAAATCAACCATCGCTATGACCCACATTTCGACAGCATACGTCACATCGACCGAAAGTGGCGCAACAACCGGATCGAAAGTGATCATGCTGCTATGAAGCGGCTCCTTGGATATCGGCAGAGCTTCCGCTCACTCCGAACCGCCAAAGCAACCCTGAGCGGACTAGAGCACCGTCCATTTAATCTGTAACATACCCGGCAGCCTTGAAGAGATTTCGGCACTCGTCTGGTGGGAAGAGGTCGCATGTTTGTGCAACGGATTTGAAAAGCGCTTCGAAGGAGCGGGCCTTGAGCCTTCGGAGGTGTGCCTTGAGTTTCGAGTATGCCATTTCGATTGGGTTGAGGTCGGGCGAGTACGGCGGCAGAAAGAGCAGCCAGTTGCCTTGTGATTTCAGAACCTCTTGCGCATGGGCCGATTTGTGAGAAGACAGGTTG
>NZ_JBGEHL010000038.1:0-1939 GCF_041403445.1 Aliiroseovarius conchicola
GATACTGTGAAAGCTTCAATGCAAGGTTCCGAGACGAATTGCTGAACGGTGAAATCTTCTACAGCTTGCGAGAGGCCCAAATCCTGATCGAGCAATGGCGCATTCACTACAACACCGTCAGGCTGCACAGCTCATTGGGCTATCGCCCGCCTGCACCGGAAAGCATCGTTCCGATGGACCAGAGGCCCACGATGCACTAACAATTAGACCGGACCACCCGATGGGGGAACGTCATTCAGGCTTATGATGTCAGCCAAGAAAAAGTGGCGGAAGATCAACGGGCCAAACCGTCTGCCGGAAGGTATTCAGGGGGTTGAGTTCAAAGACGGGATCAAGCAAGTTCAAATCGCCGCCTGATGACGGCCGTCACCAACTTTCGGGCATAGCTCCGCAGATTCATGTCAGATTATTAAAGGAATACAAGCGTTAATGGAAAATCTTTTGTTTATTGGTACCTATGCCGCTTCCGACACCGATCAAACGGATTTTGATGCTGAAGATCTTAGCGTTTTTCCAACGGGCACGGCAGTAACCAAAGATACCCTCAAAATCGTTTCGATTGTTGGTGATGATGGTGGTGATGGGGCATATCAGGACAATGATGCAGGCAATCCCGGAGATTCAATCACATACGATTTGGGATCTGGTTCGGTCACAACAGTATCCGACATGACGGCGCTCGTATCGGTTGACTTGCTGTTGGGCGATGGAACGACTGTCTCATTGAATGCGGCATTCATACAGATGGCTAACGGTGACACGTTCATAACAGATTTGAGTAATGCAGGAAACTTGGACAATTTGAATATTCAGAATGTGACCATTACAGGGTTCCCCAGCGGCACCAACGTGTTGGGCTGGAGGATCGGGCAGTCTGTCGATGGAAGCAATGTGGTTTGTTTCTGCAAAGGCACAGAAATCTTAACCGAATCTGGTTATGTTAAAGTGGAGTACTTGACTAAGGGCATGCTTATCCAAACTATGGACAATGGCCTCCAACCTGTTCGCTGGGTGTCTTCGAAAAAGACAGAAGAGAAAGAATTGGTTATCAGGCCGTCTCTTAAGCCCATCAGGATTAAGGCGGGGGCACTCGGAGCGAGCACGCCATCGAAAGATCTATTGGTCTCCAGGCAACATCGTATAATGCTTCGCTCAAAGGTAGTCGAACGTATCGCGGATGCTAGCGAGGTATTGGTTCCAGCTCATAAATTGCTGGGAATTGACGGGGTTAAAAACTCAGATGAGATCGCAGCGTTAGAATATTTTCATATCTGCTGCGACAATCATGAGATAATTCTGGCAAACGGAACTCCTACAGAAAGCCTGTTTCTTGGTGGAGAGGCATTAAAAAGCCTCACTGAAAAAGCTCGCAGTGAACTATCCGTGATTTTCCCACAGCTTACTAAGAATCGGCCTGTCCATGTATTGGCAAGACAACTTCTTGTAAAACAAAGTCGGGTGGATCAGCTTGTTCGGCGTCATAAGAAAAACAATAAACACGATTTTATTGTAAAGCTGCCCAATGTTACTGGTGAGCATTCGACATGCACGATATAGGGCCTGTTGACGTTCAGAATTCCCAAATCGTGTGAGTTCTGATTCAAGGTTGTAAACAGAAGATAGTAACCGTGACGCAACGTGTCCTGACCGATGCCCAATGGGCGTGCTAGCTAGGGTGACAGCGCCTTGTTCGGATATAACGTAAGCGTCCGGCCTCACTGGTCTGGAGGGTGTTGTCACGTTAACTTCCGGCCTGCGAAGGAATCCCGATGCTTGGGGACTGTTGCATTAACCGGTCACTTGGCAGATGTCGGGGCTAGAGCACCGTCCATTTAATCTGTAACATACCCGGCAGCCTTGAAGAGATTTCGGCACTCGTCTGGTGGGAAGAGGTCGCATGTTTGTGCAACGGATTTGAAAAGCGCTTCGAAGGTGCGGG
>NZ_JBGEHL010000039.1:0-1694 GCF_041403445.1 Aliiroseovarius conchicola
ACATTCCCGCGCTGGACTGGCAAGTAGGGCTGGATCAGCGCGTATTGATTTTCTGTTATCTCATTCATAACAGATACCTAGCATCAAATAGCACTAAGTAATAGTGTTAACAGGCCCTAATTCTTCTGTTTAAAAATTCTAGATAAATAAGGTGATCTATGAGTGAAATTGATATTAGCGGCGGTGATGTTTATGGTGGGATGCGTGATACCTTGGACAGTCTCGTAGGAGATTTGGCTGGAAATCACGATGGTACTGCTGGTGAAGCAGGATCTACGCCAGGTGAAATGAATGACGAGGTCGACGAAAACCACGGGCCAGTTGACGAACGCACTGAATCGGTAGCGGACAAGGTTGAAAACAACCCCGGCATGAATCCAGAACATAGGAACTCCCATTTGCGCGATATTCACAACGATATCGTAGATGCGCAGAACAGTTCGGATCCTGAGGAGCGCGCAGCTGCTGAACGTGCCAAGCAAGACCTAAAAGACCGCGGGCTCTGGGATCAAGATTATGCCGATGCTCGTCAGGAAGAACTGGATGAGGAAGACGAGGAGGAAGAGGAAGATAATCCCGGCGAAGAAAGTGAAACGGGCGACGACGGGACAGAAGAAGAAAACAACGGCGGCCCTGGTGATGACCTGCCAGATGATAGCGACTACAGTAATCCACCGGCCATTGACCCACTCGTCATTGACCTTGATGGCGACGGTGTTGAGCTTACCGCATTATCCCAATCGGAAGCGCACTTTGATCTAAATGTGGATGGGTTTGCTGAGCGAACTGGTTGGGTTTCACCGGACGATGGATTGCTTGCTATTGATGTCAATGGCAACGGTCAGATTGATGACACAACCGAGTTGTTTGGTGATCAGACTGGCTTTGACAATGGCTTTGCCCAGCTTGCTGCTCTAGATTCAAACAGTGACGGAAAGATCGACGCCAGTGACGATGGCTTCAACGACCTTTTGGTTTGGCGCGACCTAGATCAGGACGGTGTTTCAAACGATGGTGAATTGCAGAGTTTGAGCGAAATTGGAATCGTGTCAATAAACGTATCTGCTGATGAAGTATCCGAAACAAACGCTGGGAACACAATAACGCATCGCGGCTCATTTACGTTCGACGACGGTTCAATCGGTCTTATCGAAGATGTATTGTTTGAAAGCGACCTAGTAGACACTGTCGCACTTCTTCCGGGTGACTTCCAATATCATTCCGACGCACTCCTCATTCCCACATTGTGGGGATATGGAGATATACCATCAACTCAAGTTGCATTGTCGCTTGACGAAGATCTACGTACTCAGGCAAACGCACTTCTTGATTACTTGTCAGCTGGAGATATCGAGGCCTTCGTAGAATCTTTCGAGGACTACGTCCTTAGCTGGGCAGGAGTCGAAGGTGTCGATGAGGGTAGCCGTGGCGAATTTGTTAACGCGAAATACCTTGCTTTCTTTGAAAAAGCATATGGTGTTGATTTCGTGCAAAGGATTGGATCAACCCGGCAGCAAAGTGACCCCAATCACATTGCCGGGCCGCGGATAAATGCGCAATTCAACGAATTGATTAGGGCCTGTTAACACTTAATCATATCGACGATTAGGGCGAAATTCAGGAAAGCGCGGTACATGACGTCCAGCTTTTCGAACCTTGAGAAGATGCGCCGGTATCCTTTCAGCCTTCGAAAC
>NZ_JBGEHL010000040.1:0-1674 GCF_041403445.1 Aliiroseovarius conchicola
AGGTTGAAGCAACAATCAACGTTCAGGTCTAGCTATCCATACTCTGACTCATGCAAAAAAGCCTCAATCTCAGGTGATGGCACCAAATAGCTGCCGTTCGAGCGATTGCAGCATCTGGAAAAATGAGTCCAAAGCCGAAAAATGCGCCCGCAGAAACCGCAAGTTTGGCCGCAGTAGCGCAGGTCAGGTTTGGCCCCTGCCTCGATGTTCGAAACTGGCTGCCGTGAAATGACGGTTTGGACTTCAGCGGATTCAGATCGATTGAATGATCGCAATTGGGAAATCTACTGCGGTGCAACAAGTGACGTGCCGCAGGCGCGAGCAATTGCTGCGTCAGCAATAGCAGCGTGAGCAAAAGGCGGGTTTGTCAGACATAGCTTACTCCACAAGGGCGCATGGCCCAGCAACTTGATGGTGATGCAAGCGGCGGCGGCGTCCAAATCCCAGTCATTGGTGCAACAAGCGACGAAGCATCGTGAAGAGCCCACTTTAACCAATGCTGCGCCATGTGCAGACGACCGCTAGTCGTACAAAGCTACCTTAGGAAATCATGACCTCAAGGAACGAGTTGCGGGTGTGGATTAGACGGATCGCTGCAATACAGACGACATTAATCAGAATAATTCTTTAGCATCCCTTTGGGCCACTACCTGCATGGTCTGATTGCTGTCTAAGCGCCAAGGCTCCCAATAAAGGGCCATCCTGCCCAAGCTGAGCCAGTGTCAGCGAGGCTTGGAAAAGCTCAGGCTCGTTTGCAAGGTGGCTTTCGACAAGAGACAGATAACCGTCCGCCAGACCGATACTCCCACCTACTGCTACTCTTTCGGGATCGAATGAAGTCGAGATGTCAGCGATTAGTGTTGCAATCGCTTGAGCTGATTGGTCGACAATTTTTGTCGCCCAGCCTGCGCCCATTTGAGCGGAGACAAATACGTCTTTGGCGGAAAAGTCGCGATGTCCGGTCTTATCAGCAGCCTCACTGATGGCAAGCCCACCAGCAACTGACTCGACCGTGGCCTTTCTGCCTGATCCACATGTCTCCTGTGCTAGCGGAGATGTCATAAAACCAAAATGCCCAGCCAATCCGCGAAAGCCCGATACTGGTCTTCCATTGAAATACAAACCGCCGCCGACCCCTGTTGAAACAGTAATATATGCAAAGTCCTGACATCCAATACCCGCCCCGAACAAGGCCTCCGCCAGTGTCGCAGCGATTGCGTCATTGCAACACTCCGAGGCCTGAAAGCGCGCGCTCAGCGCGTCACCCAACGGGGCGTCCCAAATTTTGGGAAGGGTTGCCGCATTAACGGCGAACCATTGTTTGTCGCGTGTGAGTCTACCGGTTACAGCGACACCAAGTGGGGCGCCGTGATAATAGTCCAGCTCTGAAAGCATGTCGTTCATCTGGTCGAGTTGCGCGTACAGATCACCGTCACGATCAGTGGGCAGCGTTACGCGTTCAGTTATGTCGCCATTTGCGATCCGAGCGGCGGTCGTTTTCGTGCCACCCAGATCAATCGCAAAACCGTTCAGGTCTTGGCGTTTCATCCTTGTCCGTCGTCATATAAAGTTGGACATCATAGCGGCTTGAGCATTGGAGGCTCTGGCTCGTTTGTGTGATTGATTATGCGGCTTGTTTTTCGTGATGCAAGCGTCGTTGCCGGATTGTCTGTT
>NZ_JBGEHL010000041.1:0-1575 GCF_041403445.1 Aliiroseovarius conchicola
GCACATTCCCGCGCTGGACTGGCAAGTAGGGCTGGATCAGCGCGTATTGATTTTCTGTTATCTCATTCATAACAGATACCTAGCATCAAATAGCACTAAGTAATAGTGTTAACAGGCCCTAATCGTAATCTCACTGTCACAATACGGAACGCTGCGTTTTAACGAGCTAAAGCGCCATCTTGGGATATCGCAGCGGATGCTGAGTCGAACGCTGCGCGAGCTTGAGCGCGATGGCCTTGTCAACCGCACGTATCACCCCACGATCCCGCCGAAAGTAGAGTACAACTTAACAGCTATGGGATTGTCATTCCAAGACCCCGTTAGAGCGCTTGGATACTGGGCGCTTGAGAACCTTCCAGCAATCGACGCTGCGCGGGAGTGCTACGACAACGATGTACAAGATAGGGCTGTCTGAAAACGGCGATCAAAGTCCAACCATTCTAGATGTTGGTAGACTTCAGACCAAGGCATCGGTTTCTGTGGCCCGCTTGGTCGACCAGAATCCAAGAACGACCGAAACATCCCTGTCGACACTCGATGAGGGAAATACTCGCGGCCACACCCGCCAACGCATATGACACGACATAGCCAAATACCACAAACTCGGATGGTTATCTTCTCGCGCCATTCAACATCATGCGAGGATAGTAAACTGGATCGTGCCGCTACAGGTTGACAAAATGCGCAAGTTGCCTTTGGTGAGCAAAAGCCCAGTCAAAAACTTGGGCCTGCAGAAAGCGCCGCATTCAACAGCACAAAATGTCCAAAAAAGACATCGACTGCTACTGCATCGGCAGATTGATCAACGCGAAGCCTCATGTTTTCTCCAGATCGGAGCTCAACCAAAGATTATCTGCGCTATACCCTCCGCGAACTAGAAAACCGGGCGTGTGAATTTCTGAAAACTCGTCCGCCCAATCTCGATAACGATCATTCGACACCACGATGGCATCGCGATTTCTTGCTGCACGTAGAATATGTGGGTCTGCTGGTTGGCCCTTTGGAACAACAACCACATGTCCCCGGGGGAGGCGCAATCGTTTCTCAAAGAAGTTGTTATGTAAATATCGACCCTCTAACAAATAACCGGCATTCGCATCAAACATCACAATTGGCATCCTGCCCTGGTCGATCAAAAATTCGACCAACTGCAAAAGCGGTTGGAATTCAGGATTCTCTGTACGCCAGTACATCACATTCGAACCATCAACTATTGCCCATTTTTCTTTACTTGCTTGCCTGGATTTCCCCGCAAACAAGCGAAGAAAAAGAAACCACCCCGCTAAAGCTGATGGAATGGAAATGAGAAGGGCGTCGGACCAAGCCGGCTCAACGATAGCAAATATTGAAAATAAGGTCGAAACAACAGCGATAACAAATAGATATATCATGCTAAGCACTTTTTGCGTGAGCGTACGTTTGGGATAATAGTATAGATAGAAACATAGCTCGCAAGACCCGCTCTTAAAAAGAAAAAGGCCACCTTGCGGCGGCCTTTTCCGTTCGAACATTAGCGGATGCTAACTAAGCTCTCGGCAGATTTGGCGTGGCCGCCAAATCGCCTGTCGCTGTAGG
>NZ_JBGEHL010000042.1:0-1510 GCF_041403445.1 Aliiroseovarius conchicola
TGTCCGTCGTCATATAAAGTTGGACATCATAGCGGCTTGAGCATTGGAGGCTCTGGCTCGTTTGTGTGATTGATTATGCGGCTTGTTTTTCGTGATGCAAGCGTCGTTGCCGGATTGTCTGTTTTTTGATCCTTTTCCTTTCCCGCAGAATGGCTTTGTCGCGACCAAAGTAGACGTCAGCAGGTGTGACGTTGCTCAAGCTCTCGTGGTATCGTGCGTTGTTGTAGTAATCGACGAAGGCCCCGATCTGACGTTCGAGATCGCCTGGTAGGTAATAGTTTTCCAAGAGAACCCGGTTCTTCATCGTCTGATGCCAGCGTTCGATCTTGCCTTGGGTTTGTGGATGGAATGGTGCGCCACGTACATGCGTCATGTTTTGGCCTTCCAGCCATTCTGCCAGATCGCCGGAGATGTAGCACGAGCCGTTATCGCTCAGAAGACGCGGTTTATGACGCACAACGGCTTGGTCGCAACCCGACGCATTCAGCGCCAGTTCGATCGTATCAGTGACGTCCTCGGCACGCATGTTTGTGCAAAGCTTCCAGGCAATGATGTAGCGACTGTAGTCGTCCAAGATCGTGGACAAATAGTACCAACCCCAGCCGATGATCTTGAAGTAAGTGAAGTCCGTTTGCCACATCTCGTTAATAGATGTGGTTTTGTCTTTGAACTCATCGGCCGCTTTGATCACCACATAATCTGGTGCAGTGATCAGATCAGCGGCTTTGAGAATGCGATAAGCTGATGATTCAGAGACAAAATACCTCTTTTCATCGGTGTATTTGACGGCCAATTCCCGTGTCGACAGCGCCTCATGCTCCAGCGCAAACTCAATCAGATCATCGCGGCGGACATCCGGAATGCGGTTCCAGACTGATCCTGGGCGTGGCGAATGATCCGCCAATGCGTCCACGCCACCATCGACATAAAGATCGTACCACCGGTAGAATGTGCTGCGCGGAATGCACAGCATATCAAGCGTCTGTTTGACCGGCAGGTGGGAGCCCTCAACGGTGCGGATGATCTCAAGCTTTTCAGAAGTAGGGTACCTCATTCCTCGTATCCCCCATTTCCTGTCATGCTTTTTTTGAGCAGACGGTTTTCAAGCGTCAGATCAGCCACGCACTCCTTCAGCGCCAAAGACTCTGAACGCAGTTCCTTCACTTCTGGTGACGTGGCCTGACGCGCGGTATCGCCCGATAAGCGGCGCTTGCCTGCTTCAAGGAATTCTTTGGACCAGCTGTAATACAGGCTCTCCGCAATACCCTCGCGGCGGCAAAGAACGGCGATGCTCTCCTCGCCGCGCAGACCAGCCAAAACAATACGGATCTTCTCTTCAGCTGAGTAAGTTTGACGTGTCTTACGACGGATGTTTTTGACAACCTTGTCGGCGGCGTCTTTCGATGTAGTCGGCTTCTTCGTCATCTCGATCTCCTAATCGATAAGATGAACCAGAAATCCTCCTCTATTCAAATCCTCAAATCTGTCCAACGGGTGCTGACGTCAGACA
>NZ_JBGEHL010000043.1:0-1307 GCF_041403445.1 Aliiroseovarius conchicola
GACGACACGCTCCCGAATATCCAGTGATAGCGATTTGCCCATGATCCACCTCCAAATATGGTGAATCACAAAATCCGCATCGTCGGAATCCCACCGATTCAGATTTCAAGGACGGCGCTCTAATGTCTGCTCCTTTCTTTTTCAAACCAAGTGTTGCAGGTAGTTGTTGACGCTGAAGCTTGAGCACGTGACAACGCAGTATGACAGATGTTCTTCTTCTTATTGATGTTCAAAATGCCATCCTCGACGGTACGGCAAGCGATAACCGCGTCGAAGCCGTCACGTCGTATTTCGACGCAGTTGTTGGGAGGCTTTCCATTCTAAAGGAAAATGCGGCGTCGCAAGGCGTTCAGACAATCCTTGTTCAAAACGATGGTCCTGCAAGCCATCGACTAGCTGTAAACACCGATGGTTGGGAAATCGTGCCTCGACTTGCTCCGACCCAAAAAGATATTGTTGTCCATAAGGTGAGCTGCGACTCGTTCCATGAAACGGATCTTTTGGAACATCTCACGCGAGTTGGGGCGTCTCGTCTCGTCGTCGGTGGGTGCATGACGCAGTTTTGCGTCGATACAACCGTTAGACGCGCAGTGTCCTCTGGATTTGATGTTGTGCTTGCTTCTGATGGTCACTGTACTGGGGATTCCGGAGCCTTAACGCAATCCGAGATAATCGCTCATCACAACAACACTTTAGATGGATTTGATGCTGGGCCATGTGTTGTTTCGGTCGTGCCGACGGCTGAAATCTCTTTCAGGACTTAGCAATCCGGCACGACATCCCAAGTAACGCAGGCGCAGTTTCTGTGAAGCCAAATTTTTCATAAAGTTTGTTCGCAGGAACATCCGCAAGAAGGCTTAGAAAGGCCGTTTCCGGCAACTCTTTTTTGCCCAATTCATAAGTGATGTCATCACCAGCTTTCCAAGACCCTTACCTCGAAAACGAGGATCGACGGCAATATCAACAATCTGCACAAAACAGCCACCGTCTCCGACGATCCGTCCCATTCCGATGGCCTCATATTCGCAACGAAGTGTCACCGCAAATAGTGTGCCTTTAAGACCGATTTCCGCTGCCTCAGTGGAAAACGCACTTAGCCCGCCCTCTCTGCGAAGTCTTAGATATTCCTCAACTAATGGCGGTATTTCAGTGACATCAATCAAGCTCGTGTTGACGGTCATGCAATTAGGGCCTGTTAACACTTAATCATATCGACGATTAGGGCGAAATTCAGGAAAGCGCGGTACATGACGTCCAGCTTTTCGAACCTTGAGAAGATGCGCCGGTATCCTTTCAGCCTTCGAAAC
>NZ_JBGEHL010000044.1:0-1297 GCF_041403445.1 Aliiroseovarius conchicola
GCGATTTTGGGGCCGTGGGTATTTCTCGACCACCAACGGTGCCATCACAGAGGACATCGTACTTCAGTACTTGGAAAATCACATCGCCGATCCTACCGGCGCCAGCCGGTAGTCGTTCAGTTTGGGAAAACATGTGATTTCGGGGTCGAATGCGGCTCAGTGACAACGGGTCGTGTTACATATCTGGCGACTTGGCCGAATGGATGGAAGGGCAAAATATGGACCATGTCCGTGGTGCTCCGTTCCATCCACAGACCCAAGGCAAAATCGAACGCTGGCATCAAACGATGAAGAACCGCGTATTGCTGGAAAACTACTATCTTCCCGGCGATCTCGAATGCCAGATCCGGGAATTTGTCGATTATTACAACAACCAGCGTTACCACGAGAGCCTGAACAACGTCACACCTGCCGACGTCTACTTCGGGCGTGACAGAGCAATTCTCAGACAAAGGAAAAGGATCAAAAGACAGACAATCAAACACCGCCGCTTGCAACATCAAAAACAAGCCGCATAATCAATCAAACAATTGAGCCAGAGCCTCCAATGCTCAAGCCGCTCTGATGTCCCAATTTAACTGACGACGGACACCGTCAAGCGTGAATAAGCTCCAAGAACAGAATTTACCGAGACGCCCAGGTCATTTGCAAGCATCCTGCAAGAGGGCAACTTCGTGCCTTTTCGCAATATGCCGCTGGAGATCAAGTCAGACAGTTGAGTATCCACGCCCTGGTTCCAACCCACCGACTTCCAGTCGGTTCGGGGTCGAGTGCGGCTCAGTGCAGAAAACCACTATAAGGATTTTTGTCTTTTAACATCAACTGTTTAACCAGCTCATATTTTATGAATCTCTCGGAATGCCCAGTAGAAATTATCTATACTTTTCAGTAGCTTATTTTCTTAACGTGCTATTTAGCACTGAGCCGCACTCGACCCCTGTCAGGTTCAAACCTTGCTTGAGCTTTTGTGACAGGCGCGAGGCGGATGCCGCTGAAATCAGCAAGCGGCGACCAATCTCACGCCCGGATAGCCCTTCGGCAAAGAGCTTTTCAAAGCGCATACGAATATCGGCAGAAAGCGGGTTGGGCATAATCTCATCCTCCTGAACAGGATGAATCAGAAAACAAGCTCGCTGTGAATCCCCTTTTGATTCAACAAACACTGGAAACGCTTTAGGCGATGATAACGGATTGTGAGGGCAGAACGACGGCGAGAGGGAACAGAGAAGCAATTCCGGATGGCTGAGTGGATCGGCACGAACCTTTGCAAACTTCCCTGTGACCGGCGATCCTTGCA
>NZ_JBGEHL010000045.1:0-1139 GCF_041403445.1 Aliiroseovarius conchicola
GCTATGAGGGGGTGAGGGAGCGAATGCACGGCCTTTGGGGTCGGCTACGTTCCCGAAAACGCTTAGCGTTCGTGGATTGTTCCTCCCAAGGCGCGTCTGAGCATGCTCGGGCCCCTTGGGCCGGATCAAGGGGCTGGGTCAATCCTTATAGTGGTTTTCTGCACTGAGCCGCACTCGACCCCAAAGTACGGAGGTACGGCACATTCAAGCCAGTATCCTGCTGAGGTATCGCGGCTCGATGTTATGTCTGTGTGCATCCGGGTGCCGGCGTTGACGCCAGTAACGACAAGACCAGGGTCAGTGTTCCAAAAATTATGGTGTCGGTTGCCTCTAGAACCCTTGTATAAGCATGTCGATTGCAGCTGTGATTTCGTCATATTTGTCATTCAGATTGTCCACGGGATCTCGAAGTATCGAGTTGGGGACCGACGCCATGAACTGTGTTGCCATGACATATTCACCGCCATCTATCATGAAGACCGGATTTAGGCATTTTGCGGGCGAGGGGCCCTTGCTGGCAACGATCAGTGGCGCGACAAGACGTGTATTCAGGGCTTCGAGAATATCTGACTGGATATCAAGTAGCAGCGTGTCTTTGTCGTCGCTTAAGTAAACATCGAACTTTGCCATTAGAACTTCCGATACCGTTCAAGGGGCAATCCCCGGCGCTCGATGAAAGTGTTGGAGCTTTCCAACGCGCCTGCATTCTCAGATAGCCATTGTTCCTTTCGAGCCTGTATGACGGCCGCGCGAACACCTTCTTCCGCAGCCCGAGACAGGTTCACGTTGAGCGCCTTTGCATCAGATAGCAGTTTGCTATCGAGTGTAAGGTTGGTGGGTTTTCTGGCAGCGGATAAGGGCATGATGATCTCCTTGGGGAGGAGAGTATCCGGATAATTCATATGCGTCAATCATGCGCACAATATGTAAACGCCATTCAGAAATGTCACTGGTCGCGCAAAGCAGGAATGTCATTAAAGGCGCTGACGGTAGCAAGGCTTGGCAGCCCTTAGACCTCCTGTGTGGATATATATGGACCCTGCCTGATTGCAACGGTCTGTTTGGTTCTGGTTTCGAGGTCGCGATTGCTGATGTATATCCGGCTTCTTGAGGCGGCCCGATATATCGTTGCCGCGAGC